>NZ_JBNJMX010000002.1:0-713743 GCF_050936375.1 Plantactinospora sp. CA-290183 | reverse complement strand
GGACGAGGTGCTGGCCCGCAGCGGGATCTTCCAGGGTGTCGACCCGGAGGCCGCCGAGGCGCTCGCAAAGGACATGGAGACGCTTGAGGTACGCAAGGGTGAAATCGTCTTCAACGAGGGCGAACCCGGCGACAGCCTCTACATCGTCCTGAGCGGCAAGATCAAGGTCGGTCGACGTGCCGCTGACGGGCGCCAGAACCTCATCGCCGTGATGGGCCCCTCCGACATGGTCGGGGAGCTGTCGCTCTTCGACCCGGGCCCGCGCACGGCGACCGCGACCGCCGTGATCGACACCCGGCTCGCCCGGCTGCGCAAGCAGGCGTTGCGGCCCTGGCTGAACAACCGGCCGGAGATAGCCGAGCAGTTGCTCCGGGTGCTCGCCCGCAGGCTGCGCCGGACGAACGACAACCTGGCCGACCTGATCTTCACCGACGTCCCCGGCCGGGTGGCGAAGAACCTGCTCCAGATGGCGGGCCGGTTCGGCACCCGCGACGGCGGGGTACTCCGGGTCACCCACGACCTGACCCAGGAGGAGATCGCCCAGCTCGTCGGCGCCTCCCGGGAGACGGTCAACAAGGCCCTGGCCGACTTCGCCTCGCGCGGCTGGCTCCGCCTGGACGGCAAGAGCATCATCATCCTGGACCCGGAGCGACTGGCCCGGCGCGCCCGCGTCTGACCCACCCGCCCGCCCACCATGATCGCGGTGATCAGGGAGCTGTTCCGGCGTGTCGTCGGCGTGTCGTGGTTTCGTCCCCTTGATCAGCGCGATCATGCCGGGCCGGCGGGCGGTGAGCGCACCCCGCCGTGCCGGAGCCGCCCGGCGGGATCAGCCCCCGTCGGTGGCCGTACGGCAGGCCGCGTCGACCCGTTTTATCGGCCGGATCCGCCGGCCCAGCCCCTCCAGCAGGGAATCCTCGACGTGGAAGTCGCGCACCCGCAGCCGGTGCCGGGGCAACTCCTCCTCGGTCGGGCAGAGCACCTGCGACTCGACCCGGTCCACCGGCACGTACCGCACGCCACCGCGCTCCTGGAGGATCACGGTGCTGGCGTCGTCCACGGTGATGACGTGGCCCCGGATGTCCTCGGTGCCGCCGGCACCGTCCTGCACCGTGGTCACGGTGAGCGGCAGCACCGGCGTGGTGATCACCGGCAGGGCGGTCCAGGCGAGCATGCCCAACACCGTCACCTGGGTCACCAGGGCCAGCGGTCGGGCCACGGCCGCGGGAATCGACCCGGAGACGAAGAGGGCGAGCAGCGGCGGGGCCGCGAACGCCAGTACCGGAAAGAACTCCCGCTGCCCCCACGCCTCCCGCAGGGTCGGTAGCAGCAGCAGCGCGTACGCCGTCAGCAACGCGGCGAGCAGCGCCAACCGGGGTACCCGACGTTCGTCCAGGCTCGTCGGATGGAACTGGAACGCGGCGGCGGCCGCCGGGAGCAGCAGCGGCAGGTACAGGATCGGCCAGGTCGCGAGCGCCACGCCGAAGCTGGCCACCACCACCCACGCGGGCGTGTTCTCGCGCCAGCGCGCGAAGAGCGGCGGGTGCCGGCCGATCCAGTGGTTCGGAGCGTGCTCGGACGCCACCGCCAGCACCGCTCCGATGGCGAAGATCGCGACGAGCCCCGCCGATACCAGCCGGGCCGCGGTGGTGAAGAGCGCCGCGGCGAGGTTGACCGGACCCACGTTCGCCACGAGCAGCAGGGTGGTCTGCAACTCGCCGCCCGCCTCCACACCGAGCCGGAGTACGGAGAAGACGGCCGGCACCCCGACCACCAGGGTCCAGAACGACTGGCTGGCCCGGGACCGGTGCTCGGTCGGGTCCCGGCTCGCCGCCCGCCCGCGTACCGTGGCCGGCTCGGAGCCGTCGCCACCGTCCTGCCGGGCCCCGTCCCCGTCCGGGTCGTCGGCGACGGCGGCCGGACCGGCGCCGGGGGCTGTCATGTCGGCGCCCGGTCGTCGAAGTCCACCAGCTGGGGCACCTGGAGCGGCGGCGGCTGCTCCCGCTCGGCCTGCAACCACGGCCCGAGCGTCTGGTTGTACGCGGTCAGCCACGGGCTGGTCCGGCCGTTACGCCCGGCCAGATAGCTCTTGTGCAGGAAGAAGGCGACCAGGTCCCGCAGCGCGGGGTCGCTGATCGGCACCCCCACGCCGAGTTGTTCGCTGGTGCCGAAGGGCATGTCGACGATCTCGAACTCGGTCGGGTACAGGGAACGGAACCCGGCCAGGATCGTCTCGTCGGAGCTGACCGCGTCGTACCTGCGGTCCCGGATCCCGGCCACGCAGTCCCGGACGTTCTTGACGACCAGCACCTTCACCTCGTGTCTGCCCAGCTCGGCCTCGCTGGTCGAGCCGCCACTGGTGCAGACCCGGAATTTGCGCAGGTCCTCGATCGTCCGGATCCGGTCCTTCAACCGGGCCGGGACGAGCACCTCCTGGGTGGTCACGAAGTAGGGGCCGGCGAAGCTGACGAGCTTCTGCCGATCCTCGGTGATCGAGAAGCTGGCGACCAGGATGTCCACCCGACCACCCTGGAGTGCGGGGATGCGGTCCTCGGTCAGGAGCTGGACGAACTCGATCCGCTCGTCACCGGCGTAGCCGAGGGAGGCCGCGATGTAGCGGGCGATCTCGATGTCGAAGCCGACGTACCTGCCGTTCTCCAGTACGCCCATCAGCGGCTCGAAGGCCGCCACCCCGATCCTCAGCTTGCTCTGGCCGTAGATGTGCGACTCCTCGAGCTTCTGCTGCACCGTTGCCAGCTTCGGCTCCTGCTGGCTGTCGCAGCCCGCACCGGCGGCGAGCAGCAGCGTCGCCACGACCGCCACGGTCGTGGCGGCCAGCCGGATGCGGGCTCGAAGCGATGTCTCGGTCATCGGCGGACCCCGTCTGAAGGAAGGCTCGCGAGAACACAGCGTAGCCAGCACTGTCCAACCTGGTCACCGCAAGAAATGCGCAAGATCTCGCTGATCAGGGGGCCGAACCCACGACTCGCCGACGACACGCCGGAACAGCTCCCTGATCACCGGGGCGAGCCCGCGGGGCGGGCGAGGTGAGGGCTGCGGGGCGGGTGGGCGGGGTTAGTTGGTGGTGAGGGTGGGGGTGGTCAGTTGGTTGGGGCCTCGGCCGGCCAGGCAGCGGAAGGTGCCGGTGGAGGGGTGGGGGGCCTCCGGGGGCAGCACCTCGAACCGCCAGCCCCGTACGTCGAGCAGCGTGGTGGTCAGCCGGAACACCGTCGGGCTGCACACCCGCCGTACGGTCGGATCGTCGCGTACCGCCTCGTGGTCGCCCGGGTCGAGCCCGGCCGGCAGGTCGCCCTCGGCGTACGTCTCCCAGGTGTGCCGGCCGGTGCAGGGCAACCGTGCGGCCGTCGCCCGCCGCTCCTTGACCTTGACCGGGCCGAAGCACTCCAGCTCACCAGGGCAGCGGACACCGGACGGGAGCGGGACCAGGCAACCGCGCAGCGTGCCGACGGTGCCGGGAAGGGCCCGGTTGGCACCCGGACCGACCGGGGTCGCCGTGTTCCGTGCCCCGGCGCCCGGCGGCCAGGTCGGCGTGGCCCGCGCGGCGACGTACCAGGAGGCGGCGGCGACCGTGGCCAGCAGGGCGACCGCGCCGAGACCGCCGAAGAACCAGTAGAGCCGACGTCGACGTTTCGGGTGGGGCACGGTCGGGTGCGGCACGGTCGGGTGCGCGTCGGCGTACGGCGGCCCGGACGCGGGCCGGGGTGCCGGGCCCGGCTGGGCGCCGGACCGGTACACGCCCGGCGCGGGACCACCCGAGCTCGGCGCTCTGCCCGGCGCGTCGGCGCCGGGCCGTCGGGGCGCCGGTGGCCACGCCCCCGGCCGCGCAGCCTCGCCCGACGACTGATCCGCCGGGCGCCCGGACGCCGCCTCGGGCCCGGTCGTGCCGGTGCTCCAGCCACCGCCCGCCCCAGCGGCGTACCCGGCAGCGCCCGGCTCCGGTCCGCCGGAGACCGGCCACCCGGCCGACGGCCCGCCGTGCGTCGACCGCGGCCCGACCGGCCCCGCCGCGACCGGTCGGGAAGGTACCGGCGGACCGGAGACCGGCGAGCCCGGGACGGGCACCCCGGAGACCGGTCGGGTGACGCTCGGACTGGCCGACGCGCCCGTCCCGGCCGGGGGCAACGGCAGCGCCGCCAACAGGTCCCGCAACTCCTCCGCCGAGGGGCGGTCGCCCGGGTCGTTCGCCATGCCGTACCGGAGCAGATCGAGCAGACCGTCCGGCACGCCGGGCAGCTCCGGGATCGGCTCGGTGAAAAGCTCCATCAGGGTGAGCAGGCCGGGGTTGCGGTCCGCCTGCCAGCGCGGCGGCTTGCCGTGCATCACCGCGTAGAGGGTGGCGCACAACGCGTACACGTCCACCGCCGGCGAGGGCGGACTGTGCCGGAACATCTCCGGCGGCGCGTACGCCGGGGTGAGCACCTCCAGGGTGACCAGCGAGTCCCGGGCCTCGGCCAGGATGGCCAACCCGAAGTCGGCCAGCGCCGGCTCGTTGAAGCGCGAGTAGAGGATGTTCGCCGGCTTGACGTCCCGGTGCAGCACCCCGAGGTGGTGGGCGTCGGCGAGGGCGTCGGCGATCTTCACGCCGAGGTCGCGGGCCTCGATGGGGCTCAGCGGCGAGGTCCGCATCCGTTCCGCGTACGAACCGTCGCAGAGTTCCATGATCAGGAAGGGATGCTGGTCCTCGGTGACCCCGGCATCGAAGAGGTCGACCACGTGGGGGTGCGACGACATCCGCCCGGCCGCCCGCGCCTCCCGGAGGAACCGGCGCTGGTCACGCTCGCTCTCCAGGGTCCGGTTCTCCACCTTGACCGCCACCTCGCGGCCGACGGAGATCTGGGTGGCGCGGTAGACGGTGGCGTAACCGCCTCGGGCAAACACCTGCAAATCCTCCAACCCGGGCACCACGGGCAGAGGAAGCGGGCCGGGCGGAGTGTTACTCACAACCTTGAAAATACCGAAGACGCCGGACGAATCACTCCCCCGTACCCGTACCGGCGATCGACGGGTTCCCGACCCGACGCCGATCGAGCCACAACCCGACGCCCGTGGCGACCGCCCCGGCCCCCTCCCAGGCCGCCACCCCGAGGAAACGCGGCGGCGCCGTGTCGGTCAGCACCAGTGCGGTGAAGACGGCGAAGGTGAGCAGCCGGAAGGCCACGGTGAACCGGAAGAACGGCCGCCAGTCCATCCGGGCCGCCAGCAGGTAGTAGACGCCCATGTTGAACGAGGCCATCGAGGAGGCGGTGACGAAGGTCCGGGTGTGGTCGCCTGGCATCCGCTCGGCCGGCGGGAGCACCTCGAAACCGAGCAGGGCGAGCAGCGACTCGGGCCGGACCAGGCCCGCCGCGCCGAGCAGGACGGCGAGCGCGCCGAAAACGGCGATGGTCCAGGCCGCGACCGAGCGGGGCAGCCACACGAGACGTCCCTCAGTTGAATGGCCGTCCGTTGTGGACGGATCGCCCTAGGCTAGCGGCTGCCCCGGCCATGCGGAATCCATGAGATCGTCGAATCCCGCGTCGGAGAGGTCCGTGTCGACGTCGGTGTCGGGCTCCGCCGCGTCCCGCTGCCGGGCCACCACGGCCCCGTCCCCCACCCACGCGCGCTCCGTGTCCGCCGGCAGCCCTTCGCCGGTGGCGATCGGCGGGCCGAGCCGGTCCCGCAGGGCGTCCGCGCGGGCCCGCTCGCCGGTCTGCTGCGTGGAGTACGCCAACGTGACCGCCTCCTCGGCGGCCACCCGCGCCTCCGCCGTCCGGCCGAGCGCGGCCAACACCTCGGCGAGGACCGTCGTCGCGATCACCCGGCTGCGGATGTCCTCGCCCGGCGCCTCGACCGCCCGGCGGGCCCAGTCCAGCGCCGTCTCCGGCGCCCCGTCGGCGAGCAGCGCCGAGGCGTACCGCGCCAGGGCCTGCCGCCAGGAGAAGAGCACCGACGGCACCGCGCCCGCCTCCGCGATCGGTGCGAGCAGGCGTACGGCCGTGGCGGCGTCGCCGTCGGCCAGCCGGCTCGCGGCGAGCAGGACCCTCGGTCCCACCTGGATCGGCGCCAGCGGGTTGTGCGGCTCGACGGCGGCGAGCACCGCCTCGGCGTCCCGCTCGGCCCCGGCCACGTCGCCACGGTCCAGCGCCACGAAGCCGCGCAGCGTGCCGGCGAGCCCGGTCAACAGCGGGTGCGAGGTACGCCGGCCGTACCGCAGCGCGTCGCCGAGCAGGTCGGTGGCGTGTTCCGGCTCGCCCAGCCCGCGCGCCACCGCACCCCGTACGACCAGGGCGAAGCCCCGCCCCCAGTCGTCGGAGGCGGCGGCGAAGTCCCGGTAGGCCCGACGCGCCTCCCGGTCCGCCTCGGTCAGCTCGCCCAGTTCGGCCGCCGCGAACGCCTCGACGGCGCGCAGCGTGCCCACCGCCCAGGACTCGCCGACCCGCTCGCCGAACGGCAGGAAGATCTGCGCCAGCCGGCGTGCCTCACCGAGCCGCCCGGCGAGCAGCCGGGCGAAGGCGGTGGTGCCGCGCAGCCAGGCCCGGCCGATCGGGTCCTCGGTCTCGGCGAAGAGCCGGGCGGCCCGGCCGAGCACCGCGTCCGTACCGGCGAAGTCGCCCCGGGTGGTGGTCACCCAGGCCAGGTTCTGCAACGACCACGCCTGTCCACGGCGGTCGTCGGCCGCCAGGTTGACCTGGTAGGCACCGGCGAAGCGGCTGCTGGCCTGGCTCAGCCGACCGCTGACGAAGTCGGCCATGCCGAGCCGGCGCATCGCCGAGGCGCGCGGCCCCGGCAGGTCCGCCCGGGTGGCGACCTGGAGCGCCTCCTGCCAGCTGCTCACCGCCCGCCCCTGGTCGGCCTGTGCCTGGTACGCCTGGCCGGCGACGAGCAGTGCCCCGGCGCGGCAGGCGGCGTCGTCCCCCGCGTTCGCCCCGGTCTTCTCCGCCAGGGCGAGCGCGTCGGCGATCCGCCCCACCTGTAGCAGCGCCCGGGCGTGTACCAGCCGGTCGGCGCCGGGCACGGATTCGCCGCCGAGCCGGGCGGCCCGCTCCGCGTGCTCCACGGCGAGCGCCGGCTCCCCGACGGCCAGCGCGCGCCGGGCGGAGCGGCTGAGCGCCGCGAGCCCCAGCGGGGCGACGGCCCGCGCGGTCACGTCCGGGCGCAGCCCGACCGCGTCCGCGAGCATGCTGGCCCGCTCGGCGTGCGCCGCGATGAACGCGTCCCGCTCCGCCTCCGACATCCCGGCGGGCCCGCCGCCACCCCGGCCGTCCCCGCCGCCGTGCGGACCACCGGCGGGCAGGGCCGCCCACTCGGCGAGCGCCGCATGCCGGTCGGCCAGGTCGGCCTTGCCGATGCCGGCGTACGCCGCCTCCCGCATCAGCGGGGTGGCGAAGGAGTAACCCTCGCGGTTGCGGTGCAGCATGCGACGCTGCAGCAGCTCCTCGACGGCCCGCTCCAGCTCGACGGCGAGGACCGCGGTCGGCCGACCGTCGCGGCCGGCGCGCCGCTCACGCAGCGCCTCCAGCGCCCCGGCCGGCACCGTGTCGCCGACCACGGCGGCGTCGCGCAGCGTCGCACGGGCCTCGGCGGGCAGTGCGTCGATCCGGGCCGCCAGCACGGCGGCGAGGTCGCGGGAGAGCAGCCGGCTGCCGAGGGAGCCGGGCACCAGCCGCCAGTACGCGCCGGGTTGGGAGCCGGTGACGGGGGCCGGTGACGGGGTCGACGCGGTCCCCTCGGCCACCCTCGGGCGGATCCCCGAGCCACTCCCGCCGATCCCCGAGCCACTCCGGCCGGTGCCGGATCCGCCCGTCGCGCCGGCGGGAGCGCCGGTATCGACCGTCGTGCCGGCACCGGCCCCGGCCGCCGGCGTACCGGCTCCGGCCGCCGCGGTGGCGATCACGGCCGCCGCCCCGGTCGGCGTCCTCTTCCCGGCCGCCGCGCCGGGCCCGGTGATCGGCCCGGTCCCGCTCGGCCGGCCCGGTGCCGGGGTCAGCGCCCCGCGCTCCATCAGCAGGGTGACCAGCTCGGCGAGGTAGAACGGGTTGCCCTGCGCGGTGGCGAGCAACCGGTCGATGTCGGCCTGCGGCAGCCGGCCCCCACCGAGGTACGTGGTGAGCAGCCGGGCGGCGTCGGCACCGCGCAGCGGCGGTAGGGCGTGCACCTCGGCGTCGGCCAGCCGGGTCAGCGCCCCCGCCGTGCGGACCAGCTCGGGGCGGCCGAGCAGGAGCACGAGCACCGGCCCGGCCAGTCGGGACAGCGTCACCCCGAGCGCGTCCGTGGTCTCCGGGGTCGCGTCGTGCAGGTCGTCGACGATGACGGTCAGCGGTGTCTCGACGGCGAGCGCGCTGAGCAGCTCGGCGACGGCCACCGGGATCGCGTCGGCGTCCGGGCTCTGCCCCGCCGCCGGCCACTCCGCCGCCCCGGTCGGCACGGTGCCGTGCGCGGCCGGCAGGTCGGCGTAACCGAGCAGGGCCAGCAGCAGGTCGGTGGCGACCGGCGGCGGGTCGGGGCGGAGCCGGGCGAGTCGCTGGCCGAGCCGGCGCAGCCGCTCCTCCACGACCGGTCGGGTCACCGCGGTGGCCGGACCGTCGGGCAGGCCCACCGCCGCGCGGACCAGGTCGGCGAGCGGGGCGAGCCGGCGCCGCTCCCCGAACGCCGCACACTTCACCGAGAGCACCCGGGCGCCGGTGTGGGTCGCGTACCGGCCGGCGCTGACGTCGTAACCGGCGGCCAGCCGCTCGACCTCGGCGGCGAACCGGGACTTGCCGATGCCCGCCTCGGCCGTCATCAGCAGCACCCGGGACTGCCCCTGGTCGATGACCTCGGCGAGCCGGCCGGCGACCCGCCCGATCTCGGTCTCCCGCCCGACGAACGGCGCCTCGTCGCCGAGCCCCGACCGGGTGCCCGGGGCATCCAGCAGGCCCAGCAGCTCGTACGCCTCGACCGGCTCGCGCTTGCCCTTCAGCCGCAGCGGACGCAGTTGCCGCCAGGAGGCGACCCGGCGGGTCTCCGCGGCCGTCCGGGCACCGGCGTAGACGGCGCCGATCGCGGCGGCGTCGGCGAGCCGGGCGGCGGTGTTGACGGTGTCGCCGATGACCGTGTATTCGATCGCGGCCTGGATGCCGGCGACCACGTCACCGGTGTTGAGCCCGACCCGCAGCCCGAGCGGGGCACCGCCCCCGCGTTCGTCGTCGAGGACCCGGCGTACGGCGCGCTGCATCGACAGCGCCGCCCGGACCGCGCGCTCGGCGTCGTCCTCGTGCGCCACCGGGGCGCCGAAGACCGCCATGATCCCGTCGCCGGTCAGCTTGTCGACGTGCCCGCCGAAGGTCTTCACCGCGCCGGCCAGGGCCGCCAGCACCCGGTCGGTGACCACGCTGACCCGTTCCGGGTCCAGGTCCTCCGACCAGGAGGTGAAATCGGACAGGTCGCCGAAGAGCACCGTAACCACCCGGCGCTCCGCCTCCGGCAGGGTCGCGGCGGCGGGCAGCGCGACGCCACAGTTGTGGCAGAACCGCGCGCCGGGTACGGCAACGGTTCCACACACCGGGCAGGTCACGCGAGGTCCAACCCACCGGCCCCCGGGCCGGATTCCCGGTTCTCCGGATCAGGTCCCCCCGGGCCGGGTTTCCGTGCCTCGGGCTCGGGTGGTCGGGACCCGGCCCGCCGGGGTGTGTGGTCGTCGAGGTAGGCGAGTTGGGCCCGGACCGACCACTCGGCGGCGGGCCAGAGCGAGCGGTCGACATCGGCGTAGACCCGCTGGACCACCGCCGCCGCCGTGGTGGCGCCGTCCGCCACCGCCTGGCGTACCTGGTCCAGCCGGGCCCGCCGGTGGGCCAGGTAGAACCGGGCCGCCACGGCGCAGTCGGCCAGCGCCGGGCCGTGCCCGGGCAGCGCCGGGATCCCCTCGTACCCGGCCAGCGCCGCCAGGCTGTCGAGGTAGTCGCCGAGGTCGCCGTCGGGGTACGCCACCACGGTGGTGCCCCGGCCGAGGATCGTGTCCCCGGTGCAGACGGCCCGCTCGCCGGCCGCCTCCACGAGGAAGCAGACGGAGTCGGCGGTGTGCCCCGGGGTGTCCAGCCGGCGCAGCCGCAGGCCGGCGGCGTCGACGGCCGCGACCCCGGGCTCGGCGAGCAGCCGGGGCGCTCCGCTCAGCTCCAGGAACCGCGCCAGCCCCTCGGCATGGTCGGGGTGCCCGTGGGTGAGCAGCACACCGGCGACCGGGCCGAGCGCGACCACGGCCGCCAGATGGCCCTCGTCGAGCGGGCCGGGGTCGACCACGACCACACCGCCGGCTCCCGGCACCCCCAGCACCCAGGTGTTGGTGCCGTCCAGGGTCATCGGCCCCGGGTTGGGGGCACGGCACAGCGCCGCCCAGCTCGGCAGCTGGTCGGCAAGCGCCGCCGCCGGTGCGGTCACGTGCCCGGTCATGGCTGCGATGGTACGACCCGGAGACGACAACCCCGCGTCGCCGGTGTGCCGGCGGTCAGGCGACCTCGACGATGACCTCGACCTCGACCGGGGCACCGAGCGGCAGCTCGGCGACCCCGACCGCGCTGCGGGCGTGCCGCCCGGCCTCACCGAAGACGGTCCCGAAGAGCTCGGAGGCGCCGTTGACCACGCCCGGCTGGCCGGTGAAGCCCTCCGCCGACGCGACGAAACCGGTCACCTTGACGATCTTGACGACGGTCTCCAGGCCCACCAGCGCGTCGATCGCGGCCAGCGCGTTCAGCGCGCACTGCTCGGCCAGGTCCTTCGCCTGCTCGGCGGAGACCCCGGCGCCCACCTTGCCGGTGGCCAGCAGCTTGCCGTCGGCGAGGGGCAACTGGCCGGAGACGTACACGTGGCGGCCCGACTGCACCGCCGGGACGTACGCGGCCAGTGGCGGAACCACCTCGGGCAGGGCGAGACCCAGCTCGGCGAGCTTCGCGTGCGGTCCGGTGGTCACGGCTTGACCCGCTTGAGGTACGCGACGAGCTGCTCCGGGTTGGGGCCGGGCACCACGGCGACCAGCTCCCAGCCGTCCTCACCCCAGTTGTCGAGGATCTGCTTGGTCGCGTGCACCAGCAGCGGCACCGTCGCGTACTCCCACTTCTGCATTGCTAGAGGTCCCCCTCGGTCTCGGGCTTTCGGCCCCGACAGCCTACGGGCTGCCGCCGCCGGCAACGGTGACGCGGTCTCGGCTCGTCCAACCACGAGAAGTTACCCTCGCCCGGGACGGGCGGTATGCTCTTCCGCCACACCGGTCCCAGTACGCCACGGCGTCATCCTTGCGCCCGTCGCCCACACCAGCCCGCCCGACGACCAGCCGCCTCCCGCGACCCGCCGCCCCGCTGAACCGGCCCGGCGCCGGTGGCGTCCGGAGGCCCCACCCGGGGGACAGGACACCATGACCCAATCCGACGGCGCCAAGGCCACCCCGCCGCAGACCGGGCAGGAACCCGCCGAGGGGCGGGCTGAGCAACCGCCGGCCCACGCGGACCGCCCGGAGCCGGCGCCGGACCAGACGCCGGACGAGGAGACGCCGCGCGACCCGGAACCGGAGGACGCGACGTCGGCCGGACCGGACGCGGACGCCACCCGGGCACTCACCCCCGACCCGGACCCGCACCTCTCCCCGGCCGGTCCGACCGTCGCCCCCGGCCCGGATCCGGACCCGGACGCCACCCGGGCACTCGCTTCCGAGCCGGACCCGGACCCCACCCGGGCACTCGCTTCCGAGCCGGACCCGGACGCCACCCGGGCCGGCCAGACCCTCGCCCCCGACGCGGATCCGGACGCGACCCGGGCCGGCCAGACTCCCGCCCGCGATGCGGATCCGGACGCGACCTGGGCCGGCCAGACCTTCGCCCCCGACGCGGATCCGGACGCCACCCGGGCGGTTGCCCCCGACCCGGCGGCCACCCCGGCGATGGCCCACGAACCGCAGTGGGCCGGGGCGCCCCTGGCGACCGGGCCGGTCCTCGCGGAACCGATCGTGGCGGAGCCGCTCGGAGCCACACCGTCGGCCGGGCACCCCGGGCCCACCACCGGCGCTCCCCTTCCCGGCCCCGGGGGGCCGCCACCCGGCGCTCCCGGGCCGGCCGGCCACCCGCCCGCCGTCCCGCCGGCCACCCCGAGGCGGCGTACCCTCCTGATCACCTCGATCGCGCTGGCGGCGGCGCTGCTGCTCTGCGCCGTCGGCGGTGTGGCGGCGTTCCTGGTGCTCCGCAACGCCGAGGCGGGTGAGGGCGCCGCGGAGCCGACGACCGCGGTGGAGAGCTTCCTGCGGGCGGTCTACACCGAGAAGGACGCCGCCAAGGCGACCGGCCTGGTCTGCGCCGAGGCCCGCGACGAGCGCGCGATCGACGCGAAGATCGAGGAGCTGGCGGGCTACGCGACGACGTACGACACTCCCCGGTTCCGCTGGGACGAGCCGCGCATCGAGGACCAGGACGCGGAACGGGCCCTCGTCGCGGTAACCGTGACCATGACGACCGGTGACGAGCGGACCGTCGACCAGCGGTTGAGGTTCATCGTCGTGGAGCAGTCCGGCTGGCGGGTCTGCGACGTCACGTAGCCGCTGGGCGGCGTCGCGCCGTCCGGGGTGGCTAGGCTCGGAACGTGGGAACGGGTGAGGGGTCGGCGTACCAGGTACGGGCCGACCGGGCGGGGGCCGAACGAGCCAGTGCCGTCTGGCCGGCCCGGCTGCACGTGATCACCGGCAAGGGCGGCACCGGCAAGACCACGGTCGCCGCCGCGCTGGCGCTGGCCCTGGCCGTCGGCGGGCGGCGCACCCTGCTGGTGGAGGTGGAGAGCCGCCAGGGCATCGCCCAGCTCTTCGGCACCGACCCGTTGCCGTACGAGGAACGGCGGATCGCCACCGCCCGCGGCGGCGGGGAGGTACGCGCGCTGGCGGTCGACTCCGAGGAGGCGCTCCTCGAATACCTCGACATGTTCTACAAGCTCGGCGCGGCCGGGCGCGCGCTGCGCAAGCTCGGCGCGATCGACTTCGCCACCACCATCGCCCCCGGCCTGCGCGACGTACTGCTCACCGGCAAGGTGAAGGAGGCCACCACCCGTACCGCCGACCGGCGGCGGGTCTACGACGCGGTGGTGCTCGACGCCCCACCCACCGGGCGGATCGGCCGGTTCCTGAACGTCACCGCGGAGACCGCCCGGCTGGCCAAGGTGGGCCCGATCAAGACCCAGAGCGAGGGCGTGGCCGCGCTGCTGCGCTCGCCGATGACCGCCGTACACGTGGTCACGCTGCTGGAGGAGATGCCGGTCCAGGAGACCGTCGACGCGATCGCGGACCTGCACAAACTGGGGATCCCGGTCGGCCGGTTGATCCTGAACGCCACCCGGCCGGCGCTGCTGGCCGGTCGGGTGACCCAGGCCGAGCTGCGCCGGGGGCTGGCGGCGGCCGGGCTGCCGACCGACCGGACCACCGTCGCCGGCCTGCACGCGGAGGCGCTGGACCAGCTCATCCGGCGGGACCTGGAGGAGTCGCTGCGGGCCGACCTGGTCGAGCTGGGCCGTCCCCTGGTGGAGCTGCCGCTGCTGACCGAGGGCGTCGACCGGGCCGGCCTGGACGCGATCGCCGACACCCTGCTGGCCGCGGACGACCAACCAGCCTGAGCCGTACGCGGGCCCCAGGTGTTAGGAAGGGGCCCTTCCTATACAAAAAGCGATAATAAGGGGCCCTTCCTTTCACCCCTGTCGTCCTCGTTGGGGGGAACGGGGGCCGACTGACTCACACCTGCGCGCCACCACGCCGTCGACGCCGCGCGGTCCCGATACGCTCGTTTGGTGCGTGCCGATCAACCAGCAGCGGAGCTGGACATCGACCGGATCCTCGCCGATCCCGGCGTGAGGATCGTGGTCTGCTGTGGCGCGGGCGGGGTGGGCAAGACGACCACCGCTGCCGCGTTGGCGCTGCGGGCCGCGGAGCGGCACGGCCGCCGTACGGTGGTGCTGACCATCGACCCGGCCCGGCGGCTGGCCCAGTCGCTGGGCCTGACCGAGCTGGACAACACGCCGCGCCAGGTGAAGGGGATCGACGCCGAGGCCAGCGGCGGTGAGCTGCACGCCATGATGCTGGACATGAAGCGGACCTTCGACGACGTGGTGCTGGCGCACACCGACCCGGCGAAGGCGGCGGAGATCTTCGCCAACCCCTTCTACCAGGCGATGAGTTCGACCTTCGCCGGTACCCAGGAGTACATGGCGATGGAGAAGCTGGGCCAGCTGCACGCCCGGGGCGAGTGGGACCTGATCGTGGTCGACACCCCGCCGTCCCGTTCCGCGCTGGACTTCCTCGACGCACCGGCCCGGCTGTCCCGGTTTCTGGACGGCCGGATGCTGCGGCTGCTCCTCGCCCCGGCCCGCAGTGGCGGGCGGAGCATGTTCAGCCTGGTCACCGCCTCCTTCGGGATGTTCTCCCGGGTGGTGCAGAAGGTGCTCGGTGCCCAGTTGTTGACTGACCTGTCCGGTTTCGTGGCGGCGCTCGACTCCATGTTCGGCGGTTTCCGGCAGCGCGCCGAGCAGACCTACCGGGTGCTACAGGCCCAGGAGACGGCGTTCCTGCTGGTCGCGGTGCCGGAGCCGGACGCGGTGCGGGAGGCGGCGTACTTCGCCGGCCGGCTCGGCCAGGAGCGGATGCCGCTGGCGGGTCTGGTGCTCAACCGGGTGCACCGCACCGCGGTGGAGACGCCCACCGCCGAGGAGAGCCTGGCCGCCGCCGACCGCCTGGCGGGGTTGGGCGGCCACGAGGCGACCGTGGAGACGCTGCGGGCGCACGCCGCGCTGGCCCAGCAGGCGGCGCGGGAGCGGCGGGTGGCGAGGGTCTTCACCGACGCGTTCCCCGAGGTGCCGACGGTGGCGGTCACGGCACAGCCCGCCGACGTACACGACGTCGACGGGCTGCGCACGATAGGTACCGTGATCAGCCGGCGGTGACGAGGACCTTGTCCTTGTTCTTCATGGCGGCCTCGAACATCTTCCGCCAGCTCGCCACCTGCGGGTGACGCCGTAGCAGGGCCCGGCGTTCCCGCTCGGTCATGCCACCCCACACGCCGAACTCGATGCGGTTGTCGAGCGCGTCGGCCAGGCACTCGTACCGCACCGGGCAGCTGCGGCAGATCCGCTTCGCCACGTTCTGCTCGGCGCCTTGCACGAACAGCGCGTCAGGATCCCCGTTCTGACACGCCGCCAGTGTGGGCCAGTCTGTGATCATGCCCATCTGTTTCTGTCCCCCCTTGCAGTCCCGCTACCGACCAGAGCCGGTCAGCCGGCGATAACCCCCCGGCCACCCGTGACGCCCTCCCCCGGGCACCACGGACGACATGCGATTCTCTCGCTCGACCATCATGCTCTGTAGTCAACTGATTACGCAACGTTGTCAGGCAAATCCATCACCCCGGACAGTCCATGACGCTTCGTCCGACAATCTGGCCCTGACTACCCGGCAACGATCTGCGAAAACGCTGCGGAGACTCTTCGGAAGGAGGAGACTCGGCACCGGGAACCCGCAACCGTCTGCCAGGGGCCGTGCGTTTAACACAACGAGGCCAGCGCCCGCAGGAAATGGGGAAAGTACGCAGGGCGCGACCCCGGTGTTGATTCACGTACCCTGTCGAGGTGACCTGGATGCGGAAGCGTGACCACAATGTCTTCACGAACGCCGCGTCGCTGCTGATCTGTGGCCTGCTGGCCGGCGTGGTGGTGGCCGCGGCCGCCTTCCCCGCAGTGGCGATGTCCGGGCTGGCCGCGAAGGCCGGCGCGGAGACGTTCGACAAGCTGCCGAGCGAGCTGACCGTCAAGAAGGCGCCGCAGATCAGCTACCTGTACGCCTCGGACGGCAAGACGCCACTCGCCACAATGTACGACGAGAACCGGCGGGACGTGCCGCTCAAGGACATCGCCCCCATCATGCGGCAGGCCATCATCGCCGCCGAGGACCACCGGTTCTACGAGCACAACGGCGTGGACATGAACGGCGTGGCCCGCGCGTTCGTCGCCAACAACAGCGCCGGGGTCACCACCCAGGGCGCCTCGACGCTCACCATGCAGTACGTCCGGCTCGCGATCGCGTACTCGGCGACCCACCCGCAGGACGTGGTCGCGGCGACCGAGGACACCAGCGCCCGCAAGCTCCGCGAGATGCGGTACGCCCTCCAGATCGACGCGGACCTGTCCAAGGACGAGATCCTGGAGCGCTACCTCAACATCGCCCCCTTCGGCAACGGCGCGTACGGCGTCTTCGCCGCCAGCCAGGTCTACTTCGGCAAGGCCCCGAAGGACCTGAAGATCGAGGAAGCGGCGATGCTCGCCGGCATGGTCAAGGCGCCCTCGGCGTTCAACCCGACCACCCGCAGCGGCTACCCGGAGGCGGCCAAGCGCCGCAACTACGTCATCGACAACATGGTCGAGATCGGCGCGATCACCCCCGAGCAGGCCACCGCCGCCAAGGCGATCAAGCTGACGGTCAAGGACAAGCGGACCCCCAACGGCTGCGTGGCGACCCGGCAGAACGACTGGGGCTTCTTCTGCGACTTCTTCTACCGGTGGTGGATGGACCAGCAGACCTTCGGCGCCACCCAGTACGACCGGGAGCGGCGGCTCAAGAGCGGCGGCTACAGCATCGTCACCACCCTCGACGCGAAGACCCAGAGCGCGGCGAAGAAGGCGGTCGAGCGCAACGTCAAGACCGGCAAGAAGGAAGCCATGATGGTGGCGGCGGTCGAGCCCGGCACCGGCCGGGTCCGGGCGCTGGCGGTCAACCGCCACTACAAGCTCGACAACCCGGACAAGCCGGCGAACAAGCTGTCGACCAACCCGGCGAAGCGGAAGAAGGGCATCCGGGGCACGTACCCGAACACCACGAATCCGCTGCTCACCGGGGGTGGCGACATCACCGGCTACCAGGCCGGCTCCACCTTCAAGATCTTCACCGTGGTGGCGGCCCTGGAGAACGGCTACCCGCTGCAACACAGCATCGACGCCAAGCCGGTCTACCGGTCGGGGTACATCCTCGAGTACAACGCCCCCGCCGCCTGTCCGGGCACCAACAAGTACTGCCCGGGTAACGCCAGCGCGAGCATGGCCGGCCGGCACAACATGTGGAGCGCCTTCGGCGCCTCGGTCAACACCTACTTCGTACCGTTGCAGGAGCGGGTCGGTGCGGCCAAGGTGATCGACGCGGCAGAACGGATGGGCATCAAGTTCCGCGCCTCCAACGACGCCAAGTTCGCCAGCACCGAGCAGTCCGCCGACCAGTGGGGTGCGTTCACCCTCGGCGTCTCCCAGACCACCCCGCTCGACCTGGCCAACGCGTACGCCACGCTGGCGGCGGACGGGAAATACTGCGAGCCGATCCCGGTGCAGCAGATCCGCGACCAGGAGGGCAACAAGCTCGACATCGCCAACCCGCGGTGCCAGCAGCGGATCAAGACCGAGGTCGCGCGGGCCGCGGTGGACGCGGCCCGCTGCCCGGTCGGCGACCGGTCCAGCACCTCCCGCTGCAACGGCGCCACGGCCCGCAACGTCCGCGGTGACGTCGGCAAGCCGGTCGCCGGCAAGAGCGGCACCACCGACTCCGAGCGGAGCGCCTCGCTGGTCGTGATGACCAAGCAGCTCGCGGTCGCCGGCATCCTCGCCGACCCGGACTGGCCCGAGACCAACCAGAACATGGGGCACAACGAGCCCGGCGGCGTCAACCACGCGGTCTACCAGACGCTGCGGGACGCGATGAAGGGCAAACCCTCGATCCAGTTCACCCCGCCGACCGGCAAGATCCTCGAAGGGGACACCCGCTCGATCCCGGACGTGCGGTGCGAGACGATCGAGACCGCGCGGCAGCGACTCAAGGGCGCCGGCTTCGAGGTTCAGGTGGACAGCGTGCCGATCAACTCCAGCTGCCCGGCGAACCGGGTCGCCGGCACCAGCCCGGACGGCCGCACGATCAAGGGCGGCGACGTCATGATCCAGATCAGCAACGGCAGGGGTACGGGCGGCAACAACGCCCCCGGCCGGCCGAGCAGCCGGCCACCGGTCTCGGACCCACGACCCACGACCGGCTGAGCCGGGCGAGGACGCAGGGCAGGACGTGCGCCGGGCGGGTACCCACTTCGGGTGCCCGCCCGGTTCGTCGTACCGCCGGCAGCCGGCCCGGTTATCCGGCGCCGAGCTGTCGACGTACCTCCGCGGCGACCCGGCCCCCCTCGGCCCGGCCGTCCACCGCGGCCTGGGCCGCCTTCATCGCCGGGCCCATCTGGTTACGGCCGCCGAAGCCGCCGGCGTGCAGCGCCGAGGCGACCAGCTCGGCGAGATCGTCGTCGCTGAGCTGCTTGGGCAGGTACCGGTCCAGCACCTGGCCCTCGGCCCGCTCCCGCTGCGCCTGCTCGGCCCGGCCGGCGTCGGCGAAGGCCGTCGCCGCCTCCCGGCGCTTCTTCGCCTCCTTGGTGAGCACGGCCAGCACCTCGTCGTCGGAGAGCTCCCGCTTGGCGGTGCCGGCGACCTCGGCGGTCCCGATCGCCGCCAGCGCCATCCGCAGGGTCGACGTGGTCAGCTCGTCGCGTGCTTTGAGCGCGGTACGCATGTCGTTCGTGAGGAGGTCCTTCAAGGTGCTCATGAACGGTGAAACTACCCTGAGGTCCATGCGAAAGCGCACAGTATTGCGGCTGGCCACCGGCGCCGCCGTCATGGGCGGGACCGCCCTGGCGTACGGGTCGCTGGTCGAGCGGAACCTTTTCACCCTGCGCCGGTACGACGTACCGGTGCTCGCCACCGACGCGGAACCGCTGCGCATCCTGCACCTGTCGGACCTGCACATGATGCCGGACCAGCACCGTAAGCAGGCCTGGGTGGCCTCGCTGGCGGCGACCGACCCGGACCTGGTGGTGGTGACCGGGGACAACCTCGCGCACCCCGAGGCGGTGCCCGGCGCGCTGCGTGCCCTGCAACCGCTGCTCGACTTCCCCGGCGCGTTCGTCTTCGGCTCGAACGACTACCGGGGCCCGGTCTGGAAGAACCCGTTCCGCTACCTGCTCCCCGAGCGGGAGTACGTGCAGGGCGTGGACCTGCCGTTCGAGGAGCTGCGCGGGGTGCTGGTCGGGTCCGGCTGGGCCGACCTGAACAACGGCCGTACGTCGGTCAAGGCCGGCGGCCGGCTGATCGAGCTGGTCGGGGTAGACGACCCGCACATCGAACGTGACGACTACGCCTCGGTGGCCGGGCCGGTCACCGGGCAGGCCGACCTGGCGATCGGGCTGACCCACTCGCCGGAGCCCCGGGTGCTGGACGAGATGGCCGCCGACGGCTTCCAACTGCTGCTGGCCGGGCACACCCACGGCGGCCAGGTCTGCGTACCGCTCTACGGCGCGCTGGTGACCAACTGCGGGCTGCCCCGGTCGATGGCCAAGGGGCTGCACCGGTGGCCGGAATCGGACTCCTGGCTGCACGTTTCGGCCGGGCTCGGCACCCATCCGACCGCCCCGGTCCGGTTCGCCTGCCGGCCGGAGGCCTCGCTGCTGACCCTGATCCCGCGCTGAGCGGGGGCCGCCGGGCCCCGGCGGCAGGCCGGCGCGTACCGGCCGGGATACCGAATTTGCCCCTCCGGGCGGGTGGGCTACTATGGCTCAGCACGCCTCGGGGTGTGGCGCAGCTTGGTAGCGCGCTTCGTTCGGGACGAAGAGGTCGTCGGTTCGAATCCGGCCACCCCGACCAGAGTAAGTGCAGGTCAGGCCCGGTATCACTGCTAGTGATACCGGGCCTGATTCGTCTCCCGCGTCGCCTTGGGAGAAATCTGGGAGAAGATCTTGGAATTCGTCTCCCGGAGTCTTGGTGCCGGGCCTTCAAGAGGCGGTTCAGGACCGACACGGGAGAGCCGGTGGCCAGCTCCCGGCGGGCTGCTACGGCAGCCTTCCAAAGGCCGGTCAGATCCGCCCTGAGCCGCTGACGCATCTCCGGCGTGACATGCGAGTACCGCGCCCGCACCGATCCGTCCTCGTGCCCCATCCGCTCGTCCATCAGCTTGGGTGGCGTGCCCAGCTCGACCATGAGGGTCTTGTGGGTATGCCTCAGCCCGTGCGGCGTCAGCCTCGGGGCGATGGGCGTCCAACACGAGTCGGCGCGCTCCGAGGCGTTGCGGCCACGCACCGGCACGCCTGGCCACGGCTCGCCAAGGACCGGCACCGGCCGGGGCGGATGGGGAGCCTTCCTTGGGTACCAGCCGGTGGCGGCCGGGTGGAACAGCCACGTCGCGAACCCGGTCCGGCGCCAGTGTGCGGCAAGCTCCCCTGTCATACCGCCACGGACGTAGCCGAGATCCGTGATAGCGGTCGTGACCTTCGTTCCGGTCAGCTCGGCTACGGCTTCGGGACGGTTCAGGACGGTCGACACGGTGCCGGTTGACACCCCGGCACGGCGGGCAACGTCCACCAGCTTCGGCCCTGGCCGATGCGCCGCACCGTTCGCGGACCGGTGGCCTTGGAAGACGTACGTACGCCCGTGGCACCGACACGGCTTCGGCCGATTGTGGGCGATGTGACTCGACACCAGCGTGGCCAACCAGTCGGGAGCATCGATGGTGCGCCGTGAATCGTAGGTGGTGGCTACCTGCTCGGGTACCGGGTCGGCGCCGATCTTCCGTCGTCCGACGGTGTTCTATGGCAGGGAGAACAGGATGCGGGCCAGTAGTCCCTTACCTCGGAAACCAGGCATGTCGGCGATGTCGCGTAACACGTCGGGCTGTACGCCGAGGCCGAGGGTCAGCGCGGGTGTGCCACATGCTCGGCCGCGCGGCTACGGCGGTTGACTCGGAGCATGTCTCCGGCGTGCCCTTTCAGGAACACCTCGAGGTTGGGAGTGCCGGAGTAGCCGCCGGCTATGGTGGCGAAGATGCCGCCTTCTGGGGAGAGGACGGCTAGGCGTCCGCCCTGCTCGGCCAGCAAAGATGCCGCTGCTTCGCTCGTGACGTCGTCGGCGACGAGTTGAGGGATGACGGGGACTTTGAGGGCGTCGGCGTTCATCGCGGCGGCCGTGGCGTCAGCGAGCAGGGTGTCACGGCCGGACGCGTCGGCGTTGGCTGCGGCGTTCGCGGCCTTCTCCGCTGCCTTCCGGCGACGCGGACGGACAGCTCGGCTTCCACGATCTGCGGCCGGGTCCAACGTTGGGCTTACCCTGCACCCACCCCACAGACCTCCCCAGCTCAAGGCACCGCCCACCGACCTTTGGATTAACGGCCGAATGAGGTTTTTGTGGCTCCACCTTCCCCGTTAACATCTTCGGCGTACTCCAACACCCCGCACTGCATTTGCCTTTGTGATCGCTTGAAGAATCGGTCGGGTACAAGCTCGTTGGCTGAAACGATCGCAGCATACTCCGACCGCATATCGCGAACTAGAGTCTCTAGATTCTCGGCGTCGCGCTCCATGACAAGGGCAAGCTCTAAGCGGACCTTGTGTCGCAGTACCGTCAACTTCTTGGCTGAATCCTTGAGGGGATCGGCTCGCTTGTTGGCGCCGAGATAGGAGGCTGTAGCAACGATCGCGCTCGCGATAGCGCTTAACGCGCTCCATTGCTTTGGTTGGTTGAGTGAAACTAACAACGAGGCGATAGAGCTGACCACTGCCGGCCAGAACACAATGGCCTTTCCCCAGAAGTCGGCCGACTTGGCCGCATTGAAGTACGTTAGAGACGTGTAGTTGCAGTCTTCGTATAGGTTCTCAAACTCTCGCCTGAGCTGATCGTGTCCACTAGGCGCGGCCATATGGCCTTCTCTCTGCGATGGGGATCGGTATAGATGTGGGATTGGTTCTCAGGTAGTCGGCGGTTATTCGAAGCTCTGGAACGGATTTAGAGATCAGGTCTAGCATCTCCGGCTCACAGTTTTTAGCTTCATAGCAGGCGACAAGAAGCGCGCGTCGCACCTTGATGTCGCGTTCTTCTCTAAACTGCTTTTTCAGCAGAATCGAATCCGTCGGCTCGCCACGTAAGCCTAGGTACCTTGCAGCGAACTCGCGTACGAAACTTTGCGTATTCCTGTCCTTGATAAGCTGCCAGGCAGACTCTCTTGCCACCGGTTCTCTCACGCCGTGCTTTATTAGATATAGCAGTACGTTCTGTTGCGCAAATGGGTACTGTGAGAGCTTGCTGTTGAGTAGAAAGTCGGCCACAAGGCGCTCGTATTTTGCCTCCGCCTTATGAAAGGCGCCTAAGTATGCCAGTGCTTCGCGGCTCGCGTGCGGGACTGTTCCGATATTCTCAAGTGTCCATTCGACTGCATAGTTATCCTTCATGGACGCCAGTTTGGTGAGGCTGTACGTAAAGTTCCGCTTGTCTACGAACTCGCCGCCTACGGCACCTTCGAAGAATCTACGAATATCGTCCGTAACCTCGGCCTTGCCGGTTGCGATGCCGTAGTTAATCGCGTTCTTGTCGGCGTCGGACAACTCGTCCAAGATTCCGCCAGTTGGGATGACATGGGTCTTAGCGCTGGCGAGAACCAGTCGTCGACTCCGGAGGATCGACGTCAAATGCAGTAAAGCCTTTCTCAGTGATAGCCAATCCTCGCCGAAGATCAGCATGTCGTCTGAGTATCGGAAGTGCTTGAACCCCTCTTGCTTCAACGCAAGATCGACCGGAAGAAGGTAGAGATTAGCGAGGATTCCGGTTACGTCGAATCCTTGAGGTATGCCCCATACGTTGTTGAGAGCGTTGAATGCTTGTAAGAAAATTCTGAGGCTGTCCAGTGCCCACTTGGGAGGCGATAACTTTTCTAGCTCCTGTAACAGTAACGACACGTCGACGTTCTCGTAGAAGGCTGAAACGTCTGTGCGTGCAAGCATCAGCTTCGGATTCTTTCGATGGAATACCCGAGCCTCATCTAGCATCTTCATCCATCGACCAGTGGGCGCGTATAGCCTCTTGTCCCAATGTAGCCAACGGTGGCTAAATACCGCATCCGAGAGCCTGCTGTCGATCTCCTCTACGACCGCCAGGACGGATGCCTCGTACATAAGCCGGCTTTCGAGACTGACTCTTGCAAGTGGTCGTACTAAGAGCTCATTTTTTGGAAGATCGATGAGTTCGAGATCCGCTGGTTTCGTATCGCCCTCTAAAATCTTCTGTGCCAGCAGGAGGCGCTGCTGAGGCCAGGCCAGCCGCATGTCAGCAAATGCGATCGGATCTGGTAGATCAAGATCGCCCGTTGAAGCGCCGACATGAGACCATGCAAGATCGAGATGCGTTAGAATGCTGTCGGCGCCGCCCGGCTTCATGAATCGGCACTCTACAACTGCCGTCTGAGCGCTTCTGAGTCAGCCATCCTCAGGGGGCTCGGAACTCTGTTGATCCGCTTCCTGTTGCTCAAATAACAGAATAGAGGCGGATTCGTCCGGATATTGAGGTTGATCATCCCCGGTGGCCGGCCACCCCGCCTGACCACGCGGTACGGCACACGATCACACTCGACGCTACGGCCGATTCGAATCCGGCCACCCCGACCAGGCGAGAAGGGCACACCCATCGACGGATGTGCCCTTCAGCGCTTCCTGAACGACTACTCCTCGCGTTGCCGGCCGGTCGCCCGCACGCCTGTGGTGTTGCCGTGATCGTCGTCTAGGAGTCGGCGGCGGGCGAGGGTGTCCTCGTCGAGTTGGCGGGCCCGCTCGTGCTCACGCAGGGCGCGCAGGGTGATCGCGAGGTTGTGGGCTGAGGACAGGGTGTCGGGGTGGTCGTCGCCCAGGACCCGGCGGGAGCGGGTGAGGGTGTCCTCATGAAGTGCGCGGGCCCGGTCGTGCTCGCCCAGATTGCTCAGGTCGATGGCTAGGTTCTGGGCGGAGGCCAGGGTGTCGGGGTGGTCGACGCCTAGTACCCGGCGACGATGGTCAAGAGTCTCCTCGTGGAGTGCGCGGGCCCGGTCGTGCTCGCCCAGATTGCTCAGGTCGATGGCTAGGTTCTGGGCGGAGGCCAGGGTGTCGGGGTGGTCGACGCCTAGTACCCGGCGACGGTGGTCAAGGGTCTCCTCGGCCAGTGCGCGGGCCCGCTCGTACTCATCCAGATTGCTCAGGTCAATCGCGAGGTTGTGGGCTGAGGTCAGGGTGTGGGGGTGGTCATCGCCCAGGACCCGGCGGCGGCGGGTGAGGGTGTCCTCGTCGAGTTCCCGGGCCCGCTCGTGCTCACCCAGGTCGCGCAGGTCGATGGCGAGGTTGTTGGCTGCGCTCAGAGTGTTGGGATGGTCGTCGCCCAGGACCCGGCGGCGGCGGGTGAGGATGTCTTCGGTGAGTTCGTGGGCCTGCCGGTAGTGGCCGAGGAACCGGTATGCGGAGGCGAGTTGGTTGGCCGCCCACAAGACGTGGTGGTCGTCCGGGCCGAGGACTGCCCGCCACCGGCGGTGCCAGGTTTCGGCCAGGGGCAGGGCCGTCCGGTACTCGCCACGCATCAGCAGGTAGAACAGGGCGTTGCAGGCCGTCGATCGTGCTTTGGGCCCGACCGTGGTCGGGTCCAGGGCCAGCAGGTGAGGCAGCAGCGCCGCCCAGGCCGGCCAGGAAGCAGGATCAGTGCCGTCGTTGGTGGGCGTGACACTGACAATGAGGAGTTCGCTCCGCCGCCGGTCCGCTTCCCTACACTCGGGCGAGCATTGGTCGCGGAGAACGGCCTGGGTCAGACGGTGCAGCTGCACCGCGTCGTCGCTGATCCGGGCCAGACCGAATCCTGCCAGCCGGCCCAGGCTGCGACGAAACGCCAACCGTGCGCCGACCACCGCCGCCAACGGCTGATCGAACACGTCTGCGGCAGCGGCGGTATCGAACCAGGCCAAGAGGACAGGTTCCGGAGCCAGCTGGGCGCACAGGTGCAGCAACTGCACCGCCGCCGGATCCTCGCCCGCCAACCGGTTCGTCGACACCTGCACCGCAGCCGCCAACGGAACGGGATACCCCACCGGCTTACCAGCCGCCAACACCTCGGCCGCACCCGCGTCCAGCTCCGCCAGGTATTCCGGCACCGTCATCCCGGTCTCGGTCATCAACCCACCGGCCTGCGCCAACGCCAGCGGCAGATCTCCCAACGCCACCGCCAACCGATCAGCATCCCGCTCCGTCAACGTCGGCACATACTCCCTGAGCAGGGCCACCGACTCACCCCGATCGAACACATCCACCTCCACCGGCGCGGCGACACCGGCGAACCCCCTGCGGCGGGACGTGATGATCACATGACCGGTATCCGGCGGCAGCCACGACCCGAGCTCATCCGACGGCTCAGCGTTGTCGAACACGATCAACCAGCGGGACATGCCGCGTAACCGCCGCGACACGGCGTCCGCCGCGACAGCCGTCACCGTGCCAGCCTCGACCCAATCCGCCGCCACCGCCAACGCCGACACCTGCTCACCGATCAGATCGGCCCGCTCCGCGTCGATCCACCAGACCAGGTCGTAACCGCCGACGAACAGGTACGCGTACTCCACCGCCAACTGCGTCTTACCGACGCCACCCAGACCGTGCAGCGCCTGCACCAACGCCCGATCCCCACCCGTCAACCGCTGCCGCAACGCCGCCAGCAACGACTCCCGACCGGTGAACCCCGCCAGCCGACGCGGCACATTCCACACCGCCGGATAACTACCCGGCGGACGCGGACCACCGCCGCCAACACCGGACACCGCCGCACCGGGAAACGACGGCCGATCCGACGGGCGTACCGGCCCGCCGACCGCGGCCAACAACACCTCCCGAGCC
Source organism: Plantactinospora sp. CA-290183 (assembly GCF_050936375.1). Classification (NCBI taxonomy): domain Bacteria; kingdom Bacillati; phylum Actinomycetota; class Actinomycetes; order Micromonosporales; family Micromonosporaceae; genus Plantactinospora; species Plantactinospora sp. CA-290183. The sequence goes on along the minus strand of NZ_JBNJMX010000002.1, from coordinate 688,028 downwards.
CGCCGCTCATCCAGACCGAACAGATCCCCACACAGCAACGGCGACAAGATCGGCGGAGGCTTCACCTCGGCCACCCGCACCGGCACCAACCGACGTCGACCCTCGGCATCCGGACGCTCGGCCACCACCGCCGTCCACTCATCCACCGTGAACCGATCCCGCTCGAAGTACGCCGCCGAGTACAACACCAACACTCGACCCGCCCGACCCAGCGCATCGTTCATGTTCAACACCGTGTTACTGCCCGCGGCCCAATCCCACACGTCCAACTCAACCGAGTAGCCCGCCGCCTCCAACTCGAAGGCAGCCCACTCCGCCCACGGCCGATCCGGACCCGCGTAACTCACAAAAAGATCAACCCACCCGCGCTCCGCACCCGGCACATCCACGCAGCCCACAATGCCGCACCACCTCCACCCACACGACCGCCCGAAGAGACCGAGCCCACCACAATCGACCAGCAAGAACGGCGTCCTCCGTGGCCGGAGCCGGCCCCAATTCCCTATTTCGGGGCCCGAAGAGCCATTGCGGTACGGCTATCCGTACACGTGCCGGAGGGCAGTGTCGGCACGACGAAGCCCCCGGCACCGAGCACGAGGCTCGGCGCCGAGGGCGTCGACCAGGCTGTGGCGCGGAGCCGACCTACAGTCCCCAGCCGTACCGGACCCGGTCGCGGCCGGAGGCATTGCGGACAGCCAGGTTGAGATTGGTACCGCTGCCGCTGAGGGCGAACATCGAGTAGTGGTCGTAGCCGAGGCTTCCGGTGGGCTTCCCACCGAGGGCGGGCCAATACGTGCCGCCCATCTGGTTGTCCCGCATGACCTGGGTGACGGCGCGGATGTGCCGCACGAAGTTGTCGGTGCTGCCCGCGTCGCCATAGTTGAGGCCGGTGGACATCGGCGCGCCGTACTCGGTCACGACCGCGCGGGAGGCGCAGTTCCCGAGGCGGGTCTGGATGTGGCTCCGGAAGGCGTCGTACGTCATCGCGCTGTAGAAGAAGGCGTAGTGGTGGAAGGACAGGAGCGTTCCGCTGAAACGGCTGTCGTTGCAGACGTCCCGCAGGTCCTGGCTGTAGCCGGTGCCGCCGATGAGCACCCGGCCGGGCACCGCCGAGTAGTGGTAGCTGAGCCAGTTCGCCGCCACGTTGCGCCAGTCCGCCGAGCTGTAGCCGTGGGGCTCGTTCATCGGCTCGAAGTACACATTGGTGTTGGAGCCGTAGGTGCTGGTCACGCGGGACCACATCGTGTTCCACGCGGCGAGGTTGGTGATCCTGCCGCCGGAGGCGGCGCCGTCCTCCCAGTAGGCGAGGATGACCTTGAATCCGCGAGCGGTGGCCGCGTCGACGGCACCCCGGTAGCTGTCCCACCACGTCGTGCCGACGGTGTGGGTGTTGATCGGCAGCCGGACGGTGTTGACCCCGATGGCCGCCATGTCGTCGTAGAGGGCGTTGGCCTTGGCCCGCACGGTCGCGTTGCTGTCGGACTGGCTCAGGCCCTGGACGACGAGCGGGCCCGTACTGAAGTTGTCGCCCAGCACGGCCCAGTTCATGCCCCGGAACTGGTTGGTGGCGGCGTCGGCGGGCGCCGAGGTGGCGACGACGCCGGCCAGCGTACCGAGTGCGGTCACCGTGAGGGCGATCAGCAACCGGCGCAACGACCCAGCGCTCCGCGGTGGTCCTGATACGTAACCGTCAGCCGACATGCTCGCCGCGCTGAGAGACCCGTGCGGTCTTCCCGTCATGTTCTCGCCTCTCCTGAGCCTGGATCGAGGGCTGGGCCGCTGTGCCTGGTGCGCGGCGATCCTCGATCGGGACGCTCGACGGCGGCATCGATGAAGCCTTCGCCGCCAAGCGACTTAACATGTTCAACCCAATATGGTTAGCGGAATGAAACATGTCCATGAGTCGATCAGAGGCGGCCAGGAACGTTCAGACCCGAACACACCGACCCCGCGACGGGGTCAGGCGTCGGTATCACTCACGGGTCAGTCCCGGTGGCAGCGCGTCTTCGTCGGGTCGGACCCGGCGGGCGTTGGCCAGGGGGTCGCGCTGGAGGGTGTTGATCAGCGCTTCCGGGCCGCCCACGCAGGTCCAGGTGTCGTCCCAGAGCGCGGAGACCAGCCATGACCGATCGGCGGGGAAGAACAGGTCGGGTAGCGATCCGTAGCCGTGGCGCATATGACCGGTCCGCCAGGTGAGGGCCTGCTCGGGTCCGGCCTCCACCAGCACGTACGGCCAGTCCCAGTAGAGCGACACCCTGGGGGCGCGGGGAAAGACGATGTCGTGGGCGCCGGTTTCGAGGTAGGCCAGCCACCAGGGCTGGTCGGGAGTATGCGCGATGAGGTCATCGACCAGGGCGTGCTCGTAGGCGGCCGCGGTGACGTCGTCGGCCTGGTACGTGGTGGCGTAGGCGTCGAAGATCGGCGGGATGGCGGTGGTGATCGAGATGCCGGCAGTGGTGTGACCGGCGATCCACTCCACGTCGGCGGCGGCGCCGATCCGCCAACTCCGCCCGTCCCTGCTGACCTCCACCCCGCTATTCAAGCCGCTCCCGTGACGCTTGGCGAGGAGCACAGTTGGAAACCGCAGCCGCTGGCGCAGTTGCGCATCCGCCAGGGCGGCCCTCCCAGAGTCTGGTCAGCGGCCGAGGACGCTCCAGATCAGCGGATCGCGCGGAGGGCTTCGCGGAAGTCAGCGGTGGCCTGCTCGCGCGGGTAGCGGCGGTGCAGCTCCGCGTCCACCTCACCCGCCACCAGCAGCAGCGACGGCAGCGAACGGCGGCCGGCGTTGAAGGCGGCCATGCCGGTACCGGCCGCCCGTTCCAGGTCGCCTGCGCGGGCCGCCGTGGCGGCGAGCGTCAACCGGGCCTCGGCCGCCCGCATCGGTGACCGCTCGGTTCCGTCCGGCGCGGTCCCCTCCCGAATCACCTCCACGGCGTAGTGCTCGGCCAGGCCGTCGTCCTCGGCGAACCGGTAGGCGTCCATCGCGTAGAACAGCCACTTTGCCGGGTCCACCTCGAAATGGTTGTCGGGCCGCTCGGGGGCAGGCATCGCGTCGAGGAGCTGCCACCCACGATCCAGAGCCGTACGGACGCCGCGTACGTCACCGAGCCGGCCGAGCGCCTTGGCCTCCTGCGCGATGAGCTGCACAGCGACCGGAGCCGATCCAGCCACCTCCTGGCCTGCCCTGGCTGCCGCCAGCACCGCCGGGTGGCGGGACTGGGTGAGGGCGAACCACGCTGCCATCTCCCATGCCCATCCGGTGATCCCGGCATGCCCGGCCTCCTCGCCGAGCTGCCGCGCGGCGGTCCGGGTCGCTTCGGCGCCGGCGCGCATGCCGAGGTCGTACTCGACGCATCCGACCAGCAGGGCCAGCCAGCCGGCGCAGACGAGTAGTTCGCGGTGTTGGTGGAGGCCGACCGGCTGCCGCAGCATTCGAGACACCTCCCGTAGCCAGCCCTGCCCCTCGGCCCGCAACTGACGGGCGTCACGCCATCCGTACTCGCAGCACAGCTCCGTAATGGTGGCCTGCAACGTCTCGATGGTGGCCGGAGCGGTGTCGCTCGCCCGCATCCGGCGGAGCAGCTCGACGGTCTCCCATGGCTGGGCGTCGACGGCGGCGGCGACATCCAGGTGGGCGCAGGCGATCAGTTCGCCTCGGGCGCCGAGGACCGCGTCGATGCGCCGGGCCAGGTCCTCGGTGGGCTTGCGGCGACCGTTCTCGATCCGGGACAGGTGCCCCTTGTCGACAGGCAGCCGCTCGGCGAGAGCGGCGAGGGACAGGCCACGCGCCTCCCGCATCCCCCGCATCAGGGGCCCGAACGACGGCATGGCTCTGCCCTCCCCGCCGGTTGCACGTTGCCCGTCAGCCGTGGCAATCGCCAACCCATCGACTGGACTGAGCGTACCGCCGCACAGTGAGGGCCACGACAACGCTAGGTGAGCGAGCCGGATGACGGCCCAGCTCGAAGGGGAGAGCTGATGCGGCGGATCTCGTACGACGGGTACGTCCTCGGTGTCGCGGTGACGCTCGCTCGACGGCACCGTCCCGTCTGGTCCTGGCGACGGTGGCGTCACATCTGCGCCTGCGGAGCCGACCTGCCCTGCCGGACCCGGCACCGCATCCCGATCAACCGAGGCCACTGGCCGGACGGGGAGACACCGGACCAGCGGGCATCGGGCGAGCGGGCATCGGGCGAGCGGGCATCCGGCGAGGGTGGAACGGCGACGGATCATCGTGAGCCGGGCGGACGCACGGCGTACCCCCGGCAAGAGCTGGCTGCGGCGACCGGCCGGCGGGCGTGGACGAACCCGGCCGTCGACGGCGGCCCGCGGTGACCACGCACGGGCCGGTACGGCCGCTCTGGCGCTGCGGTGGCTGCGGCGCGGCCTGGCCGTGCCCGACGCGCAAGCGGGAGCTACGCGCGGAGTTCGACGGGGCGCCGGTCTCGCTCGGCCTCTATCTGGGCGCCCAGTTCGTCCGCGCCGCGCGGGACCTGCCCCGGTCCCCGGCCGGTGCGCTGCACCGCCGGTTCCTCGGCTGGCTGCGCTGAGCATCCCGCGCCCGGCTGACGAGCGGCGGCGCGGTGCCGGGCGGCGCCCCGACGGCGACGGGTCGCGCCCGTGGACCGTGCCCCGCGCCGGATCAGGGGGCGGCGGGCAGCCCGAGATGCGTCGCGGTGAGCGGGCTCCCCTCGCGCAGCGGCATGGTCTCGCCGTCCGGGCGGAAGCCGTAGCGCTCGTAGAGCCGGCGGGCCCCCGGGTTGGCGTCGGCGACCCACAGGTGGGGCAGCAGCGAGCGCTCCCGCGCCCAGCCGACCAGGTGGTCGAGGATCTGCCAGCCCACGCCGCGCCCGCGCCAGCTCGGCGCGGTCCACATGGCCACCACCATCAGCCGGCCCGGTTCGTCGCGCCAGCCCGCGCCCAGCCCGACCGGTTCCTCGCCCGCGAAGGCCAGCACGGCCGGTCCGCCCGTGCCGTCGAGTCGGGACCGCCAGGTCGCCTCGTCGAAGGCCGCCTCGCGCTCGTGGGTCGAGCCGTACGCCTCCGGGTCGGCGAGGAGCGACCGCAGGCGGATGTCCCGCCACGCCGGCCAGCTCTCCGGCCCGGCCTGCTCGACGCGGACGTCGCTCATCGCACTTCCCTCCGGAGACCCTGGGATGACGGGCCGGAGAACCCGGCGGCCCGGCCCGGGGATCGACGCTAGCCCGCAGGACCGGACGCGGCATCCGATTTCGTGGCGGCGGGGGCAGCGTCAGCGCGTCCCGGCGCAGGTCAGGGCGCCGGTACCGGGGCGTTGTTGAGCTGCGCGGTCACGATCTCGACCAGCCGGTTGCGCGCCTCCAGGAGCTGCCGGGTCAGCTCGTCCAGGGCGCGCGGGTCGACCAACTGGCGTACGTGGGTCCGGTCGTCCAGCAGCTCCCAGGTCTGCCCCGACCCGTCCGGGATCTCGCTGACCCACATCGCGGAGACCACCGCGTGCCGCTTGGCGAGGAGGTTGGCCGCGATCTCGACCACCGGCAGGTACGCCTCCCGGTAGCGCGAGGCGGTGAACTCGACGGAGCCGCGGGCCGCCCGTACCGGCTCACCGGGGCGGGCCAGCACCTCGAACGCGTTGCCGCCCGCCTGGTCGGCGCCGATCCAGGCCAGGATGAGTTCCAGGTCGCCGGCCGCGATCGTGACCCGGCCGACCGCGGACACCACCTCGTCGGGCAGGCGCGTCATCCCTCGGCTTCCGTTCCCCCATGATCACAAAGACTTGTGCCGATCCTAGTCAGCCGGGGTTGTCCGGTCCAACGCCGCCGGGGCGCCCGGTGCGAAGATCATCGGATGCCTCCCACCTTCGTACTCGTGCACGGCTCGTTCGGCAACTCGTTCAGCTGGGCCCCGATGCAGCGCGAACTGGCCCTGCTCGGGCACCGGTCGCTCGCCGTCGACCTGCCCGGACACGGCTTCGGCGCGGCGTTCCCGGCCGGCTACCAGGCACCCCAGGACCCGGCCGCGCTGGCTGCCGCGCCGGCCACCCTGGCCGGCATCACCCTGGCCGACGCCGTCGGGCACGTCGTCGAGGTGGTACGCCGGGCCGCCGCGCACGGGCCGGTGATCCTGGTCGGGCACAGCCGGGGCGGGTTGACCCTCACCGGAGTCGGCAACGCCGTCCCGGAGCTGATCGACCGGATCGTCTACGTCTCCGCCTGGTGCTGCGTCGACCTGACCCCGGCGGAATACATGGCCGGACCGGAGTACGCGACGAGCGCGCTCAACGCGACCACCCCCGCGCTGGTCGGCGACCCCGCCCAACTCGGTGCGCTCCGGCTGAACTGGCGCACCGCCGACCCCGACCTGCTCGCCGCGCTGAAGACCGCGATGCTGGCCGACGGCACCGACCAGGAGTTCCTGGCCTACCTCAACACCCTGGAACCGGACGAGAGCCTCGACGCGGGCGGTGCCGGCGACCGGGCCCGGGCCGACACCTGGGGGCGGATCGCCCGCACCTACCTGCGCCTGACCGGGGACCTGTCGCTGCCGCTCGCGCTCCAGGACCGGTTCATCCGGGAGGCCGACGCACTCACCCCGGAAAACCCGTTCGACGTACGCACCGTCGAGAGCAGCCACGTCGGATTCCTGGTCCGGCCCGGCGAGGTCGCCACGGTCCTGGCCGGCCTGCCGGAGGCGCGGTCCTAGCCGGGGTACGGAGTGACGCCCGTCACGCTCCGCACGGTGTTCCGGTCGTCGCGCGCGGATCCGCCGCCCCAACCCCTGGTCGGGGCGGAGAACTCAGCGTTCTCTCAGCACCCTGAGTAATCTTGGTCCGAGCGTCGTCCGGCCGCCGCCGGGCGGCCGACCTGCCCCCTACCCCTCGGGCCGCACGCTCGGACCCCTCCTCCGGCGGATCGGAAACCGCTCCCCGGAGGTCGTCGTCGCGAGCCGGCGTCCGATGCCAAGGATCGGAAACCGTTGCCCCTCGACCACTCCCGCGTCGTCCGCGACGTGGCCACCCGGCTGCCCGCCGCCGCCACCGCCACCGAGGCGTGCCAGGCGACCGTGGCCGCGCTGGGCCGCCACGTCCCTGGCCGGATCGCCGTGCTGATCCGGGTGCACGACCGGCTCCGCTGCGTCGCGGCCACCGGATCGTGGCAGGTCTTCTCCTCCGTACCGCCGGGGGTCGGGGTGGTCGGCCGGGTCTACGCCGCCGGCAAGACCGAGAGCGTGCCCGACGTCACCCGCGACCCGGACTACGTGCCGCTGCGCCCGGACGTGCTGGCGGAGACCTGCGTGCCACTGCTCGACCCGGCGGGGCGACCGATCGGCGTGCTGGACCTGGAGTGGACCGGCGAGGTCGACCTCGACGCCTGGCGGGACACCGCCGAGCGGGTCGCCGGCCAGCTCGGCGCCCGGATCGCGCAGCTCGGCGGAGCCCCGGCGGAGAGCCGCAGCGAGAAGCTGCTGCGGCACGCCGCCGCGCTCACCGCCGCGCCGACCGAGCCGGACCTGCTCACCGCCGCCGTCCAGGCGGCCCGGGACGTCTCCGGGCTCAGCTCCGCCGTCTTCCTGCTGGACGGGCCGGCCGGCCCCTCGGTGGTCACCCCGGACGTCGTACCCGACGATCTCGAAGCCCGGGTGCACGCCGCGCTCGCCGGCGCCGGCCGTGAGGTGCTGGAGCGGCTCCGGGCCCACGCCCACCGCTACGGCGCGTCCTACACCCTCGGCGAGGGCGACCACCCGCCCACCGCCGACCAGGACCTGCTGGTCGGCGCGGGGGTGCAGACGCTGATCTCCGTACCGGTCGGGCCGACCGAACTCTGCGGGGTGCTGCTGGTCGGCGACAGCCGCCGGCTCCGCCCCGACCCGACCACGGTCAACCTGGTCGAGCTGCTCGCCGCGCAGTCCTGGATCTGTCTGGACCGGCTGCGCGGGCTCGCCCGGCTCCGCGAACGGGCCAGTTCCGACCCGCTGACCGGGCTGCGCCACCAGGGGTCGTTCGGCGAGCGGATCGCCGACCTCAAGCCGGGGCGGACCGCCCTGCTCGCCGTCGACGTGGACGACTTCAAGACCGTCAACGACACGTACGGCCACCAGGCCGGCGACCGGGTGCTGGTGGATCTGGCCCGGGCCCTCCAGACCGCCCTGCGACACGGCGACGAGCTGTACCGGATCGGCGGCGACGAATTCGTCGCGGTGGTCGAGGTGCTCCGCCCGGAGGAGGCGGCCGGCATCGCCGAGCGGCTGGTGGAGGCGGCCCGCCGCACCGGCCGTACGGTCAGCGTCGGGGTGGCGCTGCGCCGGGACGGCGAGTCGCCCGACCTGACGCTGCACCGCGCCGACGAGGCGCTCTACCTCGTCAAGCGGCAGGGCCGGGACGGCGTCGGCGTGGCCGCCGGCTGACCGGGCGTTCCCGCCCTGCTCCACCGCCGGCCGGGGAGACCCTGCTCCACCGCCGGGCGGGGAGGCCCGGTCAGCGCGCGGCGCTGAACTCGGCGGCGAGCAGCTCGGCGATCTGGGCGGTGTTCAACGCCGCCCCCTTGCGCAGGTTGTCGCCGGTGACGAAGAGGTCCAGCGCCCGGGGGTCGTCCACCGAGCGGCGGATCCGGCCCACCCAGGACGGGTCGGTGCCGACCGCGTCGATCGGCATCGGGAACTCGCCCCGCTCCGGGTCGTCGACCAGGATCACCCCGGGCGCGTTGCGCAGCGCCTCGCGGGCGCCCTCGGCGTCGACCTCGGTGCCGAAGACGGCGTGTACGGCCACCGAGTGCCCGGTCACCACCGGCACCCGTACGCAGGTGGCGGAGACCTTCAGGTCGGGCAGGCCGAGGATCTTGCGCGACTCGTTGCGCAGCTTCAACTCCTCCGACGACCAGCCGTTGTCCCGCAGCGAACCGGCCCACGGGACGACGTTGAGCGCCAGCGGGGCGGGGAACGGGCCGAGGTCGTCGCCGACCGCCTGCCGCACGTTGCCCGGCCGGGAGCCGAGCACCCGATCCCCAGCGATCTTGGAGAGCTGGTCGTGCAGGGTGTCGACCCCGACCTGCCCCGCCCCCGACACCGCCTGGTACGAGGCGAGCACCAGCTCGCGCAGCCCGAACTCGCGGTGCAGCGGCGCGAGGGCGATGATCATCGTCAGGGTCGTGCAGTTGGCGTTGGCGATGATCCCCTTGGAGCGGTTGCGGACCTGCTCCGGGTTGATCTCCGGCACCACCAGCGGCACGTCCCGGTCGGTACGGAACGCGGCGGAGTTGTCCACCGCCACCGCGCCCCGGGAGACGGCCACCGGCGCCCACTGCGCGGAGACCTCGTCCGGCACGTCGAACATGGCCACGTCCACGCCGTCGAACGCCTCGGCGGTCAGCTCCTGGACGGTCAGCTCCTCGCCCCGGCACATCCGCGTCTGCCCGGCGGAACGCGCCGAGGCGATCAGCCGGATCTCACCCCAGACGTTCTTGCGGGAGGAGAGCAGGTCGCACATCACCGTACCGACGGCACCGGTCGCGCCGACCACCGCGAGCGTGGGTAGCCCAGCCATGGCCGGCTACCTCCCGGTCCCGGCGTAGACCACCGCTTCCTCGCTACCGCCAAGGTCGAAAGCATCGTGCACGGCCCGGACCGCGGCATCGAGGTCGGTGTCCCGGCACACCACGGAGACCCGGATCTCCGAGGTGGAGATCATCTCGATGTTCACGCCGGCCTCGCCCAGGGCGGCGAAGAAGCTCGCCGCGACGCCCGGGTGGGAGCGCATGCCCGCACCGATCAGGGAGACCTTGCCGACGTGGTCGTCGTAGAGCAGGCCCTTGAACTTGACCGGCTCCTGGATCTTGCTGAGCGCGGCCATCGCGGTCGGCCCGTCGGCCTTGGGCAGGGTGAACGAGATGTCCGTCCGCCCGGTGCCCTCGGTGGAGACGTTCTGCACGATCATGTCGATGTTGATCTCGGCGCCCGCCACGGTCTCGAAGATCCGGGCGGCCGCGCCCGGCTCGTCCGGAACGCCGACGATGGTGATCTTCGCCTCGCTGCGGTCGTGGGCGACCCCGGTGATGAGTGCTTGCTCCACGGGTAGGTCCTCCGTCGATCCGGTCACCATGGTTCCGGTGTTGGTCGAGTATGACGAACGTACCCGGATCGGCAACCCCGCCCGCCGGGCGTACTCCACGCTGCGCAGGTGCAGCACCTTGGCGCCGCAGGCGGCCAGCTCCAGCATCTCCTCGTAGGTGATGGTCCTGATGTGCCGGGCGTTCGGCACGATCCGCGGGTCGGCGGTGAAGACGCCGTCGACGTCCGTGTAGATCTCGCAGACGTCGGCACCGAGCGCCGCCGCCAGCGCCACCGCCGTGGTGTCCGAGCCACCCCGACCGAGCGTGGTGATGTCCTTGGTGTCCTGCGAGACGCCCTGGAAACCGGCGACGATCGCCACCGCGCCCTCGTTGAGGGCGGCGCGCAGCCGGCCCGGCGTGACGTCGATGATCCGGGCCCGGCCGTGCACCGAGGTGGTCAGCACCCCCGCCTGGGAACCGGTGTAGGAGCGGGCCTCGTAACCGAGGTTGTGGATCGCCATGGCGACCAGCGCCATCGAGATGCGCTCGCCGGCGGTCAGCAGCATGTCCAGCTCACGGCCCGGCGGCAGCGGACTCACCTGGTTGGCCAGGTCGAGCAGCTCGTCGGTGGTGTCACCCATCGCCGAGACCACGACCACCACGTCGTCACCGGCCTTGCGGGCCGCGACGATCCGCTCCGCCACCCGCTTGATCCGCTCGGCGTCGGCGACCGAGGACCCGCCGTACTTCTGCACCACCAGTGCCACGTGGGTCCACTCCTTCCCTGGGCCGCGCGAGTCGCGCCGGCCCTGAGCGTGCCGACGCCGCCGGGTGGAAGCCGGCGGCGCCGTGTGAGTCCCCCTCAGGGTACCGGCCGGGATCGGCGCACCGACCAGGCGTTCCCACCATCCGACCGGTCGACGTGCCGCCGCGCCCGCCAACCGGGTTAGGAAGGGTCCCTTCCTATACAGAAAACGATAAGAAGGGGCCCTTCCTTACCGGCGACACGCGAGCGCAACTGGGCTGACCGACCGATCCGGCGATCTGGCCCGAGAATGCACGGGTGCCCTCCGGTGTAACCCCCCGTCCCGCCCGGCAGCTGGCCGGCATCCTCCTGCTGGCCGCACCGGCACTGCTGGCCGGCTGCGGCGCCGAGGCGGTGCCGACCCCGCCCCCGACGACCGGTCCCCCCGCCGCCAGCCAGCCGACCCAGGCGCGGCAGCAACTGGCGGCCCTCGCCGCCGCCGCGCAGGACCGGCAGCTCGCCGCCGTCTACACGCTGCGCGCGGACGGCCAGCCGGACCGGACGGTGGCGGTCACCCGGGCCCGCAACGGCTCGTGGCGGGTGGACATCCCCGGCGGCGTACTCGGCGGCACCGGGGACGTCTCGGTCGTGCAGAGTTCCGCCGGCCTCTACCAGTGCTCGCTGCCCTCCGTGCAACGCCCCGAGGCGCCCGGCTGCGTACGGGTCTCCGACCCCGGCAAGCCGCTCGACCCGGCGTACGACCCGGCGTTGCAGCACCCCTTCACCGACTGGCCGGAGGTGCTCACCGACCGCCAGGCGCCGCTCTCGGTCACCACCACACAGCTCGCCGGCGCCCGGGGGAGCTGCTTCGCGGTGGAGTCCACCTCGGCGTCGGTCGATCCGCCGCTCGACCCCGGCATCTACTGCTACGACCCCGACGGCACCCTCACCGCCGCCCGGTTGCCCGCCGGCACCCTGGTCCTGGCCGGTACGCCGGCGGCGGCACCCGAGACGGTCACCCTGCCCGGCCCGCTCGTCGACCGGGAACCGCTCGGGGTGGCGGCACCGCCGGACGACCTGCACAGTCCGGTCCCCGACGGCTCCGGTAGCCCGACCGGGTGAATCGTCCCGCCAGCACCACCGACGATCTTTACTTTGTGGGTGCGACCGAACACGCCAGGTGACCCCGGTTCGGTGACGCAACGCCCGGTACGGCACACTCGGCGCCATGGCCCAACTCTCCCCGTTGCTGGCGACCCGGTGGAGCCCTCACGCGTTCGACCCGATCGCGGACCTCACCGACGCCGAGGTCGCGTCGCTGCTCGAAGCGGCCCGCTGGGCGCCGTCCGCGGACAACACCCAGCCCTGGCGCTTCCTGCTGGGTCGTCGGCACGGCGAGGCGTACAAGCGGATCCTGACCAACCTGACCCCGGCCAACCAGCGCTGGGCCGGGCGGGCCTCGGCGCTGCTGCTCGGCGCGCACGCCACCACCGGTCCGGCCGGGGGCCCGCTGCCGCACGCGGCCTACGACCTCGGCCAGGCCGTGGCGCATCTCACGGTCCAGGCCACCGCGCTGCGGCTGCACGTACGGCAGATTGCCGGCTTCGACGCCGCCGGCCTCCGCGCCGACCTGGAACTTCCCCCGGAGGTACGCCCGCACGTGGTGGTCGCGCTCGGCCGGCTGGGCGACCCGCTCTCCCTCCCCGAGGACCTGCGGCTGCGGGAGCTCGGCCTGCGCCGGCGCCGCCCGGTGGCCGACCTGCTGCTCGGCTGACCCGCCGTCGCCCGCCCGGAATCGGAACTCCCAGATTCCGGACTCGGCTTTCGGAACGCGCGGTGAGCACATATCGTGGCCCTTGTCATGTGGCAGGCCCTGCTCCTTCGCTGCCGCGGCGAGGCCCATCAGGCCGGCACCTCGTCGCGGAGTTGACGCGCGCCGTCCTGCATCTCGGCCGATCCCCGTCGCGGCCAGCCAATTTCGAAGATCCACCGCCTCGCGCCGACGCATCGTGCGCCGGTCCGTCAGCCAGGCGCCTCTTCCAGACCCAGGCGCTCACGCCACATGACCACGGGAGCTCTCCGCAATGTCACAGCCAGCCGGCACCACCGACGCTGATCCGATAGCCCGCCAGCGCGCCAGCCGCATGCCGTACCAGCGCTACCAGCCGTACCACCGGCAGTTCGCCGTCGACCTGCCCGACCGGAGCTGGCCGACCCGGCGCGTCGAGGTGGCGCCCCGGTGGTGTGCCGTCGACCTCCGGGACGGCAACCAGGCGCTGATCGACCCGATGTCGCCGGAGCGCAAGCGCCGGATGTTCCACCTGCTGGTGCAGATGGGCTACAAGGAGATCGAGGTCGGCTTCCCGTCGGCGAGCCAGACCGACTTCGATTTCGTACGGCAGCTCATCGAGCAGGACCTGATCCCGGACGACGTGACGATCCAGGTGCTGACGCAGTGTCGGGAGCACCTGATCGACCGGACGTTCCAGTCGATCCGCGGCGCCAAGCGGGCGATCGTGCACTTCTACAACTCGACCTCGACGTTGCAGCGGCGGGTCGTCTTCGGGCTGGACCGGGACGGCATCACCGACATCGCCACCTCCGGCGCCCGGCTCTGCCAGAAGTACCACGAGATCCACGCCCCGGACACCGACGTCTTCTACGAGTACTCCCCCGAGTCGTACACCGGCACCGAGCTGGACTACGCCCGCGATGTCTGCGCGGCGGTGATCGAGGTGATCGACCCGACCCCGGACCGCCCGCTGATCCTCAACCTGCCGGCGACCGTCGAGATGGCCACCCCGAACGTCTACGCCGACTCGATCGAGTGGATGCACCGGAACCTGCCCCGGCGGGACAGCGTGATCCTGTCGCTGCACCCGCACAACGACCGGGGCACCGGGGTCGCCGCCGCCGAGCTGGGGCTGCTGGCCGGCGCGGACCGGATCGAGGGCTGCCTCTTCGGCAACGGCGAGCGCACCGGCAACGTCGACCTGGTCACCCTGGGGCTGAACCTCTTCTCCCAGGGCGTCGACCCGCAGATCGACTTCTCGCGGATCGACGAGATCAAGCGTGCCGTCGAGTACTGCAACCAGCTGCCGGTGCACGAGCGGCACCCGTACGCGGGCGACCTGGTCTACACCGCGTTCTCCGGCTCGCACCAGGACGCCATCAACAAGGGCTTCGACGCGCTGGCCGCCGACGCCGAGGCCGCCGGGGTGCCGATCGACGAGTTCCCCTGGGCGGTCCCCTACCTGCCGGTCGACCCGAAGGACCTGGGCCGCACCTACGAGGCGGTGATCCGGGTCAACTCGCAGTCCGGCAAGGGCGGCGTCGCGTACATCATGAAGACCGAGCACCACCTCGACCTGCCCCGCCGGCTCCAGATCGAGTTCTCCGGCGTCGTGCAGCGGATCACCGACGACGGCGGCGGCGAGGTGGAGCCGGCCCGGATGTGGCAGGTCTTCGCCGAGGAGTACCTGATGGAGCGGCAGCCCGACCCGGCGGTGCGGGTCGAGACGTACGCGATCGGCACCGTGGACGGCAAGGTGGAGATCGAGGCCGAGGTCGTCACCGGCGGGCAGCGCCGGTCACTCGGCGCGGCCGGCAACGGCCCGATCGACGCGTACGTCAACGCGTTGCAGGCGCTCGACGTGCGGGTACGGGTGCTGGACTACCACGAGCACGCGATGTCCTCCGGTGGGGACGCCCAGGCCGCCGCGTACGTGGAGTGCGAGGTCGACGGCCGTACCGTCTGGGGTGCCGGCCTCGACGCCAACATCGTGACCGCCTCGGTGCGGGCGGTGACCAGCGCGGTCAACCGGGCCCTGCGCTGATCCGGGCGCTGCCCTGACCCCGCACGGCGCGGGTCGGACCGGTCACCCCGGCCGGCCCGCGCCTCGGCCCGGCTCCGGCCCGCGTCCGGCCGCCGCCCGGTGCGGGTCGGACCCGTCCTCGTACTGGTGGGTGGGGGGCGGCGGCAGCGACGGGCAGGGGCGGGACGGCCGGGGTTCGCGCCCCGGCCGCTGCACCAGTACGCCGGCCAGGGCGGCCCCGGCGACGAGCAGTCCGGCGCACCAGAGCACTGCCGCCCGGTACGCCGAGGTGAGTTCGCCGGGCATCCGGTAGCCCGCCCCGGAGAGGCCGACCAGCAGCGGGAGCCCGGAGACCGCGAGCAGGCCACCGACCCGGGAGGCGGCGTTGTTGAGCCCGCTCGCCGCGCCCGCGAACCGGTCCGCGGCGGCGGCCAGCACGGAGGCGGTCAGCGGGGCCACCACCATGGTCAGGCCGAGGCCGAACAGGGTCATCCCGGGCAGGATCGCCACCCAGTAGGAGGCACCCCGGTCGATTCCGTGCAGCAGCAGCAGTCCGCCGGCGGCGAGCACCGGCCCGATGGTGAGCGGCAGCCGGGGGCCGATCCGGGAGGCGAGCGCGCCGGCCCGGGCCGAGCCGACCAGCAGCAGGATGGTCAGCGGCAGGGTGGCCAGTCCGGTCTTCAGGGCCGAGTAGCCGACGACGTTCTGGAGGTAGACCGAGAAGAAGAAGGTGAAGCCGGTCAGCGCGGCGTAGACCAGCAGGGTGTAGACGTTCAGCACCCGGAACAGCCGGCTGGCGAAGAGCGCCGGTGGCAGCATCGCGGCCGCGTTCCGGTGCCGTTCCAGCAGGACGAAGGCGACCGCGGCGGCGACGCCGAGCAGTGCCGCGCCGACCACCTGCCAGGCGCCGGCACCGAGCTGCGGGGCCTCGACCAGCGCGTATGTGATGCCGGCCAGGCCCAGTGCGCCGAGCAGCGAGCCGGACACGTCGAACCGGGACCGTTGCGCGGTGTCGGCGCGGCTCTCCGGGGTCCAGCGCAGCGCGACGAGGATCACCACGACCGCGAACGGCAGGTTGATGAAGAAGATCCACCGCCAGGAGAGCGCGTCGATGAGCCAGCCGCCGAGGAACGGGCCGAGCGCGGTCGAGACGCCGGCAAGCCCGGACCAGGCGCCGATCGTCCGGCCCCGGTCGTCCGGGTGGAAGCTGGACTGCAGCAGCGCCAGCGAGCCGGGGGTGAGCAGGGCGCCGCCGAGGCCCTGGAGGAAGCGGGCGGCGACCAGCCACTCGACGCTCTGGGCGGCGCCGCAGAGCACTGACGCGGCGGTGAAGGCGAGCACCCCGAAGAGGAAGACGCGGCGCCGCCCGAGCCGGTCGCCGAGCGCGCCGCCGAGCAGGACGAAGGCGGCCAGGGTCAGCAGGTAGCCGTCCAGGGTCCACTGTAGACCCGAGGTGCTGGCGTGCAGCTCGGCGCCGAGGTGCGGCAGGGCCACGTTGACGACCGTCGAGTCCAGGAAGACCATCCCGGACGCGAGGACGGCGGCGAGCAGGGTCCCCCGCCCGGCCGCGGTACCCAAGCGCAGCGGCGCTGACGAGTCGGCCACGGGCTCCAATCTGCCCTGCCGGACGCGTAGGATGCGACGAAACGCCGGAACCTCCTCCGGATGCTGTCTCGATCGGTCGACACCCCGCAAGCTTGAGCCGTGCCGTTCATCAGTAGCAGACCACGATCATGGCCGGGAGCCACGGCCATGATCGCCGCCGTGCTCGTCGTCGCCGGGGCCACCGGTTGCGCCGTCCCCGACGACCAGCCGCCACCCCGCCCCGCGAGCACCACCGACACCTCCGCCCAGCTCGACCAGCTCACCGTCGCGACGGCCGGCTCGATGCGCGGCTACAGCCGGGAGCATTTCCCGCACTGGCGCAACGCCGGCAAGAACTGCGACGTACGGGACACCGTGCTCCAGCGCGACGGCACGGACATCAAGCTCTCCGGCTGCAACGTGGTCGGGGGCCGATGGTCGAGCCGGTACGACAAGCGGACGCTGGCCGATCCCGCCGACGTCGACATCGACCACATGGTGCCGCTCGCCAACGCCTGGCGTTCCGGGGCGGACGACTGGGACGACGACAAGCGCGGCGAGTTCGCCAACGACCTCGACCGACCGCAGCTCGTCGCCGTCTCGGCCACGTCGAACCGGGCGAAGGGCGACCAGGATCCGTCGCAGTGGAAGCCCCCGAACCGCGACGACTGGTGTCAATATGCTCGTGACTGGATCGCGGTCAAGCACTACTGGCGACTGTCCGTGACCGCCGCCGAGAAGGCCGCGCTCGGCGACATGCTGGGGAGCTGCTGAATGGCGCAAGCCGAGCCCGACCCGAACGCCTCCACCACCGACATCACCGCCGGGCCCGGCGGGGTGATGACCGACGAGGTCGGGGTGGTCACCGGTGAGTTGACCCTGCGCAGCGAGTTGCAGGGGAGCCAGGCCGTCCTCCGGGTGCAGTACAAGGACGCCGACGAGTGGTACGCGGTCACCGGCGGCACGGCGCCGCTGGCCGACCCGGCCGACCTGGCCGCGGTGCACACCATCGCGGTGGGCCTGCTGAACCGTCCCGAGGGCTGAGCCGCACCGTTCGCCCGCCGGGACTTTCGGCTGGCCCATTGACAAAACTTCTTTTTACGTACAGGATTGTTTTTGCCATGAGAGAAGTGATGTACCTGGAGCAGATCGAGCAGGCCGAGGCACTGCTCAAACCGCAGCGCATCGAGGTGCTGCGGCAACTGGCCGAGCCGCGCACCTGCACCGAGGTCGCGACCCGGCTCGACCAGACCCCGCAGCGGGTCTACTACCACGTGAAACGGCTGGTCGAGGCCGGCCTGGTGGAGCAGGTGTCCGAGCGGAAGGTGCGCGGCATCCACGAGGGCATCTACCAGGCGAGCGCCAGCTCCTACTGGCTCTCACCCCGGCTCGTCGGCCGGATCGGCCTCCGCAGGACGCAGGACGAGCTGAGCCTGGGCTACCTGCTCGACCTGATGGAGGAGGTGCAGGCCGACATCGGCGCGCTCGACCGCACCGCCCCCGAGCTGCCGTCGCTCGGGGTCTCCGGCGAGATCCGGGTGCCCGCCGAGCACCGCCAGCAGTTCCTGGACGACCTCCGCACCGCGCTACAGGACCTCTTCACCCGCTACGGCGGCGCCGAGGGCGACGCCTTCAAGCTCGCCGTCGCCTGCTATCCCAAGGAGAGAACGGAATGACCGCACCACTGAAGCTCCGCGCCCGCGCCAACGCCCCGATCACGGCGGTCCGGCACGCCCTCACCGACGCCGACGCACTGCGCGGCTGGCTCGCCGAGCACGCCGAGGTCGACCTGCCGCACCGGTACGAGTTCTGGGGCCGCTTCACCCCCGAGGGCGACGCCCCGCACCAGCGGCTGCTGCACGTCGACGACCACACCCTGCGCTTCACCTGGCTGCTCGGCGGCGAGGAGACCACCACCGAGATCCGGTTGGAGGAGGAGAGCGCCACCTCGACGGTCATCTCCCTCGACCAGACGCACTGGGACTTCCAGGACGCGATCACCGGCGCCAGCATCCGGGGCGTCCTCCAGACGTACTGGTCGCTGGCGATCGCCAACCTGGTCGACCACGTCGAGGGCCGACCGGTCACCCCGAGGACCGACTTCACCTCGACGACCTTCCGCGAGGAACTGGTCATCAACGCGCCGGTCGGGGAGGTCTACGACTCGCTGGTCGACTCGGAGAAGGTCAGCGAGTGGTTCGGCTACCCGGTCGGCATCGAGCCGTACGTCGGCGGACGCTACGCCATGGGCGGCTTTGAGTCGGGCTTCGCCGCGAAGGTCGTCGACCTCGACCCGGGCCGCAAGATGTCCGTCGACTGGGGACCGGTCGGGATCACCACCTGGGAGCTGGCGGAGTCGGGCGGGGCCACCCGCCTGACCTTCACCCAGAGCGGCTTCGACACGGGGAACCCGCCCTACGGCGCCTGGACCGGGTCGGTCTCGGGCTTCGCCGAGCTGCGCCGCTACCACGAGCTGGTTGACTGGCGGCCGATCTGGATCAACGACCCGACCGACAACGTACCGGTGGACGCGCACGCCGACCTCTGACCGCCGGGGCATCCCCTCGGCGACGGCCGGTCTCCTCCGGTGGTGGAGACCGGCCGTCGGCGCGGCAGGTCAGACGAACGAGCCCGGCTCGCTCGGTGCGGAGACGACGTGCGGCGTCGCGCCCTCGCCCTCCGGCCGGACGATGCTCGGCGTCACCCCGTGCGGGCGCAGCTGGCCGCTGGCGATCTCCTCCGCCCAGTGGCAGGCGACCCGGCTCGCCCCGATCGGGCGCAGCACCGGCCGTTCCTCGGCGCAACGGGTCGGCTGGGCCCACGGGCAGCGGGTGTGGAAGCGGCAGCCGGCCGGCGGATTGGCCGGCGAGGGCAGGTCACCGGCGAGCAGGATCCGCTCCCGGCGGTCCTCCACCTCCGGGTCCGGCACCGGCACGGCCGACATCAACGCCCGGGTGTAGGGGTGCAGCGGCTCCGAGTAGAGGCGGTCGCTGGGCGCCTCCTCCACCAGCGCACCGAGGTACATCACGCCGACCGTGTCGGAGATGTGCCGTACCACCGCCAGGTCGTGCGCGATCACCAGGTAGGTGAGGCCCAGCTCGGTCTGGAGCTCGTCGAGGAGGTTGACCACCTGGGCCTGGATCGACACGTCCAGCGCGGAGACCGGCTCGTCGGCGACGACCAGGTCCGGCCCGAGCACCAGCGCCCGGGCGATGCCGATCCGCTGCCGCTGCCCGCCGGAGAACTCGTGCGGATAGCGGGACAGCGCCCACTTCGGCAGACCCACGGCGTCCAGGGTCTTGCTGATGATCCGCCGCCGCTCCTCCCGGTCGGCGCCGATGCCGTGCGCCTGGAGGCCCTCGACCAGGATCGACTCGACGTTCTGCCGGGGGTCGAGACTGGACATCGGGTCCTGGAAGATCATCTGCATCCGGCGGCGCATCTCGCGCATCCGGTTGGGCGCCAGCCGGGTCAGCTCGACCCCGTCGAAGCTCACCTCCCCGCTGGTCGGCGGGGTGAGTTGCAGGAGCGCCCGGCCGAGCGTCGACTTGCCGCAGCCGGACTCGCCCACCAACCCGTACGTCCTGCCGCGCGGGATCGACAGGTCCACCCCGTCGACCGCCTTCACGTGCCCGACCACCCGGTCGAAGATCACCCCACGGGTGATCGGGAAGTGCACCTTGAGGTCCCGGACCTCGACCAGGTTGCCGTCGCGGGGAGCCGCGCCGGTCTCGTTGCCGTCGGTCATGCCGACTCCTCCTCGCGCGGTGCGGGCACAAGCCCCGGGGGCGCCGGTTCGACGCCGGTCGCCGCCCCGGTCGCGGTCCCCGGCACACCGGACCCGGCCACGTCGGCTCCGGCCGCCTCCACGGCGTCGGTCGCGGGCCGTACCTCGCCGTCCGTCGTCACGATCGCCACCGGCGCGCCGCCGGCCGCCGAGCCGGCCGGCACCGGGTTGACGCAGCGGTACGTGCGGTCGGTGTGGGTCAGCACCAGCGCCGGCGGGCCGCCGACGCAGCCGTCCACCTGCCGCTCACAGCGGGGCGCGAACCCGCAGCCGTCGGCCCAGGGCAGCACGTCCCGGACCGAGCCGGGGATCGGGGTGAGCCGGTCGCCCCGACCGGCGTCCAGGCGCGGGATCGACCCGAGCAGACCCACGGTGTACGGGTGCCGCGGCTCGGCGAAGAGCGGCCGGCGGCGGGCGGTCTCCACCACCCGGCCGGCGTAGAGCACGTTGACCGTGTCGCACATCCCGGCGACCACCCCGAGGTCGTGGGTGATCATGACCAGGGCCGTACCGGACTCGCGGACCAGGCTCTTGAGCAGTTCCAGGATCTGCGCCTGGATGGTCACGTCGAGCGCCGTGGTGGGCTCGTCGGCGATCAGCAGCCGGGGCTGGCAGGCCACCGCGATGGCGATCAGCGCCCGCTGCCGCATCCCGCCGGAGAGCTGGTGCGGATATTCCTTCAGCCGGCGGGTCGGGTCGGGGATGCCGACCCGGTCCAGCAGGTCGGCCGCCTCCTTGCGGGCCGCGTCGCCGCTCAGGCCCCGGTGCCGGGTGAGCACCTCGGTCACCTGCCGGCCGATCGGGATCACCGGGTTCAGCGAGGAGAGCGGATCCTGGAAGATCATCGCGACGTCCCGGCCCCGGATGTCCCGCATCGTCCGCCGGTCCACCCGGAGCAGGTCCGTACCGTCGAAGACCGCGCTGCCCTCCACCATGACGCCGTGCTGCCGGGGCAGCAGGCCCATCAGGGCCAGCGAGGTCACGCTCTTGCCGCAGCCGGACTCGCCGACCAGCCCGACCACCTCGCCGGCGTCGACGGAGAACGACACCCCGTCGACCGCCCGCACCGTACGCTTCCCGCGCTGGCGGAACGTGACGGAGAGACCGTCCACATCAAGCAGTGCCATGACAGATCACTTCCGCAGCTTCGGGTCGAGGGCCTCGCGCATCGCCTCACCGAGCAGGGTGAAGCCCAGCGCGGTGATGATGATCGCCACCGCCGGATAGATCGCCAGCGCGGGCCGGATGCCCAGGTACGGCTGCGCGTCGGCGAGCATCACCCCCCACTCCGGCACCGCCGTGTCGGGGTTGCCCAGGCCGAGGAAGGAGAGCGCCGCCGCCTCGATGATCGCGGTGGCCAGGGTCAGCGTCGCCTGCACGATGACCGGGGCGAGCGAGTTCGGCAGCACGTGGCTGAGCGCGATCTTCGTCCGGCGTACCCCGAGCGAGGTCGAGGCGAGCACGTAGTCGGTGTTCGACTGGGCGATCATCGAGCCGCGCAGCAGCCGGGCGAAGACCGGTACCGAGACGACACCGACCGCGATCATGACGGTCGTCAGGCTCGCCCCGAGCAGCGCGGCGATGCTGACCGCGAGCAGCAGGCTGGGCAGCGCCAGCATCATGTCGACGACCCGCATCAGGGCGGTGTCGACCCAGCGCCCCCACCGGCCGCCGAGCCCGGCGGCGGCACCCGCGATGCCGCCGACCAGCGCGCCGACCGCGAGACCGATCAGCGTGGAGACCACCCCGACCAGCAGGGTCTGCCGGGCCCCGACGATCAACCGGCTGAACTCGTCCCGACCCTGGTGGTCGAAGCCGAGCCAGTGGTCGCCCGAGGGCCCCGGGATGATCCCCTGCCCCGACCTGACCAGGCCCTCGCGGATCCCGACGGTGTCGGTCGGGGCGTACGGCACGAAGAACGGGCCGACGATCGCGATGATCAGGAACAGCCCGAACACGGCGGCGCCGACGATCGCGGCCGGGTTGCGGCGCAACCGGCGGAACGCCTCCTGCCAGAGGCTGACCCCGCGCTCCTCGTCCCGGGCCGCGGACAGCTCGCCGAGCCGGTCGAGCTTCGCGGCCTTCTTCCTGGCCCTCTCGGTGACGCTCACGCCCGTGGCCCTCCGTTCGTGACAGGCCGGCTCATCGGACCCTCACCCTCGGGTCGATCAGGCTGTAGGAGAGGTCGACTATCAGGTTCACCAGGACGAAGACCACCGCGATGATCATGATGAAGCCCATCAGGACCGGATAGTCGCGCTGGCTGATCGAGTCGGCGATGAACGCCCCGATCCCGCTGAACGCGAAGACCGTCTCGGTGAGCACCGCGCCGGAGAGCAGACCACCGGTGAGCAGACCGATCGTGGTGGCGACCGGCAGCATCGCGTTGCGCAGCACGTGCCGGTTGCGGACGACCCGCTCGGTCAGGCCCTTCGCCTCGGCGGTCCGGACGAAGTCCTCGCCGAGCACCTCCAGCACGCTGGCCCGGGTGATCCGCACGATGATCGCGAGCGGGATGCTGGCCAGCGCGAGGCCGGGCAGCACCAGGTGCCAGATCGCGTCGGCGGCCGCGTCCCACTCCCGGGTCAGCAGGCCGTCCAGTACGAAGAAGTTGGTGATCCGGGTGGCCTCGATGGTGGCGTCCTGCCGACCGCTGGACGGGAACCAGTGCAGGTTCTCCGCGAAGATCGCCTTGAGCACGTACGCCAGGAAGAAGACCGGGATGCAGACACCGATCAGCGATCCGGCGACGGAGGCGTGGTCGAGGAACCGGCCGCGGCGGCGGGCGGCGAGGTAGCCGAGCGGGATGCCCACCGCGATCGCGATGACCATCGCCGTGGCGGCCAGTTCGACGGTACCCGGGAAGCGCTGGAGGAACTCGGTGGTGACCTCGCGCTTGGTGGCGATCGAGGTGCCGAGGTCGAGCTGGAACATCCGCTTCATGAAGCGGCCGTACTGGATCAGGATCGGCTCGTCCAGGCCGAGGTTCTGCCGGATCGCGGCGCGCATCTCCGGGGTGCCGCGCTCGCCGAGGATCGCGGTCTCGGGGCCGCCGGGGAGCCGGTGCAGCCAGATGAACAGCAGGATGGAGAGCCCGAACAGCGCGGGTATCAGCTGTAGCAGGCGTCTGACGATGAACCGGAACACGGCGGCCTCTGGCGGGGGTACGGAGGGGCACGCGGGCGGGCGCCCGGCTGGTCACCGGCCGGAGGTCGTCCGGCCGGTGACCAGGGCACGCCCGCCCGCGGTCCCTCTGCTCTAGATCAGGACTTGAACTCGGCGGTGGCGAACCGCTCGTCGGTGAGCGGGCTCGCCTTGACGCCGGTCACGTCCTTGCCGAACACGATCGCCGGCGGCGAGTGCGAGACCGGCACGCCGGGCAGGAACTCCATGACCTTGGCGTTGAGCTGCTTGTACAGCTCGAACCGGGCCGCCGGGTCCGCCGTGGTGTCGGCCTGCTTGAACTGCTCGAACAGCGCGGGGTTGTTGAAGCCCCACTCGTCCTTCTGCCGGTCGAACATCGTGCCGATGAAGTTGTAACCGTCGCCGTAGTCGCCGGTCCAACCGAGGAAGTGCAGGTCGTGCGCGCTACCCGAGGTGGTGGCGTTGAGGTAGTCCGGGCTCCACTTCAGCGGGATCCCCTGGACGGTGATGCCGACCGCCTTCAGGTCGTTCGAGAGCAGCTCGAAGATGTCCTTCGGGTTCGGCATGTACGGCCGGGTGACCTCGGTCGGGTAGTGGAACCGCAGGGTCAGGTTCGTCGCGCCGGCCTCGGCCAGCAGCTGCTTGGCCTTCTCCACGTTGTAGTCGTACGTGGGGACCGTCGGGTTCCAGCCGTCCACGGTGTCCGGCATGAACTGGCTGGCGACCTTGGCGCCCGGGGGCAGCTTCGAGTCGACCAGCGCCTGCCGGTTCAGCGCGTGCGCGATCGCCTGCCGGACCTTGATGTCGGCGAGCTTCGGGTTCCCCTTCTGGTTGATCGCCAGGTAGAGGATGTTGAACGCCGGGCGGGTGAGCATGTTGAAGCCCTCGTTCTTCAACGGCTCGACGTCGGCCGGGCCGACGAGGTCGTACCCCTGGATGTCACCGGAGCGCAGCGCCTGCTTGCGGGCGTTCTCGTCCGAGATCGTCTTGAAGATCAGGGTCTTCAGCTTGGCCTTCTGCGGACCGGTGTACTCCTCGTTCCGCTCCAGGGTCAGCGTCTTGTTCGCGATGTCCCACGCCTTGAACTTGAACGGCCCGGTGCCGGTCGGGTGCTCCATCGCGTACGACGGGTACTTGACGTCGTCCGCGCTGCCGGTGATGTTGCTGGCCTGGTAGTCCGTCAGCGCCTTGGGGCTGTGGATCGAGAACGAGGGCAGCATCAGGGCGGCCGGGACCTTGCTGGAGACCCGGGTGAAGGCGAGGTCGACCGTGGTCGCGTCCTTGGCGGTGCAGGACTTGAAGAGGCTCTCCGGCAGGTCGTCGCGCTCGTTCTTGGCGAAGCCGCCCATCACGTCCTGCCAGTACGGCGTGACGTCGGGGCTCTGCATCAGCCCGGTGGAGTTGTACCACCGGTTGAAGTTGACGCAGACCGCTTCGGCGTTGAAGTCGGTGCCGTCGTGGAACTTCACGCCCGAGCGGAGCTTGAAGGTCCAGACGGTGCCGGTGGCGTCCGGGGTCCAGCTCTCGGCCAGGCCGGGAGTGATCTTGGTGCCGCCCTCCTCCGGCCGGACCAGCGTCTCGAAGACCTGCCGGGCCACCCGCAGCGACTCCCCGTCACTGGCCAGGCTCGGGTCGAGCACCTTCGGGTCACCGGCGACGCCGAAGACCAGGGTGTCGTTCTGGCTTGTGCCCGAATCGCCGCGGTCGCTCTCGGCACAGCCGGCTACCGCGAGGGCCGCGACCGCGACGGCCGCGATCGCGACCTTCGGCCTTGGTGCACGCATGGTGCTTCACCTCGTCCTAGGGGGTACGGACATTTTGGTGACAGGGTCACCGATGGCGGTGACGATAACTGTCACAAGGACCGACCCGAAACAGGGCGGGAACGGGTTGGTACCGGATCGTGTCTTAACCGCCCCGGAACAGGTGGTCCCGGCCCGGGGTCGCGCCGGCATGGGACTCTTTGTCCGGCTTGGTTCGACGCCGACTTGTTACCTGGGATGCCGCCGCGGACCCCGCCCCGGGGAGCCGGCGGAGGCCCGGTCCGGTGGTCGAGGGGGCCTCAGACGGCGCGGCGGCCCTCGAAGGCCCGGCCCAGGGTGATCTCGTCGGCGTACTCCAGGTCGCCGCCGACCGGCAGTCCGCTGGCCAGCCGGGTCACCGCGATCCCCATCGGCTTGACCATCAGGGCCAGGTAGGTGGCGGTGGCCTCGCCCTCGGTGTTGGGATCGGTGGCGAGGATCAGCTCGCGCACCGTACCGGTGCCGAGCCGGGTCATCAGCTCACGGATCCGCAGGTTGTCCGGGCCGATCCCCTCCAGCGGGTTGATCGCGCCGCCGAGCACGTGGTAGCGGCCGCGGAACTCCCCGGTCCGCTCGATCGCGACCACGTCCTTGGGCTCCTCCACCACGCAGAGCACCTCGTCGGTACGCCGTGGATCACGGCAGACGCGGCACTGCTCCGACTCGGCGACGTTGTAGCAACTGGTGCAGAAGCGCACCAGCTCCTTCACCCGGCGCAGCGCGGTCGCCAGCCGGGTGACGTCGGCCGGATCGGCGGAGAGAACATGGAAGGCGATCCGCTGGGCGCTCTTCGGGCCGACACCCGGCAGCCGCCCCAGCTCGTCGATCAGATCCTGGATCGCACCCTCATACATGCGGGGTGGCTCAGAAACCGGGCAGGCCGAGGCCGCCCATGCCGCCGGTGACCGGGCCCATCTTCTCCTCGGTCAGCTTGCGCACCTCGTCGTTGGCGTTGTGTACGGCCGCCAGCACGAGATCCTCCAGGGTCTCCACGTCGTCCGGGTCGACCGCCCGAGGGTCGATCTTCACCGCCTTGACCTCACCGGCACCGGTGATCGTCACCGTCACCAGGCCGCCACCGGCCGTACCGGTCAGCTCCGCCTCGGCCAGCTCGGCCTGCGCGACGGCGATCTGCTGCTGCATCTTCTGCGCCTGCTTCATCATCTGTTGCAGGTTGGGCTGTCCACCCGGGCGCACGGCGACTCCTCGGTCGGCGAAAACGGTCCCTATCAGCCTAGTCCGGCCGGCCGTGGGCAGCTCGACTGCCCACGGCCGGCCGGCGGGTCGGTCAGCGGACCACCACGGTGCTCATGATCTTGTCCCCGATGGTCTGCTTCTTCGCGTCCCAGATCGGGAAGAGGTACCCGATGTAGCAGATGATCCCGTCGACGAAGTGCGCGAGCTCGCGCAGGAACGCCTTGCCGACGCCGATCGGCTGGCCGGTCGCCTCGGCGACCAGGGAGATGCCGGTCGCCTTCTTGCCCCAGCTCTGCCCGGTCTTGCCGGCCAGGTACCACCGGTTGTAGGCGTTGAGCAGGAACATGAGCAGGATGAAGACGTAGTAGAGCGGGTTGGGGTTGGAGACCTGGCCGGTCTCCGCGTCCATGCTGAAGCCGGCGAAGACGCCGGCGAGGATGGCGAACGGCAGCAGTACCAGCCCGTCGATCAGGTTGGCGCCGACCCGGATGCCCCAACTTGCGTAGTTCAAGGGGTTACTCCTCTGAAGGATGTTGCGGTGAGTGAAGGGGACGGCTCAGCCCACGCCGAGCCGGTGCAACTGGAACAACCAGCTCGCCAGGGCGAGCAGACCGGAACCCCACTCCGTACGCCGGCGGGCCGGTGCCGACCAGGCGACCGGCGGCGGCAGCGCGCCGACCGTCCGCAGCGCGAGCAGCGGGATCGCGACGACCGTGACGACCGCCAGGCCGACGATCACCGGATTCGCCGCGGCGGCGCTGCCGAGATCGCCGCGGACCAGCGCGACCGCCGCCGTGGTCAGGCCGCAGCCCGGACACGGCACGCCGGTCAGCGCGCGCAGCGGGCACGGCACGCCCAGGCCGGTCGCGTCGGTCACCGACGGCCAGACCGCCGCCGCCAGGGCTACACCCAGACCGAGTACGCCGAGCCGCTCGGGCACCGAGAATTCGCGCACGCCACTTCCGCAGGTAGGGGGTGGGCGACCGATGTTAGAGGATGATCGATATGTCCGCCGCCCCGTTTCGCCCCTGCTCACGCCGCTGAGGTGGACCCGGACCGCACGGCCGGCGCAGCGGCGTACGTCCGGACGGCACGCGCCACCGTCCGGATAGGACGGTCACCCGTCCGGGTATGACGGGGACCTACGGTCCGGCTAGGACGATGGACCGTTGCTCGGGTAGGACGGCGGGTATTGGTGGCGGGTGCCGCGCTGTAGAGCTGCCCCATCCGTGCGCCCACGTTGCGCGCCCAGGTTCGAGCGCCCACGTTGCGCGCCCGTGTTCGCGCGTCCGTGTTCGCCGTCGACGGGTGCCGTGGCGGGTCACCCCCGCGTCAGCGGGCGTCCACCTCGCCGATACGCTCCGCGCCCAGCGCCTGCTGGAGGAGTTGCACCGCCTGCTGCTCGCTGCTCTGCCGCGCGGTCCGCTCGTCGATCACCTCGTCGAGCGGTTCGTCGCCCGGGTCGAAGCCCTCGTAGTTGACCGTCGCGCCGGCTGCCGGGCCGCCACCGGGTCGGGCCGGCCCGTCGTAGTCGGGGTCGTAGGGCGGCTCGCCGGCCCAGTCGCGGTCCGCTACCGGCACGGCGGGGGTGGGACGGGGGCCCCGCCCGGCCGCCGCCGCCCGGGCCGCCGCGAGGCCGCTGCCGACCGCCACCGCCGCGGCCGTACCGCCGTTGCCGGCCGTACCGCTGTTGCCGGTGACCGTGCCGTTGCCGGCCGCCGACCGGTTGCCGCGCGTTGCACCCGCCGGCCCGCCGTTGCCGGCCGCCGGTCCACCGACGCCCCGAGCCGCACTGCCGTTGCCCGCGGCTGCCGCGCCGATGCCTCCGGTCGGGCCGCCGTTGCCGGCCGTGCTCGCCGAGGTCGGGACGGCATCGGCTCCCCCGGCCACGCCTCCCGGAAGGGCTGGTTCCGGCCAGTCCTCGTCGTCCCCGGAGGTCGGGGCCGTGGCCGCGTCGACACCACCCGGGCGGGCCGGTTCGGGCCAGTCGTCGTCGGCCACGGCCGCTGTGCCGCCCGCGCCGTCCCGGCCGTCCGCCGCTTCCCGGCCGCCTCCAGTGGCTCCACCGCCCGCCGCCTCCCGGCCGCCTCCGCTGGCTCCACCGCCCGCCGGTTCCCGGCCGTGCCCGGTGGCTCCACCGCCCGCTGGTTCCCGGCCGTCCGCCGGCCGGGTGTTCGCCGGGCCCGGACCGCCGGCCGGGGCAGGGCCGGAGTTCGCCGGTCCGGTCGTACCGCCCGACGGCGCTGGTGGGGCCGGCCGGGGCAGGGCCGCCGAGGCCGGTCCCCGCTGTTCTCCGGCCACCTCGCAGCGGATCTGCCAGCGCCCGCCCAACTCCTCGTAGAGGGCGTCGGTGAGGACGCTGGCGGAGTTGGCGAGCATCTGCGCCAGCACCGGGGACTTCACCGTGAGCACCAGGGTGTCGCCGTCGAGGTCGCGGACGACCGCGTCGCGCATCAGGGCGGCGATCCGCTTGTTGGTGCGGTTGACCATGCCGACCACGTCGCCCCACACCCGGCGTACGCCGGCGGCGTCCAGCTCACCCGGCTGCTCCGTGCCCGGCGGCGCGGGATCAGGGGTGGCCGGATCGGGCATCACCGCCTCCGGCGGCACCGGTCGACGCGGCGGGGACTGCGGCACGGCGGCCGGCGGGGCCGGAGCGGCGGAAACCGGCCGTACGTCGGAAGTGGTCGGCTCGACCGGCGCGGGGCCGGCGGCGGCCGGTGGCGCGCTGACGGCGGGCGCCGGGACGACGCTCGGCGGCGGGCTCGCGACGGCCGGCGGTGCGCTCGGCGGGGGGCTCGGGACGGCCGGCGGAGCCGGGTCGCCGGAGAGGGTGAGCCGGCGTTCCATGCGTTCGAGCCGCTGCAACAGGCCGCCGGTGGAGTCCTCCGCGCCGGGCAGCAGCATGCGGGCGCAGATGAGTTCCAGCAGCAGTCGCGGGGCGGTGGTGCCGCGCATCTCGACCAGCCCGTTGTGCACGATGTCCGCGCAGCGGGAGAGCGTCGCCGGGCCGAGCCGCTCCGCCTGGGCCGCCATCCGTTCGATCTGGTCGGCCGGGCCGTCGATCAGCCCCTTGGCCGCGGCGTCCGGCACCTGGCGCAGGACGATCAGGTCACGGAGCCGTTCCAGCAGGTCGGCCGCGAAGCGGCGGGCGTCGTGGCCGGCCTCGGCGACCCGGTCGACGGTGGCGTACGCGGCGGCGCCGTCCCCGGCGGCCAGCGCGTCGCACATCTCGTCGATCAGCGCGGAGTCGGTGACGCCGAGCAGCGCGACGGCCCGGGTGTAGCTGACCCCCTCCGGCCCGGCGCCGGAGATGAGCTGGTCGAGCACCGACAGGGTGTCCCGGGCGCTGCCGCCGCCGGCCCTGACCACCAGCGGGAAGACCGCCGGCTCGATCTTGACGCCCTCCGCCTCGGCGAGCTGCTCCAGGTACGGCCGCAGCACGCCCGGCGGGATCAACCGGAACGGATAGTGGTGGGTCCGGGACTTGATCGTGCCGAGGACCTTCTCCGGCTCGGTCGTGGCGAAGATGAACTTGACGTACTCCGGCGGCTCCTCGACCAGCTTGAGCAGGGCGTTGAAGCCCTGCGTCGAGACCATGTGCGCCTCGTCGATCACGTAGATCTTGAAGCGGCTGCTGGCCGGGGCGAAGAAGGCCCGTTCGCGCAGTTCGCGGGCGTCGTCCACGCCGCCGTGGCTGGCCGCGTCGATCTCGATGACGTCGATCGAGCCGGCGCCGTCGGTGGCCAGCCCGCGACAGGAGTCACAGACGCCGCACGGCTCCGGGGTGGGGCCCTGCTCACAGTTGAGCGAGCGGGCCAGGATCCGGGCGCTGGAGGTCTTGCCGCAGCCGCGCGGGCCGGAAAAGAGGTAGGCGTGGTGCAGCCGCCCGCTGCGCAGCGCCTGCGACAGCGGCTCGGTGACGTGCTCCTGGCCGATGACCTCGGCGAACGTGCGGGGTCGGTACTTGCGGTAGAGCGCCAGCGCCACTCGTCCCGCCTCCTCTCGACCGGGCCATTCTCCACCCGCCGCCATGCTGCCGGGTGCCAGGCTGTCACGCGCGCCCGACGATTTCCACGTCGATCACCGCGGTGCCGGCTTCGATCATCAACCCCTCGGGGGTACGCCTCGGCGCGGGGTCGACCGCCGGCGTCCCGGGGGCCCGGCCAGGCGCCCGCACCTGGGGTGACCGGAGCTGGGGTGGCCGGGGAACGCAAGGCCCCCCGTGCACCCGCCAGAGCTCGCTTATCCTTGCTGCCTTCCGGCCCTGGGGAGGTTCACGAGATGGGCGCCGCACGGGGGGTGCCGCCAAGTCTACCCGGCCCTCGGGGCGGATCTTCGGGGGGCGGGTGGTGTGGGCCACACGGCGGGAGCCTGTACCCTGTCTGACGGAGGATTCGCCTAGAGGCCTAGGGCGCACGCTTGGAAAGCGTGTTGGGTTTGCACCCTCACGAGTTCGAATCTCGTATCCTCCGCTCGTCTGAGCAGGCAGAACGTAGAGGCCGGTCCCCACGGGACCGGCCTCTACGTGTCTCTCTGGGCACTATCGTCTCAGTTCTCGTCTCAGTTGGGCCCGGACACGGGGGCGGAGGGCGCGCCGGAGCCTGCAAACCCTCCACGATGTTGCCCCACCGCCACCCGACCGGTCGGAACTAACTTCCTTTCGTACAGTCGCCGCGTCCTGGGGCATCACTCGCCGTTTCACCAGGTAATAGCACCAGCGGGCTCCTGTCGATTGACAGGACTACCGATACGGCGGAGGAGTGGATCTCAATGCTGGATCTTCGACGTACCGGAACAGGGGATGGCTGACCTCCCACCCGACGCGGCAGAGATCGCCGTCGAGGTGGAGCGGATCACGGCACTACCGGGTGACGCGGCCGACCGGGTGCCGGAACTGATGACCGTGCTGCACCGGCTCGTGCCGTATGCGGCATCCATGATGTGCGTGCTCAATCCGGAACTTCGGGAGTTCGAACTCCTGGGCGACTCTGGCTACGCCGAACCCACCCTCGCGTACATGCGTAGTTCCGAGCACTACCACGAGATGGAGTTGCTCGGAATGGACCGGGACCGCCCGCCGATGTGCGTCCGTGACGCCCCGGTTCCTTCGGCGGAACTGCCATCCTGGGCGGTACACCTGGAGCCGGCGGGCTTCCGCGAGGGGGTCGGCGTCACGCTGTTCAGCCCGGACGGTCGGCATCTTGGACTCATCACCCTGCACACCGACGATCCGGCGTACCCGAGTGACGAGGCCAGGGACTTTCTGGGGTCGCTCGCCCCGTTGATCTCCGACGCCGTGGACCCGATGCGCTCCATCGTGGCCCTGGCGAAGATCGTCGCAGGCGCGCAGGCCGGCGTGGTACTGACCCGGGCCGGCAACGTACTGTCGCTGCCCGGGCTGGTTGGGCATCCGCTGCTGCGCGTCGGTTCGCCGGTGCTCGCCGTGGCGGCGGAGAGCCTGGCCGAGGGCCAGCTGCAGACCTCGTTCCTGTGCCCGTACCAGTCGATGGACGGGGCTGACGGGCATGTCCGGATCACGGTGCTGCCCTGCCCGTCGTCGGCGCCGGCGTACCTGACGGCGGTGGTGTTGATCTCACCCCCCGGGGGCCTGCGCGGGTTGACCCGGCGGGAGTTGGAGATCCTCGGCCTGCTGGTCGACGGCTGGTCCAACCAACGGATGGCCAACCGGTTGGTGATCGCCCAGCGGACCGTGGCCGCCCACATGGAACACATTCTGATCAAACTGAACGCCCCCAGCCGCACCCTGGCCGCCGTCCGGGCGCTCCGGTTGGGCCTGTACGTACCGCAGTCCCTGATACGCGGCCGCCGATGACTTCTATCGACGCACCCTCGGTACCGGTGCGCATTGCCTACGGAGTTGCGTGATGACCCGTCTTTCCCCGTCCGCAGCGGGTACAGCTCGTGAGGTGGCCGGAATCGCCGCGGCGCCGCAGCAGTGCGGCCAGGCGGACGAGTTGCTGGCCCTGCTCGGCCGGGTGGTCCCGCACCAGGCCGCCTGGCTGGCCCTGCTCGACGACCGGTACCGCCGGTATGCCGAACTGGCCAGCGTCGGGTACGACGACCGGCTCCGGGACTACTTCTGCAGCACACCGTTGCTCGACCAGGTCGAGCTGGTCGGAATGACCAGTTCGCCCGTCCCGCAGCGTCGCCGCGACGTGCCGGCCCCGCTCCGCGAACTGCCGGTCTGGCTTGAGTACTACCTACCTGCGGGGTTCCGCGAGGGGATGGCAGTCGGGTTGTTCACCCAGGACGGCCGGCATCTCGGGGTGCTGCTGGTGAGCACCGACACGACGGACCACCCGAGCGATGCCGAGCGGGACCTGCTCGGCGTCCTGGCGCCCCGGATCGCCGCCGCTGTTGACCCGATGCGGTCGGTGGCGGCCCTGGCCCGGGTCGTCCACGACGCCCAGGCCGGGGCGGTCCTGACCCGCTGCGGTGACGTGCTCCGGCTTCCGGGCCTGCCTGGACATGCCCTGCTGGTCCCAGGTTCGGCGTTGCTCGGCGTGGCCCTGCGGCAGGTCGTCCACGCAGCGGGCTCGGTGTCGTTCTTGTGGCCGATCCAGGCCGGGTCGAGTGGGGGTGACGACTTCGAGGGGTTCATTCGGGTCACCGTGTTGGGCTGTGTCACCGCGCCGCCACAGGCGGTCGGAGTGGTGGTGCTGTCCCCGCTGCCCGGTGGCCGGTCCGTGCTGACCCGGCGTGAGTTGGTGGTGACGGGCCTGCTCCTGGAGGGCTGGTGCGAAGGCCGGATCGGGGTCGCGATGGATCTTCCGGCGTGCGCCGTTGCCGAAATCGCCGAGCGGGTCACCGCCCGGCTCGGTGCTCCGGACCGGCACACCGCGCTGGTGCGCGCCGCCCGGCAAGGTTGGTTCATTCCGCCCCAGCGCGTGGGACAGCCGCTTTGACATCGGCCGGCGCCCGGCGGTGCTGAACCAGGTCCTCGCCCGCCAACCGGTTCGACGACACCTGTGAGCCTCAGCCGACGTTCCGTCTCTGCTTCCAGGTGAGCCCACCGACGCGCTTCGCGAGGACGCCAGGACCGGTGGACGGACCGGCCCTGGCGTCAGTCGGTGGGGTCAGAACTTGCCGTTGGCCACATCGGCCAGGGTCACCCGGGTCACCGTGTAGTTGACGGTCACTCCGATGCTGTCGGAGACGTACTTGATCGGCAGGCCGGTTTCGGCGTTGATGGTCAGGCTGTCGGTGCCGCCGCTGCTGATCAGCGCGCCGGCGGCGAGGGTGAGCACCGGCTGGCCGTCGATCGTGCCCTGCGTGACCTTGACTTCGGGCATCTGCCCCAGCAGCCGCACCACCCCGGCGCGGACCGTCGGGCTGCCGGCGCCCGCCTTCAGCGCGTCCATCGAGTTCTCCCAGACCTGGCTGTCGGTCCGGTTGCCCACGGCGGACGCGTCCTGACCGGTGGCCTTGAGCTTCGCGGCAAGGTTGGCGTCGATCGAGGGCTTGGCGCCGGGCGCGTCGAGGGGGAACGGCTTCACGCCCTTCGGAAGGTACGCGAGCGCCATCCTCTTGCGGGCCTCGTTCAGGTCGCCCTTGGCCCCGTACTCCGCCGCCGCGACCGCCTTCTTCCTCCCGGCCTCGTCGTCGCCGCCCCCCTCGGTGTGCTTGCCCTTCACCCGCGCGGGGAGGGCACTGCGGGTCTTGGCGAAGTAGAGATCGCCGTTGTCGGCGAACAGGTCCCAGACATCGACCTTGAGGCCGTCCGTGTAAACCTGGTTGCGCAGCACGAGCGTCGCGTCGCCCTCGGGCTGCGGGGCGGTGGTCAGGTAGTTGACCAGCTTCATCAGCGGGGCCTCCTTGGCGGTCGCCACCGAGTTCGGGGCGGCGAGGCCGGGCTCCGGTGCCTGGGTGCCGGTGCCGGCGGTGAGCACGGCGACCGCCGCGATCGCGGCGGCGAAGCCGGTGCCGGCGGTCGTGCGCCACACCAGGCGGCGGTGCCGCAGCTTCCGCCCGCGGCTCTCGATCTGTTCGAGGTCGGGCGCGTACGGCCGGTCCCCGACGATGCCCCGCAGTGTCGCGCTCAGACGTGCCTCGGTGTCGTACGACATGATCAGATGTCTCCTCGGTTCAGTACGGACTTGAGCTTGATCAACGCTCGGCTCGTCTGGCTCTTGACGGTTCCCTCGCTGCATCCGAGGGCCGCTGCGGTCTCCCGCTCGCTGAGCCCCTCGAGGAACCGCAGGACGACGGTCGCCCGCTGCCGCACGGGCAGCGACTGCAACGCCTGGAGCAGCTCGGCGCGGTTCACCACCTCGTCGGACATGTCCGCGACGGTGATGTCGGTCATGTCGGCGTCGGGACGCACGGTGATGTTCCGGTTCCGGCGCCAACTGCGTCGCGACTCGTTGATCAGAATGCGTCGCACGTACGCGGACGGGCTGTCGGCCCGCTGGACCTTGCGCCAGTGGCTGTACGCCTTCGCCAGGGCCTCCTGGGCAAGGTCGTCGGCCAGGTGCCAGTCCCCGCACAGCAGGTACGCCGTGCGGTGCAACGATGCGGCGATCCCCTGGACGAAAACCCGAAACTCGTGCTCCGCGCCGCTCGCCGTCCCGGCCGGTCGGTGCTTCATTACGGTCGTCACATGGGGGAAGACACCCGTACGCGAGCGGACGTTGTCATGTCTCGGATCTTTCTCGGGCTCGGCACGGCTGGCCCTCTCAGCGAACCACGCCCGGCGCTCCGAGAGCCCGGGTCCCCCGGCTCTCAGCCGATCACGGCTGAGCGGTGACGGCCTCGCGCAGCCAACGCAGGCACGCCTCGGACCCCGCCACGATCACAGCGGCGATCACCTGCGGGTTGTCCCAGGGGTGCCGTGCCAGCAGCGCCGCCTCAAGGTTGCGGTGGCGACCTGAAGGAAGTTATCCGGGAGACGCCGACGACCCGGCCGGTGGTGCGTCCCCTCGCCGAACAACTCGGCATCGCCTGACCGACCCAACCGTCAACGTCCTACGCGTTCCGGCCGTGGTGCGCGCTTTGTTGCCTACCATTGCCTCTATTCGTGCATGGCCTCAGGCGCTACGGTCCAGGTTGGTGGCCTGACGAGATTGAAAGCTGCCGCCCAGTCCACTACCTGGGAGCCGTCAATGTCCGAGACCTCCTCAGCAGGATTCGGGGCCCAGATGCGCCGGCTGCGGGCCGAGCGTGGCCTGTCACTGCGGGAACTCGCCCGGGTTGCGTTCTACGCCAAGAGCTACCTGCATGAGCTGGAGACCGGGGCCAAGGAGCCGACGCAGCGGGCGGCTCAGCGGATCGATGACGCCCTTGCGGCGGGCGGTGAGCTGGCGGCCCTGGCGGCGACGGGCATACGTCGCCGGGAAGTAATCGCACGGGCCGGGATGGCCGTGGCTCTCCCGCAGACGATCCTCAGCTACGGACGCCGCGTGGGCCCCGAAGTACCACAACAGATTGCCTACCGGACCGCTCGACTGCGGCGGATCGACGACTACCTCGGCGGGGCCGATACCTACGAGATGTACATGGCCGAGCTGGATTCGACCCTGCGGCTCCTCCAGGACGGCAGCTACGCGGACACCACGGGTCGGGGGCTGTTGTCGGTCTACGCTGAGCAGGCGCAGATGGCTGGTTGGGCCGCGTTCGACGCGGGGCGCTACGACAGCGCCGAACGGCTGTACCGCACCAGCCTCGCCGCAGCTCACGACGCCGAGGATCTGCCGCTGGCCGGCAACGCCATGGCGTTCCTCGCCTATCAGGAATTGACCCTGGGCCGGCCCGCGACACAGACGATCGCCGCAGCGTGCGACACGGCCGACCCGACAGCGACACCCGGTGTACGCGCACTGGTGCACATGCGTCGCGCCTGGATCCATGCGGTGAACGGGCAGCCGGACGACGCCGAACGGCACCTCGGCATCGGCGTGACGTGCCTGACCGAGCAGGACGAGCGGCCTGACCCGGACTGGGTGTACTGGGTCGACCAGGAGGAAGCGGAGATCATGACCGGGCGGTGCTGGACGGTGCTGCGCCGGCCGCTACGGGCGATCCCCGTCCTCGAATCGGTACTCGGCCGGTACGACGACACCCACGCCCGGGACAAGGCTCTGTACCTGACCTGGCTTGCCGACGCGTACCTGGACGCGAACGAAATCGAGCAGGGCTGCGCGACCGCGACCAGAGCTGCCCGGTTGTCCGCCGACGTGGCCTCGGTCCGACCTCGCCAACGGATCGCAGCGTTGCTCGATCGCCTCAACCCGTACGCGGCGCTGCCCTGCGTCGCCGAGCTACGGGGACTGGTCAGTGACCAGCTTGCTCGGCAACGGACTCACGCAGCCAGCGCAGACACGCCTCAGATCCCGCCACGATCGGAGTAGCCGTTACCTGCGGATTGTCCCAGGGATGCCGCTCCAACAGTGCCGCCTCCAATGCGGCGTACCGGTCTCCCGTCGTGTAAAGCAGCAGACGCCACTCTTCGCCGGTCCCCTGCTGGCCAAGGTGCCAGAAGACGCTGGTCACCGGCCCGATGATCTGCGCGTTGCCGGCCAGCCGAGCCCCGATGACGTACTCGGCAAGCTCCACTGCCGTGTCGCGCGTCTCGGTCGCGGTCGCCACCTGGAGATAGTCGGTCACGTCGAGAGAGCCTAACCGTGCCCCCGTCCGCGGACAGCCGCGCACGAGGCAGCGGACAGTCGGAGGACGGGCTAACCCTGTCCCTCACGCCATGCGATGGGAAGGCTACGGACAGGGCGCGCGAGGCGGCGTACATCCGCCGTTCTCAACCCGAGCGCCCGCCGGCCCGGGGCCTGGTCCCCCCACCGAACCCCGGGCCGGCCCTGCAAGCGGAAGGAGCGATGGTGGGCGTCTGGACATGGTGGCGGGAGCGTGGGGTACGACGCGCGGCCGCGATCGAGCGGGCATGGCGCGAGCGGGACGCCGCCGAGGCGGAGGCCGCCCGGCAGCGGCTCCTGGACCTCGCCCGCCGGCAGCGGTACGACGGCGCCCAGGATCCCGGGCCAACCCTCCTGACCTGGAACGGGCCGACCCTCGTCGTCGGACTGCCCCTGCTCACCTACGGGCAGCGGCGGCAGTACCGGACCGGACGATGCTGACCCGGGTACGACGGTGGCACCGGTCTGCACGGGTGCGGGACTACCGGTGGGACGGCCGGCACTGGCGCCGGGTCGGGACCTGGCGATGACCGAGCGGCCCCCGATCGTCACCCCCACCGTGGGCATTCCCGACGTGCCGCCGGGCACACTGCTGCGGATGCGACCCGGTGAGTGGTCGCACTGCGCCCGGGTGCCCGTCGGGACGTACCTCGAGATGACCGTGTGCCGGATCCACCGCAACGTCATCCGGCAGGACGAGGCCGGTCGCTGGGTGTGGGTTGTCGGTCACGAGCATCCGTCGTGTACCTGGGCGCACGTCGAGCCGCATCCGCCCTGCCTTCAGCTCATGGTCCGGCTTGACGTGCTGATCGGAGCGGTACCCGGATGAGCGGTCCGCGGGCGAGCCGATCGCAGGACGCGCCCAAGGCCACCGGCGGCAACCGGTGGCCGGAACGGCGCGGTCCGGCCCCGCCAGCCCACGCAGCCCGATGGCCCGGTCCGGGGTGCCCGCGCCCGGATCCGCCGATGGACGCCGGGCTTGCCGGGCGGTACTAGCGTGCCGGCCATGGTCGAAGCGGCGACAGCGCGGCCGCCGGCGGGCAACCGCGGGAGGGTCTACAAGATCGTTCTAGTAATCCTGACATCCCTGCTGGCGGGCGCACTCTTCCTCGGCGTGCCGCTGCTCGGCATCCTCGCCCGGATGGACGCCAACTGCGGCGAGGACTTCGACCAGGCCTGTTTCGACGGGGATTACCCGGCGTTCAACCTGCACCTGACCGTCGCGGTGATCGTCTCGGCGCTGCTCTGGGTCGCGCTGCTGCTCGTCCCGGCCCGACGTGTCGCCAGCGCCGCGTCGGCGCGCGCGTCACTTCCCTCGTACGACCCGGCGGCGGCGCGGAGCTGGGCCGCGAGCCCGTCCGTCGAGGCAACCAGCCGGTCCAGGAAACCCGTCCAGGCGGTGGTCGCCGTCCGGGCCGCCTCCGCCGCCACCCAGCCCGCCGTCTGCGCGGCCCCCGGACCGAGGTCCGGCTCCTGAGCCGTACGCCCCTTCCGGAGCCCCTCCCCGGCCTGTGCGATCGCGTCGGCGATCACCCGCATCCGATCGGGATACACCTCGAACCCGGATTGACCCATCGTTCCTCCCCGTCACACGCACCACTTATCAGTAGTACGCGAGGGGGACGCCACAAGGCTGCCGCCACCCTCACATTCCTAGTTCAGATAGACGACAACCGGGCCGGACGTACGGATTCCCGGCGCCCATTGGGCGCCGGGAATCCGTGCTGAACGGGACCACTCAGGCGCAGATGGCGTACGGCCGGACGCCCCAGTTGCCGGCGAAACCGTTCTCGTCCTCCGCGCCGCTCGCGGTCACCGTGGTGGACGAGGAGGCCCACACCCCGGTCATCCGGACCCGGCCGGCGCCGCCGTCGATCTCCGCGCCGAGACCGTGCACCCGCTTGCCCGCCGGGCAGGTCGCCACGGTGGATTTCACGCTGGTCGAGTCGAGGATGCCGAGGCCGTTCACCCGCTCCAGGCCGGCCGGCGGCGTCGCGCAGATCGCCTTGGCGGTGATGGACCAGTTCGCGGCCTGGCCGTTGCCGTCCTCGACGCCGGTCACCGTGACGCTGCCCAGGTCGGCGTTCGGACGCAGGTCGTCCACCACCACCTGCCCCAGCCCACCGGAGAGTTCGCCGCCGACACCGAGCACCTTCTTGCCGACCGGGCAGGGCAGGGTGACCGACTTGTTGGCCGAGTCGGACGCGGAGAAGGCGGTGACGGTCTGGAGGCCGGCCGGCGCCGTCGCGCAGAGCGCGGTCGTGGTGATTGACCAGTTGCCGGCGACCCCGGTGTCGTCCTCCCGGCCCGTCACCGAGTACGCGCTGCCGTCGACCAGCGGCAGCATCGTGTCCATCACGACCTGGCCGGCCGCCCCAGTGACGAAGCCACCGCCGCCGAGGACCGTGGTCCCGGTCGGGCAGTTCGCGTTCGTCGTCTTCCAGGCGCTGTTGCTGGGACCCGTCGCCACCACCCGGACCAGCCCGGGTACCGCGCCGGCCGGTGCGACGAGCGCCACCTGGCTCACCAGAAGCGCGGCGGACGCCAGGCCCACCATCGCGGAAACGGTGTGGATCCGCCGGGCGCCATTCGGTCGTACGTTCATCGGGCTGCCTTCTCTCTCTTTTGCCAATCGGTGACCGGGCCGACCGCACTGTCAATTCGATGACAGTTCTCGGTCGTTCCACACATCACGGTAGGCAAAGACGGCGGCGCCCAACTCACCAGTTCGTGCCAGCCGAGCAGAATGCGTTGTCAGCGAACCGACAATGCGAGAACGGGACGCGGAAGCCATTGGCGTCAACGGCTCCCCCGTCCCGCCTCATCCGGCTATCCGGTCAGGCCCGGCCCCACGTACAGGAGCAGGTTGGCAGTGTCGGGGCCGACCCAGTCCAGCGTGTCCGGGGTGGCCTGCCCGACGATCCGGTCCCGCACCTGGGCCGGGCTCCAGGTCGGATGCGCGGCGAGGACCAGCGCCGCCGCCCCGGCCACGTGCGGCGCCGCCATCGACGTACCGCTGCGGCCCCAGACCTGCGTGTCGCTCTCGTGTCCGGCGGATGCGATGTTCTCGCCGGGCGCGAAGAGGTCGACGCACGGGCCCTCGTTGCTGCTCGGCCAGGTCCCGTCGTCCTTTTCCGAGGCGGCGACGGTGATCGCCGCCGCCACCCGGGCCGGGACCTTCGTGCAGGCGTCACCGTTGTCGTTGCCGGCCGAGACGGCGTAGGTGATGCCGGTGCCGATCGAGGACGAGACCGCCGACTCCAGCGCGCCGGACGGATCACCGGTGCCCGCGACGTAGCCGAGGCTCATCACCACCACCGCCGGCTTCACCGCGTTGGCGGTGATCCAGTCGACCGCCGCCACCACCCGGGACACGTTGCCGGCGCCGATGCAGTCGAAGACGCGCACCGCAACCAGCGTCGCCCGCTTGGCCACCCCCAACGTGGTGCCGCCGAGGGTGCCGGCCACGTGCGTGCCGTGCCCGTTGCAGTCGTCGGCGGCACCGCCGTCCACCAGGTCCACCCCGGTCACCGCCCGGCCGTCGAAGTCCTGATGGGACAGCCGGATGCCGGTGTCCACCACGTACCCACGCACGCCCGTGCCACCGCCGCTCGGGTAGGTGTAGGAGGTGTCCAGCGGCAACTCCCGCTGGTCGATCCGGTCCAGCCCCCAGTTCGGCGGGTTGAGCTGCGTGTCGTCCAGTGCCACCCGGTGGTCCTGCTCGACGAACGCGACGGCGGGATCCGCGGCGATCCGCCGGGCCTGCGTGGCGGTCGCGGCGACCGAGAAGCCGCGCACCGCCGACGTGTAGCGGTAGCCGATCGTGCCGCCGTACCGGCCGGTCAGGTCCGCCGCCGCCCGGTCGACGGCGGCCCGGGCCGCGGTGCCCGCCCTGAGCACCACCAGATAGCTGTCGGCGATCGCGGTCGACCCGCCGGCGTTGCGGATCTGCGCTGCCGGGCCGGCGGCGGGCGTCGCCCGACCGGCCCCGGCCGGACCTGCGGCGACGGTGCTTCCGACCGCG
Organism: Plantactinospora sp. CA-290183; assembly: GCF_050936375.1. NCBI lineage: Bacteria > Bacillati > Actinomycetota > Actinomycetes > Micromonosporales > Micromonosporaceae > Plantactinospora > Plantactinospora sp. CA-290183. The sequence continues at coordinate 647,244 of NZ_JBNJMX010000002.1, read as the reverse complement.
ACGGTGACCGCCACGGCGATCGCGAGCGCCCCGAACCGGCGCGCACACGACTGAGGTGAAGACATCCCCCGTTCCCCCTTTCGATCGGCCCCGTCCCGGTCCCCCGTGGACCCGGCGTCGCGGAGCATCGATCACCATGAGGCTATTTGTCGACGGAGATCGATCAAAGGAGGCCTTGCTCACGTCGCCGCCGGCACCCGGCGGCGCAGCAGCACCCGGATCAGCTCCAGCAGGCCACCGGCCACCACCGCCAGGGCCACGGCGGCGGCCGGCGCCGCCGTACCCACCAGGTGCAGCTGGAAGAACTCCTGGAGGAACGGCACCGCCAGGACCACGACGAACGCCGCCGCCAGGGCCGCCACCAGCAACAGGCGCCACCAGGTGTACGGCCGCGCGATGATCGCCACCGCCCAGAGCCCGACCAGGAACAGGGTCAGCGTCGCGGCGGACGTCTCGGCCGCCAGGTCGCCGTCGTAGAGGCTCCGGGCCAGCAGGTACGACCCGATCGTCGCCGCGACCGCCACCACCCCGGACGGTACGGCGAACCGCAGCACCCGGCCGACGAAGCCGGACCGGGCGCGTTCCTGGTTCGGGGCCAGGGCCAGGAAGAAGGCGGGAATGCCGATGGTCAGCGACGAGATGATCGTCAGGTGCCGGGGCAGGAACGGGTACGGCACCTGGGTCAGCACCACGATCACCGCGAGCAGCACCGAGTAGACGGTCTTGGTGAGGAAGAGGTTCGCGACCCGTTCGAGGTTGCCGATCACCCGACGCCCCTCGGCGACCACCTCCGGCAGCGCGGCGAAGTTGTTGTCCAGCAGCACGATCTGGGCCACCGCCCGGCTGGCCGGACTGCCCGAGCCCATCGCCACCCCGATGTCCGCGTCCTTCAAGGCGAGTACGTCGTTGACCCCGTCGCCGGTCATCGCCACGGTGTGCCCGCGGGACTGCAGGGCGGCGACCATGTCCCGCTTCTGCTGCGGCCCGACCCGGCCGAAGACCGTGTTCCGCTCCACCGCGTCCGCGAGCGCCACCGGCTCGGTCGGCAGCGTCCGGGCGTCGACCGGCTCCTGCGCGCCCGGCAGCCCGAGCGTACGGGCGACCGCGCCGACCGAGAGCGCGTTGTCCCCGGAGAGGACCTTGACCGCCACCCCCTGCTCGGCGAAGTACCGCAACGTCCGGGCGGCCTCCGGGCGCAGTCGCTGAGCGAGCACCACCAACGCGACCGGATGTAAGGAAGGGCCCCCTGTTATCGCTTTTTGTATAGGAAGGGCCCCCTCCTTACACCCCTCCCGGGCGAGCAGCAGGACGCGCAGGCCGCGGGCGCCGTACCCGTCGGCCTCGGCCAGCACCGGGTGCCCGGCGGGCAGCAGGACGTCCGGGGCGCCGAGCCGCCAGGCGGCGGTGGCCCCGGAGGGGTCGGCGAGGACGGCGCCGCTGAACTTGCGGGCCGAGGAGAACGGCACCCGCTCCCCGACCGTCCAACCGGGCGGCGCCGGGTACGCCGCCCGTATTGCGCGCAGGCTGGCGTTCGGCCGCTCGTCGGCGGCACCGAGCGCGCCGAGCAGCTCCGCGACCGGCGCCGCCCGGTCGAGGCGGCGCACCTCGGCCACCTCCATCGCCGCCTCGGTGAGCGTTCCGGTCTTGTCCAGGCAGACCACGCTGACCCGGGCCAGTCCCTCGATCGCCGGCAGTTCCTGGACGAGGCAGCGGCGCCGGCCCAGCCGGATCACCCCGACTGCGAAGGCGACGGAGGTGAGCAGGACCAGCCCCTCCGGCACCATCGGGACCAGCCCGGCGACCATCCGGCGTACGGCCTCGGGCAGGTTGTCGGAGTTGACCAGGTACTGGCTGACGATCAGGGCCAGCCCGGTCGGGATGATCAGCCAGGTGACGAAGCGCAGTATGGTGTTCAGCCCGCTGCGCAGTTGGGAGTTCACCAGCGTGAACCGGCTGGCCTCCTCGGCGAGCCGGGCCGCGTACGCCTCCCGGCCGACCTTCGTCGCGGTGAACGCCCCGGCGCCGGCCGTGACGAAGCTGCCGGAGAGCAGCGGGTCGCCGACCTGCTTGGCCACCGGGTCCGCCTCGCCGGTCAGCAGGGACTCGTCCACCTCCAGCTGTTCCGCCTCGGTGACCACGCCGTCAACCACGATCTGGTCGCCCGATCCCAGCTCGATCAGGTCGTCCAGCACGATGTCGGCGGCGCTCACCTCGGCGGCGTACCCGTCCCGGCGTACCACCGGGCGGGCCGCGCCGACGATGGCCAGCCGGTCGAGGGTGCGCTTGGCGCGCAGTTCCTGGACGACGCCGATCAGCGTGTTGGCGATGATCACGCCGCCGAAGAGCGCGTCCTGGATCGGGCCGACCACGAGGATCACCGCGAAGAGCACGCCCATGATGGCGTTGATCCGGGTGAGGAGGTTGGCCCGGACGATCTCCGCCACGCTCCGGCCGGACCGGACCGGTACGTCGTTGACCCTGCCGGCGGCGACCCGCTCGGCGACCTCGACCGTACTCAGCCCGGCGTGGGTTGTCAGCATGTGTCCGACGCTACGAACCGGCCCGGTCAGCGGCTGCACCCGATGGTCAGCCTCGCACCCTGACGTTTCTCAGGGTCGACGGTGCCGGGATTCGGGGGCGGACCACGACTTCCCCGGATCACGCCGGGCCCGCGCCCGCCTAGCCTCGACGTCATGCCGCCCCTGCTCGACGCCCTCCGGACGGGCGGCGCGTTCCTGCCGCGCAGGAGGCTGCCGAGCGCGCCCGTCGTCCGGGACCTGCTGCTCTGGGCGGCGTTCGCGGTCCTGATCTGGTCCAGTTGGGTGGGCCACCGGGGGTACCCGGTCCGGGCGCTGGTCGGCGGTCTGCTGCTCTGGGGCGTCGCGGTCGCGCTGAGCCGCCGGTGGCCGGTTGTCGCCCTCTTCACGGTGGTCGCGCTCTGCGTGCTGGACGGCAACTACTCGCTCGCCCTGCCGGTGGTCAGTTACCTGCTCGGCCGCCGCACGGCCTCGATCCGGCCGGCCGCGGTGGGCTACCCGGTGATCGCCTTCGTCGGGACCGCGATGGTGCTGCCCCGGGCGGGCTTCGTCGACTGGGCCACGATGGCGGGTGCGCTGATCTACGCCGGGGTCTTCCCCTGGCTGGTCGGACGCTACCGACGTCAGCAGCGCGAGCTGGTCGCCGCGGGTTGGGAGCACGCCGAGCAGTTGGAACGCGCACAGCGGATCCTGGCCAGCGAGGTACGCCTGCGCGAACGGGCCCGGATCGCCGAGGACATGCACGACTCGCTCGGTCACGAGTTGAGCCTGCTCGCGCTGCGGGCCGGTGCGCTGGAGCTGACGCCCACGCTGGGTGAGCGGGAGCGCGCGATGGCCGGGCAACTCCGGCTCGGGGCGGCGACGGCGACCGAACGGCTCCGGGAGATCGTCCACCTGCTCCGGGCGGAGGACGAGGAACCGACGGCCCCGCCGGCCGGGGAGAGCCTCGACGAACTCGTCCGCCGGGCGGCGGGGGCCGGGATGCGGGTGACGCTGCGCCGGGAGGAGCCGCCGGACGGCGAGGCGGAGGAGGCGTACCGGCCGGTGCTGGTGGAGCGGGCGGCGTACCGGGTGGTGCAGGAGGCGCTGACCAACGCCAGCAAGCACGCCCCGGGGGCCGGGGTCGCCGTACGGCTGCGGCAGGCCGGCACGGAGACGGTGGTCAGCGTCGTCAACGACCCCGCGCCCGGCGGTGGTCGCGAGGCCCCGGTCCGGGCCGCCCCGACCGACGGGGGCGGGCGCGGCCTGATCGGGCTCCGCGAGCGGGTACGCCTGGCTGGCGGCACCCTGTCGGCCGGGGAACGCGACGGCGGGTTCGAGGTCGTGGCGCGGTTGCCCCACCGGGCCGTACCCGCACCGGAGCCGGTTCCGGACTCCGGGCCGATCTCCTCCACGCACCGCCGCCGGCTGGTACACCGCGAGGCCCGGCGTGGACTGGTGGCCGCCGCCGGGGTGCTGACCACCCTGGCGGTGGCGCTGGGCGGATCGGGGCTCGGCTACTACCTCTGGGCGACCAGCAACTCGGTGCTCCCGCCGCACCGGTACGCCGCGCTGCGGCTGGCCCAGGAGGAGGCGGCGGTCGAGCCGCTGTTGCCGCGCCGGGAGATGCTCGAACCGCCGGACCCGGACCCGCTGGCGGCGCCGGCGGGCTCCGACTGCCACTACTACCGCTCGCACGGCGACGTCCTGCGCGCGGCCGGCACGGTCTACCGGCTCTGCTTCGCGGGCGGACGCCTGGTGGCCAAGGACGCGATACCCGCCTGACCCGTGCGACGCGCCCGGCCCGCGGGCGGGTCCGTCCGGCGTGGCGGCCCGGCCCCGTCGATGCCCGCATCCCACCTCTGTGGACTGTGATGTATCGGGTGCACCCCGGCGAAACTCGCTAATCCGGCATCTACTACCCTTTGCGACGGGAGGGTGACATGCGGGTATTGCGGATTGTCCGGGTCGTAGCACTGCTGGTGGCGGTCGTCGTCGCCGGCTGTCATGCCCTCCCCACCGGGCCCACCCCGTCCCCGCCTCCGGGCACCACACCGGACCGGGCCACCGCCCCGGCCGGCGCCCCGCCTGCGGCCGGAGCGCCAGGGGCCGACGTGATCGACCTCAACGGGTTGCGGAACATCGAGTTCGGCGACACCGAGCAGGAGCTGCGGCGCCGGGGCGTACTCCATCCGGAGGAGGCGCGCTGCGGTCACAGCCTCACCGACCCGTCGACGGTCAGCCCCGTCTTCGACAAGGACCGCCTGGTGCTGCTCTGGGCCAGCCCGGCGGTGCGTACCCCGGAGGGAGTCACCGCCGGCACCCCGGTCAACCAGGTCCGGGCCAGCTACCCGGCGGCCACCCGGCTGACCGCGCCGCCCGGGACGTACCGGTTCGACGGCCTGCTGGCCCGCGACGGTGACCGGGCCTATCTCTTCCTGCACGACGGCCGCACGGTCCGCAAGACCGTCGCCGGCTACGCCGACTACGCGCGACGCCTCTTCGACGAGGGCTTCGGCACCTGCTGACCGCGCCGACCGGGCGGCGTCTTCAGTGGCCTGCATGTCCCCGTCCGGGAGGCGGCGGAGCTGTGCGACCTGCTCCGCGACCCCGACGTCGGCGCGGACGGGACTGACCACCGGACACTCGCTTCTGGCTACTGTGGGTTACATCACGGTGTTCGGTCGGGCCCCTTGGTGACCGGACCCGGGCATAATTCACTCGCCCTCGGCATGCCGACGATGGGTGACACCCGCCCGGATCAGGGCAGCTCAATGAGTTGACGGGATCCCAGCGCCGTCGACCCATGCCCCTCGACGCATCACGGAGAGTGAGCGCCAGACATGACCGCCACCATGGCCGACGTCCGCGACATGTACGTGGTGCACATCGCGTTGCGGCGGGAGTTCGGGCTGCTGCCGGCCCTGGTACGCGCGGTCGCGGACGGCGACGTGGCGCGCTCCGAGTTGGTCGGCGGGCACATCCAGCTCCTCTGCGACCTGCTGCACGAGCACCACCAGGGCGAGGACGACCTGCTCTGGCCGAAGCTGCTGGACCGGGTGGCCGAGGAGATCGCCCCGGTCGTGCACACGATGGAGGAGCAGCACGGTCGGCTGGACAAGATCAATCAGGAGCTTCTGGTCGTACTCCCGCTCTGGCGCGCGACCGCCGCCCCGGAGCAGCGCGCGGAGTTGGCCAGCGCGCTCGACGAGCTGAACGGGGCGCTCGTGGAGCACACGGCGATGGAGGAGGCGCAGATCCTCCCGCTCGCCGCGAAGCACGTCACCGCCGCCGAGTGGCGGCAGCTCGGCCGCAACGCCATGGCCAACCTGCCGAAGAAGAGACTGCCGCTGGTGTTCGGCGTCGTGATGTACGAGGGGGACCCCGAGGTCATCCGGGGGATCGTCGCCGAGATGCCGCTCGTACCGCGGCTGCTGATGCCCATCGTCGGGCCGAGGCGGTACGCCGCGCACGCGAAGCGGGTGCACGGCACCGCCACCCCGCCCCGGGCGGCGGCCGTCACCCCGCCGCCCGCGGCGTAGGCGGTCCCGACCCACCGGCCCCGAGCACCCCCGGGTACCGGGACATCCGTTCGGACGGCTCTTGACCGGTCGACATCGACGGCCCTACGTTTCAGTTCACTGAAAACGTTCCTTACTGTTATGTCGTCGCTCCACCCCCGTCAGGAGTGCACATATGCGCGGATCCGTCCTCCGTAGACTCTGCACCGCCGCCGCCCTCGCCGCCGTGCTGGCCGGTGTCGCCGTACCCTCGGCGTCGGCCGCCCCCCGATCACCGTCCGAGACCGGCGGCGGCCAGCGGGACGGCTTCGTCAAGGTCGGCTACTTCACCCAGTGGGGCATCTACGGCCGGGCCTTCACGGTCAAGAAGCTGAACGACTCCGGCGCCGCCGGCCGGCTGACCCACCTCAACTACGCCTTCGGCAACGTCAGCCCGGACGGCCGCTGCTACGTCGACGGCGCGGCGCCCGAGGGCGACGCCTGGGCCGACTACCAGCGGCCGGTCCCGGCGCAGGAGAGTGTGGACGGCGTCGCCGACGTCGCGGGCGAGCCGCTGAACGGCAACTTCGGCCAGTTGCAGAAGCTCAAGGCCGCGCACCCCGACCTGAAGGTGCTGATCTCGCTCGGCGGCTGGAGCTGGTCGACGCACTTCTCCAACGCGGCGCTCACCCCGGAGTCGCGGCAGAGGTTCGTCGCCTCCTGCATCGACCTCTACATCCGGGGCAACCTGCCCAACCCCGACGGCAGCGCCGGCGGGCCGGGCTCGCTCGCCGGGGTCTTCGACGGCATCGACCTCGACTGGGAGTGGCCCGGTTCGGCCGGCGACGTCGACACGATCTTCCGGCCGGAGGACAAGCAGAACTTCACCGCGCTGGTCGCCGAGTTCCGCCGCCAGCTCGACGCCGTCGGCCGCCCGGCCGGCAAGCACTACGAGCTGACCGCCTTCGTACCGGCCAACCCGGCCGCGATCGACGCCGGCTTCGAGGTCCCGAAGGTCCTGAAGAACCTCGACTTCGTCACCGTGCAGGGTTACGACTTCCACGGCGGCTGGGAGGCGGTCGCCAACCAGCAGTCCGCGCTGCGGGTGCCGGCCGGCGCCACCGAGCCCGACTTCGCGGTCGACCGCACCATCGACGCCTGGCTGGACCGGGGCGCCGAACGCCGCAAGCTGGTGCTGGGAATCCCGTACTACGGGCGCGGCTGGACCGGCGTGACCGGCGGGCGCAACGGCCTCTTCGGCACCGCCACCGGCGGCCCCGCACCGGCCACCCACGAGGCCGGCTACGAGGACTACAAGGTCCTCAAGACCAAGGCCGGCCAGGACGGTTTCACGGTCTACCGCGACCTGCGGGCCGGCACCGCCTGGCTCTACGACGGCACCACCTTCTGGACGTACGACGACCCGGCGGTGGTCCTGCAGAAGACCCTGTTCATCCGCACCGAGCGACTCGGCGGCGCGATGATCTGGTCGCTGGACGGCGACGACGACCGGGCGACGCTGACGAAGACCATCGACCTCGGCCTCTGGACCCGGTAGCGCGGCCAGGGGTTGTCACGATCCGCCATCCTTGTCGGTACGGAGACAGTGACATCCGTCGTTCTAGGTCAACCTGGAACCGCGGCACCCGATGAGGACCAGTGATCCCGGACCGGCAACTGGTGATCACAGAGCGGACGCCCGGTCAGCCCGTGGGACTGACCGGGCGTTCGCGTACCCGCGCCTGACGTACCAGGATCTGATCCGGGCCACCGGTCGGATCCGGACCGGCGGCTCAGGTATGCCGCATCTCCGGGGGCACGACGCCTCCGGTCAACGCCTGAGGGCGTGTGTCGAAGTCCTGGCCGAGGCGAGCCGAGGTCCAGGCGGCGATCCGGCAAGGCGCGGATCTGCCCGGATACCGGTGTTGTATCCGGGCAGATCCGCAACGCCGCCGGGCGTCGTCTGGGCCCGGCGCAGCCCGGCAGAGGACTTCGATACATGCCCTAGCTTGATCTTTAACCTGTGCGGCGTGGACGGGGATTGATGGACTTCGTCTTCTTTGCAGCTGCTGTCTTGGTGTTCGTGGTGGTCGTGGTGTGGACGTCGTAGCGTGGGGTGGGGTGGTTGTTGCGGCGGCCGGGTGGCCGTCCTGGTCCTGGCCGGGAGGGTTTGGGTGCACCGGCCGGGCAGGTGGCCTTCGTGCGGAGGTGCCGAAATCCTCGGCGGACGCGGGCGGGTGACAGACGCTGTGGTGGTGCGGGTTGCTCCCAGGGGCGGCGCAGGTCGGCGGCGAGGGCGCGGGCGAGGCGGAGTTGGGTGTAGGCGGCCAGGATCAGCCAGGTCCATCGGTCGGCGGCCTGCGGAGTTCGGGTCTTCGGGCAGGTCCAGCCGAGAGTCTGTTTGAACAGGCGGAACGTGTGCTCGATGTCGAAGCGACGCAGGAACGTCTGCCAGAGCCGGTCGACGTCTTCGCTGGTGGCGTCGACGCCGGACCACCACAGCCAGACCGGCTTCGGGGTGGCACCGCTGGGCAGGTGTTCGACTTCCAGGCGGATGACGGTTCCCTCGATGACCGGCAGGACCCGGGCCGCGTCGATCCAGGCTGATCGGTGAGTCAGTCGGGGGTGCAGTCGGTCCCACGACCGGGCCCACGCCGTGCCGTAGAGGCGGGTGTTAGTCATGGTGGCCGCATCTGGTTCATTCCAGGTGGCGGCATCACCGAAGACGAACTCACCGCCGTGGCGGGGCGGACGGCCGAGTACCCCCGGCTGCCGAGGCGGCGCAGCCCGGCGCAGGACCCGGTCCGAGCGCATCCGCGCGAGGACCTGCACGGGCAGATCACGCAGGAGGAACGCCAGCCGGGGCGCGTCGTAACCGGCGTCAGCCACCACCAGGATGTTCGAATCGCCAGCCTGCCATTGGCCGGCCGCGATCAGCCGTCCCACGATGTCCCGCAGCTGCCCGGCGGTGACCGTGGCCGCGTCGTCACCAGGCGCCAGCCGTACCGCGTCCAACGGCGCGGTCCACGAACTACGGCCCGACTCCAACGCCACCACCATCGAATACGGCCAGCCCGGGACCGGGATGTGCTGGTCCTTGCCGCGGCCGTAGGTGTGACACAGAATCCGCTGCGGCGAGGTGTGCGCGTCCGGCCGCAACCAGCAGGTGATGTCGACCGCCAGGACGAGACGCCCGTCAGCCGCCCGCGGCAACGGCACCGCCGCGAGGGCCGTGCGCAGCCGATCGATGTCCAGCCGGCCGCAGGCGAGGGCGTCATACAACGCCCCATGACCACGACGGTGCTCGCCTACCAGCGACAACTCCACCAACGACCGGACCGGCCCGTCGGCGCACAACACCGCGTCGGCCAGCTCGAACAACGCATCCGCCCGCGAGGTCAGACAGGCGTAGAACTCCCGCCGGAACCTCGCCAACTCCCCGACCACACCAGCCGGATGACGATCATGCACACTGATCACAAGACAGCCCTTGGCCATTGATCATCTTCCCTCGACAAGAAGAATGATCAACCAAGGGCTGTCACCATGATCAGTCGGGGTCACCGACCGGCCGCCATAGGTTAAAGATCAAGCTAGTGCTGACACGACGAACGGGGTCTGGTGACTCGTATGGATCGGCCGGTTCTCTTCGATATCGACGGCACGTTGGTCGACTCCACCGAGGCGGTGACGACGGTGTGGCGGGAGGTGGCGCTGCGTCATGGCGTCGACGCGGACGCGATCCTGCGGGTGTGTCATGGCCGGCGTGACGAGGATGTCGTGCCCGAGTTCTTTCCCGAGGAGTCGGTGGCGACGGTGGTGGGGCAGATCGCCGAGCTGGAACTCGGCTCCGCGGATCGGGTGCGGCCGATTTCCGGCGCGGTGGATGTGCTGGATCGGTTGAGCGGTCACCGTTGGGCCGCGGTGACGTCGGGATCGCGGTCGTTGATGACGGCCCGACTGCGCGGGGCCGGGTTGCCGGTGCCCGCGGTCCTGGTGGCAGCGGAGGACGTGCGGGCCGGCAAGCCGGATCCGGAGGGGTATCTGCTTGCCGCTCGGCGGCTTCAGGTGGACGTGACCTCGTGCGTGGTCGTCGAGGACTCTCCCGCTGGCGTGGCGGCCGGTAAGGCCGCTGGCGCTGTCGTGGTCGGCCTCGCGAGTACCCACCACCCCGACGCGCTCGCCGACGCCGACGTGGTCATCGAGCAGCTTGCCGCGCTGCTCGGGGTGGTACAGAAGCTTCCGTCGCGGCAGCCGTGAGGTCCCGGCGGTGACGTCGCGCGGTCCGCTACCAGCACGTGACGGCGCAGGTCCGCCGGAACGTCGCGCAGCGGGTCGGCGGCGCTCCGGATCGGCCGCCTGAGCGGCATCTGAGACCACAGGCAGAACGCCCGGTAGGTCGTCTCCGACCTGCCGGGCGTTTCGCCTGTTCAGTGGCGGTGGTGAAGGGATTTGAACCCTTGGAGGGCGTAAACCCTCACACGCTTTCGAGGCGTGCTCCTTAGGCCGCTCGGACACACCACCGCCGAGAAGGGTACCTGACGCGACAGCCCGACGTCGTCGGGGTATCACCCAGGCCGACCTGGCAGGATCGTTGCCCATGAGCACGCACATTGGCGCCAACCCTGGCGAGATTGCCGAGCGGGTCCTGATGCCGGGCGACCCGCTGCGGGCCAAGTGGATCGCGGAAACCTATCTCGAGGGCGCCAGGTGCTACTCGACGGTGCGCGGCATGCTGGGCTTCACCGGTCGCTGGGCGGGCACCGAGGTCTCCGTACAGGGCTCCGGGATGGGGATGCCGTCCGCGTCGATCTACGCGCACGAGCTGATCAACGAGTACGGCGTGAAGTCGCTGATCCGGGTCGGCTCGTGCGGGGCACTCAGCGAGGACCTGCAACTACGCGACGTGATCGCGGCCAACGGCTCGTCGACTGACTCCAACATGAACCGGGTCCGGTTCGACGGGCTGATCGACTACGCCCCGGTCGCCGACTTCGGGCTGCTGCGTACCGCGGTCGACGTGGCCGGGCAGCGCGGCATCCAGATGCGGGTCGGCCCGGTGCTGGCGGCCGACGCCTTCTACACCGACCGCCCCGACCTCTACGACCGCCTCGCCGAGTACGGCGTGCTGGCGGTGGAGATGGAGTCGGCGGCGCTCTACACGATCGCGGCCCGGTTCAAGGCGCGGGCGCTGACCGTGTTGACGGTCAGCGACCACATCAAGACCGGCGAGAAGACCACCGCCCAGGAGCGCGAGCAGACCTTCGGCCAGATGGTCGAGGTCGCCCTGGACACCATCGTCGCCTGAGCCCGCTCCGGCCGCCCGGCGCGGGGCGCCCGCTGTGCGCCCCGACGCCCCGCTCCGCCCCCTGATCGCGGTGATCAGGGGGCGGAACACCCGACACGCCGACGACACGCCGGACGTACTCCCTGATCACCGCGATCATGGGGGCGACCGCCCGGGGCGGTCAGGGGGTGGCCAGGGCCTCGGTGGGGGCCAGGCGGGCGGCGCGGATCGCCGGGTAGAGCCCGGCGAAGGCGCCGATCAGCAGGGTGGCACCGATCCCGCCGGCCATCGCCCAGACCGGCACCACGGCCGGCCACGACTGGGAGAGGGCGTAGCTGGCCGTCACGCCGATGCCCAGCAGTACCCCGCCGACCCCGCCGAGCGCGGAGAGCAGCAGCGACTCGGCCAGGAACTGGGTGCGTACCTGGCCCCGGGTGGCGCCCAGCGAGCGGCGCAAGCCGATCTCCGCGCGCCGTTCCAGCACCGAGATGACCATGGTGTTCGCCACCCCGACCCCGCCGACCAGCAGGGCCACCGCGCCGAGCCCGAGCAGCAGCCCGGTGAACGCCTCGTCGGTGGCCTGCTGCGCGGCGAGCGCGTCCGACGGCCGGGAAACCTGCACCTCGTTCGGTGCCTCCGGGTTGGCGGTGGCGCCGAGCACCGCGCGTACCGCCTCGACCCCGGAGTCGGTGGAGCGGGTGTAGACCGTGGTCGGATGCCCGTCGAAGTCGAGGTACGAGCGGGCGGCCTCCCAGCCCACCAGCGCGGAGAGGTCCAGCTCCGGGGCGAGCGGTGCGGGCGACAGGATCCCCACCACGGTGAACCACCGGTCACCGAGCTGGACCTGCACGTCGGGTCCGGCGCTGCCCAGCCCGAGCCGTCCGGCGGTGGCCGCGCCGAGCACCACCGCCGGGTACCGCGCGGTGGCCGCGTTCAGCCAGGTGCCGCTGGTCAGCTCCAGCCCGACCGTGTCCCGCAGCTCCAGGCTGGCGGCCCGGGTGGCGATGCTGCCGCTCTCCCCCTCGGGAATCAGGTCCGAGCGGTACACCTTGGCCTCGGCGAGCAGCCCGGTCGCGGCGACCTGTTGTACCGGCCCGATCCGGTCGATCATCTCGACCGACTCCTCCGGCAGCTGGGCGTCGTCGCCGAAGAGCGACTTGCCCGGTCCGACGGTCAGCAGGTTGGTGCCGAGCGCGGCGAGCGTCCGGTCCAGCTCCGCCCGGGACGACGCCGAGATGCCGACCACCGAGACCATCGCGGCGATGCCGATCGCGATGCCCAGCGCGGAGAGAAAGGCCCGCAGCGGCCGGGTACGCAGCCCGACACCGCCGACCCGGAGGATGTCCCGGGGGCGGAGCCGGGCCGGCACCAGCCGTACCCGCTGGTCCCGGCTCATCCCGCCACCGCCACCGGCGTGAGGTGGTCCGCGACGATCCGGCCGTCGCGCATCTGCACCTGGCGGGGCAGGCCGGCGGCGATCTCCAGGTCGTGGGTGATCACCACGATGGTGGTCCCGGCCGCGTGCAGCTCGCGCAGCAGCGCCAGCACCCCGGCACCGGACGCGGAGTCCAGGTTGCCGGTCGGCTCGTCCGCGAGCAGCAGCGCCGGGTCCCCGACCACGGCACGGGCGATCGCCACCCGCTGCCGCTCGCCGCCGGAGAGTTCGTGCGGCCGGTGGTCGAGCCGGTGCCCCAGCCCGACCCGGACCAGCGCGGCCTCCGCCCGCCGCCGCCGGTCCCGCAGCGGTACGCCCGCGTAGAGCAGCCCGTCGGCGACGTTGTCCAGCACCGGTACGCCCGGCGCGAGGTGGAACTGCTGGAACACGAAGCCGATCCGGGACGACCGGAGCGCGGAGAGCTGCCGGTCGGTGAGCGTCGCCACGTCGTACCCGTCGATCTCGACGCGCCCGCTCGACGGGCGGTCCAGGGTGCCGATCAGGTGCAGCATCGTGGACTTGCCCGAGCCGGACGGGCCGACGATCGCCACCAGTTCGCCGTACCGGACGGTCAGCGAGACGCCGTCGAGGGCGTGTACGCCGCCCGGGTAGTGCTTGGTCACCTCGTCCAGCCCGACGACCACCGCCGCGCTCACGTCGGCATCCCGACGGTCGCACCCTCGGCCAGGCCCTCGCCGGAGATCTCCACCCGGCCGGAGGCGAAGAGACCCGTCCGCACCGCCACGATCCGGGTCGTCTGTCCCTGCACCAGCTCGACGCCGTACCCGCCCTCCGCGAGTGCGAGCAGCGCCGCGACCGGCACCGTCAGGACGTCCTCGCGCTCGGCCGCGGTGAACGCCACCTCGGCCGAGGCCTGGTCGAAGCCGTCCAGCGCCTTCGGGTCGGCCACCGCCACGGTCACCTCGATGGTGGTCTCCGGCTCGCTCTCGCCGCCGGCACCGCCGCTGTCGGTCTCGACCACCGTCTCGGTGTCGGCGATCGTGCCGGACACCTCCTTGCCGTCCGGCAGCGAGACCGTCACTTTGGCACCCACCTTCGCCAGCCGCTCGTCGTCGACGTCCAACGGGACGGTCACCACCCGGGCCGTCGCGGTGTAGGTCAGCACCGCCTGGCCGGGCTGGGCCGCGTCGCCGAGTTCGGCCTCGTGGCTGCCCACCCGGACCTCGCCGTCGGCGTAGACGACCCGGCCCAGCTCCACCCGGCCGGTCTCGTCCAGGCCGAGGTCGTCCTGCCAGTCGCGCACCGCGTCGGCGGTGGCCGAGGTGTACTCGTCGTCGACTGTGAAGCCGGAGTAGCCGAGCGCGTCGAGGTTCCGCTCGAACTGCGTGACGTCGCCGCCGCTCATCCCCGGCTCCAGCGTCCGGTACGCCGGCAGCCGGCCGTACAGGAGCACCACCCTGGCGTTGTCGATCGCGAACAGTGTCTTGCCCCGGCCGACCCGGGCCCCGGTGGCGGTGAGCGCGGTGACCGTACCGCCCAGGCGTGACGCGGCGGTGCGGGTGGCACCGTAGCCGAGTTCGCCGTCGACGCGCTCCGAGTCCACCAGGGTCTGCCGGGTGATCTGGGCGGTCGCCGGGGGCAGCCCGCCGCTGGCGGCCGTACCCCGGTCTCCGCCACCGAACCCGACGGTGGCCGCGACGCCCGCCGCGGCGGCGACCACGACGGCGGTCGCGACCACCACCGGGGTACGGGCCCGGCGCCGGCGGCGGCTCCGGACGGCGCCCACCGGAACCGGCCCGGTGGGCGCCGGGTCGGACGGCGCCGCGTCGGGCGGCGCGGTGGTGTCGGCGCTCACTTCGACTTCCGCATGATCAACGGACCGCCCTGGCGGCACTTCTCCATCGCCGCGCGCACGTTCGGGTCGTCGAGGTCGAGGTTGTCGACGGTCTTGAGGTCGATGCTGCCGTCCGCCGCCGGGTCCGGGAAGTTCGGCACCCCGTTCTCCCGCATGCACCGGGCAAGCTGGCGTACCTTCTCCACCTGCTCCGGGTCGAGTTTCATCCCCGTGCCGCCGTTGGGCAGCAGGCTGCGGCACTTCTCCATCGCCGCCTGCATCTTCTCCTCGTCGCCGCCGGGAGCCTTGCGCATCCGCAGACCACCGCCCGGCTCCGGGTCCGGCATGTCGATGCCGTTCTCCCGCATGCACTTGGCGAACTCCCGCCCCCGGTCCTCGTCGCTGAGCGCGACGGCGCTGGCGCTGGGCGACGGGCCGGCCGCACCGCCGCCGGCCGTGGCCACGCCCTCCCCGTCGGAGCCGGATCCGGCGCAGCCGGCGACGGCCAGTCCGAGGAAGAGTGGCAGGACGAGCAGGGTGCCCGACATTCGTCGGCGCATGGCACAACTCCTTCTCCCGGGCCGGCGCGGATCGCCGGCCGATACGGACAAGTCGAAACCAGCGGCGGTATCCAGGGCGTAACCGTCGGCGTTAACGCCGCCGTTATCGCCGGCCGCGTCACCATGGGACGGTGCGAGTACTAGTGGTCGAGGACGAGACGCTGTTGGCGGACTCCATCGCCGAGTGGCTGCGCCGGGAGGCGTTCGCGGTCGACGTCGTGTACGACGGGGACGCCGCGCTGGAACGGCTCGGTGTCAACGACTACGACGTGGTGGTGCTCGACCGGGACCTGCCGGTGGTGCACGGCGACGACGTCTGCCGGGCGGTGGTGGAGAGCGGCGGCGAGACCCGGGTGCTGATGCTGACCGCCGCCGCGGCCGTACGCGACCGGGTGGCCGGGCTCGCGCTCGGCGCCGACGACTACCTGGTCAAGCCGTTCGCGCTGGTGGAGCTCTCGGCCCGGGTGCACGCGCTGGTCCGCCGGGCCCGACCGGCCGCCCCGCCGCGGCTGACCCGGGCCGGCATCGTGGTCGACCCGGCCCGGCACGAGGTCTACCGCGACGGCCGGTACGTGGCGCTGTCCCGCAAGGAGTTCGCGGTGCTGGCGGAGCTGATGCGGGCCGGCGGGGCGGTGGTCTCCGCCGAGGAGCTGCTGGAGCGGGCCTGGGACGAGCACATCGACCCGTTCACCAACGTCGTACGGGTGACCGTGATGAAGCTGCGCCGCAAACTGGGTGATCCGCACGTGGTGGAGACCGTGCCGGGAGTGGGGTACCAGATCCGATGAAGCGACTCACCATCCGGGCCCGTCTGACCCTGATCTACGGCGGCCTGCTGCTGCTCGCCGGCGTGGTGCTGCTCGGCGTCACGTACGTGCTGGTCGAGCAGCGCATGCGGCAGCCGCTCTCCACGGCGGTCAGCAAGCTCCAGATCGCGGGGATGTCGGTCCCGCCGGGCAAACTGATACCCCCGGGCGACGCCGAGCAGGTCCGGATCCTCATCCGCGAGGTCCAGGACGAGGCGAAGCGGAACGCGCTGGAGTCGCTGCTCACCCAGGGCGGTCTCGCGCTGCTGGTGGTCTCGGCGATCGCCCTCGGCTTCGGCTGGCTGATCGCCGCGCGGGCGCTGCAACCGCTGCACCAGATCACCGGCACCGCGCGGCGGATCGCCGGGGCCGGGGTGGGCGGGCGCGGGCTGCACGAGCGGATCGCGCTACGCGGGCCCCGCGACGAGGTGAAGGAGCTGGCCGACACCTTCGACCTGATGCTGGAGCGGCTGGACCAGGCCTTCGACAGCCAGCGCCGGTTCGTGGCGAACGCGTCGCACGAGCTGCGTACCCCGCTGGCGCTGAACCGGTCGCTGCTGGAGCTGGCGGTGACCCGGCCCGGCGCCCCGGCCGAGCTGCGGCAGCTCGGCGAGACGCTGCTGGCGGTCAACGAACGTCACGAGCGGCTCATCGACGGGCTGCTCACCCTCGCCGACTCGGAGCAGCAGGTCGTCGACCGCAGCCCGCTGGACCTCGCCGACGTCGCCGGCCACGTTCTGGACCAGGCCGCGGCCGCGACGGACCTGCCGGTACGCCGGGAGCTGGCGCCCGCCGCCACCGCCGGTGACCCGGTGCTGCTGGAGCGGCTGACGCAGAACCTGGTGGAGAACGCGATCCGGCACAACGTGCCGGCGGGCGGCCAGATCTGGGTCAGCACGGGTACGGTCGACGGCCAGGCGTTCCTGGTGGTGGCGAACACCGGCCCGGTGGTGCCGGGGTACGAGATCGAGACGATGTTCCAGCCGTTCCGGCGGCTGCGCCAGGACCGGGTCGCCGCACCGGGTTCGGCCGGCCCGGCCGGCGTACCGGGGGTCGCCGTCGACCGGACCGGCGCCGGGCGTGGCTTCGGGCTGGGGCTGTCCATCGTCCGGGCGGTGGCCCGGGCGCACGGCGGTGCGGTGCGGGCCCGACCCCGCGACGGCGGTGGCCTCGTGGTGACGGTGACGCTGCCCCCGGCCGAGGTGGTCGTCCCCGGTCAGCCGGCCGGTCCGGCGCTGACCGTCGCCGCCCGGCGCTGATGCCCGCGCCGACGGTGATGCCCGGGTGTGACGTGGGATAAATAAGTACGACCGATCGGTCTTTTTGTTCTACGCTCCCGGCATGACGATCGACGGTCGCGCCGCCCGGGGCGAGCGCACCCGGGGTGCGGTCCTCGACGCGGCGGTGGCGCTGGCCACCGAGGCGGGCCTGGACGGGCTCTCCCTGGGACAGCTCGCCGACCGGCTCGGGGTGAGCAAGTCCGGGCTGTTCGCGCACTGGCGCTCCAAGGAGGAGCTGCAGCTCGCCACCATCGACCGGGCCGCCGAGCAGTGGACGGACCGGGTCGTCCGGCCGGCCGTACAGGCACCGGCCGGTGTACGCCGGCTGTGGGCGATGCACGTCGCCAAGCTGGACTTCTACCGGGCGGCCGTGCTGCCGGGACGCTGCTTCTTCGCCAACACCCAGTTCGAGTTCGGCACCCGGCCGGGCCCGGTCCGGGACCGGATCGTGCTCGCCTTCGCGCAGTGGATGGCCCTGCTCGAACGGCTGGCCACCGAGGCGGTCGCGGCCGGCGAACTCGACCCCGACGTCGACGTACGGCAACTCGCGTACGAGATCGAGGCGTTCGGCATGGCCGCCGTCGTCCGCTCCCAACTGCTCTCCTCCGACGAGCCCTACCGGTACGCACACCGGGCGGCGCTCGACCGGCTGCGCTCCCTCTGCCCCGATCCGACCCTGCTCCCGGAGGCCTGACCATGACCCGCACGCCCAGCCCGACGGTCGACACCCCGGCCGGGGCCACCTCCTCGACCGCCGTCACCTCGGCCGCCTCCCCGGTTCGCGATGTCGAGTTCGGTCACGTCGAGCCGATGCCCGTGCACTTCGACGATCTCGACCCGATGGGCATCGTGCACAACGCCCGCTATGCCGTACTGCTGGAACGGGCGCTCGGGGAGTACTGGGCGGTGCGCGGACACTCGTTCCGGGACGGCCGACCGACCTCGCCGGACGTCTTCCACGCCGTACGCGAGTTCGCCATCACCTACCGGACGCCGATCCGCGGCACGGGCGCGATCGGGGTGCACTTCTGGGTGGACCGGCTCGGCACCACCGGTGCGGACTACGGTTTCCAGTTCCGGTCCCTCGACGGCGCCACGATGCACGCCGAGGGGCGGCGCTCCGTGGTACGCCTCGATCCCGCGACCTTCCGTCCCACGCCGTGGAGCGACTCGGCCCGTACCGTCGCCTCCACCCTCCTCCGCCCCACCTGATCCCGGTGATCAGGGAGCTGTTCCCGCGTGTCGTCGGCGTGTCGGGGTGCTGACTCCCTGATCACGCCGATCTAGGCGGGCGCGACGGCGCGCGGGGCGCGCCCGGCGCGGGGCGGGGCGGGGGGTTATCCACAGGGGGGTGGGTTATCCACAGGTTGTGGGTTTGGGGCGGCGCGGGGGGTGGGGGTGGCGGCATGCTTCGCCGCCATGACGACGGGCCTGCATCTCGCGAAGCTGCTCAGCGCCGGACAGGACAACCTGATCACGGCGGCACAGTGCCGTGAACTCGGGCTGTCACCGGCACGGGTCGGCCGCCTGTTGGCCGCGCGCACCTGGCGAACCGTCTTCCGTGGCGTCTACCGCACCGAGGCGGGTCCGCCGGACGAGCGGCAACGGATCCGGGCCGGCCTGCTCGGCGGGGGCCGGGCCGCCGTCGCGGTACTGAGCAGCGCGGCGCGGCTGCACGGTTGGCCGGTGCTGCCGGACGACTCCACCGTGCAGATCTCCCTGCCGGCGGGGCTACGCCGACTCGACCAGCCCGATCTGACCACCCGGCAGCTCGTTCTCGCCCCGGCGGACGTGACCCGCGTCGACGGAATGGCGGTAACCACGCCGGCCCGTACCGCCGCCGACCTGGTGCTGCGGCTGAGCCGCCCGCTGGCGGTGCCGATGCTCGACGCGGCGCTGCGGGCCGATCTGCTCACCGAGCAGGACCTTGGCACCGTCCAGACGCTGATCTACGGCAATCGCGGGGCGACGCGGGCCCGCGAGTCGCTCCTGGCCACCGACGCCCGTGCCCAGTCACCGTTGGAGAGCAGGATCCGGCTGATCTGTGTGGACGGCGGGGTCGGCCCGGAGGACCTGCAATTCCCCGTGTACGACGACTTCGGCACCCTGATCGCCCTGGCCGACCTGGCCTGGCCGAGTCGGGGCGTACTGGCCGAGGCGGACGGGCGCGCCCCGCACAGCACCCCGGAGGCGGTGCTGCACGATCGGCGCCGGCAGAACGCGTTGCTCACCCGCGGCTTCGTGGTACTGCGGTTCACCTGGTCGGACGTCCGACGTTCGGCATACGTCGTGCAGACCGTACGGCAGGCGCTGTGCAGGGCCGCCGACCGACCGCAGCCCCCGGCAAGATCCGCGTGATCAAGGGGCCGGACAGGCGACACGCCGACAGACACGCGGAACCACTCCCTGATCACCGCGATCTTGGGGGCGGCGGGCGGGGCGGCGGTGGGGCGGGTCAGCGGAAGAAGGTGCGGAGGAGGACGGCGCACTCGGGTTCCAGGACGCCGCCGTAGACCTCGGGGCGGTGGTTGAGGCGCCGGTCCCGTACGACGTCCCAGAGCGAGCCGACCGCACCGGTCTTCGGCTCCCAGGCACCGAAGACGAGCGTGGCGACCCGGGCCAGCACCAGCGCCCCGGCACACATCGTGCACGGTTCGAGGGTCACGACCAGGGTGCAGCCGGTCAGCCGCCAGGCACCGACGGTCGCGGCCGCCCGGCGCAGGGCCAGGATCTCGGCGTGCGCGGTCGGATCCCCCGTACGTTCGCGCTCGTTGCGGCCGCTGCCGAGTTCGGTCCCGTCCGGCCCGTAGACCACCGCACCCACCGGAACGTCCTCGGCCATCAGCAGTCCGGCCCGGTCGACCGCCGGGACGGCCCCGGGTGCGCCCGCCGAGCTGCCCACCGCACCCGGCGCGGCGATCTCCAGCGCCCGCCGCATCCAGGCCTCGTGCCGCTGCCGGGACGTGGGCGTCATCGGCGTCGCCGGTCCGGTCCACCGTCGCCGGACAGCGGCTCGGCGCAACGCTGGAGCAGGTCGGTCCGGGGCGGCGGCGCACCGTACGGTCCGGTCACGCCTCGCGGAGTTCCTCGACCTCGTTGCCACAGCCGATCGCCTGGCAGACCTCGGCCGTGACGTCCGCCGGCATCATCCCCTCGTGCGTGCAGAGCGCGAGCAGCCGCTGGGCCGGAACGCCGAGATCGGCCAGGAGATCGGCGTCGCCGACCGGATCCGCGTCGGGGTCCGCCGCCGGCTGGTCGGGGTCGTCGTCCGCGCCCGCCACGGCCTCACCCTCCACCGGCTCGACGACGTCGTCGATCTCCAGTCCCGGCACCTTGATGTCCCCCACCAGCAGTGCGCCGAGCCGGGACTCCTCGGCGAAGGCCGAGTCCGAGCCGAAGATGCGCAGGTCCTCACCCTCGTCCAGCCGCATGATGGCCAGGTAGGCGTCGTCGGACTCCACGAAGAGCAACGAGATCTCGGCGTCCGGCTCGACGTCGCGGAGCAGGTCCGCCACCTCGTCGAGGTCGCCGGCACCATTCAGGTCGAGCTCCGCCGCGGTCCAGTCGGACTCACGGCGCACCACCGCCGCAGCAAAGTACGACACGGTCCCCCCAATTGCCTGCGGCAGCGCAGCCGCACATCACAGCCGATCCTCCGTTACGCGTGACGGTATCCGGTCACCTGTGCGGGAGCCCAGGCAACGCCCCGAAGGAGGGTGTGGAATCGGACGCGAGTTGCCGACGGTCAGCCTGCCGGCCGTTCAGCCGGCCAGCCGGCGTCGAGTCGCGATCAGCTCGCGGAGCCGGTCGACGCGGGCACGGCGGGGGTTCTCGCGCTCCCGTACTGACTTCGCCCCGGCAAGCTCGGCGAGGAGCTGCAACCGGCGGCGGCTGCGGTCGGGGTCGAGCCGATGCTCAGTCCAGGCCATACCGCCGAGGGTGCCGAGTCCCGCGCGGTTCGTCAAGGCCGGTCGCGGTGCGCAGCCACCGCTTGACCGAACGCTACCGCAGAGCGGACACCGCCGGCGCAACGTCTCAGCGGCGCGCGGTGGTGGCCCGGCTACCAGAGCGGCCAGTCACCGGTGGAGAACCAGCGAACGGCGAGCGCAGCGGCCGCCACGGCCCAGCCGAAGGCACTGACCACCGCGATGCCGACGGCCACCCCACGGTCGCCAAACCAGGTCAACGCCAGCGCCACCAGCCAGGCCACCGCCCCGGCGACGATCGTCCACAGGAGGTAGCCCCGCAGGTCGCTGCCGAGGAAACCGAAGGCCAGCAGCCAGATCGCCGCCGACGTGCCGCCGGCGAGCGCGCCGGCCGGCCGGGCGGGATGCGGTTCGCGGTAGGTCGGGTGCGGCGACGGCGGGGCGGCCGGGAAGAGCCCCGACGGGCTCTGCGGGCCGGGCTGCCACTGCCAGCCGGGCTGGGCCGCTCCGGGCTGGGACGCTCCGGGCTGAGGCCGGAACGCTGGCTGCGTCATGACCCCGCTCCTTCCACCACGATCCCCGCCCCGCAGCCTACCCGGACCGCCCGCGGGCCAGGGTCGACGGCGGGGCGAGCACCCGGTGGCGCCGGGCGAGGTTCCGGGCCAGCGGGCGACAGGGCGGTCTGGGAGTATGGCCGGATGCCATGGGGAGGAACAGCAGCGCCCGGCCGGGCAGCCCGGGACCGGGCGTACCCGGTCGCCCTCCTGCTCGTGACGGCGCTCGCCGCCGGATGCGCCGACACCCGCACCCCCGGCCCGACCTTCGAGCAGCCGGAGCTGGCGGCACCCAGCTCGCCGGGGACCGCGTCGCCGTCCGCCACCGGGACGCCGAGCCCGAGCGCCAGGCCCACCCTGACCCCCTCGCGGAGGCCGAACACCAGCTCGCCCGGGGCCCCCAGGGCCGCACTCCGGTACGTCTTCCCGGTGCAGACCGGCAACGTCGACTACCACCCGACGCACTCGGCCTATCCCGGTACGGACCTCTTCGCCAACTGCGGCTCCCCGGTCGTCGCCGTCACGGCGGGCCGGATCCTCGAGGTGAGCCGGGTCGACCGCTACAGCAGGTCCGGGCCACAGGGGCCCAACAACGGCGGCAAGTCGGTGTCGCTGCTCGGCGACGACGGGGTGCGCTACTACGGCTCCCACCTGAGCACCGTGAACGCCGGCATCGACGCGGGCGTGCGGGTCCGGGCCGGTCAGCAGGTCGGCACGCTGGGCAGGACCGGCAACGCCAACAACGTCTGCCACCTGCACTTCGGCATCTCACCGCCGTGCCAGCGCACCGGTGACTGGTGGATCCGGCGCGGCGTGGTCTGGCCGGCGACGTTCCTGGACGCGTGGCGCAAGAAGCGCAACACCTCGCCGGCCGCCAAGGTCAGGCAGTGGCACGCCGACAGGGGCTGTCCGAAGGCGCCGTAGCCGCGTCGGTGTGCGAGAGTTCCGGACGTGGACGTCGCGGTGATCGGGCTCGGTCTCATCGGCGGGTCGCTGCTGCGCGCGCTCGCCTCCGCCGGCCACCAGGTGCTCGGCTACGACGCCGACCCGGCGACCCGGGCCACCGCCCGCACGGCCGCCGCCCGGGCGCCGGTCGGCGAGCGGTGGCAGATCGCCGGGACGGTACGCGACGTCGTGGCCCGCGCCGAACTGGTGGTGATCGCCGTACCGCTGCCGGCGGTGGCCGGGGTACTCGACGCGCTGGCCGACACCGGTTACACCGGACTGGTCACCGACGTCACCTCGGTCAAGGGGCCGGTACGGGAGCTGGTCGACCGGCACCTGCACGGCCGGTACGACGGCTCCGGTGGGCAGCACACCCGGCTCGCCGGCTTCGTCGGCGGGCATCCGATGGCCGGTCGGGAGACCTCCGGTTTCGGCGCCGCGGATCCCACCCTGTTCACCGGTTGCGCGTGGGTGCTCTGCCTCGAACCCGAGGTCACCTCGATCGGCGACTGGCTGGAGCTGGCCGCCCTGTTCACCGGCCTGGGCGCCCGGGTGGTGCCGGCCGTCGCCGCCGAACACGACCGGGCGGTGGCCGCGGTGAGCCATGTACCGCATCTGCTGGCCGCCGCGACGGTCGCGGTCACCGCCGACGACCCGCTGGCCGGCACGCTGGCCGCGGGGTCGTTCCGGGACGGTACCCGGGTCGCGGCGACCCGGGCGGAGCTGATCGCCGCGATGTGCGGCGGCAACGCCGCGGCGCTCGGTCCGGCGCTGGACGCGGTGCTGGACGCGCTGGGTCAGGCCCGGGTCGCGCTCACCGAGGACGACCCGATCGACGCGCTGCGGGGGTGGCTCGGCCCGCCCTCGGCGGCGCGCCGGGCCTGGCCGCCCCGGCCGGGCGCCCCGGTGGAGCTGCCGGTCCGCCCGGACGCGCTGCTGCGGCTGGGCCGGACCGGCGGCTGGGTGACCGGCGTGGCCGCGGACCGGCGTACGGTCACCTCGGTCACACCCGTTCCCCCCGATCCAGCCGGATGACCCGTCGCTCGGTGACGATGGCGGTGACCAGCTCGTGTGGCGTCACGTCGAAGGCCGGGTTCACCGCCCCGACCGCCGGGTCGGCCCCGTCGGCGGCCGGGGGCTGGTCGGCCCCGACCGCCGGGAGGCGGTAGCCGAGTACCTCGTCGGCGCCCCGGTCCTCGATCTCGACCTGCGCACCGCCCGGGGTTTCCAGATCCACTGTGGACTCGGGCGCGACCACCACGAACGGGATGCCGGCCCGCCGGGCCCCGAGGGCGTGCGCGTAACTGCCGATCTTGTTGACCACGTCGCCGTTGGCGCAGATCCGGTCGGCGCCCAGCACGACCGCGTCGACCTCGCCCCGGGCCATCAGGAACGGCCCGGCCCCGTCGACGGCGACCCGGTACGGCACACCGGCCCGGCCCAGCTCCCAGGCGGTCAGCCGGGCTCCCTGGAGCAGCGGACGGGTCTCGCTGGCCACCACCCCGCCGAGCCCGTCCCGCCGGTGCAGCTCCAGCACCGCCCCGAGCGCGGTGCCGCCGACGACAGCGGCCAGCGCTCCGGTGTTGCAGTGGGTGAGCAGCCGGGGGCGCGCCCCGCAGAGTTCGGCCAGCAGGTCCGCCCCGAGGGTGGCCATCGCGGCGGAGGCGGCGATCTCCTCGTCGCGTACCGCGAGCGCCTCGGCCAGCACCGCCGCCGGCCCCTCGGGCAGCCGGGCGGCCGCCCGCCGGGCGCCGCGCGCCAGGTTCACCGCCGTCGGGCGTGCCGTCTCCAGCAGGCGTACGGCCGCCGGAGCGCGCTCCGGGTCGCGCGCGGCGAGCGCCACCCCGAGCGCCCCGGCGACGCCCAGCGCCGGCGCACCCCGTACGGCGAGTCGCTGGATCGCCGCGACCAGCTCCTCGACCGTGTTGAGCCGCAGCACCGTGAGCCGGCCCGGCAGTGCCGTCTGGTCGATGATCTCGATGGCGTCGTCCACCCAGTCGATCGTGCGCATGGTCGGAGGTTACGGTGCCGACGGGCCGGCGGCGAGCCCTGCCGGTCAGCGGCGGCGGCCGGCGGCCGGCGTTCGTCGGCGATCCGGCGCGCGCGAGGGCCGGCCGCGCAACTACGGTGCTGGTATGACCCCCCGCGACCCCCTGGCCGATCTGCGCCGGATCGCCTTCCTGCTGGAGCGCGCGAACGAGGCCAGTTTCCGGGTCCGGGCGTTCCGGTCGGCGGCGACGACCCTCGCCGGGCTGCCCGCGCCGGAGCTGACCGCGCGGGCCGAGGCGGGCACCCTGACCGAGCTGCCCGGGGTCGGCGAGGTGACGGCGCGCTCGGTGACGGAGTCGCTGCGCGGCGAGGAACCGGTCTACCTGCGCCGGTTGGCCGCCACCGAGGGGGTCGACCTGGACGAGTCCACGGCGGCCCTGCGGGACGCGCTGCGGGGCGACTGCCACACCCATTCCGACTGGTCCGACGGGGGCTCGCCGATCGAGGAGATGGCGCTCGCCGCGGTCGAGCTGGGGCACGAGTACGTGGTGCTGACCGACCACTCGCCCCGGCTGAAGGTCGCCCGGGGGCTGACGGCGGCCCGGCTGCGCCGGCAGCTCGACCACGTCGCCGCGATCAACGAGGCGCTGCCGGCCGGTTTCCGCATCCTCACCGGCATCGAGGTGGACATCAACGAGGACGGCTCGCTCGACCAGGACGAGGAACTGCTGGCCCGGCTGGACGTGGTGGTCGGCTCGGTGCACAGCAACCTGCGGGACCCGAAGGCCCGGATGACGCGGCGGATGCTCACCGCCGTGGCCAACCCGCACCTGGACATCCTCGGGCACTGCACCGGCCGGATGGTCGCCGGCCGGCCGCCCGGGGTGACCGGCCCGGGTGACCGGGCGCACCGGGCGCGTACCCGGCCGCCGAGCGAGTTCGACGCCGAGGCGGTCTTCGCGGCCTGCGCGGAGCACGGCAAGGCCGTCGAGATCAACTCGCGTCCGGAGCGGCAGGACCCGCCGAAGCGGCTGATCCGGCTGGCGGTGGAGACCGGCTGCCTCTTCGCGATCGACACCGACGCGCACGCGCCGGGGCAGCTCGACTGGCAGCGGTTCGGTTGCGAGCGGGCGGCCCGGTGCGCCGTACCGGCCGACCGGGTGGTCAACACCTGGCCGGCCGGGCAGCTGCTGGACTGGGCGGCGTCGCACGCGGGCTGACCGGGCCGAATCACCCCGGTCAGCCGACCGCGCAGCGGCCCGCCACGACCCTGCGCCCGCCGGGCCGCGTCCGGCTACCGCGCCGGGCGGGCGTACTCCGGGACCGGTGGTGGGCCGGCCGGCCCGGTCGGCGCGTTCGCCGGCCGGCGGCGGCCACCGAACAGGCCCTGCGAGACCGCCACCCCGGCCAGCACGATCACCGCACCCACCGGCTGGTACCAGGCCAGGTGCTCGTCGAGCGCGAGCACCCCGATCACCACCGCGAAGATCGGGATCACGTAGGTCACCGTCGACGCGGTGCTGGCGCCGGCCAGCCGTACGTTCCGCATGTTGATCACGAAGGCCAGCCCGGTGCCGAGCGCGCCGAGCGCCAGCACACTGCCGAGCACCTCGGCCGAGAGCCGGGTCGGCACGGGCGGGGCACCGGCGACCAGCGGCGCGACGACCGCGAGCTGTGCCGTCGCCATCAGCAGCTGCCCGGCGGAGAGCGCCACCCCGGACTCGGGCCGGCCGGCGACGAACCGCTTCTGGTACGGGATCGAGATGCCGTAGCAGGCCGCCGCCGCGAGGCACATGAGTTGGCCCGTCAACTGGGCCCCGCCGACGCCCCGCCACACGCCGAGCACGACCAGCACCCCGACGAAGCCCAGCCCCATCCCGAGCCCCCGCCGCAGCGTCATCCGCTCGGTGCGGAACACCAGCACCGCCAGCGGCAGCACCATCAGTGGGGTGGTGGCGTTCCAGATGCCGGCGAGCATCGAGGAGACCCGCTGCTCGCCGTAGCCGAAGAGGGTGAACGGCACGACCACGCCGACCGCCGAGATCACCGCGAGGTGCAGCCAGAGCACCGGGTCCCGGGGTAGCCGGTCGCGCAGCACGGCCAGCACCACGAGCAGGACGAGGGCGCCGGCCACCACCCGGCCCAGGGTCAGGTAGAGCGGATGCAGTTCGCGGATGCCGACCTTGATGAAGAGGAAGCTCGATCCCCAGATGGCGGCCAGGGCGAGGTAGCCGGGCAACCAGGCGCGGAGCCCGGTGCTGTCAGGAGTGGGAGGGGCAGTCACTCCTGACATCCTGCCCGAGGGGTACGACGATGTCGTGCGACTTTGCCCACCCCGGCGCCGCTCCGGGGGCCGGTCCCACGGGTGAGGTGTTCCGGTCCCATCACGTAGGGTCGGTTCCGTGGGACGAATCAACGAGCTCGCCGACCGTTATGTCGAGGAGTGGGCCCGACTCAACCCGACCGGTGCCACGTACGTGGGCATCGGCGGCCACGACGACCAGCTCGGGGATCTCTCACCCGACGGGTTCGCCGCGCAGGCCGAGCTGACCCGGCGCACGCTCGCCGACCTGGAGCGCACCGAGCCGGACACCGAGGCGGAGCGCACCGCCAGGGAGGCGATGCGGGAACGGCTCGGCCTGGAGCTGGCGCGCTACGACGCCGGCGAGTCGATGAGCGAGCTGAACGTCATCGCCAGCGGACTGCACGAGTTGCGGCAGGTCTTCGACCTGATGCCGGTCGAGGGCGAACAGGCGGTGAGCAACATCGCCGCCCGGCTCAACCAGTTCGCCGGGGCGCTGGAGGCGTACAAGACGACGCTGCGTACCGCCGCCGGCGCCGGGCACGTCAGCTCCCGTACCCAGATCGTCGAGGTCGCCAAGCAGTGCGACACCTGGGCCGACCCGGGCGGCGACGACTTCTTCCACAGCCTGGTCGAACGGCTGTCGGCCGGCGACGCCCTCGCCGCCGACCTGCGCCGGGGAGCCGCCGCCGCGACCGCCGCGACCGCCGGCTTCGGCCGCTTCCTCCGGGACGAGCTGGCCCCGCGCGGCCGGGCCAAGCAGGCCGCCGGGCGCGAGCGCTACCAACTCGCCTCGCAGTACTTCCTCGGCGCCCGGGTCGACCTCGAGGAGACGTACGCCTGGGGGTTCGAGGAGCTGGCCCGGCTGGAGGCCGAGATGGCCACGGTGGCCGCCCGGATCGCCGGTCCGGGCGCCGGCGTCGACGCGGCCGTGGCGGCGCTGGACGCCGATCCGACCCGTCGGATCCAGGGCAAGGAGGCGTTCCGCGACTGGATGCAGGCGCTGGCCGACAAGGCCATCGCCGAGCTGCACGGCACCCACTTCGACATTCCGGAGCAGGTCCGCCGGATCGAGTGCTGCCTGGCGCCGACCAGCGACGGAGGGATCTACTACACCGGCCCGAGCGAGGACTTCGCCCGCCCCGGCCGGATGTGGTGGGCGGTGCCGCAGGGCGTCACCGACTTCTCCACCTGGCGCGAGGTGACCACCGTCTACCACGAGGGCGTGCCGGGGCACCACCTGCAGGTGGCGCAGACCCAGGTCCGGGCCGAGGTGCTCAACCGCTGGCAGCGGCTGCTCGCCTGGTGCTCCGGTCACGGTGAGGGTTGGGCGTTGTACGCCGAGCGTCTGATGGACGAGCTGGGCTATCTGTCCGACCCGGGCGACAAGCTCGGCATGCTCGACGGGCAGGCGTTCCGGGCCGCCCGGGTGGTGGTCGACATCGGCATGCACCTGGAGCTGGAGGTGCCCCGGGACAACCCGTTCGGCTTCCACCCCGGCGAGCGGTGGACCCCCGAGCTGGGCTGGGAGTTCATGCGGGCGCACTGCCGGGTGCCGGACGAGAACCTGCGCTTCGAGCTGAACCGCTACCTGGGCTGGCCGGGCCAGGCACCGTCCTACAAGGTCGGCGAACGGATCTGGCTCCAGGCCCGCGCCGACGCGCAGGCCCGCAAGGGCGCCGCCTTCGACCTGAAGGCCTTCCACCGCGACGCCCTCAACCTCGGCTCCATCGGCCTGGACCCCCTCCAGTCCGCCCTATCCCGCCTCTAACCCACCCCGCCCCCTTGATCGCGGTGATCAGGGAGTTGTCCGCGCGTGTCGTCGGCGTGTCGTAGGCACCACTGCCTGATCATCGCGATCACGCGGGCGGGGAGGCCGGGCAACCCGGCGAACCCCCGGTCGGCGCCGCACTAGAGTGTGGCGCGTACGACGTTCGCGGGTGGAGGGTCTTCGGGTGCAGCTGACGGATTTGCGCGGTCGCCGCGTCGCGGTCTGGGGCACCGGCCGGGAGGGCGTCGCCGCGGTCACCGCGATCGCCCCGATCGGCCCGGCCGACCTGGTCGCGGTGATGGACCGGGAGACGTACGCGGCGAACCCGTGGACCGGTCGGCTGGCCGAGCTGGCCCCCCTGCACACCGGGACCGCCGCGCTGGAGATGCTGCTCCGGGCCGACGTCGTGGTCCGCTCGCCGGTGATCGGCGAGACCCACCCCTGGGTGGTACGCCTGCGCGAGCGGGGGGTGCCCATCACCAGCGGCACCGCCCTCTGGATGGCCGAGCACGCCGCCGCCACCATCGGGGTGACCGGCAGCAAGGGCAAGAGCACCACGACCAACCTGATCAGCCATCTGCTCGCCGCCGTGGACCGGCCCAACGTGATGGGCGGCAACATCGGCATCCCGGTGCTCGACCTGCCGCCCGCCGACCGGTACGTGCTCGAACTGTCCATGTACCAGTGCGCCGACCTCACCGACTCGCCCCGGGTGGCGGTGCTGACCTCCCTCGCCCCGGAGCATCTGGACTGGGCCGGCGGTGAGGCCGAGTACTACCGCCACAAGCTGAACCTCGTCGAGCACGGGCCGCACTCGGTGGTGTTCAACGCCAACGACGAGCGCCTGCGCGTCGAGCTCGCGGCGCGACCGGGCCTGCCGCTGGCCCCCGCCGGCTCGGCCGGCACGCCGTACCCGCCAGCGGACGGCACGGACGACAGCGCGGCCGGAACCTTCCACGTGGCGGCCGGCCCGGACGGCGCCCGCTGGATACTCCTCGGCGACCAGCCGCTCTTCCCGCGTACCGCGCTGCCCCTGGTGGGCCGGCACAACGAGTGGAACCTCTGCGTCGCCCTCGGTGCGCTCCGGGCGGTCGGGGTGGACTGTGTCGCCGAGCGGGACCGGCTGGCCGCCGCGCTGGGCACGGCGCCCGCGCTGGAGCACCGGCTCACCCCGATCCCGGACCCCTCCGGCATCACCTTCGTCGACGACTCGCTCTCCACGATCCCGCAGTCGGCGATCCACGCGATCGAGGCGTACGCGACGCGCCCGTTGACGGTGATCGTGGGTGGCGAGGACCGGGGCGTCGACTACGCCCCGCTGCGCGACTTCCTCGCCGAACAGCGGATCACGGCCACGCTGATCGGCATCCCGGACAGCGGCCCGCGGATCCTGGACGTGGTCAAGGACCTGGCCACGATCACCACGGTGGCCGCCGAGGACCTGGCCGAGGCGGTACGACTCGGCCGGGAACGTACGCCGGCCGGCGGAGTGGTGCTGCTCTCCCCGGCCGCGCCCAGCTACGGCCGGTTCGACAACTTCGCGCACCGTTCCCGGGTCTTCCGGCAGGCGATCGAGGAGACCGCCGGCCCGGCCTGACCGAGCGGTCCGACCCGTCGTCGGCACCTCGGCTCCGGCCCGCCGCTCCGGCCGGACCTGTCGGACTGGCGGAACGGCGGGCTGGTGGAACGGCGAGGCTGGTGGAACGGCGAGGGGCCGGCTCCCCGGCCGGCCCCTCGTCGTCGGTACCCGCCTCAGCGTGCGAGTCGCTCCCGCGCCGCCTTCATCACGGTCTCGAAGTCCGCCGGCGAACGACGGAGCCCGGTGCTCCCGGCCCCGACCGCCGGCTCCGCCGCACCGGAGCGCGCCGCGGTCTTGCCGGACCCGCCGGCCGACGGGTTCTCGACGTAGTGGTACCCGTTCCAACCGTCGATCCACTTGCCGATGTCGGCCTGGAGCCTCGGGTCCATGACTCCCGGGCTGCCGAAGATCAGCCCCATCTCCACCGAGGCGCTGAACTCGTCGAGCAGGATCGTCGCCCGGTGCCCGAGGGTGGCGCTCTCGCCCGGGGTGAGCATCAGCGGCCCGTCGAGCGTGGCCATCAGCGCACCCCCGGCCAGCGCGTCCGGCCAGTTGGTGCCGGTGGCGAACCCGATCTGCCGCTCTCCGCCGAAGAACCACCAGGCGGTGAGGTACGCCGTGTCGTACCGGTCGTCGCCGACCAGCCACAGTGCGCGGTGCGCCTCGGTCGCGGCGGCCGCGCCGCGACCGATCGCGAACAGGGTGGTCTCGTCCGGCAGCCCGTCCAGGTAGGTCTTCGTCGCCGGGGCCAGCGTGCTGTCCTGGGTGAGGACGACGACCGCGGACTCGCCGCTGCCGGGCCGGTTCTGCGCGCCGGCGGCGGCACCGGCGGCGAGGGCGTCCGGGAAGTCCATCCCGGTGGCGGCGAGGACGGTGTCCGGCGACGGGTCGACCTCGTTCGCGATCGCGATCGAGGTGCTGAACCGGTCCGGTCCGGCCAACCGCTTCACCTCGTAGCCCAGCGAGTTGAGCTGGTTCCGCACCGTCTCGGAGATCGCCCCGGCGCTGCCCAGCAGGTAGACCGTCCGCCCCGGGGAGAGGATCCGCTGGATCTCGATCCGGGTGGTCTCGTCGAGCGTGTCCGGCGGGGTCATCAGCAGCGGGCCCCGCTTCGCGGCGGCGAGCGCGGAACCGCCCAGCGCGTCGGCGAAGGTGTCCGAGCGGGACAGCACAACCGCCTCGGCCGGGAACGGCGCCCCGTCGCCCTCGCTCAGCGACGACCAGTACGACCGGGAGACCGCGGCCGCGGTGGTGAACCGGTTCGCGCCGAAGAGCCGGACCACCCGGTCCTGCTTGAACGGCCGGTACGCCGGCTTCCCGGAGAGGCCGGCCGACAGCGGGTTGGCCGCGTCGGAGCCGTCGGGACGGGCCTGGTAGACCCGACCGCCCTGGCTGAACGCGATGACGAGGCCGTGCGGCGACCAGGCCGGCTCGTCGTGGTGCACCGGGTTCGAGGTGACCTGGACCAGGTCGCCACCGGCGAGGTCGCAGACCCAGACCTGGTCGTACTCGCCGTCGGACCGGATGAACGCCACCCTGGTGCCGTCGGGGGAGAGGGAGGGCTTGCTCGCGTTGGCGGCGATGGTCGTGTACCCGGAGTCCGGCGCCAGGAAGCCGATCTCCGGTGTTCCGGTCGGTTCCCCTCCGGCGTCCTCCTGGCGTTGGACGACGATCCGCTGGCCGCTGCCGGTGTCCGGGTTGAGGTAGTGCCGGCCGTCGTCCGGGCTGATCTGCCGCATCGGGTCGTTCTCGGCGTTGACCGTGAACTCCAGGTGCCACGGCCGGCCCGGCGGCTTGGCCGCCCAGACCACGTTCCCCCCGTCGCCGACCCAGTGCGGGTCGGCCCGTTTGTCCGGCTGAGGGCTCGCGATGGTGAAGATGTCCTCGCCGTTGTCGAACCGCAGGGTGGCGATGACGCCCTGGGCGGTGACGAAGACCGCCCGGCTGCCGTCCGGCGACCAGGCGGCGTCGCTGATGTTCTCCGACGAGGTCACCCGCCGGCCGTCGGCGAACTGGAGGGTCTTTCCGCCGTTGCTCGCGGTCAGCGTCCCGGTCGTGCCGGGGTGGCTGGCGCTCGCCGTACCGACGCTGGTCAGGGTCGCGGCAACGCCGACCGCGAACACCGCGGCGAGCGCCAGCGGCCGACGGAATGCGGGTCGAGGCAAAAGGGGCTCCTTTTGAACAATGGGCGCCGCGCCCCGAGCGCCGGTTATTTCCGGTACGGCGGGAAGCGGCAATTGGACCGGCTGGCGAACATTTCCCGCCGGCACGGCGTACGGAGGGCCCGATCGTCAGACCGGACCCTCCGCGTCGTTCCGTTCACCTGTCGCTCGGCGACCTGTCGTCCCGTGCGACCCGATTGACCCGGCACGGACAGTCGGTTGTCCGGCCGGTCATCGCATTACCGTGTCGCGCGGCCGTTCTCGGCGCGCTCCTGCAGCGCCTCGGCGGCCGCCTTCGCCTCGGCCGGGGTGTTCGGCTTGCTGGAGACGAGCCCGTCCTGCTTCGACTGGCCGCGCATGGCGGCGGTGTTGACACCGTTGCCGCTGAACAGGCTGGTCGGGTTGGGCACGTAGTCGTAGCCGCCCGGACCGCTGATCAAGCGACCGATCGGAGCCTGCTGACCGGTCGCGACGACTCCGGCGCTGCCGAAGATGATCGCGTTGCGCAGCGGACCGCTCTGCGCGTCGAGGTAGTCCGCGAGCTCCAGCACCGGCGTACCGCTGGCGCCGTTGGTCAGCAGCAGCGGGCCGTTCAGCGTCGCCATCAGCGCACCACCGGCGAGCGCGTCCGGCCAGTTGGTACCGGTCGCGACACCGGCGTCGAAGGAGCCGCCGAAGAAGGTGTATGCGGTGAGAAGCGCCGTCTCGTAGCGGTTGGCCCCCACCACCTCTGCCCGGTTGTACCCGTTCAGTGCGGTGTAGGCCGTGCGGCCGATGCCGAAGAGGTTGTACTCGTTCTGCACCCGGTCGATGTAGGTCCTCGTCGACGCCGGCAGCTTCTCGTTGTTGGTCAGTACGACCACCGCCGACAGGCCGCTCCCCGGCGGGTTGTACGACCCGGCGGCGGCACCGGCCGCGAGCGCGTCCGGGAAGTCCATCCCGGTCGCGACGAGCACCAGGTCGGGGTTCGGGTTGATCTCGTCGGCGATCGCGACCGAGGTGCTGAACCGGTCGGAGCCGGCGAGCCGCTTCACGTTGTAGCCCAACGCCTTGACCTGGTCCTCGACCGTCGCGGAGATGGCACCCGGGCTGCCGAGCAGGTAGACGGTCTTGCCGGGCGCGAGGATCCGCTGGATCTCGGCCTGGGCCGTCGGGTCGAGCGTGGTCGGCTGGGTCAGTAGCAGCGGACCCTGCTTGGCGGCGGCCAGCCCCGCACCGCCGAGCGCGTCGGCGAAGGTGTCCGACCGGGACAGCACGACCGACTCGGCGGGCTGCCGGCCGTCGGTGGTGCCGTCGGTCGCCCAGTAGGACTGGGAGACCACGGCCGGCGTGGCGAACCGGTTCGGACCGGAGAGCCGGACCACCTTGTTCCGCTCGCGCGGCTGGTACGCCGGCACGCCCGTCAGCCCCGACACGGTGGTCACGGTGCCGCCGGCGGCCGGGATGGTCGCCACTGCGGTGCCCTGGCTGAACGCGATGGTTCCGCCGTCGGTGGAGAAGGTGGGGTGGTCCCGCTCGGCCGCGGCGGTGGTGAGCCGGGTGAGGCCGCTGCCGTCCCGGTTGGCGATCAGGATGTGCCGCTGGCTGCCGGTGCCCCGGACGAAGGCCACCCTGGAGCCGTCGGGCGAGATGGTCGGGTTGGCCCCGTCCTCGATGATGGTCCGCCACCCGGCCGCGTCCCAGAGCCCGATGTCGGCCCGGCCGGACGGCTGGCCGGCGCCGTTGTCCGGCTGGACCTGGTAGACGAGCGTGCCGTCCTGCGCGGTGTCCGGGTGCTGGTAGTGCAGGCCGTCGTCGTCCGGAGAGAGGGGCTCCGGCTCGCCCACGCCGGAGGCGGCCTTGAACTCCAGGTGCCACCGGTCGCTGCCCCACTTGGCCGCCGAGATCACGCCGGCGCCCGTGCCGTAGTAGCTCGGCGACCGGCGCTGGAGCCCGACCTGGTCGTCGGCCATGTACCAGACGTTGTTGCCGTCGTTGTGTCGCACCGTGTAGAGCTCGTCGAGCCCGCCGACGAAGAGGGCACGGCTGCCGTCCGGGGCCCAGCTCGCCTCCTCGATGTTCTCGAAGGAGGTGAGGGTGCCACCGCCGGTGAACCCGATGGTGTCGCTGCCGTCGCTGGCGCTCAGCACGCCACTGGTGCCGCCCGGGCTGGCGGACGCCACACCGCCCGTGCCGGCCAGCGCGGTGGCGCCGAGCGCGAAGACCGTGGCCAGTGCCAGTGAGCGGTGCAGCAACGGCCGAGGGGTAATACGTGGAGGCAAGGGAACTCCTCGCTACAAGATTGCGCCGCACTGCCCAGATGTGGGCCGGCTTGGCCCCCCGTGGGGCGGCGCGGTAGGAACTTTAAGGGTTCTTTTATTGATTCCGCTGCCCCATTTCGCCATGCGGTGGTAACACCATCCGTTAGGTCAGCCCATGACTGTCCGGTCCGGCAGGTTCGATGGTGATCTTCGGCTCAGTCGAGCTCGTGGTACAGATTCCGCATCGAACGGACAGCGGAGCGTATTTCCTGCAGGTATTGGTCGGTGTTGGGCCGGGGCGCGGCCGCCGGCTGGGGCGACTGGGCCGGATCCAGCCCTATTGTGGCCAGTTCACAGCCGTAACCGAGGCCGAGCGTGCGAATCGCGTCACAGTGCTGGAACGGCACGTAGAGCTGCGAGGTCAGCACCAGCACCCGGTCCCCGGCCGCCGGCGCCACCTGACCGGCCCAGAAGTGGTACGTGTCGGAGGTGTGCGCCCGCCGGCTGGCCGGCTCGGTCGACGGCGCGGCGAGCACCCGGACCACCGGGCCGGCGGGGGGTCGGTAGACGGAGACCGACCAGGAGTGGTGGTCGACGGCGCCGGGCGAGCGGCGGCGCAGCTCCGGTGCGGCGGATCCGAAGGCGGTCCGGACTCCGAGGTCCATCGCGTCCACCTCGTACCCCAGCTCCGGGCCGGCGTCCATGGTCGAGTCCGCGGTGGAGTCCAGCCGCGCCGTCTCGGCCGGCCGCAGTGGACGGAAGCTGCCGAGCGCGGCGACCTCGCCGACCTCCACGGCGCCGGTACGGATCAGCTGGGCGGCGTAGGCGGTCCGGCGCAGGCAGGAGAGGGCGAGGCCGCCCAGCACCAGCAGATGGTCGTACCGCCGGGCGGGGGCGGGTCGGGGTTCGACGAGGCCGAGCGCGCCGGCCGCCGCCCGGACCAGGTCGACGACGTCGGGCGGAAAGCCGGTCTCGGCCACCTCGTCCCGCTCGACGGCCCCGTGCCGGCGCCGGAAGTCCCAGTGGTCTGCGGAGAAGTCGTCGAGCCAGGCCAGCAGCCCGGCGGTGTCGAGCCGGTCGGGGAACCCGCCGCCGAAGGCCGCCACCAGGTCCCGTACCGGCCGGGAGCGGGCCCACCGGGTCACCCCGGCGGCGAGGTCCGGTCGGGAGGTGGCTGCCGCGCCGCTCGGTAGCGGCACCGGTTCGTAACGGGCCACGCTCGTCCTCTCTCTCCCCGCCGCTGGGACGCGGGCGGCGCCGGACCGACCGACGGCCCGGCCCGGCACCGCGACCGGGCCCGGACGCGAACCGGGTCCGCGACCGGGGCGGTCGCGGACCCGGAACTCAGCCGTCGGTCACAGCCTGGCACACTGCCCGGTCGCCGGACCCCGGACCGTGTTGGCCCGGCCGTCGTTCCCCGGTGCCGGGCTGTTCGCCAGGCAGGAGAGCGGGCCCCGGACGGTGTTCGCCGCGACCAGCACCGGCCGGCCACCGGTGTTGCCGAGCAGCGTCACCGGCCCGGAGGCGGTGACGCTGTCCACCCGGACGCCGCCGGTGCCCAGGCCGATCGAGACCGGGCCGGCGATCCGGCCCTTCTCCACCAGCACCGGACCGGTCGCACCGACCACCGTCACCGGGCCGGAGACGGTGGTGCCGCTCAGGGTGAGCGCCCCGGACCGGGTGGCGGTGACCGGACCGGCGATGCTACCGCCGGTGGTGAGCAGCGACGCGCCGGGCATTACGGTCACCGGCCCGGAAACGGTCGCGTTCTCCAGGCAGGTCAGTCCGGAGAAGACGGTCAGCGGCCGGGCGTGCCGACCGGTGATCGTCGTGTCGCAGTCCGGGCCCTCCGGCTCGCCCTGGCCGATCGTGGAGCGCGGCTGCGGGTCGGCGGTCACCGGGGAGTTCTCGGCGAGGTAGTCGACCAGCATGGTCAGGTCGTTGTCGCCGGTGGTGGCCCGGTCGGTGCCCTCGCCGAGGGTGGCGAAGTTGTCGCCGCCGGAGGCCAGGAACGAGTTGACCGTGACCCGGTACGACCCGGCCGGGTCGACCGGGGTGCCGTTCAGCTTCATCGAGGTGATCCGGGAGCCTCGCGGCGCCGCCGGGTCGTACGTATAGCTGAAGCCCTTCGAGACGCCGAGCCAGAGCACCGGCCGGGACGCCCCCTCGGGCTGCCACTGCTCCTCCAGCACCTGCTTGATCTGCGCGCCGGTGTACGTCTTGGTCACCACGTCGTTGGCGAACGGCTGCACCGCGAACGCCTCCCCGTAGGTCACCACCCCGTCCGGGGCGTACAGCAGGTCGGCCCGGAGCCCGCCCGGGTTCATGAACGCGATCTGCGCCCCGCCCCGGCCCGGGTCGGCGGTGCCGGCGAGCTGTACGTCGGCGACGAAGTTGCCGAGTACCGACTCCGCGCCCCGGTCCTCGTTGCCCGCCTCGTTGTACGCCCGCCGGATGTCCGCGGTGATCGAGCCCAGCGGCTGCTTGCCCAGTTCCTCGGCCCGGACCTTGGCGTCGGCGACGATCTGCGCCACCGCCGGGTCCTGCGGCGCGCCGACCACGTCGACCAGGCTCGCCTCGGCGGCGGTCACCTCGCCGGAGGCCGGGTCGAAGGTCAGGTTCACCCTGCCCAGCCGCTTGCCGTAGTCCTCGGCCTGCACCACCGGCCGCAGCCGGTCGGTGCCGGGCACCGGCACCTCGAACGCGTACGGCTGGTGGGTGTGACCGCTGAGGATCACGTCAATCGTCGCGGCGGCCCGGGTGAACTTCCCGAAGACCGGGTCGTTCGCCAGCTCCTCGGCCGAGTCGATGTTCTCGGTCGCCGCCCCCTCGTGGGCGAGCAGCACCACCACGTCGGCCTCGCCGTTGGCCGGGTCGCCGTCCTTCAACTGGCCGGCGACGGTGTTCGCCTCGGCCACCGGCTCCTTGAAGGTGATCCCGGCGATGCCGTCCGGGCTGACCAGCGACCCGGTCTGCTCGGTCACCACGCCGACGAAGCCGACCCGGACGCCGCCGAGGGTGCTGACCGCGTACGCCGGCAGTGCCCGCTCGGCACCCCGGTAGACGTTCGCGCCCAGCAGCGGGAAGTCGGCCCGGTCGGTGACCCGGCCGGTCAGGTCCGCGATGCCCTTGTCGAACTCGTGGTTGCCGACCGCCGAGGCGGCCAGCCCCATCTGGTTGAGGGCGTCGATCGTCGGGTTGTCCGCGTCGATGGCCGAGATGAACGTGGAGGCGCCGATGTTGTCGCCGCCGGAGACGAAGGCGGTGTTCGGCTGCTCCGCCCGCAACTGGTTGACCAGGCCGGCGACCTGGGCCGCCCCGCCGACCGGGCGGCCGTCCGGCGCGTTGCCGGGCGACTCCAACCGGCCGTGGAAGTCGTTGACGCTCAGCAGTTGCAGCTCGACCGGGCCGGCCGCGCCGGTGGCCAGGCCCACCACGATCGGGTTGTGGTCACTGGCCCGGTACGGGTCGGCGGCGTAGAGCGCCGGGTGGCCGTCGTACTGGAAGGCGTACGACTCGTGCGAGTTGATCTGCCACACATCGACGCCGGTGACCCGGTCGGCCAGCGACGGCGAGGCGACCGCGTGGTCCAGCGATCCCGACTCGCCGCCGAAGACGTAGCTGGCCTCGCCGCTGTCGTTGAGGTTGACGTAGTCGGCGTCGTAGAGGACCTGCATCGGGTCCTCGTGGGTGTAGGCGTTGAAGTCGCCGAGCAGCAGCACGTCGTCGCTGCCGCTCGCGGTCTTCAGCGTCTCGACGAAGGCGGCCAGCGAGCGCGCCTGCCGGACCCGGTCGCCGTTGAACGCGCCCTGCCCGTCGCCGCTGTCGGCGTTGTCGCCGGTCGCCGCGTCCGAGCTGCTCTTCGACTTCAGGTGGTTGGCCACGACGGTGAAGGTGACCGAGCCGGCGGTGAAGCTCTGCGCGATCGGCTCCCGGGCGTTGGACCAGACCGTCTCGTCGTTGAGCGACCGCGGGTCACCCTTCGGGGTGACCGCGCCGGGCTTGAAGATGATCGCCGTGGTGATGAAGTCCTGCTGCGCGGCCGGCGGCAGGTCGGCCGGGGTACGCACGTAGTCCCAGGTGCCCGCCCCGTCGGCGGTGTTCAGCGCCGCGACCAGCCGCTTCAGCGCCTGCTGCGGGTCGGCGGGGTTGAACCGGACCGAGTTCTCGATCTCCTCCAGCGCGACCACGTCGGCGCCGAGCGCGCTGATCGCCGAGACGATCTTCGCCTCCTGCTTCGCGAGGCCGGCCTCGTCCTCGGCACCCCGGGCGTCGCCGCCGAAGTGGACGAAGTAGTTCAGCACGTTGAAGCTGGCCAGCCGCAGGTCGCCGCCGACGTTCTCCGGGGCGGGGGTACGCGGGTTGGTCGGCTTGAAGGTGGTCCGGCCGGCCGGCGGGGTCTCCGCGCTGACCGGCGTGCTCGGCTGGAACCGCCACTCGTTGAAGCCGTACGACAGCACCGTGGGACCGAACGCCTCGACCTGGTCGCCGACCCGCAGCGGGTTCGCCTTCGACAGGTACGGCGGCAGCAGGCCGGCGTCGGCCAGGTTGGTGGTCCGGCCGTCGTCGAGCAGCACCCGGGCCAGCTTGTTCGCGGCGGCCGCCGCGCGGGCGGCGTCGGAGCCGGGCCGGGCGATGTCGGTGGGGATGACCGCGGCGCGGTCACCGGCGGCGAGCACGACCTCGCCGTACCGGTTGGTGTTGTAGACCTCGGAGACCGTGTACGCCCCGACCGGGGCGACCAGCATGGACTCGACCGACTCGCGGCCGGCCGGGTCCAGCGGCAGGTCGAGCGCGACCGGCGACGGCACCGCCACGCCCTGCGCGCAGACCTGTACGTCGGCGCGGGCCGCGATGCTGAGCTGGGTGAGCCCGTTGTACTCGCTCGCGGTGCCGCTGACCCGCACCCGGTCGCCGACCGCCACGCTCGGGTGGTTGGCGGTGTTGGTGGTCAGGTAGACGAAGATCCCGTCGGAGGCGGCGCCGGCGGCCGGCTCGCGCCCGCCGCTGCCGGCGGTCTGCAGGTAGATCCCGTTGTAGCCGCCGCTGCGGTGGTCGGCGGTGACGACGCCCTCGACGGTGACCCGGGTGCCGGCCAGCGGGGTGGCGTCACCGGTGCCCTGCACCTGCGCGATGGTGTGGTCCACCGGCACGTCGCAGCCGACCGGTTCCGGGTCGGGGTCCGGGGCGCCGGCGTTGCGGACGCCGAAGGTGTTCGGCGCCGCCGCCCGCCACTGCCCGTCGACGCGCTGCACGGAGTGGCCCGCCGGGGTGTCGCCGGCCTCGGCCACGCCGATGTCGGTGGCGGCCTGCCCGGCGGCGGGGCCGCCGACCGCGGTGAGCCCACCCTCGTAGCTGAGGAACTCGGCGACCTCGCCGTCGGGCGCGACCAGCGCCACCGCGTCGGGGGAACCGTTCTGGATCCCGTCGGCCGGGTACGTCGCGACGACCACGCCGGCCGCCGGAACCACGCCGCTCAGCGTCCTCGTGTGGTACGCCGCGCCGCCGTTTCCGTTGTAGAGGACCAGTTGCCAACCGGTCAGGTCGAAGCCGGCCGGGGCCTCGACCTCCACCGCCTCGCCGGTGTCGGTGCCGACGTTGTCGTAGTGGATCTCGCTGAGAAATGGCGTAGCCGCGGGTTCCGCCGCGTACGCCGCGACACCGTTGGTCAGGCCGAGCGCACCACTGGTGAGAAGTACGCCCAAGGTCCTGAGGGCGCGTCCGCGTCTGTTCCGGCGCATGAAGGTGAGCCTCCGTTAGGGGGTGGACGTTCGGAGCATATGCGGCTTCGGTGGCCAACCGAGAGCTACCAGGTGTACGGAACAGCCTGGATGTTCGGCGGCGGGGGTCGACGGTCGGACCATCCGGCCTTATCGCCCCGACCCGCCCGGCGCCCACTACCGAGGTCCGTTGCCCGGTGCCGCCGGGTTTTGGCTACCGTAGTCGTCCGGGTCCTGCTGAGCGGGACGCGATGCCGCCCGCCGAATCGCCTTTGAACGAGGTGTCCGTGAGTCAGTACGGCGAGAACACAGTGCGCGCCGACGAGCAACCCACCGTGCAGATGGCGGCCGTCACCGTACCCGCCGAGGAGCGTCCGACGATCCCGATCGCCGCCGTGACGTGGCCGCTGGACCAGGCCGGTGGCGCTCCCGTCACGGTCGTCGCCGGCCCCGGCGCACCGACCGGGTCCGGCTCCGGCGCGGCGGGTCCGCCGACCGCACCGCCGTCCCGACACCGCCGGCGGCGGGCCCTGCTCGCCGGCGGTGTCGCGGCGGTCGTGCTCGCCGCCGCGGGCGGCACCGCGGGTTACGCGTACGCCGGTGAGGTGCCGCGCGGCACCACCGTGCTCGGCGTCGACCTCGGCGGCAAGAGCCGGGCCGAGGCCGCCCGGCTGCTCCGTACGGACCTCGAGCGCCGGGCCGCGACCCTCGCCGCGCCGGTCCCGGTACGCGTCGGCGACCGGACCGGGGAGATCTCGCCGGCCGCGGTCGGCCTCGCGGTCGACGTGGAGGCGACGGTGGCGGCCGCGCTGGACCACAACCCCGGGCCGGTGAGCCTGCTCTTCGGATCGCGGAGCCTCACCCCGGTGGTGACCGTGGACGCCGAACGGCTCGACGCGGAGCTGCGCCGGGTCCTCGGCCGCACGGGACAGCCGATGACCCTGCCCGCGGTGACGTTCAGCGGCACCACCCCGAAGCCGGTCTACCCGAAGGCCAGCAAGGACATCCGGGCCGACACCTCGGCGGAGGCGCTGCGCGAGGGGTGGCTGCGCGGCTCCCAGCCGGTGGTGTTGCCCCTGGTCGAGACGCAGCCGGTGACCACCGCCGAGGAGGTGGACCGGCTCGTCGCCGAGCTGGCCCGGCCGGCGGTGTCGGCCCCCGTGTCGGTGACCACCGAACGCGGCAACTTCGCGATCCCGCCGGCCGCGATCGCGAAGAGCCTGGTCCTGACCGCGGACAAGACCGGCAGGATCGACCCGCGGGTGGACGGGAAGAAGCTCCGGGCGGCGCTCGGCGACCAGCTGGACGAGGTCGAGATCAAGCCGAAGGACGCCAGCATGTCCATCCAGGACGGCAGGCCGAAGATGGCCGCCGGCGCCGGCGGCCAGCAGGTGGACACAGCCGCGCTCGGCCGCGACCTGCTGCCGGTGCTCCGCAGGACCGACGGCCGGGAGGTGAAGGGACAGCTCAAGGCGGTCCAGCCGGAGGTCAGCACGGAGGACCTGGCCAAGATGGGCATCAAGGAGCGGGTCTCCACCTTTACCACCCGGTTCACCGGCGGGCTCGGCTCCGCGCGCAGCCAGAACATCGTGACGATCGCCCGGGAGGTGGACGGCACCCTGGTCAGGGCGGGGAAGACCTTCTCGCTGAACGGTCACACCGGCGAGCGCGGCTACGCCCAGGGCTATCGGGACGCGCCGGTCATCCTCGACGGCAAGCTGGTGCCGGGGGTGGGCGGCGGGACCTCGCAGTTCACCACCACGCTCTTCAACGCCACGTACTACGCCGGCCTGGAGGACGTCGAACACAAGCCGCACTCGTACTGGTTCGACCGCTATCCGCCCGTCATCGAGTCGACCATCTTCTGGCCCGACCTGGACTTCAAGTTCCGCAACGACACCCCGCACGGCGTCCTGATCGACACCTCCTACACCTCGAACTCGATCACGGTGTCGATCTGGAGCACCAAGGTCTACGACCGGGTGACCACCGAGTGGAGCCCGCGACGCAACATCACCAGCCCGAGGGTCATCCATCTGGACCCGGGGCCGTCCTGCATCCCGACCAACGGCATCAACGGGTTCACCCAGGACGCCTGGCGGATCTTCCACAAGGACGGCAAGGTGCTCAAGCGCGAGAAGTTCACCTGGAAGTACAGCGCCGAGCCGCGGTACGTCTGCGGCGGGTAACAGCCGTTGGAGGGACCCGTCGGCGGGCGTCCGGTCGCGCCCGTCGGCGGGGTGGTCGTGCGGTGGTATGACGCATCCGGGATGCCATCGCCTCATTGCGATGTGTCGATCTAAGTCCCTACGCTGCCGACATCCTGATCTGGGCGCGCCCACAAGGCGCGCCATCTGCGTTGGAAGGGACCCCCATGGCTCGTTGGCGCATCCTCACCCGCCTGGCCGTCACCGCGTTGGCCGCGGTGACCGTCGGCGGCGTCTCCCTGGCCGCACCGGCCAGCGCCGCCCCGGACAGAACCGACGCCACGCCGTTCGTGGTCGGCGGCACCCAGGCGGCCCAGGGCGAGTTCCCGTTCATGGTGCGCCTCTCGATGGGCTGTGGCGGGGCGCTGTACAGCCCGCGCCTGGTGCTCACCGCCGCGCACTGTGTCAGCGGTACGGGCAACAACAGCAGCATCACCGCGACCCTCGGCACCGTCGACCTCCAGTCGTCGAGCCGGGTCCAGGTGCGGTCCAACTACGTCTACCGGGCCCCCAACTACAACAGCCAGGGCGCCGACTGGGCGTTGATCCGGCTCGCCAGCCCGGTGACCGGGATCAGCACCCTGCCGATCGCCACCACCACCGCCTACGACAGCGGCACGTTCACCATCGCGGGCTGGGGTTCGACCCGTGAGGGCGGCGGGCAGCAGCGGTACCTGCTCAAGGCGACCGTCCCGTACGTGGCGGACGGCACCTGCGACAACTCGTACCCGGAGCTGAACGACCCGATGGAGATCTGTGCCGGCTTCGCCTCCGGTGGCACCGACACCTGCCAGGGCGACTCCGGTGGCCCGATGTTCCGGCGGGACGCGAGCAACGCGTGGATCCAGGTCGGCATCGTCAGCTGGGGCAACGGCTGTGCCCGGCCCAACTACCCGGGTGTGTACGCCC
Source organism: Plantactinospora sp. CA-290183 (assembly GCF_050936375.1). Classification (NCBI taxonomy): domain Bacteria; kingdom Bacillati; phylum Actinomycetota; class Actinomycetes; order Micromonosporales; family Micromonosporaceae; genus Plantactinospora; species Plantactinospora sp. CA-290183. Next base: position 603,761 of record NZ_JBNJMX010000002.1, on the reverse strand, counting down.
AGGTGAGCTACTTCGCCTCGGCGATCGCCTCCGCGGCGGCGAGCCTGGGCGGCTGATCCGATCGGTTCGTCTGGTCGTGGTCGTGTGATCTGGTGGTGGAAACAGTTCAGGGCCACCCCGAATCGGGGTGGCCCTGAGCTATGAAGATGTCCGGCGGTGTCCTACTCTCCCACACTCTCTCGGGTGCAGTACCATCAGCGCTGGAGGGCTTAGCTTCCGGGTTCGGAATGTTACCGGGCGTTTCCCCTCCGCCATAACCGCCGTAACTCTGTGAACCAACCACACACACCCACAGGGTTGTGTTGTTTGTTCAGAATCACACAGTGGACGCGTAGCAGCTTTGTAGTCAAGTCCTCGGCCTATTAGTACCGGTCAACTCAACCCGTTACCGAGCTTACATCTCCGGCCTATCAACCCAGTCGTCTTACTGGGGGCCTTACCCCACAAAGTGGGTGGGATACCTCATCTTGAAGCAGGCTTCCCGCTTAGATGCTTTCAGCGGTTATCCCTTCCGAACGTAGCCAACCAGCCGTGCCCCTGGCGGGACAACTGGCACACCAGAGGTTCGTCCGTCCCGGTCCTCTCGTACTAGGGACAGCCCTTCTCAAGTATCCTACGCGCACGGCGGATAGGGACCGAACTGTCTCACGACGTTCTAAACCCAGCTCGCGTACCGCTTTAATGGGCGAACAGCCCAACCCTTGGGACCTGCTACAGCCCCAGGATGCGACGAGCCGACATCGAGGTGCCAAACCATCCCGTCGATATGGACTCTTGGGGAAGATCAGCCTGTTATCCCCGGGGTACCTTTTATCCGTTGAGCGACACCGCTTCCACTCGCAAGTGCCGGATCACTAGTCCCGACTTTCGTCCCTGCTCGACCCGTCAGTCTCACAGTCAAGCTCCCTTATACACTTACACTCAACACCTGATTGCCAACCAGGCTGAGGGAACCTTTGGGCGCCTCCGTTACATTTTAGGAGGCAACCGCCCCAGTTAAACTACCCACCAGACACTGTCCCTGAACCGGATAACGGTCCCAAGTTAGATACCCAAACCAACCAGAGTGGTATTTCAAGATTGCCTCCACCCATACTGGCGTATGGACTTCACCGGCTCCCACCTATCCTACACAAGCTAATTCAGGCACCAATGTCAAGCTATAGTAAAGGTCCCGGGGTCTTTCCGTCCTGCCGCGCGTAACGAGCATCTTTACTCGTACTGCAATTTCGCCGGGCCTGTGGTTGAGACAGTGGGGAAGTCGTTACGCCATTCGTGCAGGTCGGAACTTACCCGACAAGGAATTTCGCTACCTTAGGATGGTTATAGTTACCACCGCCGTTTACTGGCGCTTAAGTTCTCAGCTTCGCTCCCGAAAGAGCTAACCGGTCCCCTTAACGTTCCAGCACCGGGCAGGCGTCAGTCCATATACATCGAATTACTTCTTCGCATGGACCTGTGTTTTTAGTAAACAGTCGCTTCCCCCTGCTCTCTGCGGCCATACAACGCTCCAGGAGCAAGTCCCTTCACGTCTCCGGCCCCCCTTCTCCCTAAGTTACGGGGGCAATTTGCCGAGTTCCTTAACCACAGTTCACCCGATCGCCTCGGTATTCTCTACCTGACCACCTGTGTCGGTTTGGGGTACGGGCCGCTCGGAACTCGCTAGAGGCTTTTCTCGGCAGCATAGGATCACTGACTTCACCTGAATCGGCTCGGCATCACGTCTCAGCCACAAGGTGTGCGGATTTGCCTACACACCGGCCTACACGCTTACCCCGGCACAACCACCGGCCGGGCTCAGCTACCTTCCTGCGTCACCCCATCGCTTGACTACTACCCATCAGGATCCCACGCTCCCCCAGCAAAGTCCGAAGACCTCACCAAGATCGGGTGGTTAGCACAACGAGGTTCATCACGGGCGCTCCTACGCGGGTACGGGAATATCAACCCGTTGTCCATCGACTACGCCTCTCGGCCTCGCCTTAGGTCCCGACTCACCCAGGGCGGATTAACCTGGCCCTGGAACCCTTGGTCATCCGGCGGAAGGGTTTCTCACCCTTCATTCGCTACTCATGCCTGCATTCTCACTCGTGCCGTGTCCACAACTGGGTCACCCCGCTGCTTCACCCCCGGCACGACGCTCCCCTACCCACCCACACACCTGCACACAACCCCAAAAGGTCGCACGAGGTTAATATGTGAATGCCACAGCTTCGGCGGTGTGCTTGAGCCCCGCTACATTGTCGGCGCGGAACCACTTGACCAGTGAGCTATTACGCACTCTTTAAAGGGTGGCTGCTTCTAAGCCAACCTCCTGGTTGTCTATGCGACCCCACATCCTTTTCCACTTAGCACACGCTTAGGGGCCTTAGCTGGTGATCTGGGCTGTTTCCCTCTCGACTACGAAGCTTATCCCCCGCAGTCTCACTGCCGCGCTCTCACTTACCGGCATTCGGAGTTTGGCTGATTTCAGTAACCTTGTAGGGCCCCTAGACCATCCAGTGCTCTACCTCCGGCAAGAAACACGCGACGCTGCACCTAAATGCATTTCGGGGAGAACCAGCTATCACGGAGTTTGATTGGCCTTTCACCCCTAACCACAGGTCATCCCCCAACTTTTCAACGTTGGTGGGTTCGGCCCTCCACGCGGTCTTACCCACGCTTCAGCCTGCCCATGGCTAGATCACTCCGCTTCGGGTCTAGAACACGCGACTACAACGCCCTATTCAGACTCGCTTTCGCTACGGCTACCCCACACGGGTTAACCTCGCCACGTGCCACTAACTCGCAGGCTCATTCTTCAAAAGGCACGCCGTCACCCCTAAAGGCTCCGACGGATTGTAGGCGAACGGTTTCAGGTACTATTTCACTCCCCTCCCGGGGTACTTTTCACCATTCCCTCACGGTACTTGTCCGCTATCGGTCACCAGGAAGTATTCAGGCTTACCAGGTGGTCCTGGCAGATTCACGGCAGATTACAGGAGTCCGCCGCTACTCGGGAACATCCACAGAAGACCAGCCACTTTCACCTACCGGACTCTCACCGCCTACGGTTGGCTTTTCCACACCATTCGGCTAGCAACTGGTTTTATAACTCCTCGAACAAGTGTCAGCTTGTCCAGTGAAGTCCCACAACCCCGACCACGCAACCCCTGACAGGTATCACACGCAACCGGTTTAGCCTAAATCCGCTTTCGCTCGCCACTACTCACGGAATCACTATTGTTTTCTCTTCCTGCGGGTACTGAGATGTTTCACTTCCCCGCGTTCCCTCCACACACCCTATGAATTCAGGTGCGGGTGACACCACATGACTGGTGCCGGGTTACCCCATTCGGACACCCTGGGATCACAGCTAGGTTGACAGCTCCCCCAGGCCTATCGCGGCCTCCCACGTCCTTCATCGGCTCCTGGTGCCAAGGCATCCACCGTTCGCCCTTGACAACTTGACCACAAAGATGCTCGCGTCCACTGTGTAATTCTCAACAAACAACCAACCCACAACCCACCACCCCACACCAACAACCCACAAAAACGGGGCCCGGTATGCGGGGCCAGGCCATGCCTGGCAGACCACCCGAAACAACGTTCCAGGAAAAGTCCACTGAAAGAAACAACCAACCAATGGTTGTTCTCTCAGGACCCAACAGGATGCTCTACACCATCAACCAGCCGCACCAGTCATCTTTTCCATACCACCGAAGTGGTCGTACTCAGAATATTCCAGCCGTTGCCGACCGACAGCTCGCCAGTGTCTCCGCCATTGAGCACCCCTGACCCGACATCCGCGGGCCACGAGGCTCCTACCCACCCTTCGGTGGAAGGTGCTCCTTAGAAAGGAGGTGATCCAGCCGCACCTTCCGGTACGGCTACCTTGTTACGACTTCGTCCCAATCGCCAGCCCCACCTTCGACCACTCCCTCCGGAAAACCGGTTAGGCCATGGGCTTCGGGTGTTGCCGACTTTCGTGACGTGACGGGCGGTGTGTACAAGGCCCGGGAACGTATTCACCGCAGCGTTGCTGATCTGCGATTACTAGCGACTCCGACTTCACGGGGTCGAGTTGCAGACCCCGATCCGAACTGAGACCGGCTTTTTGGGATTCGCTCCACCTCACGGTATCGCAGCCCATTGTACCGGCCATTGTAGCATGCGTGAAGCCCTGGACATAAGGGGCATGATGACTTGACGTCATCCCCACCTTCCTCCGAGTTGACCCCGGCAGTCTTCGATGAGTCCCCGCCATAACGCGCTGGCAACATCGAACAAGGGTTGCGCTCGTTGCGGGACTTAACCCAACATCTCACGACACGAGCTGACGACAGCCATGCACCACCTGTGACCGCCCCCGAAGGACCCTACATCTCTGCAGGTTTTGCGGCCATGTCAAACCCAGGTAAGGTTCTTCGCGTTGCATCGAATTAATCCGCATGCTCCGCCGCTTGTGCGGGCCCCCGTCAATTCCTTTGAGTTTTAGCCTTGCGGCCGTACTCCCCAGGCGGGGCGCTTAATGCGTTAGCTGCGGCACAGAGAACCGGAGAGGTCCCCCACACCTAGCGCCCAACGTTTACAGCGTGGACTACCAGGGTATCTAATCCTGTTCGCTCCCCACGCTTTCGCTCCTCAGCGTCAGTATCGGCCCAGAGACCCGCCTTCGCCACCGGTGTTCCTCCTGATATCTGCGCATTTCACCGCTACACCAGGAATTCCAGTCTCCCCTACCGAACTCTAGCCTGCCCGTATCGGCTGCAAGCCCGCGGTTGAGCCGCGGGTTTTCACAGTCGACGCGACAAGCCGCCTACGAGCTCTTTACGCCCAATAAATCCGGACAACGCTCGCGCCCTACGTCTTACCGCGGCTGCTGGCACGTAGTTGGCCGGCGCTTCTTCTGCAGGTACCGTCACTTACGCTTCGTCCCTGCTGAAAGAGGTTTACAACCCGAAGGCCGTCATCCCTCACGCGGCGTCGCTGCATCAGGCTTCCGCCCATTGTGCAATATTCCCCACTGCTGCCTCCCGTAGGAGTCTGGGCCGTGTCTCAGTCCCAGTGTGGCCGGTCGCCCTCTCAGGCCGGCTACCCGTCGTCGCCTTGGTAGGCCATCACCCCACCAACAAGCTGATAGGCCGCGAGCCCATCCCAGGCCGAAAAACTTTCCACACACCACCATGCGGTGACATGTCATATCCGGTATTAGCCCCCGTTTCCGAGGGTTATCCCAAAGCCTGAGGCAGGTTACTCACGTGTTACTCACCCGTTCGCCGCTCGAGTACCCCGAAGGGCCTTTCCGCTCGACTTGCATGTGTTAAGCACGCCGCCAGCGTTCGTCCTGAGCCAGGATCAAACTCTCCAACAAAAACTTGTGGAAAATCAAACCCGGCAACAAAAAAACACTTGCTGCCAAAACAAAATGAATTGGCACTGGCTTATCAAGCACCCTGTTGAGTTCTCAAAGAACAACCACACACCAAACAACAGACCCTAGCGGATCTGACCTCTGGGGCTTTGTTTCGCGCCTCACGTTTCCGTCAGGCACTCCTACTACGTTACCTGACTGGTTCCTCCCCGTCAAACCGGTATCTCCCGGTTTGTCAGCTTGCTCCAGGCAGCCAACGCCCCCGTCCGGGCACAGCGGGTCAACCGCTCTGTTCGATCGGGGTTCGGCAGGCCGGCCACCTGCGGTGTTACCCGCCGGAGTGCCCGTTTCCCTGCCGGGAGAGAAAGTTACACGCCGGCAGCCAGAACGCCAAATCGGGGTTCCGGAGGGCGCGGAGCGCCCCGGCAAATCAGGAATGTCGGACTCCTGGCCCGCGTTGAGTCTTCGGTACGCCCCGTCTCACCCCGCGCACCGCGCCGGCCGCACCACGGTCACCGCCGGGCCGGCCGATCGACCGGAGACCAACCGACACGGAAGGGCAACCGCGAAGTGCTGACCACCCCCGTCCGGTGGGTCCGCTGGCTCACCGCCATCACCCCACCGACCACCCGCCGGGTCGCCCTGGCCACCGCCGGCGTCGCCCTCATCGGCGCGACGATCGCCGGCCCCGTCGGCGCCCTGGGCGCCGGACCGGAGGCGCAGGCTCCCAGGCCACCGTCGGCGATGGAACTCACGGTGGACTACCAGGCGCAGCCCAACTTCTACTACTGCGGCCCCGCCGCCACCCGGATCGCGCTGAGCGCGGACGGTGCGGCCCCGAGCCAGGACGACGTCGCCACCGAACTGGGCACCACCACCGCCGGTACGAACTCGGCCGAGGACACCACCCGGGTCCTGAACGAGCTCGGCCACACCGGGGACTACCGGACGACCGCGATTCCGGAGAGCGTGGCCACCCCCGCGCAGATGGACCGGATGCAGTCGGACATCACGGCGGCCGTCGCGGACCAGCGTCCGGTCGTGGTGAACATCATCGGCACCGCCGTCGACACCGACGGCACCCCGCACTCCTACGACGGCGGCCACTACCTGACGGTCGTCGGCTACTCCGACGACGGGCGTACCGTCACAATCGCGGACCCGGCGAACGTCAACGGCCAGAGTTCGTACACGATGACCACCATCAACCTGGCGAACTGGGCCGCGAGCCGCGGCTACTCCGCCTGAACCCCGCTCGGGCGGCCCACCGCGCGTCACGGCCGGCTCAGCCGTACGCCTTGACCACGACCATCGCCATGTCGTCGTGCGGCAGGCCGTCCTGGAAGTCGAGCACCCGCCCGGCGATCCCCTCGACGATGTGCTCGGCGCTCTCGCCGCCGTGCTCGGCGAGGGCCTGCCGCAGCCGGTCCATACCGAACAGCTCCGCACCGCGCCGCGCCTCGGTCAGGCCGTCCGTGTAGAACAGCAGCGCGGCGCCGCGCTCCAGGGTCACGGTCCGCTCGTGCAGCCGGGGATGCGCGACGCCGCCCAGCAGCGTGCCGAGCCGCCCGATCTCGCGGGTCTGGCGCCGGTGGGTCCACACGGGCGGCGGATGGCCCCCGATCGAGATGGTGGCCCGGACCCGGTTCGCGGCGTCGGTCTCGAGCCGGGCGTACGCCACCGTGCAGAACCGGTCCGTGCGCTGGCTGAGCAGGGCCGCGTTCAGCGTGGCCAGAATGCTCCGGGGCCGTCCACCCCGCATGGCCGCCGCCCGTACGGTGTGCCGGGCCAGGCTCGTGACGACGGCCGCCCCGGCGCCCTTGCCGCAGACGTCGCCCAGCACCACCCCCCAGCCGTGCGGGGCGGTCTGGAACACGTCGTAGAAGTCCCCGCCGACCTCGTCACCCCGCCCCGCCGGCCGGTAGTAGGCGCTGACCTGCACACCCGGGATGTCCGGCAGGCTGTGCGGCAGGAAGCTGGCCTGAAGTGTCTGGGCCAGCACCCGGGCCCGGGTCTCCGACCGCTCGGCGACCTCCCGGGCGCGGAGCAGTTCCCGCTCGTACCGGCGGCGGTCGATCGCGGTGAAGACCGCGGTGTGCACGAGGTCCGAGGCCGCGCCGGTGCCGGGGTACCGGGTGGCGTTCACCAGCACCGGCAGCCGCTGGCCGTCGGCCCGGAGCAGGTCCACGGCGATCTCGCGTACCTCGCCCTGCATCAGGAGCAGCGGTGCGTAGTGCGTCTCGTAGAAGATGCGGTCGCCGGGGGCGAGCAGCGACTGGAAGCGCGGCGGGACCCCGGGCCCGTCCGGGGCGTACCCCAGCCAGCTCAGGAGTCTCCGGTTGATCCGCAGGATGGTGCCGTCGGCACGCATCAGGAGGAGCCCGCACGGGGCGTCCTCGTAGAGCTGGTCGAGCAGCACGGCCGCGCCGGCATCGACCGGCCGGCCGGGATCCCCGGGCGGCGCGGGCGGCAGCGGCGGGCGACTCATCGGGCAGCCAGGAACCTCTCGATCGCCGTGGCCGTCTCGTCGGGGGCGCTCAGATTCGGGCAGTGGCCGGTCGCCTCCAGCTGGACCAGTTCGCTGGCCGGGATCATCCGGTGGGTGTACTCGCCGACCTCGGGTGGTGCGATCATGTCGTCGCTGCACTGCAGGATCAGCGTCGGTACGGTCACCTTCGGCAGGTCGGCGCGGTTGTCCGACAGGAACGTCACCCGGGCGAACTGCTCGGCGATCTTCGGGTCCGTACGGCAGAAGCTGTTCGTCAGCTCGGCACCCAGCTCGGGACGGTCCGGATTGCCCATGATCGCCGGAGCCGTCGCCGCCGACCAGCCCAGATAGTTGCTGGCGAGCGAGTCGAGCAGCCCGGTGATGTCCGCCTCGCTGAAGCCGCCCACATAGTCCGTGTCGTCCAGGTAGCGCGGGGAGGGGCCGACGAGCACGAGCCGGGCGAACCGCTCGGGTTCGGCCACCGCCGCGAGCACACCGATCATGGCGCTGACCGAGTGCCCGACGAAGACCACGTCGGTGAGGTCGAGTTCGGCGCAGATCCGCAGCACGTCGTCGGCGTACGCCTGGAGGTCGGTGTACCGGTGGAAGTCGTACGCGGAGACGTCGGACCCGCCGAAGCCGAGGTGGTCGAAGAGCACCACCCGGTGCGTCGCCTCGAACCGGGGCGCGACGAAGCGCCACATCTGCTGGTCACACCCGAAACCGTGCGCGAAGAGCATCGGCTGGTTGCCGGGCGCGCCGGTGACGGTGACGTTGTTACGCAGCGTTATGGTCACCGGCTGATGCTACGCAGGACGGGCAGCGAGGGCCACCCGCGTACCAGCCTCGGGCCGGGGTGCTCCGCCGGTGGCGGGGCCGCTCAGTTGTACCGGCGGTCGAGCTGGGTCAGCGCGTCGAGTGCGGCGCTGCCGCTGCCCACCACCTCGGCGGCGAGCGCCTTCGTGCGCGGGTCCGCACCCGCGGTCTCCTCTGCGCGGGCGATCCGTACGGACTGTTCGAGGTGCTGTCGCAGGTGCCCGAGGAAGAGCCGGTGGAACGCGGCGCCACGGGCGCCGTCCAGCGTCCGCAGTTCGGCGTCGGTCACCATGCCCGGCATGTCGTGGCCCTCGTGCGGGTTGGTCTCCGGCCCGCCGGAGCGCGCCAACAGGTCGCGTGACGTCCGCAGCTGCGCCCGGTGCCCGTCCCGGAGCCGTACCGCCAGTCGCCGGAGCGCCGGCTCGGTGCTCCGGGCCGGTACCAGCTCCAGCATCGGGAGGACCCGCTCGCCCATCGCCACCGCCAGTTGCAGCCAGGCCACGTCGGTGGTGTTGAACGGCTGCGCCGGCGTACCACCGGGGGCCGCCGGCGGGCCCGAGCTGGCCGCCGACGGCGCGGCGGTCGCGGCGGGCGACGGTGCCGGCCGGTCCGACGGTGGCCCGCCGGCGCAGCCGGCGACCGCGACCACCACCGACAAGACCCCGCACCGTACGGCGAGACCCGCTCTCATCTGGTTTCTTCTCCCCCGGACGGCCGAGCGGGCCCGGTGTGCCGGACCCGCTCGGGGAATGACGGGCTGCTTTGCACCTGCTCAGCTGGGCGTGCCGTCCGCGCCGCACTTGATGACCGGCCGGATGCAGTCGCGCACCCGGCGGGCCATCTCCGCCTCCGGCCAGGCGTTGAAGAAGTCGCCGTGCATCGTGAAGCCCGCGCCCGAGGCGAGCCGGATCCGCGACGGGTCACCGCTGACCGGGTACCGCAGCACCTGGCGGAGCTTCGGCACCGGTACCGGGTGGGTCGACGGGCAGGCCTGGTTCACCGGGTACGCCATGTGGCTCTTGTGGTCGGGCGAGTCCAGGTCCCGGCCGTTCCAGCACTGCGGGAAGTCCAGGTAGGACTCCAGCATGGTGCCGGACGGGCAGTTGACGAAGTCTTTCGACGCACCGACGTGCCCCGCGTGCAGACAGGACCAGCGGGCGTTGCTGCTGGCGTCCGGCGCGGTCGCCCTGGCGTTTCCGGCCACGATCCGCAGCCCCAGCGGAAGCGGCTCGATCCGTGCGGTGATGTCGCTGCGTACGCCCTCGCCGAGGTAGTAGAACGTCACGATGGTGGGCTCCACCGCCACGTCGTTGTGGTAGAGCGTCGGCACCCAGTACGACGAGAGGTCGACCCGGGGGTTGCAGGTGCTGCTGGAGTTCAGCAGGTCGGACAGGTTGGTGTGGGCGTTGGTCACCGTGCTGCCGAAGAAGCTGTGCATGTGGGAAGCGCCCGGCAGCCCCGGGAAGATGATCGGGTCGTCCGGCAGCCGGTGGCTGTACGGGCAGTCGGCGAGGAACTCGGCCACCCGCACGATCGGTGCGCGCGGCGCCGCCTCGGCCCGGGCCGAGGCGGCCGGTGTCGCGTTGAGCACCGCGTACGTGCCGAGGAGCGCTAGCACGGCGCTGAGCAGTGTCGCGATCCGGAGCCGGCGGCCCGCGCCGGGGAAGGGGGAAACCCTCTCCACCTGAAGACTCCTAGCTGGGGGACTGGCCAGGACGGTTCCGCAGCCGCCGCCGAAGGCATCGGGGAGCACTGGCCGGACTGGTGGTGGTCTGTCCTCGTCAGGACGGTGAGAGAGCGCTCTCAGGAACCAGCTTGAGCCTGCCGTCGAGAACTGTCAATACTTACGGCCGTTGACGCCGACGCCCGGCGGCGGCGGTGCGGCTCCCCGGTTCAGGTCCGCCGGCGGGTCGGCTCCAGGAAGACGTACCGGATCGCCGGGTTGCGGGTGGTGAGCCGCCGCTCGGCCTCGTCCGCGGCGGCCTCGATCTCCTCCCGGGTCGCCTCGTCGGCGAAGTTGACCTGTACGGCGACGAGGATGTCCTCCGGACCGAGCTGCATGGTCAACAGGCGGTGCACACCCCGTACCTTCGGCACGGTGGAGAGCTCGCGGTCGATCTCCTCCCGTACGGCGTCCCGGGCGGCCCGGCCGACCAGCATGACGATGTTGTTGTGCGCCAGGGTGGTGGCCACCACCAACAGGAGCACGCCGATCGCGATCGAGGCGATCCCGTCCCAGAGCGGGTTGCCGGTCAGCTCCGAGAGCGTGACCCCGGCCCCGGCGAGCACCAGCCCGACCAGCGCCGCGCAGTCCTCCAGCAGCACCGCCTTCACGGCGGTGTTCGGGGTGTTCCGCGCGACCCGCAGCCAGGAGAGCCGCCAGCGCCGCGCCCGGCGCCCCAGCTGCCGCACGGACCGGGTCAGGGAGATCGACTCGGCCACGAAGGAGACCGCCAGCACGAGGTACGCGACGGTGGCGTCCAGGTCCTGGTGCCGGGACCGGATCGCGTCGACGCCCTGGAGGATGGAGAAGCCGGCGCCGACCACGAAGGTGACCACCGCCGCCACGAAGGCCCAGAGGTAGCTCTCCCGGCCGTGGCCGAACGGGTGCTCGGCGTCGGCGGGCCGGGTGCCCCGGCGCAGCGCGACGAAGAGCAGCACCTCGGTGGTGGTGTCGGCGACGGAGTGGGCGGCCTCCGCCAGCACCGCGGCGGAGCCGGAGAGGACGCCGGCCAGCGCCTTGGCCACCGCGACGGTCAGGTTGGCCAGGCCCGCCACGATCACCGTGCCGACGCTCTGCGAACTCTGCGAGCCCTCACCGGCCCCGACCATGAGGTCAGCCTAGGTCCCTGGACCCCGCCAGATGCCCTGGTCAGGAACCGAGCGGGATGGTCCAGGGCGCCCGGACCCCGGAGCGGGCGATGACGACCGACCGGCCCGCGCGGACGCGACAGCAACGAACCGCGGCGCCGGACGACGGCCGCACCGCACGACGGACGGCGGCGTCGTACCCGGTCTCTAGGCTGTTGGCGAGCACCCGGTCGCGGAGCGCGACGGGATGCCCGCAGGTGTCCTGGAGACGGGGGAGGTCGCAGTGACGCGGAGCCCGGTGGTGGACTCGGCGCTGGCCGCGCCGTTCGACGATCCGCAGGCCTACACGGCGGCGGTCGAGCAGGTCAGGTCGGCCGCGACCGCCTACTACAACGGCGCCGAGCTGGCGATGGACGACGCGACCTACGACGCCCTGATCGCCCGGGTCGCCGCTACCGAAACCGCCCATCCGGGCTGGAAGGCCGACGACTCGCCGACCGAGCTGGTCGCCGCCGGGGTCGGCGCGGTCGGGGATGTCGAGCACAGCAGCCCGATGCTCAGCCTCGACAACGTCTTCGGCGAGGATTCGCTGCGCCGGTGGGCCACCCGGCTGGAGCGGCTGCTCGGCCGGCCCGCCGCGGGCTACACGGTGGAGCCGAAGATCGACGGCCTCGCCATCGCCGCCCGCTACGTGGCGGGCCGGCTGACCCAGGTCGCCACCCGGGGCGACGGGCGGGCCGGCGAGGACGTCACCACCCAGGCCCGGCGCGCGGTCGGCCTGCCGGAGCGGCTCGGCGAACCGGTGACGCTGGAGGTGCGCGGCGAGGTGTTCATGACCGACGCCGACTTCGCGCGGGCCAACGAGCTGCGCACCGGGCACGGCGAGCCGCCGTTCGCCCATCCGCGCAGCGCCGCCGCGGGCACGCTGCGAGCCCAGGACCGGGCGTACGACGCGCCGCTGCACTTCCTCGGCTACGCCGTACCCGGGCTGGCCGCCACCGGCCTGCTGACGCGCGCCGACGGGGCAGCGCCGCCGCACTCAGCCACCATGGCCCTCGCCGAGCGCCTCGGCATCGCCACCACCGCCGGTTCCGCCGCCGGCATGCCGCTCTGCACCACCATCGACGAGGTGCTGGCCGCCGTGGCGGCACTGGACGCCCGGCGCGGCGAGCTCGGCTTCGGCGTCGACGGTGCGGTGATCAAGGCCGACCAGCAGGCGGACCGGGACCTCGCCGGTTCATCCAGCCGGGCCCCGCGCTGGGGCGTCGCCTACAAGTTCCCCGCCGACACCCGCACCACCACGCTGCTCCGGATCGAGGTGCAGGTCGGGCGGACCGGCCTGATCACGCCGGTCGCCGTACTGGAGCCGGTGCAGGTGGGCGGCGTGACGGTCACCTCCGCCACGCTGCACAACTTCGACGATCTGCTCCGCCGCAACGTACGGGCCGGGGACACCGTCTTCGTCCGGCGGGCCGGCGACGTCATTCCCGAGATCACCGGGGCCAAGCTGGACGAGCGACCGGCCGACGCCACGCCGTACGAGCCGCCGTCGGCCTGTCCGCGCTGCGGAGGCGAGATCGACCGGTCGCAGAAGCGCTGGCGCTGCACCCAGGGGCGGGCCTGCGGCGCCCGTGAGTCGCTGGCCTACTACGCCGCCCGGGACTCGATGGACATCGAGGGTCTCGGCGGCAAGATCATCGACCTGGTCGTCGGCGCCGGACTCGTCACCGATCCCGCCGACCTCTACGACCTCGACGCCGAGCGGCTGGCCACCCTCGACCGGCTGGGCGAGACCTCCGCCCGCAAGCTCGTCGCCAGCATCGAGGCGTCCAAGAGCCAGCCGCTCTCCCGGGTGCTCACCGGGCTCGGCGTACGGATGACCGGCCGGTCGATGTCTCGGCGGCTGGCCCGGCACTTCGGCACGATGGACGCGCTGCTCGGGGCGAGCGTGGCCGACCTGCAACAGGTGGAGGGGGTCGGCCCGGAACGGGCGGTCACCATCGCCGCCGAGCTGGTCGAGCTCGCGCCGGTCGTCGGCCGGCTCGCCGCCCGCGGGATCAACCTGACCGAACCGGGCGCCCCGGAGCCGACGGTGGTCGCGGACCCCGGCGACGACAATGCCCCGCCCACCGCCAGCGCACTGCCGCTGCGCAGGCCGGACGGCACCCCGATGACGGTGGTGGTGACCGGCTCGGTGCCGGGGCTGACCCGCACCGAGGGCAACGAGGCGGTGGAACGGCTCGGCGGCCGCTCCTCCGGGTCGGTGTCGAAGCGCACCGACCTGGTGGTGGTGGGCGAGGGCGCCGGCTCGAAGGCGGAGAAGGCGGCGGGCCTGGGCGTACCGGTGCTGCCGGCGGAACGCTTCGCCGCCCTGCTGGCCGCCCAGGCGGCGGGGGACGCGACCACGATCGCGGAGATCGTCACCGGGTTCGCGGCGACGGCCCCCTGATCCCTGCGAGCGGGGTCACCGGAGCGGGGTCAGTCGAGCAGGCGCTGGCACATGTGCCAGAGGCGGTCGGCGTTGTCCGGGTCGGTGGCGTAGTTGGCGACCGTGTCGACGAGTTCGATGGCGTCGGTGGGGCGCTGGTCGACGGTTCGGGCTTCCGCGCAGTCGTTGAAGTAGCGGCCGCTGATGCCGTCCAACAGGGGTGAGGTGGCCAGCAGCACGGAGGTGGCGGCGCCCTGTTGCGGGGTCTTCTGTAGCTCGGTCGGAGTGTCGAGGTCGCCGCCGACGAAGCGTTGCAGGTTGGTGGGGATGGCCCCGGGGTTGGCGGCGTTGGCGGTGATGCCGTGGGCGGCCCAGCGGTGGCTGAGGCCGACGGTGAAGAGGATGACGGCGGTCTTGGCCTGGGCGTAGGCCCCCTGCGGGTCGTAGGGGCGGAAGCGGTAGTGGATGTCGTCGAAGACCACCGGGGAGAACAGGTGCGCGCTGGAGCTGACGGAGACGACGCGGGCGCCCTGGGCGCGGGTGAGGGCGGAGTGCAGACCGTAGGTGAGGAAGAAGTGCCCGAGATGGTTGGTGGTGAACTGCTCTTCCCAACCCTGGGGGGTGTGTTCGAGTTGGGGCAGCGCCATGATTCCGGCGTTGTTGACCAGGATGTGCAGGGGTTCTTCTCCCCAGGCGTCGACGAAGGCGCGGATCGAGGAGAGGTCGGTCAGTTCGAGTTGGGTGGTCCGGACGTGCGGGTTGCCGGTGGTGGCGGTGATGTCGGCGGCCGCGGCCGCGCCGAGGTCGTCGCGGGCGGTGAGCGTGAGGTGTGCGCCGACGCTGGCCAGGGCGCGGGCGACCTCCAGGCCGATGCCGGAGGCGCCGCCGGTGACGATGACCCGTTTGCCGGCCAGGTCGATCCCGGCGATGACCTCGGCGGCGGTGGAGTGCCGCCCGAAGGGCGTGGTGATGGGTTGCATGATCGGTTTCCCAACGGTCGGCTCGGGCCCCCCGAAGCGGCGGGCGGACGGGTCCTTCCTCATCATCCGTAGCGGGATCGCGCCGGGGCGGGGTTCCGCCGATCCTGGAACCCCGGCTGAGCGGGGGGCTCACGTGGAATCATGTGTCGGAGGCCGCCCCCACCCGGTCCCGGCCGCCCGGCGCCACCGTCGCAGGCCCGGGACACGGCCGGGGGATCACGGTCGGCCGAGCAGGGAGGGGCCCATGTCCGTACCGATCTCCGACGTGATCAGCAGGTACCTCCAGGCCGACATCGAGCGCGATGTCGAGGCGATGGTCGGCTGTTTCACCGAGGACGCGGTCGTGGTCGACAAGGGGCGGACGTGGCACGGCCGGGCCGGTGTGCGGGACTGGCGGGCCAGCGCCACCGCGGCCTACGAGTACACCGTCGAGGTACGCGGCACCGAGGCGGCCGGCCCGGACAACTACCTGGTCGAGGCCCACCTGGAAGGGGACTTCCCGGGCAGCCCCGCCGACCTGCGATTCGCCTTCCGCCTCCGGGGCGATCTGATCGACCGTCTGGAGATCGCTCCCTGAATCCGGCGTCCGCCCGACTAGAGTGGCTTCTCCTCGATCCTTCGGAGTGTCGGCGATGTATTCCGGTTCGCCCCGGCCGGACGGTGCGGCCCGGCCCGTCACGGCCAGCCTCACCAGCCCGGTCGCCCGCGGCGCCGGCCCGGCGCCGGGGCGGTGACGGTGGTGGAGCGACCGCACTGGGTGGTCGAGACGATGGGGGTCGAGCCGGACGACCACCTGCTGGAGGTGGGCTGCGGCAGCGGGTACGCCGTCTCGCTCGTCTGCCAGCGGCTCGACGCCGGCCGGATCGTCGCCCTCGACCGGTCGGCCCGGATGACCCGGCTGGCCATCGAGCGGAACGCGGGGTACGTCGGTGCGGGCCGGGCGGAGATCCGCTGTGCGGCGTTCGAGGCGGCCGACCTGCCGGCAGGACAGTTCGACAAGATTTTTTCGGTGAACGTCAGCCTCTTCTGGCTCGGTGACCCGGACCGCGCCATCGAACGGGTGAAGCGCCTGCTGGCGCCGCGCGCGACGCTCTACGTCTTCGCCGAACGAGCCACCCGGGCCTCCGCCGCCGCGATCGGCGCCAAGGCCGGCGACCTGCTCGCGGCGCACGGCCTCCACCCGAGGACGACCACCGCAACCAGCCGGCGCGGACACGCCCTCGTCTGCGTCTCCGGCACGCTGGCCTGACGCCGGCCCTCGGGCTCAGCCCGGGGCTTCCGGCGACCCGGCGTGCCGGTCAGCTCCCGGACGGTGGCGCCTCGGTCGGGGCGAGCCGGGCGACCGCCCGGGAGATGTCGTTGGCCAGCAACGCGAACACGGCGAGCAGGGCGGCCAGCACGAGGCTCACCGTGATGGCAAAGGCGCGGTCCAGGCCCGCGGGAGCCAGCAGCACCCCGGCGACCGCACCGGCGATCGCGGCGGCCAGCATCAGTGCGCGGGCGACCCGGGCCACCAGCACGGCCCGGGCCAACCGGACCGGATCGACGTGCCGGCCCTCGACCCCGCGCCGGGCGTACAGCGCGGCGCCGACGATCGCCAGGGCACCGAGCGCCCCGCCCGAGCCCACGATCGTCCACGGCAGCCCGAAATCGGCATCGGTCCTGCTCACCGCCGCGCCGGCGCGGATCACGAGCCCGGACACCAGCGCCGCCAGGCCGTACGTCCCGACGATCGTGAGCAGGCGCCGACGCGGGAACGGCCCCTCGCTACGGTGGTCGACCCCGGTCTTCGCCATGGCGGTCTCCTCCCGGTCACCTCCAGTCTCCCGGCACCGTCCGCGCCGCACCACCGTCCACGCGGCCGACCCCCGCCGGCTGACCTCCACCCACCGGCCGACCGTCGCCGGCTGAGCTGCGCCTGCCGACCGCCGCCGGCCGCCCGCAGATGCTCGATTCGGCCTCCGTCGCCGGACCCGTTCCGGCAGGCTCGGTAGCGACGGGGGTGGGGGCAGTGCGGCTGGGACGCGAGGTCACGGTGTCCGCCCGGGGGGTGGCCATCCGGGTCGGCATCGCGGTGGTGGCGGCGGCGCCGGCCGTCGCC
Organism: Plantactinospora sp. CA-290183; assembly: GCF_050936375.1. Lineage (NCBI taxonomy): Bacteria > Bacillati > Actinomycetota > Actinomycetes > Micromonosporales > Micromonosporaceae > Plantactinospora > Plantactinospora sp. CA-290183. Next base: position 586,784 of record NZ_JBNJMX010000002.1, on the reverse strand, counting down.
GTACGGCTGGCCGGCGGCCACCTGCCCGCGCTCGCCGGGATGGCGGTCTTCGGGGTGGCGGTGCTGGCGGCGGTGGCGCTGCTGATGTGGGCCTCGGAGGTCGCCCGGGTGGACCTGCCCGGCAGCCTCGCCCTCGCCCTGCTCGCGCTGGTCGCCGTGCTGCCGGAGTACGCGATCGACATCTACTTCGCCTACGCCGCCGGCTCCGATCCGGAGTTCGCCGCCTTCGCCCTGGCGAACATGACCGGCGCCAACCGGCTGCTGATCGGGGTGGCCTGGCCGCTGCTGGTCTTCTTCGCCATCTGGGCGGTACGGCGGCGAGGGCAGCCCGGCGACCGCGACGGCGTACGGCTGGGGCCGCACCGCCGGACCGAGACCGTCTACCTGCTGATCGCGACGGTGTACGCGCTGGTGATCCCGTTGACCGGCCGCCTGGCCTGGTACGACTCGGTCGTGCTCGGCACCCTCTTCGCGCTCTACCTGTCCCGGATCCGTCGGACCCAACACGCCGAGGAGGGGCTCGTCGGGGTCGCCGCCACCCTGGCCGGCCAACCGGCGCTGCGCCGGCGGCTCACGGTCGCGGCGCTGTTCGGCTCGGCCGCGATCGTCATCCTCAGCGCGGCCGAGCCGTTCGGCAAGTCCCTGATCGAGGCCGGCGGCGCCCTCGGGATCGACGAGTTCCTGCTCGTGCAGTGGCTGGCCCCGGTCGCCTCCGAGGCACCCGAGGTGATCGTGGCGGTGGCCTTCGCCCTGCGCGGCCGGGCCGACGACGGCCTCGGCGCGCTGCTGGCCGCGAAGCTCAACCAGTGGACCCTGCTGGTCGCCTGCCTGCCGCTCGCCTTCTACCTCGGCGGCGGCGAGTTCGCCGGCCTGCCGCTGGACGCCCGGCAGACCGAGGAGCTGTACCTGACCATCGCGCAGACCCTGCTCGGCGTCGCGATCCTGACGGACCTGCGGATCAGCCGGGGCGAGGCGGCGCTGCTCTTCGTCCTCTTCGCCGTGCAGTTCGCGATACCCACCCAGGAGGTCCGCTACATCGTCGCCGTCGCGTACGCGGCGCTCGCCGGGGTGCTGCTGGTGCGCCGGCGCCGGCAACTGCCCGCACTGGCCCGGGCCGTCTGGCCGACCGGGGACGGCCAGACCCACCGCCGCCGCTGACCGCCGCCGACCGGACCGGACCGGCGCGCCGGGTCAGCGGGTGGGCACCTGGTCCACCTCGCGCAGGAGTTCGGCCAGGGCGGCGCGCATGGCGGTCACGAAGTCGTCGCCGATCTCGGCCAGCGAGTTGTCGAGCAGCACCCCGACGTTCGTGGTGTCGCCCCAGCGCAGCACGCCGACCCCGACCGGTACGCCCTCGGCGAGCGCGACCACCGGGGTGACCGTACGCACCGGCGCCCCGGCCAACAGCTGCGGCTGCCCCGCGCCGCTCATGTAGGAGACGATCACGTTCACGAAGCGGCTGCTGTAGACCAGCCGGGCCACCGCGGCGTGCGCCGGCGCGGGCAGTACCCCCATCATCCGCATCACCAGCGCGGCGGCGGCCGGCTGCCCGCTCGCCAGGTTGTCCCGCAGCCGGTCCCGGACCGCGGCCAGCCGCTCCCGGACCGGCAGCGGCCCGAGCGGCAGGTCGAGCGCGATGGCGCCGGTCCAGTTCCCGTAGGTCCGGGAGCGGTTGCGCGGGTCCAGCGAGACCGCGAACATCGCCCGCAGCCGCGACGGCGGCGCCAGGTCCGGGTACCCGCGCTGGAGCGCCTCGGCGGCCAGCGCGCACATCAGCTCGCTGATGTGCACCCCCCGGGCCCGGGCCACCCGGCGGACGTCCGCGGTGGGCAGGGTGGCGGTGACCAGCGTACGGCCGGGCGTGGCCAGTGGCCGGTTCACCGACGCCCGCGGAGCCTGGCCGGCGGTGGCCAGCCGGACGAGTCCCCGTGCGGCGAGGACGCCCCGCCGGGCACCGGCCCGCGCGGTGGCGAGGGCGCGTCCACCGGGCGGGGACGCCGGGGCCGGTGGCCGCCGGGGGCCGGAATCCGAACCCGGTCCGGACGCCCGCCGGGCACCGGAGTCCGGCGGTCTGGGCCCTCCCGGTGCCGGGTCGAGCAGGCGTTGCAGCGTGCCGATGACGGAGAGCCCGTCGCCCAGGCTGTGGTGCAGCTTGATGGCGAGCCGGGTACGGCCGCCGGGCAGGCCGGTGACCAGCAGCATCCGCCAGAGTGGGCGGTGCATCGGCAGCGGCTCGGACCAGAACCGGTTGACGGCGGAGACGGCACCGCCCTCCCCGGCCCGGGTCGCGACGTGGTACTCCTCCACGTGCGCCGCCGCGTCGACGTACGGCTCGATGATCCAGCCGGGCCGTCGCAGCCGGCCCCGGTCCGCCAGCCGTCGCCGCAGCGTGGTGATCGCGGGCAACCGCCGGGTCAGCAGCTCGACCAGGTCCCGGCGCCCGACCGGGCGGCCGTCCGGCCGGGGACCGAGTTCCAGCACCGTACCGATCTGCTGGGCCACGGTCGGGGACTGGACGTGCAGGAAGAACGCGTCCTGCGGGCGCAGCGGCCAGCTCGGCGCACGACGGGCGCGCCGTGCCAGGCGGAGCCGGCCGGCCCGGGGCGGTCGCCGGCGCGGACCGGCCGGCGGCGCGGAGCCGTCCGGCGGCGCGGAGCCGTCCGGCGGCGCGGCTGCCCCACCGGTGGACGGCGGGGCGGGGCCGTCCGGGGGCGGTGCTGGCGGACCGGCGGACGGCAGCGTGGGACCGGCGGCGGCGAGCGCGAGCAGGCCCAGCTCGGCCAGGCAACCGGCATCCGGGTCCGCGTCGAGTCGGGCCGACCCGGCGGCGTGGGTGGACCGGACCCGCTGCACCAGGTCGGGAAGGCTCTGGGAGATCTCGGTCAGGCCGCAGGCGGTCATCAGGGCGGCGTTGGCCGCGCCGTGCGCGGCGATCGGCCGGTACATCAGCATCGGGGTGCCGGTCGCCCACGCCTCCAGCGCGGTCGCGCCACCGGCGTTCGTGACCAGCAGGTCGGCGGCGCGCAACAGCGCCGGCATGTCCTCGACCCAGCCCAGCACTACCAGCCGGTCCGTCGGCGCGCCCAGTCGGTCGAGCCGGTCGACGAGCCGCTGGTTGTGCCCGCAGACCACCACCACCTGTACGGGCTCGGTGAGCCGGTGCAGGCCACGGACCGCCTCCTCCACCGCCCCGAACCCGAAGGAGCCGCAGGCGACCACCACCACGTACCGGGCGGGGTCGAGGCCGAACTGTCGCCGCGCCTCGTCCCGGTCACCCGGATGGAAGCCGCGCAGTACGGGCGGCGGACAGACGGCGATCGACGCGCCGGGCGCGGCGGCGGCGGCCACCGGCACCGCCTGCGGATGCACCACCAGGTTGAGGTCGAGCTGTGGATACACCCAGAACGGGTGCGGGGCGAAGTCCGACACCCAGGCGCCGACCGGTACGCCCAACCCCCGGTGCCGGCGCAACCAGGCCAGGCCGGCACTGCCCAACGGGTAGGTGGAGATGATGAGGTCCGGGTCGAAGGCCTCCACCTTGGCGGCCAGCCGGCGCCCGGCCCAGGCACCGGTGAACGCCTTCGCCGCCCGCGCGAACCAGGGGTAGCGCCACAGCGAGGTGTAGAAGAACTCGTACAGCCAGGGGGTCACCTCGACGTTGGTGATGTAGATCCGGCGGAACGCCCGGCCGACACCCGGACCCATCGCCTCCAGCGTGTCGAGCCAGCGCACCTGACTGCCCGGCCAGAGTTCGAACACCCGCTCCTGCAACGCCCGGCCGGTCGCGTGGTGCCCGCCGCCGATATCGGCGGAGACGACCAGCACCCGGCGCGCGGCCGGTGCCGGCGGGCCCGGTGCCGGGTCCGGCTCCGCGGCGGGCGGTGTGGACGGCGGCTCCGGCGCGCCCGGCCGAGCCGGCGGGTCGGGCTGGTCCGGCGACTGGCGGCTGACGGCCGGCGGCGTCGTCATGCCGACTCCTTGGTCATGCCAACTCCTCGCCGGGACTTCTCGCCCGCTCGCGGCCCGGCCCCACCGGCCGGTCCGTCGGCCGATGGGCTGGCCCGGGCCCGGAAACCAGCCACCTCTCGGGTTCGCCGTGGCCGCAGCGTGGCCAGGTCGAGAGCGGTGCGATGTCCACCACCCACGCCCAGATTGTCATGCCGACCAGCATTTTTATTCACAATCCGGCAGCCGGGGCCCGCCCTGCGGGGCCCGCCAGACCCGGTTGAGCCCCACCGAGAGGGGCGGCGCCTGCCAGGCCGCACCCGCGGCCCGCAGCACCGGATAGGCCAGGCCGCGGTAGGGCCCGGGTGGTTGGCCGTTGAGGAAGGCGACCAGGTGCCGCTGGGTGGCGGCCCGCCCGTAGTCCATGGCGTGCCGCTCCGGCACGACGAAGACCGGGATCCGCGGGTCGGGCCCGGGTGGGTCGGCGATGGCGTCGAGCAGCGGCAGCACGGCGATCATCCGTACGCCCGGCACCGGGCAGAGCATCCGTTCGCGGTACCGGGGCGCGCCGTCCAGCAGGGAACGGGCGAAGGGGTCGTCGGTGCCGAGGCCGTTCCCGCCGGTCCGCCGGACCGCCGCGAAGATCCCCCGCAACACCCAGCCGGTGGCCACGCCCCAGCCGGTACGGGCGTCCGGCGGCGGGTAGTAGACCCGGGCCGGCTGCGGCAGCGGGCTCAGCAGCGCGACCGCCTCGACGTCGGGCGGCCGACCGTCGACGGGACCGGCGAGGCTGTCCAGGTAGGTCCGGACCACCAGGCTCCCCTCGCTGTGCCCGAGCAGCGCCACCGGCCGGCCGGCCCGCCGCCGTACCTCGGCCACCTGCGCGGCGAGCAGTTCGGCGCTGCGGGTCAGCGGCTGGTGCGTGTCGGCGGGGCCGTACGGCAGCGGGCGGCCCTGACCGTCCAGCCCGGCGTAGGAGAAGCGCAGCACCGGCAGCGCCGGCCGGCCCGCCGGGTCGGCGGCGTACGGGGTGACACCGTCGTACCGGGAGTCGTAGCCGCCGACGTAGAGCAGGGCCTGTCGGGGCGCGGGCGCGCCGTCGCGCAGCAGCAGCGGCGGTGGCGGCCGGGCCGCGGCCTGGGAACCCGAGCGGGCCAGTACCCCGCTGGCGGCGAGCGCGGCCAGCAGCACCAGCACCACCGCCGGTACGGTCGGCAGCCGGGGCAGGCGCGGGCGGGCCAGTACGGCGGAGCGGACCAGTCCCCGCCACAGCGGCGCGTTGACCGCACCGACGGCGGCGGCCAGGGGCACGACCGCCCAGCCGGTGACCTGGTCCACGACCACCGCGCCCAGGGTGAGCGCCACGAAGGTGGCCACCGCCCAGAGCACGGTCGTCGGTGGCGGCAGGCCCCGCCACCACGTGCCGGTCATCGGTCCCCGTTGCAGCACCAGGGCGAGCACGAGGACGGCGAGCACCGAGCCGACCGTGAACCAGGAGAGCGCGGTGACCCCGGCCGCCACGGTGATCGCCGCCCAGGGGCCGAGCGCCACCGCCGTCACCGCGGTGAGGGCCAGCGCGGTGCCCGCCAGTCGGGACACCGACGGCCGCTCCCGGCCGGACGGCCAGGCGAGGACGACGATGGCGACGGTGAGCAGCGTGCGCAGCCCGACGGCGCCGAGCAGCGCGGCGGCGAAGGTCAGCCAGGAGTCGTGGTAGACGAGAACCCAGCGCAGGTCGTGGAAGACCCCGAACGGGTTGGGCGCGCCGGCCTGCGGGGCGAGGGCCAGCGCCGACCGGTTTCCGACCGAGACCAGCACCGCCGCCTCGACGGCGGCCGGTCCGGCGGTCAGCGCAAGGAGCAGGGGTACGCGCAGGTGCCGGCCTTGCCAAACCGTACCGTGCCGCTCCGCCACCACCGCACGCACATCCGTCCCCCGCCCGGGCCCGTCCGATCGGCGGTTCGGCCGGCTACCCGACGCGGGCCGGGGTAAACCCGGTCCGGGGTTGGACGAGCGGATCCGCGGCGGCGGGTGGAGGGTGTTCAGTGTGGCGCGCCCGGTGGTCCCGGCGCCGGGCGCGGGGACGGCTCAGGCCCGACCGTCGCGCTGGGCCGCCTCCACGTCGGGGTAGATCGGCATCAGCTGGTCGAGGTTGGTGACCCCGAGCACCCGCCGCACCATCGCGGTCGGTGCGACCAGCCGGACCCATCCCCCGGTGTGCGCGGCGGCCCGCTGGGCCTGCACGAGCATGTTCAGCGCGCCGGAGTCGCAGACCGGCACCCCGGCGAGGTCGAGCACGATCCGCCCCGGGGCGGCGTTGGCCAGGTCCAGCAGGACGGCGAGCAGCGGTTCCCGGTTGTCCACGAAGATCTCTCCGGTGACCCGGACGACGCTGGCGAGGCCGGTTTCGGTGACCTCGAACCGAGGGGTGACGGTCATGGGAGGATCCTGCCAGCCTGCACCGAGGACCACTCGATCAACAGGACGGTCGCGTCGTCGGTCGGCGGACCGGCGAGGTGGTCGGCGATGGCGTGTGCCAGCCGGCGCAACGCCTCCGGCGCGGAGAGTCCGGCGGTTCCGAACCGCTCGGCGAGGTCGATCAGCCGGTCTTCGCCGAACGGCGTACCGTCCCGGCCCCGGGCCTCGGTGATCCCGTCGGTGAAACAGAGCAGCCGGTCACCGCGCTCCAGCCGGGTCTCCGCGAGCCGGGTCCGTGGATCGGGCAGGCCGAGCGGCAGTCGCCGGCCGCCGTCGAGTCGACCCACCGCCCGGCCGCCGCGCAGGACCGCCGGCGCCGGGTGCCCGGCGTTGAGATAGCGCAGCCGGCCGTCGGCCAGGTTCAGGTCCAGCAGTACCGCGGTGGCGAAGCGGGCATCGGTGAACTCGTCGGTCAGGGCGGTGTCGACGGCCCGGCCCATGGCGGGCAGGTCGGCGCCGTCGATGCGGGCGGAGCGCAGGGCCGAGAGCACCACCGCCGTGCCGAGCCCCGCCCGCAGGCCGTGCCCGGTGCTGTCGCAGATCGCCGCGAACGCGTGGTCGCCGTCGACGGCGTAGTCGAAGCCGTCGCCGCCGGCCGAGTAGCAGGGCTCGAAGACGGCGGAGACGGCGAACCGGCCGGTGGCGAATGTCAGCGGTGGCAGCAGCCGCCAGAGCAGTTCGGAGGCCACCGACATCGGACCGGTACGCCGGCTGCGGGCGATCGTGTCGCCGTAGTGGGCCTTGACCGCCACGAGGTGTCCGAGCAGCGCGGCGAGCACGTCCGCCCGGCGCCGGAACCGGTCGCTGCCGACGATCTCGTCGGGGACCTCGATCCGCAGCACGCCGAGCCGGTCGGAGCCGTCCAGCAGCGGCATCCACAACGGCGCACGCTCGCGTCCGGTCGGTCCCGCGCTGCGCGGCTCCCCGGCCATGAAGACCCGGCCGGCGAGGGTGGCGTCGACCGGCAGCGGCTCCTCCGGCGCGTGGCCCGGTTCGGGCACCGGTCGGAGCGCCCGCTGCTCGTGATCGATCAGATAGATCGTGACGCGTACCCGGAGGTCGGCGAGGACGGCGTTGACCGTCGGCGCCAGCTCGTCGGCCTGCGCCAGCCGGCTACGCTCCAGCAGCTCCACCACGGCGTCCCGCCACCGGCGGCCATCCACCTCCACGCCGCAACAGTAGACGCCCGCCGATCGGCCGCCGGGTCGCGGGCTCCGGCTCCGCCCGTTCCGACCTGGGCGCCGGCGGGGTCCCGCGGGTCCTTGCCGGGCCGCGTCGCAGACCGGCCGGCGGCCCACCGGGACCCCGCCGCACCAGGGTCGGCGGACGCACCTAGTCCGCGCGGTGCAGCGGTCCCCACTCCGCGGATCCCTGCTCCTTCACCACGGTGTCCGCCTCGCGCAGCGCCTCCTCCGAGACCCAGGCGACGGGCTGGTGACAGATCACCAGCGGCTCGTTGTCCGGCCCGCGCCCGCACTGCTCGCCCACCATGATCCACGGGGACGCGCCCGGACCGCGCAGGTCGCGGATGTGGCAGTAGTCGTAGAGCCGGCGGGCCACCCAGAGACGCAGCGAGCGGTCGCCCCACCACGGCTCCACCCGGAGCGGGTTCGCCGAGAGGCCGGGCAGCATGACCCCGGTCAGCGCGTCCCGGCTCGCCTGCCGGCCCTGGCGCCCGGCGGGCAGGTCGGCGTCGGGGCCGAGGGACCACCGCACGTACAGCTCGCGATCCCGGCCGACCTCGCGCAGCAGGGTGGCCAGCTGATCCAGGTTCTCCAGGACGTACATCCCGGCATCCTCGCGCCTGCGGTCCACCCTCCGGCAATGCCCCGCCGGAGGGCCGGTCACTCGTACCGGAGCTGCTCGGCTCAGAAGCCGGGGAAGACCCGCCGCAGGTCGTCCAGGCCAAGCGGACCGGTGACCCGTACGGCCTCCGGAGTGTGGCGTGGTCCGAGCCGGCCGGAGACCAGTCGCAGCCACGCCTCGGCCGGGGCGGCCAGCTCGCCGTCCGGGTGCTCCGGCGCGTCGGCCAGCTCGACCCGCTCGCCCAGCCGCAGCCCGTACGTCCGGTCGGGCTCGCTCAGCCGCACCGCCAGCGTCGCCCGCCGGCCGTCCAACGCCTCGGGGCGGCTCGTCCAGCCGATCATGCCGCCGACCTGGTCGAGGAGGAGTCCCACCGCCTCCGGCGTCACCGTCGCGTACGGGTTGAAGGCGACCTCGACGTCCCACTGGTGCAGGGCGAACTCGTTGAGCCGGAACCGGGCCGTCGTGGCGACGTCGACCGGCTCGGGCAGGAATCCGAGGTCGATGCGCAGCTCCGCCCGGTCGCTCGCGCCCAGCGACTCGTACGCCTCGACGAGCCGCTGGTCGGCGGCGAGGAACGCGCTGGCGTGCTCGGCCGGCGGCATGGCGTCCCACCGGTCCCAGACCCGGCGGTTGAAGCCCTCGTCCGGGGCGGCCCCGTCGCCCCGGGCGGCGGAGAGCGCGGCGAGGTTGATCTCGGCGCCGCTGCCGAGGTGGCTGAGCACCTGGGACACCTGCCACTCGCTGGCACCGGAGGGTCGGACCAGGTCGTCCGGGCCGAGGTCCCGGACGAGCGTGGCGAGTTCCTCGTGGCCCGAGCGCAGGGCGGCGATTGTCTGGTCGGCCAGGGTAGCCATGGTTCTCCTGTCACCTCTTCGGCGTCGATGTACGGGGGATGCCACCGGCTCCGGGCCGGCGCGACAGCGAACAAGGCCCCATCATGCCGCGCGACGGGTGCGCCGGCCCGCCGCCCGTGGACGTCGCCTGGGCCCGCTGACGGCGATCGGTCAGCGGGCCCAGGCGATTCCGGGTGGGACGGGGTCAGCCGGTGCAGTTGGGAACCGCCGGGGCGCTGCCGACACAGTTGTTCAGGGTGTTGGCGCTGATCGGCGAGCTGGTGGTGGTCATGGTGCCGTTCTGGCGGTTGACGCCGCCGGCGGCCAGCACCGCGTGGTTGGTCGTCACCGCGGTCTGCGTGAGGGTGGTCGCGGTGGAGTTCATCGCGGCGATACCGCCGCCGCTGACCGCTGCGGAGTTGTTCCTGACGTACATCGGGCTACCGGACACGCCGCTGGTGGTCAGGGTGCCCCGGCGGCCGTTGTAGATGCCGCCGCCGTTGAGCAGTGCGCTGTTGTTGAACACCTCGGACCTGGTGAAGGTCGCGGCGGGCGCGGTGCCGGAGGGGGTGTCGACGTTGGCCAGGCCACCGCCATTGAACGTCGCGCTGTTGCCGCTCAGGCTGCTGCGGGTAAGGGTCACGGCGCCACGGTTCAGAATGCCGCCACCGTCACCGACGGCACTACCATTGGTAAATGCGACCGAGGTGGTGAGGGTGAGGTTTCCGGTCCTGGCCACCTCGGCGATCCGGAATGGCAGCAGCGAGACCCGGGTGATTGTCGCCGGCCCGATCAGTTCCATCGGGGTGGTGATGACCGGCAGCGCGTTGGTGAGTCCGCCGTGGCTGGCGGTCATCCGGTACGTGCAGCCGGAGGCCAGCATGAGGGTGTCGCGGACGGGGGTGGAGTTGGCCAGGTTGACCGCCGTGACGAGCGCGCTCTGGCTGCACGACACGGGAATGGTGGCGGCCGACGCGGCGGGGGCGAAGCTGACCACGCTGCCGGCTACGACTGCGATGCCGACGAGGGCCTGGCTGAGGGTACGGATGCGTCTGATGACGCCTTCTTTCCTCTAACACGATAGGAAGGACCGCGCACAACGCGGATGTGCCGGGAGGAAATGACGCAGGCGGCGCACACAAAAGCGGTGCGGCCTGCCTGTTCGTGCCCGCAGAAGACCCCGGCTCATCAATCACGGTAGCATTTCCGCCATCAACGATTTCGGATGACGTGTTTCAATGTAGTGCCGCCTCCGAAAGAAGTCAACCGGCCGGAATTGCCGAACGTGCAGCAAGAAATGGCCGGAAAAACGGTTTGTTTTCTGAAGCGACTTCCAGATTCGCGTTCCGGCTGGTCAGGCGATCAGGCGGAGCAATCGCCACGGAGAGAACCCACCGGAAATCGGCGCCGACGGGGCGGTTTACGGACCGAACGGTCGGGATCATTCGATGATCAAGATGAATTGTCGGGTGCGTGGATGCGGGGAAAGCCGGCGGGCACCGCTCCCCGGGCGCCGGGGGCGGGTGGTCGCCCCGCCGCACCGGGCCGACCCCCCCCCGCCCGCTGTGCCCGCGCGGGCCCGTGGCCACCGCCGAGCACCCCTCGCATTCGGGAACATGGATCCCGTGGAACTTGTCGGACCGCCGCGACGACTGATGTCGCGAACGGTCGACGTCGGCCGTTCGCGCGGCTCCGCAGGGTCCCGACGTTGCGGATGCAGTGGCCGAGCCGTACCGACACGGCAGCGGTCACGTGCGCACCGTCGCCCGCACAGGGGGTTCACCGTGTCCATCAGCCCGTCCGAGGTGACCACGACCGCGCCCGACGATCCGCCGGAGGCGGCGGAGGTACGGCCGGACGGCCCGTCGCCACCGGCCGGCGCGTCCCGCCGGTCGTGGTCACCGGTCCCGCTGCTGACCCGGCTGCACTTCTACGCCGGGATCCTGGTCGCACCGTTCCTGGCCGTGGCCGCGCTGACCGGGCTCGCCTTCGTGTCGACCCCGCAGCTGGACTCCCTGGTCTACGCCGACCAGTTGCGGGTCGCGCAGGTCGGCGACCGGCCGGAACCGCTCTCCGCGCAGGTCGCGGCGGCGGTCGCCGCGCATCCGGACGGTACCGTCACGGCGGTCCTGCCGGCCACGGAACCGGAGGCCACCACCCGGGTGGTCTTCTCGCTGCCCGAGCTCGGGGAGAAGCAGCACACCGTCTACGTCGACCCCTACACGCTGCGGGTCCGGGGAACCCTCGTCACCTGGTTCGGCTCGACCCCGCTGACGACCTGGCTCGACGACCTGCACCGGAATCTGCACCTCGGCGCCGTCGGCCGGGTCTACTCCGAGGTCGCCGCGAGCTGGCTGTGGGTGCTCGTCCTCGGCGGCCTGACGCTCTGGCTCAACCGGCAGTGGCGATCCCGGGCGCGGGCCCGGCGGATCCTCCTGGCCGACCTGGGCGCGCGGGGCGTCCGCCGTACCCGGGGCTGGCACGCCTCGGTCGGGGTCTGGATGGCGGTGGGGCTGCTGGTCCTCTCCGCGACCGGACTGACCTGGTCGAGGTGGGCCGGCGCCAACTTCGCGACCGCCCTGGAGACCCTCGGCGCGCAGAGCCCGGCCGTCGAGACGGCACTGCCGGACCCGGCGGGCCCGGCCGGCGCCGCCGACGGCGGCCACCACCACGGCGGTACGGCCGGGCCGGAGAGCGCCGCCGCCGACCTGACCGCCGTCGACGCGGTCGTCCGGCACGCCGGCGCGGCCGGGGTCACCGGGCCGGTCGAGCTGGGTGTCCCGACCGGGGCCGGGCAGGGGTGGCTGGTGACCCAGGTGGACAACACCTGGCCGGTACGGCTGGACCGGGTCGTGGTCGATCCGGCGACCGGGGTCGTCGCGCGGAGCGACTTCGCCGACTGGCCACTGCTCGCCCAGGTCTCCAAGCTCGGCATCCAGGCCCACATGGGCTACCTCTTCGGCCTCGTCAACCAGCTCCTGCTCGCCGCGCTCGCCGTCGGGCTGCTCTGCGTACTCGTCTGGGGTTACCGGATGTGGTGGCAGCGCCGGCCCACCCGGTCGGACCGGCGGGCGCCGGTCGGTGCCCCGCCCGCCCGGGGTGCCTGGCGGCTGCTGCGGTGGCCGCTGCTGACCGTCGGCGCGCTGCTCACCGTCGCGGTCGGGGTGGCGCTGCCGGTGTTCGGGGTCACCCTGCTCGGCTTCCTCGCCGTGGACCTGGCCGTCGGGCTGGCAGCTCGGCGGCGCCGGCGGCCGGCGGTTCCGGTCTCACCGGCACCCACCGGCGGATAGCCGGCACAGGTCGGGCGCAGGGCGGTATCCGGGTACCGCCGATCCCTGGATCGGCGGTGCATGGTTCACCCGTGGCCGCGGTGTCACGCTCGGTACGAGCGACAGAAATACCGCCGACCGGGGAGTTGTTGTGCACGACGTGTCCGTACCTGATTTGTCCGGAAAGCTCGCCCTGGTGACCGGGGCGAGCGACGGCGTCGGCCTCGGTCTGGCCGGGCGGCTGGCCCGGGCCGGCGCCGAACTGGTGCTGCCGGTCCGCAATCCCGTCAAGGGCGCCGCCGCGGTCGAAAGGATCCGCGCGCTCGTCCCCGGGGCGGCGGTCACCACCCGGGAGCTGGACCTGGCCTCGCTGGACTCGGTGTCCGCGCTGGCCGACTCGCTCAACCGCGAGGGCCGGCCGGTCCATATCCTGGTCAACAACGCCGGGGTGATGGCCCCCGCCACCCGGCACACCACGAGCGACGGCCTGGAGCTGCAGTTCGGCACCAACCACGTCGGCCACGTGGCGCTCACCGGGGGGATCCTGCCGCTGCTGCGCGCCGGCCGGGCCCGGGTCACCACCATGTCCAGCAGTGCCGCCCGGTTCGGCAGGATCGACTGGGACGACCCGCAGAGCGAGCGGCGCTACTCACCGGTCCGCGCGTACAACCTGTCGAAGCTGGCCAACCTGCTGTTCGGCCTGGAGTTGGAGCGGCGGAGCAGGGCGGGCGGCTGGGGCATCGTCAGCACCGTCGCACACCCGGGGACGACCCTGACCAACCTGTACGCCGCCGGCCCGAACCTGGGCCGCGCGCGTCCCTCCCGGCAAGAGTCGATCATGAAGTGGCTCGCCCGCCGAGGACTGTTCGTGCAGACCGTCGACACGGGCCTGCTCCCGGCCCTGTACGCGGCCACCAGCCCGCAGGCGCGGGGCGGCCACCTCTACGGCCCGGACGGCCTGGGCCAGTTCACGGGTGGTCCGACCGAACTGTCCATCTACCGTTCGGCGCGCAACGAGGCCGACGCCGCCCGGCTCTGGGACGTCTCGGAACGGCTGGCCCGGGTCCGGTTCGCCGCCGTCTGAGGTCTCCGCACCGCTCGTCGTCCCCATCTCCCACCGTCGGCAAGGAGGCTGACCCGTGGACCGCGCTCGACTGGCCGACTTCCTGCGTACCCGGCGGGAGGCGCTGCAACCGGAGGATGTCGGGCTGCCCCGGGGACGGCGGCGGCGTACCGGAGGGCTGCGCCGTGAGGAGGTCGCCGCGCTGAGCGACATGTCGACCGACTACTACAGCCGGCTCGAACAGCAGCGCGGGCCGCACCCGTCGGAGCAGATGCTGGCCGCGCTCGCCCGTGGGCTGCGCCTCTCCCTCGACGAGCGGGACCACCTGTTCCGCCTCGCCGGCCATGCCACGCCGCGGCGGGTACGGCGCACCGACCACATCAATCCGGGGATGATGCGGATCCTCGACCGGCTCGCGGACACCCCGGCCCAGGTGGTGAACCTCCTCGGCGAAACGCTCACCCAGACCCGGCCGGCGGTCGCACTGCTCGGCGACGAGAGCGGGTACACCGGACTGGCCCGCAGCCTGCACTACCGGTGGTTCACCGACCCGGCCGCCCGGCTGAGCTACCCGGAGGAGGACCATCCGACGCACAGCCGGCTCATCGCGGCGCACCTGCACGGCGCGTACACCCGGGACGGCCGGGGCTCCCGCGCGGCCGGCATCGTCGACGCGCTGCTGGCGGCCAGCCCGGAGTTCGCGGAGATCTGGCGCGAGCACCCCGTCCCGGGCCCGTACTGCGCGCCGAAACGCATCCGACACCCGCGGGTCGGGCTGCTGGAACTGCACTGCCAGACCCTGGTCGACCCCGACCAGTCCCAGGCCCTGCTGGTCTACACCGCCGCACCGGGCAGCGAGAGCTACGAGAAGCTTCAACTGCTCTCGGTCGTCGGAGACCAGCGCCTCTGACGCGCCGCCCGAGGCGCCTGACCGGCGTTCCCATGGGCCAGCGCCACCTCGCGTCACCCCGGACACCGGATCCCAGGGCACCGGCGGGCCCGCCTGATCCGCTGGTGATGCTCCGGGCGCCGCAGCCTCGCAAGTGCCCGGCCTCCTACCGTGGGAGGAGGTTGGCTCGTACCGGGGGCCGGCCGCCGGGCCCGGCGGCTGGTGTGCCGGGGCGCCCCGGCGACGACCGTGAGGGCATGACCTATTCACCGGTTTCTCTGCGGCGGGCCATCGCCTGGCATCCGCCCCTCATGCTCTTCGCCGGCACCATGGCGGCGCTCGCCGTCGTCGCCCTGGCCGGGCTGGTCGTCGACGACCGGGAACTGCTCGGCGCGCCGGTCTGGCTCAAGCCGTTCAAGTTCGCCGTCTCGTTCGTGGCCTACGCCGTCACGCTGGCCTGGATGATCCCGCTGCTCCGCCGTGGCCGCCGGACCGCCCGGTGGACCGGCACCGTCGTGGCCGTGGCCGGCATCCTGGAGGTGGGGCTCATCGTCGGGCAGGCGGCCCGGGGCCGGCAGAGCCACTTCAACAACACCACCCCGCTGGACGAGATGATCCTGATGGGGATGGCCGGCATGGCGGGGGTGCTCTACCTCGGCACGCTGGTGGTCGCCGTACTGCTGATGATCCAGCGGGTGGGTGAGCCGGCCATTACGTGGACGCTGCGGCTGGGCGTGCTCATCGCACTGGCCGGCATGGGGGTCGGGTTCCTGATGGTGCTGCCGACCGACGCGCAACTGGCCGCCGGCACCGGCGACATCGTGGGCGCACACAGCGTCGGCGTGCCCGACGGCGGAGCCGGGATGGCCGTCACGGGGTGGAGCACCACCGGCGGGGACCTGCGGATCTCGCACTTCGTGGGAATGCACGCCCTGCAGGCGCTGCCGCTGCTCGCGATCGCGCTCGCGGCGCTGGCCGGCCGTTTCCCCCGACTGCGCGACGGCCGGGTACGGCTCCGGCTGGTCCTGGTGGCCGCGGCCGGGTACTCCGGTCTGGTCGCCCTGGTGACCTGGCAGGCCCTGCGCGGCCAGCCGCTGATCGACCCGGACGGTGCCACGCTCGCGGCCGCCGGCCTGCTCGCGGCGGCCACCGCCGTCGGCGCGGTGGCCGCGCTGCGCCGGCGCCCGCCGGCGCCGGCGCCCGAGGCGGAGCGGATCGAGGTGTACCGATGAGCACACTCCTCTTCGGGCTGGTGTTCCCGCTGGTCGTTCCGTTCTGGACCCTGATGATCCTGGCCCCGGGATGGTCCCGGACCCGCCGGATCATCGCGTCGCCGTGGATCGTCGCGCCGCCGCTGGTGGTCTACGCGATGCTCACCGTGCCGCACCTGGACGTGCTCTGGCCGGCGGTGACGGCACCCACATTGGACGGTCTGCGCGACGCCCTGGCCGTGCCCGCCCTCACCGCGGCCGCCTGGGCGCACTTCGTCGCCTTCGACCTCTTCGTCGGCCGGTGGATGTACCGGGACAGCCGGGAGCGCCGGGTCCACCCGCTGGTGATGGCGCCGCTGCTGGTGCTGACCATCCTGCTGGCCCCGCTGGGCCTGCTCGGCTACCTGCTCGTCCGGTCCGCCCGCCCGGCCGCCGCGCCGGCGACCGCCCGGAAAACCGAGCGGTCCGCCGGGGTCCCCGCCGTCGACCCGCGCGCCTAGGCTGGTGCCGTGGTGACGCGCTGGGTGTCCCGGCTGTTCGACGACCGGTACGCGTGGCTGCGACTGACCCTGCTGGCCCTGAGCGGCGTCGGCTACCTGCTGATGCGCGCCGACGTCGCCGAGCCGTACGCCACGATCGACTGGGTCTTCGCCGCCGTCGCCCTCTCGCTGGTTCCGCTCCACGCGCGGTGGCCGCTGGCCGGCGCGCTGGCGTCGTCGCTGGTCGTCGGCCTCGCCGTCTGCTTCGGCGAGGCCGCCCCGGTGGTGCCCGAGGTCGGCGCCACCTGGGCGGTCCTGGAGCTGGCCCTGCGGGCCCCGATCCGACGGGTCGGCATCGGGGTGGCGGCGCTGGCGACGGCGCACCTCCTCGACCACCTGCCGTCCGACCTGCTGACCTGGCTCTACGACGTCGCGATCACGGTCGGCGTGCCGACGCTGATCGGGATCAACATCCGGTCCAGCCACCAGCTCGCCCGGCAGGCCGAGCAGCGGGTGGCGGTCGAGGCGCACGCCGCCCGGACCGGCGAACGGGCCGCCATCGCGCGCGAACTGCACGACCTCGTGGCGCACCACGTCGCCTCGATGGTGCTGCGGGTCGGCGTGGCCCGTCACGTGCTGCACGACGCTGACCCCCGGGTCACCGAGGTCTTCGACGACCTGCACAGCAGCGGTACCGCCGCGCTGGCCGACCTGCGCCGGCTGGTGGCCGTGCTCCGCAATCCCGCGATGGTCGCCGACGGGTCGGCGTACGTGCCGATCGAGCCGGGGGCGCTGCCGGCCGCACTCGCCAGCACCGTGGACCGTGCCGTCAGGAGCGGCCTGACGGTGGACGCCACGATCGACCCGGCGGTGGCGGGGCTGGACACCGTGCGCGGGCTGGCCGTGCTGCGGCTCACCCAGGAGGGGCTGACCAATGTGGCGAAGCACGCCGGCCCGGCGGCCCGGGCCCGGCTCCGGGTACGGATGGTCGACGAGGCGGTGCACTGGGAGATCACCGACGACGGTGGCGGTGTGCGGGGCACCCACGCCGAGCCCGGCCACGGGCTGACCGGCATGCGCGAGCGGGTCGAGGTGCTCGGCGGCACCCTCACCGCCGGCCCGGACGGCACCGGGTGGCGGCTGCGGACCGTACTGCCCGCCGGGGTCCGGCAGTGATCCGGGTCCTGCTCGTCGACGACCAGCGGCTGGTCCGCGCCGGGCTGCGCATGCTCTGCGAGTCGGCCCCCGACATGGCGGTGGTCGGCGAGGCGGAGAACGGCCAGCAGGCGATCCGGCTCGCCGAGCAGGTGGCGCCGGACGTGGTCCTGATGGACCTGCGGATGCCGCTCGTCGACGGCACGGCCGCGACCGCCCGGATCCACGCCAGTCGGCCGGCGGTACGGGTGGTGGTGCTGACCACGTTCGACGACGACGACCACCTGTTCCCGGCGCTGGCCGCCGGTGCGTGCGGTTTCCTGGTCAAGGACGCCACCCCGGACGAGTTGCTGGCGGCGGTGCGCTCGGCGGCGGCCGGGGAGACGCCGTTCAGTCCGGCGGTGCTGCGGCGACTCGTCGACCAGGCGGTACGGACCCGGGTCGGGGAGATCCCGGCCGCACTGCCGGGCACCCTGACCGCCCGCGAGCGGGACGTGCTGGCGCTGGTCGGCGTGGGCCTGTCGAACCGGGAGATCGCCGACCGGCTGCACCTCGGGGTGACGACGGTGAAGACGCACGTGACGAGCCTGCTCGCCAAGACCGGCGCGGCCAACCGGATCCGGCTGGCGCTGCTGGCCGCCCAGTCCGACCTGACCGGCGGCGGCTGACCGGTACGTCGGCGCCCGTGGCCGGGTCACGACCCCCAGCGGTCGGTCGCGGCCAGGATGGCGGCGCTCACCGGCACGCGGGTCAGGAAGGTGCGGCGGTGCTCGGCGGCGGCCATCGTTCCGGCCTTGGCCAGCAGGATCTCCCGGGCCCGGGCGAGCGCCCGCTGCGCGTCGGCGTGCCGCCCGGCACGTCGCAGCACGTCGTGGTGCACCAGGTGGACCTCCTCGCTGCGCAACGCCGGCAGCGCCCCCGCCTTCTCCAACCGGACCGCCGCCTGCTCGGCCAGCGTGACGGCGCCCGGCAGGTCACCGAGTTCGAGCCGCACCTGGGCGTGCAGGGTCAGCGCGTTGAGTTCGCTGCGCAGGAAGCCGGTGCGACGCGCGTCCTGCGCATTCTCCACCAGCAGCCGGGCCGCGGCCGCCGGGTCCCGCCGCTCGTAGCCCGGGTGGATGAGCAGCTCGGCGAGGTAGTTGCGCAGGATCGGGCGGACGCTCGCGTGCCGGGTCTGGCGGAGGTGCCGCCACCCCTCGTTGATCGGGCCGGCCGCCTCGACCGGCCGGCCGCTCTCCAGCTCCAGCTTCCCGAGCAGGCCCAGGTTGTAGCCGAGGTGTGTGCTGGCGTCCGGCTCCCGGGGCGTACGGTCGATCGCCCGGCCGAGTATCTCCCGCCCCTCCGCGAAGCGGCCCGCGGCCACCAGGAGCTGCCCGAGGTAGTTGGACATCATGAGGAACTGGTCGAGGATGCCGGCGGCCTCCAGGTCGGCGAGCGCCCGGCGCAACCAGCGCTCGCCCTCGTCGAAGTTCCCCGCGTCGAACTGGCCGACCCCGAGGAAGCCCGCGATCCGCCCCGAGCGCACCAGCACCCCGATGTCGCGACCGTCCAGCCCGTCGACCAGCAGGTGTGCCTCGGTGAGCAGTTCCAGTGTGCGGTCCAGATCCCGGCCTGCCATGTGGTGGCCGAGTTCGGCGATGGCGTCGACCTGTGCCAGCGGGTCGCCGCTCTCCCGGGCGTACCGGACCGCCTCCTCCAGCACCGAGATCGCCTCGGGCAGGCTGTTCGTGGCGATCAGGTGCGCGCCCTGCGCGTGCCGGGCCATCGACTTCAGCAGCGGGTCGCCGCTGTCGTCCGCGGTGGCCAGCTCCGCCGCCACCAGCTCGGCGGTCGACCGCTGCGGTGACCCCTCGGCGCCCCACCAGCGCTGGGTGGCCGAGAGCAGCACATGCAGCGCCCGGACCCGGGGCTCCGGTCGCCGTACCGGCTCGGCGTCGAGCAGGTCGAGCGCCTGCTCGCACAGCGTGACGGCCTCGCGGTCCCGACCGTGGAAGTAGGCGAGCTCGGCCCCGCCCACCAGGTCCTCCGGTTTACTCATCCCGCACCCGCTCTCCGCAGTCGGTCCGCCTCGGCGCTGAGCCATGCCGCCGGGCAGAGGTCCGGGTTCGCGCCGGCGTGCCGGGCCGCCTCGGCCAGCCGCGCGGACGCCTCGGGTACGTCGCCGGCCAGCATCGCGGCGGCGGCGAGCGCGAGCGCGGCGGCGGCGGGCTCCTCGGCGCTGCCGGCCCGCTCGAACGCGCGCCGACTGAGCTGCGCCTCGCCGGTGGCCTCCTGGAGTCGCCCCGCCGACCAGTAGACCCAGGCGAGGTTGTATCGGCAGAAGCCCTCGACCCTCGGCTGCTCGGAGGTGAAGGCGTCGGCCAGGCCGAGCTGGAAGGTGTCGGTCGCCGCCCCGGCGTCACCGAGCCCGAGCAGCGCGAGGCCCAGCACGTTACGGGCGTACCCGATGGCCTCGGTGACCCGGGTGCGCTCGTACGCGCCGATGGCGGCGACCGCCTCGTCCCGGGCCTCCTCCCACCGTCGCCCGACGAGGTAGGCGGCGCTCTTCGCGTCCCGCGCCCGCGCCACCAACAGGTCGTCGTCGTGCGCCTCACCCAGCTCGCGCAGCCGCTCGGCGGTGCGCAGCCCGTCGCCCATGTTGCCGAGATAGCTGTAGGCGAGGCTGACGTTGATCAGGGAGTGGCTCTCGTTGTGGTGGTTGCCGAGCCCGTGCGCCAGGTCCGCGGCGGCCAGTCCGGCGGCGATCGCGTCCCGGAGCCGGCCCGCGGGCCGGTACGCGCCGGCGAGCAGGCGGAGCGCGTTCTCCACCTTCCGCTCGTCCCCGTCGGCCCGGGCCAGTTCCTCGGCGCGCTCCAGCAACGGCACCGCGGCGGCCACCGGGCCACCGATCGTGCGGGCGAAACCGTACCCGAGCAGGTGCCCCAGAATCGTGTCGTCGTCGGTCAGGTGGCCGTCGATGTCGGCGTGCATCTCGATGACGGCCGCCGTCGAGCCGCGCCAGACCATGAACTCGCCGATCTGCTCCAGCAACCGCGCGGCCGGGCCGTAGTCGTACGCCTTGACCCAGTGCTGGAACGCCCAGCGGTACGCCGACACGTCGTCGACGACCTCCCACCGCGACTCGTCCGGTGCCTCGTGCAGGTACCACTGCGCGGTCCGCCGTTCCAGCGACCGCCGGCCGAGTACGCCGGACTCCGGCAGGCCGGCGTACGCCAGGTCGGCGTCGAGCGGGTGCAGCACGAATGTGCGGGACCGTCGGTCCAGCGTCGCCATGTGGGTACGCGCCAACGTGGCGAGGGCCGGAGCGGCGTCGACGGCCGGCGCGATCGGCCGGAGCACCCAGGCGATCGCCTCCACCGACGCCGGCCGGTGAAAGACCGCGAGCACGTCCAGCACGATCCGGGCCGGCTCGTCGAGGCGGTGGTAGCGGTCCTGGGCCAGGCCGGCCACGATGTCGCCGCGCCCGGCGAAGGAGGTCAGCATCTCGTCCAGCGACGGCATGGTCAGGTAGTCGTCGCTCATCGCGGCGAAGACCAGTTCCAGCGCGCGGGGGATGCCGTGCACCTTGCGGGCCATCTCGGCAAGTTCGGCACCGCTGGCGTCGCCCAGCGCCGTCGTCCCGGAGCGGTCGAGGTCGCGCAGCAGTTCGACCGCCTCCTCGGTGGGGAGTCCCTGGTCCAGCCGGAGGCGGGCCTCGTAGCGGCGGACCGCCGTGGGTAGGGCGGGCGGCACCTGGCTGGTGATCAGCAGGCGCGGCGGGTCCGGCGCCCGGAAGACCAGGTCGAGCAGGAGCCGCAGGCCCTCGTCCGTCACCTCCCCCTCGTCCGTGAGGTGGTCCTCCAGGTTGTCGACGATGATCAGGCAGCGCAGCGGGGCCAGCGCGGTGAAGAGTTCGAGTACCTTGTCGGCCGCCGAACGGCCGCTGGACCAGACCTGGAGCAGGCGCTCCTCCTCAGCGGGGCCGAGCAGGTGGGCGGCGTCGAGGAAGATCCGCTCCAGGCTGATCCCGGAGGTACGGGAGCTGACGTTGACGATGCCGCCGGGACGGTGTCCGTCGAGGGCCGTCACCAGCCGCTCGGTGGCCTTGGCAGCGAGGGCGCTCTTGCCGATGCCACGCCGGCCGACGACGGTGACGACGCGGGTGTCGGGCCGCGCCAGCGCCTCGACGACGTGGTCGATCTCATCGACCCGGTTGCGGAAGGTCTCCAGCCCGTAGGCCACCGGAACACCGACCACTCTGGTCTCGGTCGCGCGCATCGGCACCGCCCGGAATGATGGAGCGAACCTGCGGTCCAGGACACCGGACCGTCACCGTCCCTTCCCGACGATAACCGAGCGCCGCCACCCAGGGGATGAGGCAGATGCTGGTCAGGCTCTGGCGACACGCCCGCGACCCCAACACCACCCTGCCGATCCTCGCGACACTTGTCGGGGCCGGGATGGTGGTGGCGGGCTGGCTGATCGAGGGCCGGTCCTACCTGCCCGGCCTGCTCCAGCAGTTCGGCTCGGCACTGGTGATGCTGATGCCGCTGCTGTTCCTCGGCCGGATGCTGGAGGCGCGGATGCGCCGTACCGAGGAGCAGACCCGGTCGATCTCCAGCGACCTGGCCCAGGTGCGTACCGAGGTCTCGGCGACGGCCGCGATGATCGACGCGTTGAGCGCGACCAGCCGCGACGACATCGAGCGGCTCGGCGAACGCCGGGACGAGGCGTTCGCCGCCGCCGACCGGTCACCGACCCAGCGCGCCGTGGCCCGGGTACTTGCCGAGGCCGACTCCGTCTCGGCGATCGCGCCGAACGGGGTACGGGTGAAGGTGCGCGGGTCCGGCGCGCGGCTGCGGATCCGGGCGCCCCGCTCCCCGGCCGAGGCGGCGAGCCTGCCGGTGGGGCTGGAACGGGCCGACGGTCAACCGTTGGACATGCTCGACTGGCGCGCCGGAG
The DNA here is from genome assembly GCF_050936375.1 of Plantactinospora sp. CA-290183. Taxonomy (NCBI): domain Bacteria; kingdom Bacillati; phylum Actinomycetota; class Actinomycetes; order Micromonosporales; family Micromonosporaceae; genus Plantactinospora; species Plantactinospora sp. CA-290183. Next base: position 564,715 of record NZ_JBNJMX010000002.1, on the reverse strand, counting down.
AGAGCGCGGCGGACCTCACCGGCCGGGTCGCGGCGGCCCTCGCGGTGGAGGCCGACGCGTTGCTCGGCGGATGGACCGGCGCTCTGGTGCACACCCTGCGGACGGCGGTCGCCGCACAGACCGGCCGGCTGCCGGTAGAACTGGGGCCGGTCGTCGAGATGCCCAACGACCAGTGGGTGATCTCCACCGACGGGCTGCACTGCGTGGAGCGGCCGTACCACATCCCGCTGGCGCGCCTGCTCGACCGCCGGGAGGATTGGCCCCGGCACATGCGCACCAAGAGTTGGGTGGCACACGGCAAGTTCGTCGAGGCGTACGACCTGGCGCTGGCCCTCGTGGACAACGGACGGCACTGACCCCCGGTTGATCGGGGTGGACCGGTGCTGAGCTGCACCGACGGCGGCTCCGGCCAACTCGGCGCAGAGGGCATCGCCGTGGCCTCGGCGCCGGCACGACGGACCGGACAAGATCATTGTTGATATTTGCAACTGTCGATGCGACACTACCGGAAGCGCTCCCACACCGATCCCCCACCGTCAAAGAACGGAGGACGTACCATGCCTTCTCGCAAGCTCGATCAATCCGGCGGGCGAACCCGGTCAGCCGTCCGCCAGCCCCTTCGAGTGCTTGCTCTGGTGCTCACCATGATGGTCGGCATGCTGCCCTGGTCCGGCGTAGCCCAGGCCCACGGCACCATCGTCAACCCGGCATCTCGCGCCTACCAGTGCTGGCAAGCCTGGGGAAGCAGCCACACGAACCCGGCCATGCAGCAGCAGGACCCGATGTGTTACCAGGCGTTCCAGGCCAACCCCGACACCATGTGGAACTGGATGAGCCAGCTCCGGGACGGCCTCGGCGGGAACTACCAGGGCAGCACTCCGGACGGGTCGCTGTGCAGCAACGGCCTCTCCAGGAACAACAGCCTGAACCAGCCCGGAGAGTGGAGAAGGACCAACGTCGGCCGCAGCTTCACGGTCCAGCTGTACGACCAGGCCAGCCACGGTGCCGACTTCTTCCGGGCTTACGTCACCAAGCAGGGGTTCAACCCCGCCACCCAGCGCGTCGGGTGGGGAAACCTCGATCTGATCACGACGACCGGACGCTACGCGCCGGCGCAGAACATCTCGTTCAACGTGTCGACCTCCGGGCGCACCGGACCCCACGTCCTCTTCGTGATCTGGCAGGCATCGCACCTCGACCAGGCCTACATGTGGTGCAGCGACATCAACATCTCCTGATCGAATATCGCCTGATCGGCAGGATCGACAGCCGCGCCACCACTCCGGCCCAGGACGTTCGCGTCCTGGGCCGGAGTGCGCTGTCCAGCGAGTCCGCCCACGCGGCCGTCGGAGCAGTCGTGTTGCTCGGGCCGAGCACCGCATGGCACCGTGGGCGAGTGCCGAAGGACAATCACGGACCCGCCGCCGCGAGTCGCTTCGTGATCACCAACCGGATCGGCCGCACGAGTCGGCCGGCGGCCTGACGGCCATGGACGTTGCCCGTGCGATCACCGGCCGGACCCGGCTGTTCGCGGTGCTCGGTGACCCGGTGGTCCAGGTGCAGGCCCCGCGGCTGATGAACGCGCTCTTCGCCGACCTGGGCCACGATGCCGTCCTGGTGCCCGTCCAGGTCAGCCCCGCACACCTCGACACGGTGGTCCACGGGTTGCGGGCCACAGGCAACGTCGACGGCTTGCTGATCACCGTCCCGCACAAGGTGGCGGTGTGCCGGGTCGCCGACGAATGGAGCACCACCGTGCAGCTCACCGGCTGCGCCAACGCGCTGCGCCGGCAGCCGGACGGGCGCTGGCTCGCCGAGAACTTCGACGGGGCCGGCTTCGTGTCCGCGCTGGCCGCGTCCGGCGTAACCGTCACTGGCCGACAGGTCGCCCTGGTCGGCGTCGGCGGTGCGGGCAGTGCCATCGCGGTCGCCCTGTTGCAGGACGGGGTCCGGCGTCTGACGGTGTGCGATCGAGACGACGAGCGGCTGCGCTCGTTCCTCGCCCGGGCGGCGACCCGGTGGCCGGGCCAGGTCACCGGCACGACCGAACCAGACCTTCGAGGGGTGGATATCGCCGTGAACGCCACCCCGCTCGGGCTGCGTCCCGGCGACCCGCTCCCGTTCGATCCGCACCTGGTGCCGCGCGGAGCGACCGTCGCGGACATCATCATGGAGCCGGCCGAGACGGCCCTGTTGCGGCAGGCCCGGGCGCTGGGCCACCGGACGCAACCGGGCCTGCCGATGTTGCGGCACCAACTCGAGCACTATCGGCGCTTCTTCGGGCTCGACCGTGTCACCGCCCGATCGACGTCTCCGGAGCCTCGATCGACGCTTTGAGCGAGGACAGGAACGCGACGGCGTGCCGGCCGGTCAGCACCCGGTGGTCGTACGCCAGCCCGAGCTGAGCCACCGGTTCCGTGCCCAGACCGCCATCGGGCTTGAGCACCACCCGGGAAGCGGTCGCGGCCAGCGACACCACGCAGGTGTGTCCAGGGTGGATGATCGGCACCGCGGTCTGCACGTCGGCGTCGTTGTGCAGGGCCAGCACCACGTTGGCGCCGGTGAGGTCGGCCGGCCGGAAGCGGCCCCGCAGTGCGGTCATCCGGTGCGCCATCATCTCCGCCGCGACGTCCGGCACGCTCATCGCGTCGACGGCCCGTACCACCGGCACGCTGAGGCCGCCGCCGACGTCCATGGTCAGGCCGACGTCGGCGTGCGGGCCCACCCGGACCACCCCGGCGGCGACGTCGAGCGCGCCGAAACACAGCGGGAACTGCCGGTGCCGGTCGCCGACCGCCTTCATCACCAGTTCGGGCAGCCCGATGAGCCGCTTGTGCGCCTTGGTCAGTCGGCGGCCGAGCGCCTGCGCCGCGCCGACCCGGACGACGATCGCCGCGAACCCCGGCGGGATCGTCCGGCGCGACTCCGTGACGGCCGCCGCCACACCGGCCTGCGACCTGGGCAGCTCCACCACGGTCACGCTCTGGTCCATGTCACTTCCCCAGGTCGGCAGCCACGATCGAGCGTATCGGCTTGGCTGAGTATCTGCGTGTTAGGGTCCAACGAATGCCGAGCGTCGAGTTCGACCTGAACCGCAAGGAGCTCGCGCTCTGGTTGTTCCACGAGTACGAGCCCGACCACGGCATCCTGAACATCCCGGTGGCGCTGCGTTTTCCGCACCGCCTTCGCTGGTGGCCCGTGCACACGGCGCTGCAACACCTGATCGGCCGGCACCCGGCGCTGCGCACGCTGTTTCCCAATGAGGACGGCACCCCGGGCCGGCAGGTCCTCGACCCGGGCGACCCGCGTACGGCGGTGAAGGTGGAGCCGATCGCCGTGACGGCCGGTTCCCTCGACGCCGACCTGCGCGCGTTCGCCGGCCGGCCCTTCGACCTCACCACCGACCTGCCGGTACGGGCCGCGCACCTCACCGGCGAGGACGTGGGCGACGTGTTGTGTCTCGTGCTCCCGCACATCGTCGTGGACGCCCGGTCGACGCGCGTCCTCGCCGACGAGCTGATCGAGCTGTACGGGCACCTGTCGGCGGACCGCCCCATCCCCGACCGGCTCGTCGGTCCGGTCGAGCGGTTCGTCGAGCCGCCGCCGGCCGAGGAGAGCATCCGGTACTGGCGTGAGCAACTGGCTGGCGCCGCGGACTCCGGCCGCCCGCTGGACCTGGCCCGGTCGGACGGGCCGACGGACAGTTTCACCGGCGGTCACGTCCGGCACCCCCTGTCGGCCGGCGCGACCCGGGCGCTCGCCTCGATCTCCGCGGAGCTGCGGGTCACCGAGAACGTCGTGCTGCTGAACGCGTACCACCTGCTGCTGGCCCGGCACGGCGCCGGTGACGACATCGTGGTGGGCTCGCCGCTGGACGCCCGGGACGCCGCGGCGGGGAACTCGATCGGCTACCACGTCAACATCGTGGGGATCCGGGCCCGGGTCGACCCGGCCTCGACGTTCCGTCGGCTCGTCGCCGCCGGGCGGGACGTCTTCCTCGCCGCGCTGCTGCACTCCGGGGCGTCGATCGACGAGATCTTCCCCGGTGCGTACGACGGCGCCGACGGGCGCCCGCTGTTCCGGTACATGTTCAACTACCTCCCGCCGGAGGTGCAGGCCGGGCGGGACAGTTTCGCGCAGGTCCCCGTGCACACCGGGTTCAGCCGGCTGGACCTGGATCTGCTGGTGTTCGCCGTGCGCGGCGGCGGTGCGGTGCTGGAGGCGCGCTACAACGATCACGCGTTCCGGGCGACCGACGTACGGACCCTGCTCGACCGGTTCGACGCGTTGCTCGTCGGCCTGGACGGGGCGCTCGACCGGCCACTGCGCGACCTCCCGGCCGACGGCTGACGTCACACCTCAAGCAGGCTGCACGCCCAGTGCATGCCCCGGCCCATCGAGAACAGCGCGACCTTGGTGCCCGGTTCCAGGGCTCCGGTCGCGGCGTACTCGGCCAGGCAGAACAGCTGGTCGGCGGCGCCGAGGTGACCGTACCCCGCGGACAGGTCGGCGTTGGTGCGGGCCAGCTCGACGCCCAGGACGGCAGCCATCGAGGTCATCGCCCGCACGTTGTCGTTGGGCAGGATGAAACGGGCCACGTCGTTCAGGTCGGCGCCGACCCGGGCGCAGGCCCGCCGGATCGTCTCGGCACCGCGCTCGTCGAGCATCCGGACGAACGCCTCGAACCGCTCGCCGTCGTAGTTGAAGAACTCCATCAGGTCCCAGGCGTCGCGCACCCTCAGGTCGGCGGGGTCAACCGTGCCGCCCGGCCGGAACGGGGCCGCCGCGCCGCCGGCCTCCATCCGGTAGAAGTCGGCGTACGCACCGTCGGTCGTGACCTCGGTCGCCAGCCATCTCAGCGCCGGGTGCCCCCGCCGCGCCACCGTGGCGACCGCGCCGTCGGAGAACACCGCGGGCTGGACGTCCATCCGGTTCCAGTACGGCTCGCAGGTGCGGTTGACCGCGATCACCAGAGCCGTCGAGTAGCCGGGATGGGTGGCGAACTTCCCGGCCACGGTGTCCAGGCTCATCACCCCGGTGGTGCACGCCTGGGTCAGGAACACCGCCTCGGCCCGGGACGCCCCCAGCCGGTGCGCCACCTTCGCCGCCGCGTCCCAGTACAGGTACTCGACGATGTCGGTGATGGCGATCACGACCAGATCCAGCTCACCGGGGTCGGTGCCGCTCGCCGTCAGCGCCTTCGCACCGGCCTCCACGGCCAGGTCGGTCAGGCCGACCTCCGGCGGGCAGCGGTGCATCGTCCGGTACCCGTAGCCGAGGATCCGCTCCTCGTCCCCGGTGTACTCGGCCACCGCGTCGGCCACCGGTGTCGGCTCGCCGAGCGTCTGCCCGAACGACACGAGCCCGAAGCTCATCTGATCTCCTTCCGGTCGTGTGCCCGTAGCCGCTCCGCGAGCCGGCCCACGGTGCTGGCCTCGAAGAGGATGCCGATGCCCAGGTCCGCGCCGAACGTCTCCCGCAGGCGCGCCGCGACCCGCACCGCGGTCAGCGAGTCCCCGCCCAGATCGAAGAAGTCGTCCGAGGGGCCGATGCCGCTGACGCCGAGCGCCTGCCCCCACCAGTCGAGCAGCAGGTCTTCGAGGTCGTCGCCACCGGCGGGAGCCGTCACCGACGGCGGCACGGCAGGAACGGCTCCGGCCGGCGTGGGGCTGTCACCGGCCGGCACCAGGGCGATCGCCGGCGGATACGGGCCGGTCAACACGGTCCATAGCGCGGCCACCGCGTCATCGGGATCCGGCCGGGCCGGTCCGCTGGCGGGTGGGGCGGACGTGCGCCGGTCGTACTCGGCCGGGGACACCCGCCGGTCGGTGTAGGACCGGACCTGGACCAGCAGCTCACCGGTCCTCGGGTGATAGATGTCGGCGTCCCGGGCGTCGACGTCGCCGGTGGTCCCGGCCGGCCGCAGATGCACCAGGATGTCGGCCGGCAGCGGCGCATGGACGCTGACCCGGCCGTGCACGAACGGGACGACCGGACCCTGCCGGTCGCCGGCGCGCTCCTGCCGTGGTGTCAGCGCCCGGTCGAACAGGCCCGGGTGCAGCGGATGTGCGGCGAGGTCACGGTGGAACGCCGCCGGTAGCGACAACGACAGCAGGCTTCCGTCCGGCGTGGCGGACATGGTGCCGCCGAAGTCCCATCGAGGGCCGAGGGTCAGCCATCCGTCACCGACCGGCGGCGGTCCGGCACGCCGGGCGGTGCGCCGCAACCGGTCGACGTCCACCGGCTCGCCGCGGTCCGGGGCGGCGCCGACCCGGCCGCTGACGTTCCAGATCCACGGGCCGGAGCCGTCCGCTCGACGGGAGCGCACCCGGAACCGACAGTCGTCACCGGTCCCGAGGAAGGAGACGCCCACCTCGACCGGACGACGGCCGTCCACCCCGGACAGCTGAGCGACGTCACGAAGCTCGACACCCCGGTCCTGCGGCACGATCGCACGTGAGCGCGCCGCCACCACGACCAGCTCCACGAGCAGCGACGGCGGAACCACCGGACGGCTGCCCCAGCGGTGCTCGTCCAGCGCCCAGTCCGCCGCCGCGCTCAGCACCCGGCGGTACTCGGCCGGATCGGCGCCGGATTCGGTCTCCTCGGGCTGCACCGGCAACAGCACCGACGCCGTACGGGTGGGGCCACGGCTGTGCTGTCGGGCGTACGCATCCCGGAAGGCCAGTGCGGCCTCCCACGGACCGGTCTGAGCCGCCGCGGTGGAACACAACGCCACGAAGTCCAGCGGCGACTGGTCCCGGAACACCTCGTCCAGCGCGAGGACGTCGGTTCCGTCGCCGTCCGCGAGGTGGACCACGCCGTGCACCGGCCCGGACCTGCCGGTGACGGTGTCGAGGGCCCGGCGCAGCGACACCGGATCGGTCACGTCGGCCCGCACGTGGAGCGCCTCGGCCCCGGACGGGGCGGCCGAGGTGTCCAGCAGGACGATCCGGGGTTGCATACCGGTCGCGGCCAGGCTGCGGGCGACCGCCGGACCGATCCGGCCGGGACCACCGGTGATCAGGTAGACGCCGTGGCGGCGCAGCGGCGGGGGACTCGTCGGGGACGGCAGGTGCAGCGTTCTCGACGCCGGGGTCCAGACCGAGGTGCCCCGCAGCGCGACGACCGGCTCGGAGCCGTCGGCCAGCCGGCCCGCGAGGACGTCGGGGCTGACGGCCGGCTCCGCGTCGATCACGCTGATCCGCAGGTCGGGATGCTCACGCCCGGCCCACTCCACCAGGCCGTGCAGCGCGGCCACGGCGGGATCGAGGTGCTCCGCGCCGGTGACGTCGACGCTGTGGGTGGCCAGGACCGTCACGGTCATCGGGCGGCGCTGTGCGTGCGCGACGGCTTCGATACAGGCGCGGAGGCCGTCCCGGCTGCCCTTGGGTGAGCAGCCGAAGAACGTCGCGTATGCCAGCGCGGTCACCGGGGCGTCGAACACCGCACGCCAGGCGTCCTCGTCGGCCGGATCGGCGCCGATCTCCGACGTGCGGTACCCGGCGAGCCGGTAGGCGGCGCGCACCCGGGTCGCCGGTTCGGGCTCGGCCGGGAGCAGCAGGACCGCCGTACCGCGATCGGCGGCACGCGCGGGCCGTGCCGTGCTGTAGCCACGCAGGGTCCATTCCGTTGCCCGCACCGACCACGCCGGGTGGGCGGACACCCGGTCGTCTTCCGCCATCAGCATCCCCAGAAAGCGATCATCATCGACCGGTGACCTCCTTCCTACCACAGCGGGTGCGCGGGGGACGCCCCGCCGGGCGTCCGTCGTATACCCTCCACTGCGGAGCGCGGCATCGCCGTTGACCGGACGTCAGCGATCCGCGAGCATTGCACGACATCGATGTCAAGATCAGGTTGTGCCTGACCCGGGCTGCGTACGCGGGGACGCGACAGGGCCGGCGCCCCGACGAGCCGGGCGTGCGCCTGATCGACCTTCCCGCCCGATCGAAGCGGGGTGCCCGTGGCAGAAACACCATCCGCGCCGGCCCGCTGCATGACCGTGGTCCAGAAGGGCACGGCCGGTCCGCCGCTCTACTGCTTCCACGCCTTCGGCGGCACCGTCGCGCCGTACGGCGAGCTGGCCCCGCACATCGGGCGCGACCGGCTCGTCCTGGGCCTGGAGTCGGCCGGGCTGAGCCAGGAGGAGTCCGGCGATCCGGCGGTGCTCGACATGGCACACCGGTACGCCACCGAGATCGCCGCCGACCCGCCCGCCGGGCGCAGCCTGTTCCTGGGTTACTCCCTCGGCGCCGTCCTGGCGCTGGAGGCCGCCCGGTTGCTGGCCGACCTGCTCGACGAGCCGCCGCTGGTGGTGGCCGTCGACGGTGACCCCGCGTACCGGTCGACCGGCTCCGACACGGCCTGGTCGATCCTGACCAATCAGGTGCTCAACGTCGATCTGGTGACCGACGGATTCTCCGCGCTGCCGAGGGAGGCGGCACTGACCGAGGTACGCGCCGCCGCGGCGGCCCAGCGGCGCGTCCCGCCGCGGTACCCTCTCGAACGCCTGGGCCGCATTCTTGACGTCTGCCGGCACAACGAGGCCGCCGCGGCCGCCTACCGCCCACGGCCCTACCCCGGCCCGGTGCTGTCGATCCGCAGCTCCGATCCGGCTGGCGGGTCATCCGATGCTCCCGACCCCTGGTCGCCGCAGATCTCGCGGTTGACCGTGCGCCGCCTCCCCGGCGACCACCAATCGATCATGTCGTCCGCGGGCTATCCCGCCCTGGCCGCGCTGATCCGCGATCTCTGATCGGCCGGCCACGCACGAAAGGACAGCAATGGCTGCTGAGCGATTCACCGCGACCGAGGAAACGGTCGTCCGGATCTGGACCACCATTCTCGGCGTGACGCCCACCTCGGGCGATGCCGACTTCTTCGATCTCGGCGGCCAATCGCTCGGACTGGTTCGGTTCCTCCAGGAAGTGTGGGACCTCTACCAGGTGGAGGTGGACATCGCGGACCTGTTCGAGGACGACTTCACGGTGGCCGCCAGCGCCCGGGCCATCGACCGGGCCCGCGCCGCCGCGGTCGCCGGCCGATGAGCCTGGTCTTCCTCGTCACCCGCGGCACCGCGGGCGACATCCTGCAGATGATCGGGCTGGCCGAGGGACTGCGGGCCCGCGCGCACGACGTGGTGCTGATGACCCACGCGCCGTACGCGGAGCGGGTCGCGGCGGCCGGGGCCGAGTTCGTCCCGCTGGACACCGACGAGCAGTACGAGCGGCACCTGGCGTACACCCCGGATCTTCTGAATCTTCGCAGCCCACGCGCGTTGCGTGAGTTCTATGACCGCAACGGGCTGTTCGCGCAGCTCCGCGCCGAGATCGCCGAGATGGCCGCCCGGCACCGGCCGGGCGACACCGTCCTGGTTGGACGGCACGGGTCGGCCCTGTCGGTGCTGATCGCGGCCGAGCTGCTGGGCGCGCCGGCGGCCTGGGTGGCGCTGTACCCGTCACAACTGATCACCGCCGAGGTCGGTGCCCACTTCCTGATGCGCGGCCTCGGCGACGACCTCGACCACATCCGGGCGGAGTTCGGGCTCGGCCCGGTGCCGGACCGGAGAGCCTGGCCGCGCTCGGCCGGCCTGACCCTGGCGCTGTGGCCGCGGTGGTTCGACGACGCCGGGATCCGCGCACCGGCAGACACCCACCTCGCCGGCTTCATCCCCGGCGACGACGCCGAGACCGGCTCCGCCGACGACGCCGAGCTGCCCGGGACCCAGCGGCCCGCCGTCCTGGTCACCGGCGGCACCGGCCGGATGCTGCACGCCGAGTTCTATCCGGCCGCGCTGGCGGCGGTGGCGGCGGCCGGCTGCACCGCGGTGGTGGTCACCCCGCACAGGGACCTGTTGCCCGAGCGATTGCCGGAGGGCGTGCGGTGGGTGCCCCGGGTGCCGTTCACGGCCGCGCTGCCCCGGTTCGACGCGGTCGTCCACCACGGCGGCATCGGCACGGCGATGCGGGCGATGCGCGCCGGCACGCCGCAGTTGATCCTGGCGCACGGGCTGGACCGGCCGGACAACGCCGCCCGGCTGGCCGCCCGCGGCCTGGCGGAATGGGCCGGTCCGGCCGACTGGGCGCCGGCCACGACGGGGGACCTGCTGCGCCGGGCGCTGGACGACAGTGGGTTCGGCGACCGCGCGGCGGCACAACTGGCCGATGACGATCCCGCCGTCGCGGTCCGCCGCGCCGGCGAGGCACTGGAGGCACTGGTGGCGACGGACTCCGGCCGGCACGTGGCCGGCTCGACGGACGGGGCGACGCGGTGAAGGTCCTGTTCGCCCAGAACATGATCCACGTGCCGGCGCACGGCGGCGCGAACAAGGCCAACCGGCTGCTGGCCGAGAGCCTGGTCGCCAACGGCCACGAGTGCCACGTCGTCGCGCCGCTGACCGGGGTCATGGCCACCGGCGGCGACCCGGCCGAGCGGCTGGCCGGGCTCGGCGCGCAGGACGTCCGGACGGACGACACCGCCGTGGTCTACGACCTGGGCGGGGTGACGGTGCACTCGGTCCGGTCGCCGTCCCGGCTGATGCGTCGGATCAAGTCGGTGGCTGCCGAGGTGGAGCCGGACTGGATCGTGGTGCCCTCCGACGACCCGGGCGGGATGGTGCTCGCCGCCGCGCTGGGCGCCGCCCCGGGCCGGGTGGTGTACCTGGCGTACACGATCCAGCAGCTGCCGTTCGGCCCGGCCGCGTTCTACCCGAGCACGGCCGGGGCGAGCCTGGTCCGCCGGGCCGCCGGGGTGGTGGCGATCAGCCGGGCCGTCGGGTCGTACCTCTCCGACCACGGCGGCCTGCCGTCGGAGCTGATCTACCTGCCGGTCTACGGGCCGGTGCCGCAGGTGCGCGGCGCGGCCGGGGACACCGGCTCGATCACGATGATCAACCCGTGCGGGTACAAGGGTCTGCCGATCTTCCTGGGGCTGGCCGAAGCACTCCCCGAGCTGCCCTTCCTCGCGGTGCCCACCTGGGGCACCACCGCCGAGGATCGGGAGCGGCTGGCGGGGGTGCCGAACATCGAGATCACCGAGCCGGTGGACGACATCGACGTCCTGCTGAGGCGTACCCGGATGCTCGTGGTGCCGTCGCTGTGGGACGAGACGTTCGGGTTCAGCTGTGTGGACGCGATGCTGCGCGGAGTCCCCGTCCTCGCCGCCTCGATCGCCGGCCTGGTCGAGGCCAAACTGGGCGTTCCCTACTCACTGCCGGTGCGGCGGATCGAGTCCTACGACGCCACGGCCGACCGCGCCCGCCCGGTGCCGGACCTGCCCGACCAGGACCTGACGCCGTGGGTGTCCGCGGTGCGCCGGCTCGTCGACGACCCCGGCCACTACGCCGACATCTCCGCCCGGTCCCGTACGGCCGCCGCCGGCTTCGTCGAGAGCCTGGACGAGCGCGCCCTGGAGCACTACCTCCTCGCCCTGAAGCCGATCGCGCCTTGATCAGGAAGGAGGACCGGGTGCCGGCCGGTACCGATGATGAGCTGTCCCCGCTGCGGCGGCGTCTCCTGCTGCTCAGCCTGCTTCCCCGGATGGGCACCGGCCTGCTGATCGGCGCCTCCGCCATGCTGCTGGCCCAGGCCGTCGTGCCGGCGGTCATCGCCCTCGCCGCGGCCGGGGTGGTGGACCGGCTGGCCGCCGACGTCGGCGCGTGGGCCGCGCTGGTGCCGCTGGTGCTGGTGATGCTGTTCAGCCAGGTGATCGAGCAGGGCATGGACCCCATCCAGTACGCGCTGATCAGGCGGATCGACGGCGCGCACCGGCGTGAGGTGGCCGCCGTCGCCTGTGGACCCACCGGCATCGCCCACCTGGAGTCGGCGGAGTACCAGGAGGATCTGCGCCGGGCGGCCGGCGAGCCGGACAACTGGACCGAGGGCACCCCGGGCGCCGCGGTGTGGGCCCAGATGTGCGTGGCGTCGGGGTACATCGGCGTGGTCCTGGCGGCGGCGGTCATCGCCCGCGATGCCCTGTGGCTGGCACTGGCCCTCGTCGCCCTGCTGTTCCTCTATCGGACGACCCAGCGCCGGGAGTTGCTGCGCCCGGTACGCGCCTGGGTGGCCGGCCTGCCCGACCGCCGCCGCGCCGAGTACTGGACCTCGGTGCTGACCGAGCCGGGCCCGGCCAAGGAGATCCGCATCTTCGGCCTCGCCGGCTGGGCCGCCCGGCACCACCGGGAGTCGGCCGAAGCGCACCTGCGGCCGTTCCGGGCGGCGAAGATGGCGAAGCTGCGCCGCCAGTGGATCTGGTTCCTCGCCATCGTCGCGGCCGGTGTCGGCAGCCTGTTCGCCCTCGGCAGCATGGCGGCCGACGGGCAGATGTCGATCGCGCACCTCGCGGCGAACCTGGCGGCGGTCGCCGCCCTGCTGGGGCAGGCCGCGGTCAACCCGGAGATGCTGCACCTGGAGGCCGGCCAGCCGCCGCTGCTCGCGTTGCGGCGGCTGCGCCGTTGGCCCGCGCCGATGCCGGTGACCGGGACCGCCGCCGCGCCGGCGGGCATCCCGCTGGTGCGCTTCGAGCAGGTCCGATTCGCCTACCCGGGTACGACCCGGCCGGTGTTGCAGGACCTGGACCTGGAGATCCGGCCGGGTGAGGTGCTGGCGGTGGTGGGCCTCAACGGCGCCGGCAAGACGACGCTGACCAAGCTGCTCGCCGGCCTCTACGCACCGGACGCGGGCCGGATCACCGTGGACGGGGTGGACCTGCGCGAGCTCGACATCAGCTCCTGGCGCCGTAGGCTCTCGGTGATCTTCCAGGACTTCCTGCGCTATCAACTGACTCTGACCGACAACATCGCGCTCGGCCGGCAGGGCGACGCCGACCCGGAGACGGTCCGCGCCGCCGGGGCCGACGCCGGCATCGAGGATCTGGTCGCCGGGTTGCCGTCCGGGTGGGACACACCGCTCTCCCCGGCCCGGTCCGGCGGCGTGGACCTCTCCGGCGGTCAGTGGCAGCGGGTGGCCCTTGCCCGCGCCCTGTACGCGGTCCGGAAGGAAGCGCGCATCCTGGTGCTCGACGAGCCGACCGCCCACCTGGACGTCCGTACCGAGTTCGAGGTGTTCCGCAAGGTGATCAGCGCGGCCAGCGACGTCTCGGTGGTGCTCATCTCGCACCGGTTGTCGACCGTGCGGGAGGCGGACCGGATCGTGGTCATCGGCGACGGCGTGATCCGGGAGTCCGGCAGCCACGACGAGCTGATGGCCCTGGACGGGGAGTACGCGACCATGTTCAAGGTGCAGGCCAAGCGGTTCGAGACCACCGACGGGTCCGCCCTCGAAGGGAACGCCCGATGAGCGCCGGCCGTACCGTCAGCGTCTGGCGGGAGATCGTCGCCCGGTCCTGGCGGCTGGACCGCCGGATCACCGCCCTGATCGGGTTCCTGCTGGTCGCCCAGGTCGGCGCGTTCGCCGCCACCGGCCTGGCCATCCGCGCCATCGTGGACCAGGTGGCGGACGGCGCCCTGGAGGGGGTGTTCCTCGCCGCCCTGGTCGGCGGGCTCGGCTTCGGGCTCGCCACCATCGGGGCGTACGTGCAGTTCGAACTCCGCTCCGACCTGGCGGACCGGATCGGGTACCTGCAGATCGACCCGGAGATCCAGAACATCGCGGCCAGGATCGACGGCCTCGGCCACCTGGAACGCGCCGACTACGTGGACCGGCTGAACATGCTCCGCGGCAAGGGCTACGAGATCGCCGCGGCCGGCTGGGCGGTCCCGGAGACCGTCGCGCTGGTCGTGCAGCTCGGCGTCACGCTGATCCTGCTCGGCAGCGTGCACCCGCTGCTGCTGCTCCTGCTGGTGCTCACCGTCCCGGCCGTGCTGCTGAACCGCCGGGCGTACCACGGGGTGAGCGAGGCCGCCCTGGCCAGCGCCGAGGACGCCCGGGTGGAACAGCACATGCACGAGATCGCCACGCGGGCGTCGGCCGGCAAGGAGATCCGCGTGAACGGCACGGCCGGCACGCTGATGAAGACGGCCGACGACGCGTGGCGGCGGGTCAGCCGGCTCCAGACCGCCGCCCGGGCCCGCGCCGCCGGGCTGGCCGTGCTCAGCTCCGCCCTGTTCGTCGTCGGGTACGCCGGTGGCCTGGCCTTCGTGGTGTACCTGGTCGCGGACGGCCGCCGCAGCATCGGTGACCTCATCCTCGTCATCATCCTGGCCGGTCAGCTTCGCGGCGACTTCCAGTGGGTGCAGTACAACCTCACCCACATGCGCCGGGGGATGGCGCTCGCGACGCCGTACCGCTGGTTGGTGGCGCACGCGCAGGCGCAGGCGCCGAAGCCCGGCCGGCCCGCGCCGCAGCGGCTGGAGAGAGGCATCCGCCTGGAGAACGTGAGTTTCCACTACGCGGGGAACCCGGACACCGTGCTCGGGCCACTCACCGTGGACCTGCCGGCCGGCGGCGTGGTCGCGATCGTCGGCGAGCACGGCTCGGGCAAGACGACGCTGGTCAAGCTGCTGAGCAAGTTCTACCGCCCGCAGCAGGGGCGGATCACCGTGGACGGCGTCGATCTGGACGACATCGACACTGAGCAGTGGCGCGCCGCGACCTCGGCCGCCTTTCAGGACTTCGTCCGGTACGAGATCAAGGCCGGCCACGCGATCGGCATCGGTGACCTGCCGGCCCTCGACGACGAGGACCGGCTGCGGCAGGCCGTGCGGGAGGCCGACGCCGTACAGATCATCGACCGGCTGCCGGACGGCCTGGACACCCAGCTGGGCCGGCGCTTCGATGGCGTCGACCTGTCCGAGGGTCAGTGGCAGCGGGTCGCCCTGGCCCGCGGCGCGATGCGGCAGAACCCGGTGCTGGTGCTGCTGGACGAGCCGACCGCTTCCCTCGACGCGGTCAGCGAGCACGCCATCTTCGAACGGCACGCGGCCCTGGCCCGGCGGCTCGGCGCGGAACACGGGACGATCACGCTGATGGTGTCGCACCGGTTCTCCACCATCTGGATGGCCGACCTGATCCTGGTGGTCTCCGCCGGTCGGGTGATCGAGCGGGGCACCCACGACGAGCTGATCGCCGCGGGCGGGACCTACGCGGAGCTGTACGACATCCAGCGGCGCGCGTACGCGGGGTGACGGGACCGGCCGGGACCGGTCCTGCGGTCAGGCCGGGTGTTCCAGCAGGGCCTTGAGCCGGCTGAGGAAACCGTTGGCCAGCTGCCCGTTCACCACCCGGTGGTCGTACGTGAGGCCGACCCCGGCGGTGGTCCGCTCGACGGCGTTGCCGTGCTCGTCCAGGCGCACGTCGGTGAGGTCGCCGCCGATCGACACGATGCCGATCATGCCGGGCGGGATGACCGGCTGGACGAACACCACCTCGGGCTCCCGGTGCAGCGACAGGGCGATGTTCGCGCCCTGGTCGTCGCCTTCGCCGAGTTCCCCCCGGTGGGAGGCGAGCCGCAGCGCGGCCAGGTCGTCACGGATCTCGCTGAGCGTGCGCCGGTGGGCGTCCCGGACGACCGGCAGGGCCGTCCCCACCGGCAGGTCCACGGTCACGGCGACGTGGGCGCCGGCGGCGATCCGCACCCGCCCGTCGGCCAGCCGCGTGGAGTACAGCAGCGGGAACTCGGCGCGCAGCTCACCGAGGGCCTGCACGGCCAGCTCGGTGAGGGCGGTCGCCGACGCCGCCACCACCTCGACCCGGACCAGGCTGAACGCCGGCGGGATCTCGTGGTGCGACGCGGTCGCCGCGGCCAGCCCTCGAAGCTGGGAATCGGACAGCGGGTGGATCGTGACCTCGTCCGGCGCGGCGACGCCGGGCGCCTCGGGCTCGCCGCGGTGGTCGGTCGGTGCGGAGACCAGCGCGATGACATCGCCGGGGGCGCAGTTGTCCCCGGCCGGCACCCGGATCCGGAGTTTGCCGTCCACGCCCGCGACCAGTTCCTCCGCCGCCTTGGACGTCTCCACGACCGCGACGGCGGTGTCCGCGAGGACCGGGTCACCGTCTTCCACCAGCCACTCCGTCAGCACGTACGTGTCGTCGTTGTTGTTCAGCTTCGGCACGCGCACGGCCGGCGACGACGGGGTCACCTGGGCCACCTCGGCACTCGGCACCGCCTCGGCAGGTGTCGGGACGGTGGCGGTCGGTCGCGGGCGAGGCTGCCGGGGAGTCTGGCGGGCCTCCGCCCGGATCGCGTCCCGGATGGTCTCGGCCTGCAGGAGCATCCGGCGTTCCAGATGCGGCGCGGCCGGGATGATCCGGTCCGCCGAGTGCAGCAGGCGCACCGGTTGCTTCAACGAGTGCCAGGCGTCGCGGTGCAACCCGGCCGCGACCTCGGCCCCCCAGGTGCCGCCGGCGGTGCTCTCCTCCGCGACCCAGACGCTGTCGGCATCGTCGAGCAGCGGCAGCACCGCTGCCAGGTCCGCGGGGTACAGCAGGGACGGCACGAGGACGTGCACGTCGAGGCCGTCCTCGACGAGCAGTTGGTGCGCGGCGGCGACCGCCCGGTGCGCCACGCCGCCGGTGGCGATCAGCACCACCCTCCCGTTGCGGCCGGGCGTGCTCGCGCGCACGTGCGCCCAGCACCGCTCGGCGTCGAGGTGACCGAACGTCAGCCGGTCGTCCACCCGGCCGTCCCGGTAGCGCCGCTGGGTGTACAGGATCTTGTCCTCGAACAGGATCGACGGCTCGTCGCGGGCCAGCACGGCGGTCAGCGTCTCCGCCGGGTCGTGCAGCGGCGACAGCTCGTACAGGGCGAGGTGCGGGATGCCGATGAAGTGCTTCTGCAGGCTCTGGCTGTGCGTCGGGCCGTAGCCCCGCCCGCCGCCGACCGGGGCGCGGACCACCAGCGGCATCGGGGTGCGGGTGCCGTACATCGACACCGACTTGGTGGCGAAGTTGAGCACCTGGTCGAATCCGAGGGCCAGGAAGTCGCCGAACATCACCTCGACGATCACCCGGTGACCGGACAGCGCCAGACCGCCGGCCACCCCCAGCATCGCGCCCTCGCTGATCGGCGTGCTCAGCACCCGGTCCGGGTACGCGGTGGAGAGGCCCTTGGTGACCCGGAACGCCCCGCCGTACGGGTCGGCGATGTCCTCGCCCAGCAGGAACGCCCCCGGGTCGGCTGCGAACGCGGCGTGCAGCGCCTCGTTCAGCTCCTCGGCGATCCGCTTGCCGGCGCTCACCACGCGTCCCCGGCCGCCGGACGGGCCAGCACGTCCTCGGTCAGCCGCCGGATCCGCTCGCGGACCCGCGCGTCGGTGTCGGCGAACGATTCCGGGTGGTCCCGGGCGTAGTGCCGCAGCCAGTCCCGCTCGGCCAGCGCGGCCAGCTCCTCGGGGTCCCGCGAGTCGTCGCCCTTGCTGTGCGGGCCGAGCCGGACCGTGTGGAAGACCACCACGTGCGGGACCTGATCGTCGCGGACCCGGTCGACGTGCGGGGCCAGTTCCGCGCGGATGGCGGCCGGGTCGGTGGTGGTGATCTCGGTGCAGCCGATGCCGAAGGCCGCCGCCCGCGCCGGGACGGTCCCGGCCATCTGCCGGTCGGTGGGCGTGGACTGGGCGATCCCGTTGTGTTCCACGACGAGCAGGACGGGGAGGCGCCACAGCTGGATGAGGTTCAGCGCCTCGTACACCGCGCCCTCGCCCCAGGTGCCGTCGCCGATGTAGACCAGCACGATCCGGCGCTGGTTCGTGTGCTTGAAGTGCAGGGCCACGCCGGCCGCGGCGGGCAGGCTCTCCCCCTGGATGCCGGTGGAGACGAAGCTGTCGCGTCGCAGGTGCTGGCTGCCGCCGTACCCGCCGGACACGCCGCCGGCGCGCCCGACCAGCTCGGCGAGCAGACCCTCCGGGTCGTCGCAGTGGGCGAGGTAGTGCCCGTGGCCCCGGTGGTTGCTGAAGACGAACGCGTCCGGCGCGAGCGGGGCCAGCGCGACCGGGATGTACTCCTGGCCGAGGCAGGTGTGCGTGGTGCCGGCGACGGCACCGTCGGCGAACAGCCGCAGCAGGTTCTCCTCGAACCGCCGGATCAGCAGCAGCCGATCGAGATCACGGTCGTCCGTGACGATCATGTGGTGGTTTCTCCCCGTTGAGACATGCGGTCGCCGGTGGCGGCCTACCCGGCCGCGACGGGTTCCGGCTGGCCGGCCGCCCGGTCCACGGCCGCTTCGAACTCGGCGAACGACATGCCCAGGTGTATCTGGTCGAACTCCGCCACCATCGCCCGAACCTCGCTGTCGAACCGCCCCTGGACCCCCGACGGGTTCTGGTCGGCCATCACCAGACCGAGATTGAGGTACGCCGCGAAGAGCTGCGGCAGGTCGTTGCGCCAACGCCGCAGCGCGGCCAGCATGGCCTTCGCCGGCCCGGCCTCCGCACCGCGGGCGCGGCAGGTGACCGCGAGCGTGTTGGCCAGGAACGGCAGCCGGTTCTCCCGCCGGTCGCTCAGCTCCCCCGCCACGTCGCTCCACACCGACCACAGCGCCTCGACCCGGGTGTCCGGGATGCGGTAGTCGCGGCGGGCCTCCAGCAGCACCTTGTACGCCGCCTCGTCCATATCCGCCATCTCCGGCGGCGGCAGCGGGTCGGTGATCGCGTCGAACATCTCCGTGCCGCGCAGCGCGATGGCCCGGTTCATCAACAGGAACGGGTTGTCGGTGTGGTTGGACTGGTGCACGTCGGAGGCGACGATGAACTGCAGGTTCTCCCACAGGTCGTCCAACGACGTCTGCGGCTCCACCATGATCCAGCCCGGGTCCAGCTCCAGGCCCTTGTTGCGGAAGATCCGGGCGGCGTCGAAGTTGTACGCCACCGTGGTGCCCTTCTTGAACCGCTTCAGCACCCCCGCCGAACCGGACTCGAGACCCAGCAGGGCGGACTTCATCCCGGCGCGGTGCAGCAGGTCCAGCGCGGAGTGATCGATCAGCCCCGAGTCGACCCGGAACTCGGCGTGGAAGCTGAACTTGAGGCCGCGCCGGACCACCGCCTCGGCGAACTCGACGGCGTGGCCGAACCCGTCGGCGAACGCCCCGCCGAAGTTGTCGTCGTTGAACCACACGAACCGGGTGCCGAACTCGCGCTGCAGGTACTCGATCTCGTCGACCACGTCGACCGCGGGGCGCAGCCGCCACGGCCCGTCGGTGATCCCCGGCTGGCGGGGCGCGTAGCAGAAGGTGCACTTGGCGTGGCAGCCCCGGCTTGTGAAGGTCGACGCGACCCGGGTGGGGATGCCCGCCGCCCGGTGGGTCTCCAGCAGGTCGCGGGCCGGCCAGACCGACTGGGACAGATCAACCAGCACCGGCATGCCGCTGGTCCGGATCTCGCCGTTGTCGCGGTAGTAGAGGCCCGGGACCTGGCGCCAGTCGGTGCCCGCGTCGATCGCGTCCATGACGCCGACGACGGTGTTCTCCGCCTCGCCGAACGCCACGAAGTCCACCTCGGGCGCCAGCCCGGCGATCAGCTTCGCGTTGTACGTGCAGAACGCGCCGCCGATGGACACGACCACGTCGGGGTCGGCGCGCCGGACGCAGCGCACCAGCCGGAGCGCGTCGATGATGTGCAGGTCGTACATGATGCTGATGCCGACGAACCGCGGGCGTTCCTGGCGGATCAGCTCGACGATCGCCTCGTCACTGGGGCTGCGGCCGTGCAGGTTCGTCATGCGCACCGAGTAGCCGGCGTGCCGCAGGTGCCCGGTGATGCAGGCCAGTCCCAGGTTCTCGCGCACCTTCTCGTAGAACAGGCGCAGGCTCGGGTCCAGGCGGAGATATTCCCCGTCGCTGATCGAGACTTCCTGGTTGTTGATGCTCGGCCCGCCGGTGGAAATCTCGCGGGGCGTGAGGAGAACGACGTCGGCCACTGATACATCCCTCCCGTTGCGGATGCCGCCCGTGCGCCGTCGGCGCCCACGACACGTCCGCGGAGTTCAATGAAGTCGAGGTCTCGCGTTCGGGGGCGACTCGATCAGTCGACGCCGAGTTCGGCACGGAGTGCGGCGACGTGGCCGGTCGGAATCACGTTGTACAACGCGCGCTCGATGCGACCCTCCTCGTCGATCACGAAAGTGGACCGGACGACCCCCTGTAGCGTACGGCCGTTGCGCTCGCGTTGGAAGTGAGCGCCGTAGGACTTGAGCACCGCCGACCCCGTGTCGGACACCAGCGGGAACGTCAGACTGTCACGCTCGGCGAACTCGGCGAGCCGGTCCGGCGGGTCCGGCGAGATCCCGACCACCTGGTAACCCGCGCCGGTCAGCGAGGCGAGCGAGTCCCGGAAATCGCACGCCTGGGTGGTGCATCCGGAGGTCATCGCGGCCGGATAGGCGTACAACACGACCCGCCGTCCCCGGAGGCTGCTCAGCCGGAGCGTCGAACCGTCGGCCGTGGGGAGTTCCCAGTCGGGAGCCACATCGCCAGGCGTCAAAGTCATGCGCCGACCATAGCAGCGCATCCCGCGCACGCAGGGCCCTCTTCGCGGCGCCCCGGGTTAGCATCGCCGGGTGGACCGGATCACCTGTCACGTATTCGTCGCCGACACGGTACTCGCGCAAAACCGGCACTCCGCCCTGCTTAACGCCGAGGAGCGCGAGCGCCGGGCCGGCTTCCGGCAGGATCAGGACCGGGTGCGGTTCACCACGGCCGTCGCCCTGCTGCGGCTCGCGGTCGGCGCGCGCACGGCGACCCCACCCGCGGCGGTACGCATCGATCGCCGTTGTCGGCGGTGTTCCGGCCCGCACGGCAAACCGCAACTGCCGGGTACGGATCTGCACGCCTCGGTGTCGCACAGCGGCGCGCGGGTCGCCGTGGCCCTGACCTCGGTGGCGCCGGTCGGCGTCGACCTGGAGGAGATCAAGCCGAAGGACATCGCCGGCCTGTCCACGCTGTGCCTCGCGCCCGGCGAACCGCTGGAGCGCGACGAGGACTTCTTCACGTACTGGTGCCGCAAGGAGTCGGTGGTGAAGGCGACCGGCGACGGCATCGCCGTGCCGCTGGCCCGGGTGCTGGTGGGCCGGGCGGGCGAACCGCCCGCACTGCGCGGCTATCCCAGTGGCGACGTTCCGGCGGCGATGGCCGATCTGCCGGTCGGACCGGGCTACGCCGGCGCCGTCACGGTGCTGGCCGCCGGGCGACTGGACGTCGTCATGGCGGACGCCGCCGCACTGCTGGAGGGGGGCGGCGTCGCGGTCAGTGCAGCCGGGCGCGGATGAAGGCGCTGAGGCTGCCGATCGATTCCAGCGAGGTCAGCGCCAGATCCTCCTGGCCGACGTCCACCCCGAACCGGTCCCGTACGGCCAGGAGCAGTTGAGCGCCGGCCCGGGAGCTGATGCCGAGTTCGCCGGTCAGCAGCGGGGTGTCGTCGGCCAGCGCGTCCACCGTGGCGGCCGGCAGCGCGGTGACCTTGGCGAGGAGTTTCCGCAGGTCGGTGTCGACGATGTCAGGCACGATCGAATCCTTCGGTGATCGTCAACCAGGACGGCGGGTTGAGGTCGGCGTCGGTCCGGCGGCGCAGCGCGAGCAGGCTGTCCGCCGCGGGTTCCGGCGCGGGGACGAATCCGGCCGCGCGCAGCAGCACCCGCAGTTCCAGGTTCGCCTCGCTGGGCCGCAGGTCGCAGGTGAGCCACCCGACTCCGGCGGCTCGCGCGGCGGCCAGCACCCGGCTGAGGAACGCGCCCGGCACGTCGCGGCCGGCGGCACGGCACGAGACGGTGAACAGGCGGAGCCGCCAGTCCTGGGCCGCCGTACGGTCCACCAGCGCGGCGCCGATCAGCCCGTAGTCGCCGAAGCGATCGGAGAGCCGCGCCACCGGCACGAACCAGCCCGGGTCGGCGACCACCCGGTGCACCTGCTCCGGCGACCACTCCTCGCCGGTGGTGTTGAGCCGGTGGGTCCGCGCGATCAGCTCGACCACCCGGTCGATGTCCGGTTCCTGGGCGGCCCGCAGCTCCAGGCGGATGTCGCTGTCGTGCAGGAACGCCTCGGTGCGCCCGGTGAAGTCCCGGGCCGCCGCCCGCCGGGCCGCCTCCTCGCGGTAGCGCCGCGGACGCGATCGGGCGTCGTCGGTGACCACCTCGGGCCGGAGTTCGGGGGTGTCCAGCCGGCTCAGAAACTCGGCCGGCGAGAACACCCGCACCTCGGGCAGGTCGGCGGCCACCTGGGCGCGTTCGAACGCGCTGTCGTCGACGAAGACGACCGCGTCGGTGGCGATGCCCAGCTCGGCCGCGATCGCCGTGATGGCCCCGCTCTTGTGCGCCCAGCTCAGCTGCGGCGCCACGAACCGGCCGCCGAGCTGCGGGTGTGCGTCCAGCACGGGCCGGAGGCTGGGGTCGGTGCGGCTGGCCACGCTGTTCACGATGCCGCGCTGTTCCAGGACGTCGAGGGCGTGCAGCACCGCCGGGTCGACCGGCGGCGCCGACCGGTCCCGGGTCTCGATCGCGACCCCTCGCCACACGGTGTCGTCCAGGTCCCAGACGACACACTTGACCACCGTCATGCCGGAGCGCCGTCCCCGTCGTCCAGCCGGGCGCGCATCGTCAGGGTGGTCGGCAGGAAGCCGGTCCGGCGGTACAGCATCCGCATCGGGTAGTTGTCGACGTGCACCTTGCCGGTCACCGTGGTCACGCCGGCCCGGCGGGCGAACGCCAGGCCCTCGTCCAGCAACGCCTGCCCGATCTGCTCCCGGTCCTCGCGGGCCGGGTCCACCGCCAGCGAGCGCAGGTTGGCGTACCGGTCCTGGGTGAGGAAGTTGATGTTGAGCGCGAGCCAGAGGAAACCGACCGCGCGGTCCTCCGCGTCGGCCGCCACGAACATGTTCTCCTGCTCACGCACCAGAGCCTTTTCGAGCTTCCCCCGGTGCACGGCGGGATCAGTGATCGCCCCGTCACCGAACGAGATCTTCGCGATGGTGATCTCGAAAGCCGTGAGGGCGTCGAGATCGCGCTCTGCGGCCTGCCGGACAACGAACAAAGATGCGCCATTCATCACGCTTTACGAACGCCGCTTTCTCATCTGACCCGCCGGACGGTCCGGACGACACTGCACCGTACCGGCCGGATCTTGGCCTCGAGGTGCTCCAGGATGTGGTCGCCGTCCAACCGGCCGCAGGTCAGCAGGTCGAAGTTGGCGACCTTGGACGCCGGCCAGGTTCGCACGCTGAAGTGCGACTGGGACAGCAGCAGCGCCGCGGTGATCGCGCCGTCCGGCCCGATCGCCGAGGTGCAGTCGAGCACGACGGCACCGCCGGCCTCGCAGGACTCGTGCATCAGCGAGGTCAGCAGCGGCTCGTCGGTCAGCACCGCCGCGTCGTCGAACCAGGCGTCCATCGCGAACGAATACATGACCGTGATGTCCGCCGGGGCACTCAAGTCGGTGCGGATCGGTACGTGCGGCGTCATGGTGCCTGCCATCGTACTGCGGGCCTCCGGACGCCCTTGCTGCCGCCGGGTGGCCCGGGTTTCCAAGCTTGCGCCCGACTAGTAGCATCCCCGATGTTCATCGATGGATCCCGGCGCCACTGCTGAGCTGCGTCGATAGGTTCCGGTCGGGGCATCGGTACAGGGCGCGACTCACGGGGGGTTGCATGAGCGACTTTCGTTGGAAAGAAGTTCGACAAGGCAACGATTCCGGGGTAGTCGTCGCCATGGACTTCGGTCCCGGCCGGCGGGAGGCGAGTTTCGCCGATCTGGCCGGCGCGCTCGGCCCCGGTCCCACCATCCTCGAACCGATCTTCGACGGCGCCCGCGACGACCTGCTCAGGCGGCCGGTCGCCGAGCACATCGCCGGCTGGGCCGCCGACCTGCGCGACCGGGGACGCCCCGTGGTGGGTCTGCTGGGTTACTGCGCGGGCGCGGCGCTGGCCTGCGGCCTGGCCGACGAACTGGCCTATTCGGCGGCGGTCGAGGCCCCGGTGGTGGTACTGCTCGACCCGCTGGTGATCGATTCGGCCGGGCTGTACGCCAACTTCGAGACGGCCGTCGAGTCGTTCGCCGACGTGGTCGACCCGGACGAGATGGCCGGGGTGCGGGCCGAAGCCCTGGCCGCCGCCCGGGCGCCCGGCGCGCTGGACGACCCGGCGACGACGGTGGCGACGATCGCCGCCGGGTACGAACGGGTGGTCACCGCGTCGAGCGACCTGCTGGGCCTCGACGACGAGCTGGCGGAGCAGTTCACCGACTACTTCGAGCTCTACCTGAGCTATCTGGCGCTGGCCGCCCAGGCCGGCGTGAAGGGGTCCCGGCCGCCGCGCACCGTCGTGCTGACGTCGGCGGAGCACACCGCGCCGGACGGCTGGGCGGCCGACGAGGTGTTCGGGGTGTCCCGGGAGGATCTGCTCGCCGACCCCGCCGTGGCCGTCGCGGTCGCCCGGTGCCTGACCGGCCGGTCCTGACCGTACCCGGCCCGCACCGACCGGTGCGGGTGGCCCCGGCGCACCCGCACCCCGAGCGAACGGATCTGACGTGGAAGCGGAACTCATCGAGTACCTCCGCCAGCACCTGCCGCGGTACATGGTGCCGGCGGCGGTGATCACCGTGCCGGAGTTCCCGCTCACCCCGAACATGAAGGTCGACGCCACCGCCCTGGCCGCCGCCGTGCCCGATCGGGACGAGCTGGAGGCGGACGACGGCCGCGCGGAGAGCGACCTCGAACGCGAGTTGGCGGTCCTCTGCGCCGGGCTGCTCGGCCGGGACCGGGTCGGCATCCACGACCACTTCTTCCGGCTCGGCGGGCACTCCCTGCACGTCATGCGGATCGCGTCGGAGGTGCGCAAGACCTATCGCACCACGGTGCCGGTGCGGGTCATCTTCGAGCAACCCACCGTCGCGGCGCTGGCGGCCTACATAAAGAACGATCACGATGGCTGATCACCGGCGCCTGTCGCCGACGCAGGAACAGGTGTGGATCTCCGAGCAGCTGGGTCCCGGCGGTTCGGCCTTCCACCTCGTCTCGGCGACCGAGCTGTCCGGGCCGGTCGACGCGGCCGCGCTCGAACGGGCGCTGGGCGCGGTGGCCGGCCGGCACGACGGGCTGCGGGCCGCTTTCCCGCAGGTCGACGGCACGCCGGTGGTGACCGTGTCCGAGCAGGCCGTCGTGCACTGGGAGCAGGAGCACGCCGGGTCGTACGACGAGGCTCTGCGCCGGGCCCGGGAGATCGCCGACCGGCCGTTCCGGCTGAGCGAACGGGGGGCGTGGCGCGCGGCGCTGCTGCGGGTGCACGAGACCCGGCATCTGCTGGTGCTGGTGCTGCACCGGATCGTGGCCGACGAGGCCGGTCTCGGGGTGGTCCTCGCCGAGCTCGGCGCGGCCTACCGGGCGCTGCGGGACGTCGGACACTGGTCGCCCGAGGCGGTCCCTGCGGCGTACGCCGATCAGGCGCCGCCGGACCGGTGGCGTGCCGACCTCGACCACTGGCGTGCCGCGCTCGCCGGCATTCCCGCCGAGCTGGACCTGCACACCGACCGGACCCGCCCGGCGCATCCGACGTTGCGGTCCTTCGCTGCCGCCGCCGTCCTGCCCGACGAGGTGCGGGCGCGCCTGCACGCGTACGCCGCGGCGAGCGGGGTCACGCCGGCGGCCGTGCTGACCGCGGCGTGGGCCGCCACCCTGTGCCGGCACGGCGCGGGACCGGAACTCGCCGTCGGGATGCCGGTCACCGCCGCTCCCGCGGGCATCGTCGGCTCGTTCCGCAACGTCCTTCCCGTCCCGGTCCGGGTGGCCGACGAGCAGTCCTTCGCCGAACTCGTCGGCCGGGTCCACGACGAGATCGGGGCCGCCGAGGCGCACGGCCGGGTGCCGTTCGGGCGGTTGGTGGAGGAGTTGCAGCCGGAACGCGACGTGAACCGGACGCCGCTGTTCCAGACCCTGCTGTCCTACGGCGACCGGGCCGAGCTGCGCCTGCCGGGAGTCGCCGCCCGCGCGGTGGCGGTCGACACCTCGTACGCCGAGACCGACCTGGTGCTGACCGTCGAGGACAGCCCGGCCGGGCCGGCGACGGGGATCGCCCTCAAGTGCCGGGCCGACCTGTTCGAGCCGTCCGTGCCGGGCCGGATGCTCGCGCGTTTCGTGCAGGTGCTCGACGACGCTACGGCGGACCCGGCCCGCCCGGTGCGCCGGCTCCGGCTGCTGGACGACGCGGAACGGGCGATGATTGACGGCTTCGCCGCCGGACCCCGGGTGCCGCTGCCGGCCGTGCCCAGCACCATGGACCTGATCGAGGCGACCGTGCGGCGCCGGCCGGGTGCCGTGGCGGTCCGGGCCGGCGGGACCACCCTGACGTACGCCGAACTGGACGCGGTGGCCGACCGCCTGGCCGCCCGGCTGAGCGCCGAGGGCGCCGGCCCGGGAACGGTCGTCGCCCTGCACCTCGGCCGGTCCTGGCAGATGCTCGCCGCCATGCTCGCGACCTGGAAGACCGGTGCCGCCTACCTGCCGGTCGACCCGACCTATCCGCGGCAGCGGACCGGGTACATGCTGGCCGACGCCGGGGCCTGCCTGGTGGTCACCGATCCGGCCGGCCATCCCGACGAGCTGCCGGAACTCGACCTTCCGGTCGTCGACGTCGCGGCTCTCATCGCCGCCGGCCCGCCGGTGACGGTCACCGTCGACCGCGGCGGCAGCCGCCCGGACAGCGCCGCGTACCTGATCTACACGTCCGGCTCGACCGGGGCGCCGAAGGGCGTCGAGGTGCCGCACCGGGCGGTGGTCAACTTCCTGGCCTCGATGTCCCGGCTGCCGGGCTGCGGTGCGGACGACACGGTACTGGCGCTGACCAGTCCGTCGTTCGACATCGCCGTGCTGGAGCTGTTCCTCCCGCTGCTGGTCGGCGGGGTGGTGGTCGTGGCGAGCCAGGAGGAGGCAGTCGACCCGGTCCGGCTCGCCGCGCTGATCCGCGACGAGGGCGTCACCGTCGTCCAGGCCACCCCGGTGACGTGGAACCAGCTGACCGGGGTGGCCGGCGACCTGCGGATCAGGCTGGCCCTGTGCGGCGGCGAACGGCTGACCCGGCCGCTGGCCGACCGCCTGGCCGCCATCGCGGAGCAGGCGTGGAACATGTACGGCCCGACCGAGACCACCGTCTGGTCGCTGATCGCCCCGCTGACCGCCGGCGACCCGGGGGTCGTGCCGATCGGGCGTCCGATCGAGAACACCACCGCCTGGGTGCTGGACGGGCACCTCGAACTCGCGCCGATCGGGGTGGCCGGCGAGCTCTGCATCGGCGGGGCCGGCCTGGCGGTCGGCTATCACGACCTGCCGGAGGTCACTCGGCAGCGCTTCGTGACCGGCCCGTCCGGGGAACGCCTCTACCGCACGGGTGACAACGTCCGGCTGACCGCCAGTGGGGAATTCGTCATCCTGGGTCGGGCCGACAACCAGGTCAAGATCAACGGCCACCGCATCGAGCTGGACGAGATCTCCGCGCTGCTGCGCCGGCATCCGGCCGTGGCCGATGCGGTCACCGTGGTGCACCAGGACGGTACGGACACCCCGCGCCTGGTCTCCTTCGTGATCCCGGCCGGCACCTGACCCCGTCCGCCCGTGCGACGAAAGGCTCCGACATTGGCCGGCTCCGGCACGCAACGAATGTTCCGCTTCGGCATGGTCCACTCCGGGCCGCCGCCGAAGAAGCCCTGGCCGGAGTACGTCCGCAACCTGGAGGGCATGGGCTACCAGACGGTGCTCCTGACCGACCACATGGACGGTCAGCTGTCTCCCACGCCCGCGCTGGCCGCGGCGGCGATGGCGTCGCCCACGGTCCGGCTGGGCTGCCTGGTGCTGAACAACGACTTCTACCGGCCGGCGATGATCGCCCGGGACGCGGCGACCCTGCACCACCTGTCGGAGGGCCGGTTCGAGCTGGGCCTGGGCGCCGGCTGGGACCCGCGCGACTACGACCCGCTCGGTGTCGAGCTGCAACGGCCGGCGGTCCGGCTGGCCCGGCTGGCGGAGAGCATCCGCCTGGTCCGCAGCTATCTCGCCGGGCAGCCGTTCAGCTTCACCGGTGCGCACTACCAGGTGCGGATGGACGAACCTGCCGTCGCGCCGGTCGAGCCGCCGGGCCCGCCGATCATCGTGGGCGCCGGCGGGCCGCGGGCCCTGCGGCTGGCCGGCGAGCTCGCCGACATCGTCTCGGTCAATCCGCGGCTCGGGGCGCACACGGTCACCGGCGGTATGATCAACCCGGCGGACGTCGACGACATGCCCGCGAAGGTGGCGCTGGTCCGCGAGGGCGCCGGCGACCGGATGGACCGGATCGAGCTGTCGGTCAGCGTCTACGCCGCCTTCGTCACCCCGGACACGGACCGCGCGGCCCGGCTGGTCGCGCGCCAGATCGGCACCGACCCGGAGCGGGTACTGCGGTCCGCGCACGTGCTGGTCGGCTCGGTCGACCACATCGCGGACACCCTGCGCCGCCGCCGCGACGACTGGGGCGTGTCCTACGTGATCGCCGACGAGCTCATCCACCAGGCGCTGGCGCCGGTGGCCGAACGGCTGGCCGGAACCTGAGCCGGCCCACCACAGCACAGAGAGGCATGGCGGCGATGGAGTACGCCACAATCGAGCACGCCGTGCGGGCGGCCTGGCAGGACACTCTGCAGACGGAGGTCGGCCCGGCGGACAACTTCTTCCAGCTCGGCGGCGACTCGCTGGGCGCCCTGCGCACGCTGACCCGGTTGAAGCGTGACCTGGCGTGGCGGGTACCGCTCAAGACGCTGTTCCAGAACCCCCGGTTCGAGGATTTCGTCCAGGCCCTGGCGGACGAGCACGCCCCGGTCCCGGTTGACGACGACAGCGCCGGCCGGGTCGTCCCGCAGCCGTCGATCCTGCAGATCGAACGACTCCGCTACTACGACGAGCGCGGCGCCACGCAGGAGGGCATGACCACGACCGTACGGCTGCGTGGTCCGTTGCGCCCGGAGCTGCTGCGCCAGGCCCTGCTGACGGTGACCGGCCGGCACGACGGCTTGCGCATGTTGTTCCGCACCAGCGCGTCGCCGCGGCAGTTCACCGGCAGCCCGGACGAGCGGGCCGTAGTGACCGTCTCCCTCGCCGAGCCGGAACAGGCGCTGAGCTTCGAGGTCGCCTCCCTGATCGGCGCGGACCAGAGCGAGGTGGACGCGCGGATCGACGCACACGCTGGCACACCGCACGATCTGGTCGGGGGTCCGCGCCTGCGCGCCCTGCTGCTGGAACTGGACGCCGAGGACTGGCTGTTCGTCCTGACCGTCGACCACATGGTGTACGACCTCGAATCCCACGCGGTGTTCCTCCAGGAGGTGGCCGAGGTCCACGACGCGGCCACGGCCGGAATCGCGCCCCGGTTGCCGCCGGCCCCGTCGTACGCCGAGTGGGTGGACCGGCAGTGGGCGTTTCTGGACGGGCCCGAGGGGCGACGGCGCCTGAAGGTCTGGGCCGACCGGTACGCCCGCGACGGCGTCTTCCCCCCGGCTGCGCTGCCCGCGCTCGGCGGCGAGCACGGTGGCCGTGCCGCACCCGCGCACGTCGTCATCCGGGAACTGCCCGGCGAGTGGCTGACCACCCTGCTACGGAAGACCTCCGAGCATCACACCACCGCGTTCAACGTGCTGCTCGCCGCGTACACCGCCGCCCGGGCCCGGCTGACCGGCGAGTCCCGGCTGGGAACGGTCGTCGCCCTGGCGGACCGCGACGACCCGAGCACCGAGCGGCTGGTGGGGCTGCTGGCCCCCGCCATACCGATCTGGGCCGACCTCGACGACGCAACCTCGTTCCCCGAGGTGGTGCGGCGGGTCACCGCGGCGACCGTGGCCGCCATCGACGACAGCCTGCCGATGCTCACCGGTGCGCACGCCCTGCTCTCCGGCATGTTCGGCCAGCCGCCGCCGGAGCGGGTGCGGGAACTGAGCGGCCTGTGGGGCACGGCCACGTTCGAGCTGCGAATCGACGGGCCGGACCCCGCGCCGCTGCTCACGCTCAGCGGCATCGAGTCGTCGCCGTACGACCGCGGGATCCAGCCGTTCGAGATGGTGATGGGCGGCGTGATGCTGTACGCGAACCTCAGCCCGGAG
The DNA here is from genome assembly GCF_050936375.1 of Plantactinospora sp. CA-290183. NCBI lineage: Bacteria > Bacillati > Actinomycetota > Actinomycetes > Micromonosporales > Micromonosporaceae > Plantactinospora > Plantactinospora sp. CA-290183. Next base: position 534,728 of record NZ_JBNJMX010000002.1, on the reverse strand, counting down.
CGGAACCTGGTCGCCCTGATGTATCCCGAGGGCGGCTACGACGAGAAGATCATGACCGAGCTGATCGACGACGTGATCCGGACGGTCGAGGAGTGAGACCCGGGTCCGGGTGGTGCGATGCCTGTCGCCGCACCACCCGGACCGCCCGGATCAGGCCACCGGAGCGGCGATCACCGGACGGAAGTTCTCCTTCATCTCCCGCAGCCGGGCCCGGGTGCGCGGCCCGGAGTAGAGGGCGGTCGAGCCGATCTCCTCGTCGCTGATCCGGTCGAGGAAGTACAGGTTGATCACGTCCGACGGGGTCGCGCAGGTCTTGCAGAAGGCGAACCGGGGACGCTCCTGCATGAACAGGTCGTAGTGCTGGTGGCTGCCGTACTGCTCCAGCACCAGCGGGACGTTCTGGGTGATGTTGCCCATCGGCTTCACCCAGGCGTGCGGGCAGGCCGACACGTCGCCCTGCCCGAACAGTTGGACCATGGTCGCGGTGATGTAGCAGGGCAGGGTGCGTACGTTGTCGCGCAACTGCTCGACCATGTGCGCCACGTACGCCTTCGGCGGCAGCACCCCGGCGAACTCGTCGTAGTGCTCCAGCAGCGGATCGAGGTGCGGGCCGGGCGGCGGACCCATGCGCTTCGCGGTGTCGCCCCGGACCGGGAAGAAGTACAGCATCACCCGACCGTCGTAACGCTCGCGCAGGAACTCGGCGAACGCTACCTGACCCTGCACGTTGGCGTCGGTGAGAACGGACTGGATCTCGACGCGCAGGCCGATCTTCACCGCCGCGTCAAGGTTCTTCATGATGACGTCGTGCAGCCGGTGTTGCTTCTCCGGGAGCCGGTGCCGGTTCAGTTCCAGTGTGTGCCCGTCCAGCGAGATGTTGAGCTGGCAGTTGCCGATCGCCGCCAGCGCCTCCAGCCGTTGCGGGTTGAGGAACACGCCATTGGTGATCACCTGAACGGTTTCGTACCGCCGGCCGCACTCCTCGACGAACTCCGTGGAACCCTTCAGCCAGAAGAACTCACCGCCGGACAGCCGCATGACCGGGCTGTCCACATGCTCGTGGTACGCGTCCAGCACCTTGTGCCAGTCGCTGCGGCGATCGGTGGTCAGCCGCAGCCGCGCGTCCGGCACGTTCATCAGCAGGTTGTACTCCTCGGTGAGGCAGTACGAACACTTCATCTGACACAGCTGTTCCTCGATGACCATGTCGTTCATCAGGAACTTGACGCGCCCGTGCTCGTCGCGCTGGTTCAGCGCCACCTCGCGGAACCGCTCCTTCATTCGCACGTGACTCTCCCCGTTTCCGCCCGAGGGCGTTGGCGCGCGGGCGAAAGAAGGCATCCCTTGCGCAGTGGTCGTCTGCTGTGAAGTCCGCGCTCTCGTCCGAGAGTAGGCAGGTCTTCCATGACGGTCAATGAAAGCGGGTGATCTCAGCGCGACCTGGCGGCGTGGTAACACGCCTCCACGACGGCCAGCGCGCCGGTCGCATCGGCCAAGGACTGTTGGGTGGTGTCGGGCCGCTCCAGGGCCCCGACCACGGCGTCGAGCTGGGTGTCGTACTCGGCGCCCACCTCCGGCGCGTCCAACGGCACCCGCTCCACCGTGGAGTTCTGCTTCAGCACCAGGGCCGGCTCCGGCACCCGCAACGGGCTGAACCCGAACGTCGTCCGCAGCGACGCCGACCCCTCGCTGCCGTGCAGCGCGATCGACGTCACGTCGACCTCCTCGTGCGACGCCCAGGCCAGCCGCAGTTGCAGGGCGTAGGCGTCGGTGGTGACCAGCGCGGTCAGCTGGTCCTCCACGTCCGGCTCGGCCGCGGTGTCCCCGGCGTCGCCGCGCCACCCCGCGTCCCAGCCGCGCCGGCCGAGGAAGTCGGCGCCGGTCACCGCCGCCGCCGACCGGACCGGTGACCTGCCCCACAACTCCTGCACGACGTCGATGACATGCCACCCCAGATCGAGCAGTACGCCCCCACCGGCGGTCGCCCGGTGCGTGAACCAGCCGCTGCCGGGGATGCCGCGGGCGCGTACCCAGCTGGCCTCGGCGAGGCGTGGCGTGCCGATCCGACCCTCGGCCACCAGCCGGCGCAACGCGGCCACGTCGGTCCGGTGCCGGGCGGCGGCGGAGAGTACCAGCCGTCCGCGGCCCTGCCGGCCGGCCGTACGCAACAGTTCGAGCTGCCCGCGATCCGGGCTGGTCGGCTTCTCCAGGAACACCGAGCAGTCGCGCCGCAGGAACCACTCCCCGAGCGCGCCGTGGGTGTGGTTCGGGGTCAGCACGAACGCCAGGTCAACCTGCTCGATGTCGACCTCGGTGTGCCGGGACAGCACCGGGATCTGGCCCAGCAGGCCCGCCGCCCGCGCGGCGGCCCGGGGATCGGGCTCCACCGCGGCCACCACGTCGAACTTGGCATGCCCGAGCAGCCGGGGCAGCCACACCTCGCGGGCCACCCAGCCGAGCCCGATCACCACCGTCCTCACGGGGTTCCCGGCAGTCCGCTCAGCACCTTGGCCACGGCGGCGACCACGTCGGCCACCTCCTGCTCACCGCCGAGCAGGACCCGGTGGTGCAGCCAGAGCCCGGAGGAGCCGAGCAGCTCGCTGTTGGGGCACCGTTCGGCCAGCTCCTCCGCCGCCGGCAGGCCGGCGTGCGGGCCGATCCAGAACGCCTGGGTACGGTAGACCGGCGGGTAGTTGACGAAGGCCGGGATGCCCTCGGCCTTCAGCGCGTCGACGACGCGGTCGGCGGCGAACCCGCGCAGCACCCCGGGTTCCAGCGTGAACATGGCCATGTAGTGCGGGTTGAGGTCGCACCGGGAGTCCCGCCCCTGCGGGACCACGCCGGGGATCTCGGCGAGCTCGGCGGCCAGGTGCTTCCACTGCTCCTCGCGCCGCTCGGTCTGCCCCGGCAGGCGGGCGAGCTGGGCCCGGAGCACCGCCCCGCCGAACTCGCCGAGCCGGAAGTTGGACGACGGGGTGGTGTGCCGGTAATGCGTGTCACCGATCGGGCGCCCGCAGCTGTGCCGGGCGAAAGCGTCCGGATACATCTCCGCGTCGGGCAGCAGCAGCGCACCGCCCTCGCCGGCGGTCATCAGCTTTCCGTTCTGGAAGCTGAAGCAGGCAATGCTGCCCAGCTCGCCGAGGCGGCGACCGCGCCACAACGCGCCGTGGGCGTGCGCGGCATCCTGGATGACCACGACGCCGTGCCGGGCGGCCCAGGCGTCGATGGCGTCCATGTCGGCCACCTGACCGGCCAGGTGGACCGGGATGACCGCCCGGGTACGCGCGGTCCGCGCCGCGTCCAGCGCCGCCGGGTCCAGGCAGTACGTGTCGCTGAGCACGTCCACCGGCACCGGCACCGCACCGAGCCGCTGCACGGCGTTCGACGTGGAGATGAACGTGAACGCCGGGACGATCACCTCGTCACCGGGCCCGACCCCGATCATCTCCAGGGCGAGTTCCAGGGCGTGGGTGCCGTTGCTGATGGCCAGCGCCGCGGGCGCGCCGTGGAACGCCGCGAACTCCTCCTCGAAGGCGCTCACCTCGGAGCCGCCGACCCGCCACCACTGGCCCTGGTCGAGGGCGCGCAGCAGGTTGGTCCGCTCGGTGTCGTCGAACTGGGGCCACTCGGGGAACGGCGTGGTGCGTACGGGTGGGCCACCGTGCACGGCGAGGTTCATCGTGGGCACTCCTTCACACGGATTCCGGATCGGGCGGAGTCGTCTGTGCGGCCTGTAGATATCGCGCGGGGCTGCCGTCCGGGGCGAGCAGCGAGGTGAGCGCCGCCACGGCGGGATCGGGGTGGAGCGCGACGAAACGGCGCAGGTTCACGGTGTGCTGTTCCCACCGGTCCGCCCGTACGTGGGTGAGGTGCACGCCGTCCGCGTCCGGCGCGACGACCATCGCCGCGCCGGCGGCGCAGAGCCGGTAGCCGTACTCCAGGTCCTCGCAGCCCCAGGTGGTGCCGAAGTTTTCGTCGAACCCGCCGTCGGCGTGCCAGCGCGATGCCGGGAGCGAGACGTTGGCGCCCACGCAGACGAGCCACGGCGCGACCGGCGGGGCGGACCGCTCGGCCATGGCGAGGATGAGCCGTTCCAGCGCGTTGACCACGGTGCGCCCGAACGTCCGGTCCGTGGCGCTGCGGTACGGGTCCGGCGGCGCCGCCGCGACCAGCCTGGCGGCCATCGGCAGTTCGCGCAGCGGACCGTGCACCACGGCCGGCTGCCCGGACGCCCCCGCGCCGATCCGGCTTCCGTAGCCGTCCTCGTGTGCCTTCTCGTGCGCGGCGACGAACTGCGGGCCGACCAGGATGTCGTCGTCGAGGAAGACGAGCAGCCGTCCGGTGGCGGCGGCGGCCCCGGCGTTGCGGGCGGCGGCCCGGCCCCGCTGCGGTCCGGTCACCACCCGGATCGGCAGACCGGTCGCCGCGGCCTCGGCCAGCACCTCGCCGGTGGTGTCGGTGCAGCCGTCGTCCACCACTATCACCTCGTGCGGGCGGGACGCGCCGCGACCGAGGCCGCGCAGCGTCAGCCGGAGCCGGTCCGCCTTGTTGCGGGTCGGCACGACGACGCTCGCCGTCACGGGGTGCCCCGGCGGGCCACGACCACCATGCGCGGCGGGTCCGGCACGCTCTCCACGGCCTCCACCGCGAGCCCGACCGATTCGAGGCCGGCCTGGAAGTCGCTCAGGTACCACCAGGCGTGGCTGCCGCCGGCGAGCCAGGCCAGCGACACGGAGAGGTCGAACTGTCCCGGCCCGTCGATGAACCGGTCCTCGACCACCAGCCGGCCGCCCACCCGCAGCCGCTCGGCGAGCCAGACGAGATCGGCGCCGGGACCGTGCACCGCGTCGACGACGTAGCAGACGTCGTAGGACTCCGGCGGGGCCGCCGGGTCGCCGGGTGCCGCGTAGTCCGCCGGGCCCGGACCGAACTGCGCCGCGACGTCGTGCGGACCCGCGGCGGCGAGCCGGCGCACCTCGGCGATGTGCGCCGCGTCGCGCGGTCTCCGGCCGGGCGCCGCCACCGGATCCTCGCCCCGGGTGGCGGAGGTCAGCGCGGCCGCGGTCAGCCCGGTACGAAGCTCCCGCTCCGCGTCGACCAGGCCGGTGATCGCGGCAGGGTCGACCGGTTCGCCCGGTTCACCGGTGGTGACCAGGCCCAGGTGGTGCGCCACGGCGATCAGCTCGGTGACCGCATCCACGTCCAGCCCGAGGTCGTCGGCCAGTTCCGGGGCGGTCCGGCCGTCGGCCAGGCGCTCCAGCACCCCGAGTTCGGCCAGGGCCAGCACCAACTCGCTACGCCGGTACGCCGACACCGCCTCGGCGACCACGGCCGCGGAGGTGAGCCGGTACGCCGGCGGCTTCGGCGTCTTGCCCAGCGGGTTGCGCACGATCCGCCGCCGGGGCACGAACACGTTCGGGACCTTGTACGGCGCGAGGTGCGCCCGCGCGTACTCGGCGAGGCTGGCGGCGGTCACAGTCGCCCCGGCCGGCACGAACTCCGCGGTCAGCGTCTGGTCGTCGTCGTCGGTGGCCGACCCGGTCACCGCCACATCGGCCACACCGTAGGCGGTGGCGAGCACGGACCGCAGTTCGAGGGTGCTGACCCAGCGCGCGCCCCGGCGTACCGCGCTGGTGGTGCGCCGGCCGATGATCTGCACCCAGCCGGACTCGTCGCGGCGGGCCAGGTCGCCCATGGCGTGCGTGGACCCGTCCTCCAGGGTGACCACCACCTCGCCCACCGACGGTTCAGCGGAACCCGCCCCGTCGTCGGAGCGCAACCGCAGGTCGACGCCGGGCATCGGGGCGCCGACGAACCCCGACGGCAGGCCGGCCGGACCGGACAGCACGGCGCCGGTCTCCGTCGAGCCGTAGTTGCGGGACAGGCCCACGCCGGTCGCGGCCGCCCAGCGGGCGTCGAGCTCGGCGTCCACGTAACCGGCGCCGGCCATCACCAGCCGCAGGTCGGGCGTCTTCGCGGCGGGCCCGAGCCGACGCAGCAACAGCCGGGCCAGGCCCGGCACCACGGTCAGGACGGTCGCGCCGTCGGCCAGTGCGCGCTGCGTGGCGCCCAGCGCCTGCGGGGGCAGCGGCTGCACCCGGGCGCCCGCCAGCAACGCCCCGACCACCCAGCCCAGCGCGTACGAATGGCTCATCGGCAGCGGCACGACGACCCTGTCGGCGCGGCTTACCAGGCCCGCGTTGACGTATCGCAGGCCCTCGTCGAGCAGGCTCGCCGGGCTGCGCGGCACGATCTTCGGCGCGCCGGTGGAGCCGGAACTGGCCAGCAGCACGGCCGGCGCCTCCCCGCTCGCCCCGGGGACCGCACCGGCCGGCGCCTCCAGCCAGGTGAGCGCGTCGAGGTCGTCGACGACCAGGCACCGACCGCCCCGGGCGGTGCGAAGCGTGCGCAGGACGTCGGGTTCCGGGCTGTCGTGGGCGATGAGCAGCGGCCGGGCACCCACCCGCAGCAGGGCCAGCAGTGCGACCAGCCACTCCGGACGGTTCGCGCCGCGAAACCCGACCGCCTCGCCGGGCCGCACGCCGGCCGCGACCAGCTGATCGGTCACCCGGCCCAGGACCCGTCCCAGCTCCGCGCCGGAATGCTCGCCGATGGTGGGCCCGGCGGCCAGGATCCGATCGATCAGGTCGGTGCTCATCGGTCGCCGTTCGCGGCGCGTACGTGCCGGATCAACGCGGTGGCGGCCAGCGCGTAACCGGCCGTGCCGAGCCCGACGATCACCCCGGTGGCCAGCGGGGACAGCACCGAGACGTGCCGGAAGCTCTCCCGGGCGTACACGTTGGAGATGTGCACCTCGACCCACGGGGAGCGGTAGTCGGCCAACGCGTCCCGCAGGGACCATCCGGCCATCATGAAGGCGCCCGGGTTGACCACCGCGCCGACCGTGCCGGCGTGCCGGCGCAGCGCGGCCAGCATCCCGGCCTCGTCGTCGTGCTGCTCGGCCCGCAGGCCGAAGCCCTCGGCCGCGACGGACGCGCGCACCTCCGCCTCGATCTCAGCCAGCGTCGTGGTGCCGTACACCTCCGGCTGGCGGGTGCCGAGGGTGCCGAGGTTGGGGCCGTTCAGCAGCAGGAGGTCGCTCATCGTGCGCTCCGGGGCGGCGCCTGCAACGGGAGGTCGTGCAGCCGGCTCGCGAGGTCGGCGCAGGACACGGCGGTCAGCTCCGGCCGGCAGTCCAGCAGGTCGGCCTCCGCGCCCTGGCCCCACAGCGCGGCGGCCACCCGGGTTCCCGCGGCTCGGCCGGCCAGCAGGTCGAGCGGGGAGTCACCGACCATGAACGCGTGCGCCGGGTCGACCCCCAGCTGGGCGAGCGCGAGCAGCACGATGTCCGGCGCCGGCTTGCCGCGAGGCACCTCGTCGCTGCCGACGACGACGTCCAGCGAGTCGAGCAGTCCCACAGCCGCCAGCACGTGCACCGCCCGGTCATGGGTCTTGCCGGTCGCCACCGCGAGGGCCGGGCCCCGCGCGCGGAGCCCGGCCAGCAGCGCCGCGGCGCCCGCGCACTGCGGCACCTCGCCCACCAGGTCGTGGCTGTGCCGGACGAAGGCCGGGTACATGTCCGCCGGCAGTCCCATGATCCGCAGCGTCTCCGGCATGTGCCGGCCCAGGTGCGGCAGGTAGTCCTCGAACGGCGCCTCGCCCTTGCCGACGACCTCCTTGTAGGCCAGGTCGAACGCCTGCCGCATCACGGTGATGCTGTCGATGAGCACGCCGTCGAGGTCGAACACGACGGCGTGCACGCCGGCCGTCATCGCGCCGTACCCGAATTGGCGTGTGCCTTGCGGATCGCGGCCACCAGGCGGTCCACGTCCTGGTCGGTCATTGCCGCGCCCAGGCTGACGGTCACCGCCCGCCCGGCGATCTGCTCGCTGGCCCGGAGGCGGGCCGGTGGCGGCCACTCCAGGCCCCACGGGGTGCGGCCGGCCTTGACCGCCGGGTTCGCGTACACCCCCTGGCCCTGGTAGAGCGTCCCGGCCGGGACGCTCTCCGCGGCCAGCGCCCCGACCAGCGCGCGGGCCTCCATCCGGCCGGCGGTGAGCAGCGTTAGGTCGCCGCCGCTGCCCGCCTCGTCCGGCATACGGCGCCAGGTGAGTCCGAGGTCGGCCAGCTCGGACCGCACGTGTGCGGCGACCGCGCGCAGCCGGTCCAGCATCGGGTCGAGCCGGCTCAGCTGCACGGTGAGCAGCGCCGCGGCCAGCTCGGTCATCCGCAGATTGGCTCCGACGAACGGAGCGTCGGCGACGCCACCGCGTTCCTGGCCCCGCGAGGTGGTGAACTGGCCGCCCTGGTCCTGGTAGCGCCGGGCCCGGTCGGCCACCTCGGGGTCGAGCGCGGTCACCGTCCCACCCTCACCGGCGGTGATGTTCTTCTCCAGCTGGAACGAGAACGCGCCGGCGTCCCCGATCGCACCGACCCGGCGGCCGCGGTACCGCACCCCGGCGGCCTGGGCCGCGTCCTCCAGCACCTTCACGCCGCGCCGGCGGGCCACCTCCAGCAGCGGGTCGAGGTCGGCGGCGACGTTGGCGAGGTGCACCGGCATGATCGCGAACGTGCGGTCGGTGATGCGCTCCTCGACCGACGTCGGGTCCAGGGTCAGCGTGTCGTCGATGTCGGCGAACACCGGGATGCCGCGCGCCTGGACCACCGCGTTGACGCAGCCGACGAACGTCACCGCCGGGATGATCACCTCGGCGCCGGCCGGGATGCCGAGCCCGATCAGGGCGGTGGTGATGGCCGCGGTGCCGGACGACACCGCGATCGCGTGCGGCACCTCCAGGTGCTCGGCGAACCGCCGCTCGAACTCGTCGGTGCGGTGCAGCAGCTCGGGCCCGTAGTACCGGAACAACGACCGCGACCGCAGCACCTCCACGGCCGCGTCCACCTCGGTCGAGTCCCACAGCGCCAGGCCCCGGGTCGGCTCGTAGAACGGCTCCGGTCGCTCGCCGGCCACGGGCATGGTCAGGATCCCCCCGCCGTACGGGCGTACTCGACCGCGATGTCGAGCTCCTCCTCGCTGTGCGCCACGATGTAGTCCTCGACGAACAGGTAGTCGAGCCGGCTCGGGCCGAAGAAGTTCAACGCCTGCTCCGGGGTCTCCACGATCGGCTCGCCCCGGTCGTTGAAGGACGTGTTGAGCACCACCGGCGTTCCGGTGAGCCGGTGGAACCACTCGATGAGTTCCCGGTACCGGCCGTTCTCCGCCCGCGTGACGGTCTGCACCCGGGCGGTTCCGTCGACGTGCACGATCGCCGGGACGAGGTGCTGCTTCTCGGCCCGCACCGGCGCCACCAGAAGCATGTACGGCGACTCGATGGCGATGTCGAAGAACTCGCTGACGTGTTCGGCGAGAACAGCGGGCGCGAACGGGCGGAAACCCTCGCGGTGCTTCACCTTCGCGTTCAGGATGTCTTTCATCTCGGCCTGCCGCGGATCGGCCAGGATGCTCCGGTGCCCCAGTGCGCGCGGGCCGAACTCGGAGCCGCCGGTGAACCAGCCGATCAGTTTGCTGCGAGACAGCACCTCGGCGGCGATCCGGGCCGGCCGGTCGGTTCTCCGGTACGGCAGCCCGGACGCCTCCAGCGCGGCGACCACCTCGGAGTCGACGTACGTACGCCCGAGATAGGCGTGCCGCTGCGGCCGCTGCGGTGAACTGGGGCCGCGATCGCGGGGCTGGCCGCCGAGCACGTGGTAGCCGTAGTACGCGTTGCCCACGGCGCAGCCGCCGTCGCCCGCGGCCGGTTGCACGAAGACGTTCTCGAACGGTGTCTCGCGCAGCAGCCGCCCGTTGGCGACGCAGTTCAGCGCCACCCCTCCGGCGAGGCAGAGCTCGGTCAGCCCGGTGTCGCGGTGCAACTGCCGCGTGGTGTGCAGCAACGTCTCTTCGAGCAGATCCTGACCCGCGTACGCCAGATCGGCCGCCCGAGCGAACCGCTCGTCACCCTGCAGACCGTCCAGCGCCGTCTCGATGAAGTCGAGCAGGCCGCCGTTCTTCAGGTGCAACGTGTAGCGGCCGTCCGGCAGGAGATCGACGTACTCGCGGAACTTCGCGCAGTACCGGTCGGTGCCGTACGGCGCGAGACCCATGGTCTTGCCGTCCTCGGTCAGGTACCAGTCGCCCTCTTCGTAGAGCACGAAGCCGATGGCGCGGCTGACCGCCTTGTACATGTAGCCCAGCGAGTTGTCGCTGTCGCCGGCCTGGTAGACCCGCGCCCGGCTGAGGCCGTCGGTGCTCCAGTTGACCCCGAACACTTTGGACAGCTCGGTGATGGTCGTGCCGTCCCCGACCGCCGTGGTCAGCGTCTCCACGCCCTGGCCGTCGAACAGGCTGCCGGCTCCGTCGACGACCAGAATGGCGGCGCGGCCGAACGGTGACGGATAGAACGCACTGGCGGCATGGGCGAGGTGATGGCGGATCAGCGTGATACGACTGCGGAAATGGAAATAGGCCGGAGCGAGCAGCGTGTCGTCGGCGACGATGTGGTCGACGTCGTCCAGGCGCACATCGTGGGCGTCCAGGCAGTACCGCCATGACTGATTGAACATCGAATTGACGCCGACGGAATACTTCTTCCGGCCGATACGTTCTTCCTCGATACCGACGGCGATGTCGCCACCGTCGACGAGGCATGCGGCGAAATCGTGATTCGATCCGCCGAGACCCAGTGCGAGCATGATGCGGTTTCTCCCCCCGAGGCGTGACCTGCCGCGAACCGAGACGTGCTAGACCGGATCCTTGGTGAGGATGTAGTCGGAGAGCTTGGTCGCGGACGACAACACGTCCTCGGTGAGGTCCTCGTCCTCCAGCGTGATGCCGAACTTCTCCTCCAGCACCAGCAGGTATTCCAGGGCGTCCAGCGACGAAAAGCCGTACGCGGTGAGGAGATTGTCGTTAGCGGTGTCCGGCACGACTTCACGGCCGTTCGACGCGGCGAAATCAGCGGCGGCCTTGTGTACGAGCGTCAATACTTCATCACGGTCCACTAAACGTTTCCCATCTATCGCGTTCGGCTGTTCGCTTACGGTGGATCGAGTTCCGTCAGCAAATCACATCGGGCGCTGCGCGTCCAGGGTCTTCGATGTCGGACCGGGGGGTCCGCATGCCATCCCACCGGCACCGGAGTGTGGTCGACGTCACGCGCCCGCCGGGGAGGAGTCCAGGACGGCGGCGATGTCCCGCACCGTACGGCAGTCCAGTATGGACTCCAGCGGCAACTCGGCGCCGACCTTTTCCTGAAGCAGCATGACGATCCTGATCAGCTGCACGGACTCGATGTCGGCATCCACGTCGACCGCCTCGACCGGTGTCTCCTGTGCCTCCGCACAGGCCGCGCGCACCAATGACTCCGAATCTGTCACGGCGCCTCCACTCCCTTCGCCGACCCGTACATCTGCTCGATGAGGCGCTGGAGCGCGACGGCCTCGGCCACCCCGACCACCTCGCCACCGCGGCCCGCCACCGCGTCCAGGAAGCGGTCGATCGCGGCCCGCTCGACGCCGGCACCGTCCGATCTCGCGACCACGTCCGCCCCCGCGCGCACCTCGTTGCGGCGCAGGTCCAGGGTCACCGTCCGCCCGCCGGCCTCGGCCTCCACCGTCAGGCCCATGGTGCGGGCGGCCCGGTCGACGACCAGGTGGGCCAGGGTCCGGCCGAACCGCACCTCGGCGTCGACCCGCTCCTCGACCGGCTCGCCGTCGAGCCGGCAACCGACCACCTCGGGCGTCCCGAACAGGGCGGTGAGCAGGTCCAGCGCGTGCGGGCCGAGATCCAGCAGCGCGCCACCGCCCGCACGGGCGGGATCGCCGTACCACTTCGTCACCGGTCGCCAGAGGCGCTGTCCGGCGGTGGTGAAGGTCAGGGTGACCCGGTCCGGCGGCCCACCGATCTCCTCGCGGAAGGCCGGGAGCAGCGGGTGGAACCGGTAGGGCAGATTCACCCCCAACACGGACGTCCCGGCCGCGGCGGCGATGCGCTCGGCGTCCGGTAGCCCGGCCGCCAGCGGCTTCTCGCACAGGACGGCGGCGCCGGCCGCCAGCGCGGCCAGCACCGGCGCCACGTGTGAGTCGTTCGGCGTGCAGACCGCCACCACGTCGAGCCGGCCCGAGGCGAAGAACTCGGTGAGGCTGTCGGTGAAGACGGCATCCCGCCCGGCATCGCCGACCGTGGCGCGGGCTTGCGCCGGGTCTGCGTCGCAGATCGCCACCAGGGCGTAGTCCGGATGGCCGGTCACCGCCGGCAGGTGGAAGCGCTGAAACACCCGGCCGGCGCCCACGACGCCGTACCGCAATCGGTCGGTCGGCACGTTCCGCCTCTCGCTCATTCGGTGGTCGCCGAGAACAGCGGCGTGGTCCGCTCGGGGGTGACCCAGAGCCGTTCCGCGAACGGCTGGTCCGGTACGAGCTTCGCGCCGTACCGCATGACGCGCGTGGTCATCCCCTCGGTCGTCTGCAACCGGTACGCCCACAGCGCTTCCCGCTTCACGTCCGCCGCCCGGCTGGGGACGAGGACCGACCGCAGCGGGCCGACGTCCCGGCGGGCCGAGAGCGCGGTGGCGGCGGCGCCCGCGTCACCGAACACCGAGTACGGCATGTCCTCGTAGAAGACCAGCCGCGCGGGATCCAGGGCGCCGCCGGCGACCAGGTCCAGCACCGCCTCCCGGCTGAGTACGTGGTCGACGTGCCCGCCCACACCCAGCGGCGCCAGTACGTCGCCGGCCGGCGGCAGTGCCGCGCCGAGATCGGCCACCAGCGCGGCGAACAGGTCGGGCTCGACGTCCTGCGGCCGGCTCCGGGCCGGGTCGTCGAGGAAGAAGGACTCCTTCCACGCCGGGCGGGCCTCGCCGTCGACGTGCCGGAGCAGGGTCAGTTCCGCCCCGAGGACCCGGCAGGCGACCCGTTCCTCCGCCAGCAGCAGCGACGCGGTCAGCTCTGGCCGCTCGGTGTAGTACGCCCGCCTGGTCCACGTCTCCTCGGTGAACACGTCGACCACGTGCCCGCCCCCGGCGGCGAGCAGGCCACCCACGGCGAGCTGGGCATCGTCCGGATGCGGCGAGACGACGAGAAAGGAGCCCCTGCCCCGGGTACGCGCCGGAGGAACCGCCACCAGCAGCCCGGCGGCGTACCAACCGGCGATGACCACGCGCTCGGCCTCGGGCCAGGAACCGAGTTCCCGGGCGCCGGCGCAGTCGTTCCACAGTGGCAGAGTCAGCTCGTCGACGAGCGTCGTCTCGTGACCGAGGAAACGGAAAGGGCCGTCTCCGGTCTCGAGGTGGGGCAGCGCGAGCGGCCGGTCGGTGTCGCTGAGGGGTCGAAGGGAACGCCGGAGGGGTGGACCCGCTGACATAGCGACAGACTAATGGCTCGGCCGGTTCCGCGGTGTCCCCTAAGCTCCGGCCATGGCACAGCCGGAGTCGCGATGGTTGGGTGTCGACATAGGTGGAACGAAGCTGGCGGTTCGCGTTGAGACGGACTCTGGCGAGTGGACGACCACGCTCCGGTGGCCGGCCGGCGATGTCGCCGCCGACCTCGCCGCGCTCCGCGACGTGGTGCTGACGGCTCGGCGACAGGCCGGCGGGCCGTTCGACCGGGTCGCGGTCGCCGCGGCCCCGACACTGGACCCGGCCGGGACCGTCGTCGCCTGGCCGAGCCGCCCGAGCTGGGTGGGCGCGGCACTGACCGAGGTGCTGGCCAACGCCGCCGGCGGGCCGGTCCTGACCGTCGACGACGGCAGCCTGGCCGCGCTGGCCGAGGCGCACGCCGGCGGCTGCGCCGACCTGGTCTACCTCGGACTGGGCACCGGCCTCGGCGGCGGCCTGGTGCTCGGCGGGCGTCTGATCCTCGGCGCGTACGGCGGCGCCGGCGAACTCGGTCACCTGCCCGTCCAACCGGCCGGGCCGCCGTGCCGGTGCGGTCGCCGCGGCTGCCTCCAGGCCCGCGTCTCCGGTGCGGCCCTGGCGCACCGGGCCGGCCGGTTGCGCGGGCGCGACACCTCGACCGGCGAGCTGGTGGCCGGGGCAGCGGAGGGACGCCGGTGGGCGCTGCGGGTCGTCGACGAGGCGGCGGGCACGCTGGCCCGCGCGATCCTGGCCGTCAGCGAGCTGGTCCAGCCGGCCGAGGTGCGGATCGGCGGTGGGCTGGGAGCGGCGCTGCCGCTGCTGCCGGCGCGGGTGGCGGCGGCGCTGGCGCCGATGGGCCGGCCCGGTCACCGCCTCCCGCTGGTCGGTTCGGGCCGGCTCGGCGAGTCCGCCTCACTGGCGGGTGCGGCGCTGCTGGCCCGGAACCCCGCGCTGGCCGAGCTTGCCCGGCCGGCCGAGGCTCACTGACCGGACAGCTTCTCCACCACGCGTCCGAGCATCTTGTGCTGCCACTGGTCGACCATGACGTACGAGATGGCCCAGCGGTCGCGCCGGCGGCTCAGGGTGTCCGCCATCTGCTCCGGGGTGCCGATCAGCACGTGCGGATTCGCCAGCAGCCGCTCGGGGTCCACCCCGGCACGCCGGGCGAGGACGCGGGCGACGGCGTCGCGGTCCTCGCACACCATCGCCAGGTACACGGTCAGGGCCAGTTCGATCCCGGCGAAGCGGTCGCCGGCGCCTTCGCGGACCCAGCGCAGCTTGCGGTCCGTCGCCTCGGCGTCGTTGTCCAGGTAGAAGGTGGAGCTGTGGCCGTCCGGGTCGCGCAGTGCGGGGTTGACCGAGACGATGTCGGCGCGGCGGCCGGCCAGCCGCAGCACGCGCGGGCCGCCGCCGCCGATGATGACCGGCGCCCGGTGTGCCGCGTCGACCGCCGGCACGACCCGCCGGTCCACCTCGACGTCGTAGTGCCGGCCGTGGTGCTCGAACGCCTCCCCGAGCCGGCACTTCTCGATGACCTCGAGGCTTTCCGCGAGCCGGTCGACGCGTACGCCGGCGGTCCGGAACTCAACCCCCGTGCGCAGGTAGTCGACAGCCTGCCACCCGGCGCCCAGGCCGAACTCGAAGCGGCCCCCGGTCAGGCTCGCCAGCGTGCTGACCTCCCGGGCGAGCAGCACCGGCGAGTAGAGGTCGTTGCAGTAGACGAGGCTGCCCACCCGCAGCTGCGGCGCGGCGGCGGCGGCCACGGCGAGTGCCGGTCCGGGGGCGAGCTGGCCGCTGACGTGATCGGTCATCAGCAGCGTCTGGTAGCCCCGCTCCGCGATCTGCCGGGCCAGGTCCGGCCAGTTGCCGCCGCCGGGATCGGTGGAGACGACCGTGCCGAACCGGAACGCGCGTGAAGTCACGGAAATGTCCTGATCATCGGAGCGGAACACGCCCCGGCAAGGCGCGCGGCGGCGGGGGTGCGAACGCACAGGCGCAGACCCGGGACCGGACGGCGCCAAGCTATACTGGTCACACTATGACTGCTGTGCCCGTCCACACCACTGAGCCCGCGCCCGAAAATATCAGGGAGATGTGCTCCTACGCCATCGACGCGTGGTTCGATGACATCTCCATTCTGACCGACGAGGCGACCCTCGTCCAGGTCATGCGGGATGCGGCCAAGGCGGGCGGCGCCACCGTGCTCGACCACACCTCGGCCATCTTCCCCAACGGGGCGGTCACCGCGGTCCTGCTCCTCGCCCAGTCGCACCTCAGCGTGCACACCTGGCCGGAGCTGGGGCTCGCCAACTTCGACCTGCTCACCTGCGGGCGGCTGCACGGCGAGCTGATCCTCGAGCACCTGCGCACCACGCTGGAACCGTCCCGGTCGAACATCGTCCGGACGATCCGCGACGTCCGCTGACGTCCGGCCCGCCATGGCGATGAACGACTCCTCCGCGTCCCTTCCCGAACTGCTGGAGCAGGTGGCCGAGGCGGTCCGGCTGCAGGAGGGCGGCGTCGGCGTGCAGCGTGTCCTGCAGGCGTTCCGGCAGCTCGACGTCACCTCGACCAAGGCGGTCAGCCGGCACTCCGGGCTCCCGCTGCCGCTCGTCGCGGCGGTCGGCAACGAGCTGCGCGCCCGCGGCATCCTCACCCGGGACCGGCCCAGCCACCTCACGTCGTACGGCGTGCGGCTACTGGCCGATCTCCCGGTCGACACCGGCCTGGACCCGACCTGCACGTGCTGCGGCGGGCACGAGGTGCTGATTCCGGCCGAGCTGACCCCGGTCGCGGCCGAGCTGACCGAGATCATGGCGGCCGGGCCGGGCGCCGACCTCAGCCTCGACCAGTCGCACTGCACCGCCGAGACCAAGATCCGGCGGGTGCTGCTGATGCTGCGCTACGGCGTGCTGCCGACCTCCGACCTGCTGCTGGTCGGCGACGACGACCTGGTCGGGATCGCGATCGGGCTGGTCTCGGCGGCGCTCGGCCGCCCGCTCGTGCACCGGCTCGGCATCGTCGACATCTCCACCGAGATCCTGGACTTCAGTCAGGACCACCTGACCCGGCTCGACCAGCGCGTCGAGCTGGTCGAGCAGGACCTGCGCCAGCCGCTGGACCAACGGCTGGCCGGACGGTTCGAGGTGGCGATGACGGACCCGCCGTACACGCCGGAGGGCGCGCGGCTGTTCCTCGCCCGCGCGGTGGAGGGGCTGCGCGCGGGAGCGGGCCGGAGCATCATCTTCTCGTTCGGCGCGAAGGGCCCCGACGACTCACTCACCGTCCAGCAGTCGATCGGCGAGCTCGGGCTGACCGTCGAGGCGATGCACCGCAACTTCAACGAGTACCTCGGCGCCGGCGTGATCGGCGGTCGCAGCCACCTGCGCTATCTGGCCACCACCGAGCGGAGCCGGACGACGGTGGACGGCGCGTACTCGGGCCGGCTCTACACCGCCGAAAAGCGGGCCGCCGACCGCGAGTTCCTGTGCCTGAACTGCTCGGCCCGGCACCTGGTGGGGCCGCACGGCCAGTGGCCGTACATCGCCACCCTCAAGGAGCAGGGCTGTCCGAACTGCGGCGCGAACCGGTTCCGCCCGCTGCGGCTCGCGCGCCCGGACGAGGTGCCCGCGGCCCGGCCCGGTCGGCCTAAAAAGGACCGTTCGGAGCTTTCCGGGCACTGAAGGTGTTCTATGCTGCCCTCGGCCGTGCGCGCGCACCGGCCACCGGTTCTCGACACGGCATGGGGGCGTGGTCGGATGATGACAGTGCAGGTCGACGCGTTCGAATCGGCGGATTGCATCACCTCGACGTACGGCACTCTGGTGCGCCACCTCGGCGGCGAACCGGCGATCTTCGGTTCACAGTGGGGTTTCCGGCCGGGCCGGAAGGCCGATGTGGAGTGGCCGTTCGAGCGGCTGAACGCCAGCCGGCGCTCACCGTGCGAGCTGATGGCCGACTGGTACGACCTTCAGGTGGTGTGGACCCACCACCCGGACTGGGACGCCGCGACACGGCAGATCCGGGCCACCCTGGACGCCGGTCAGCCGGCCGTCGTCGTCGCCGACGCCTTCTGCCTGCCGTACTGCTGGCAGTTCGGCAAACAGCACAGTCCACACCGGATCGTGCTCACCGCGTACGGAGTGGACTCGGTCGTCATCAGCGACGGCTACCGCGGTTCCCGGTACGAGGGCGCGCTCGCCCTCGACGACCTGTGCGCGGCGATGACGTCGGACGGACTGTTGTTCCCGCGGCGGATGTTCATCGATGGCCGGAACACCGTCATCACCGTGCCCGTGCCGGACGCCCCGCTGACCGAGGTCACCGCGGAGCACACCCGCCGGTCCCTGCGGGAGAACGTCACGGAGTACCTGTCGGCCGGGCGGGCGCACGGCGACGGCAGCGGGCACGACCTGCTGCTGCGCTGTGCGGCGGAGATCCGCGCCGACGCGGCCGGGCTGGCGCAGCGGACGAAGACCGACGTGGCCGAGATCAGCGCCTGGTTCGGGGGCATGGCGAGCCAGCGCGCCCTGAACGCGGCGTTCCTGACCTGGGCGGCGGATCTGCTGGCCGCGCCGTCGCTGAAGGAGCACGCCGACCGGTCCACCGCACTGTCCCGCCAGTGGGAGAAGGTCCGCAACTACCTCTATATCCGGCTCAGTGCCCAGGATCGCCCGGGGGCGACAGTGGACGGGACCGCGGCCGTCGAACGGGTCGCAGGGATGGTCGAGGAGACCGCCGTCCAGGAATTCTCCTGGTGCCGCGGCATCGACGCCGAGCTGCACCGCCCGGCTCGATCCGGCTCTGGGCAAGGGAATCCGCAGGGTCTCGCGGGCGGCGGCACGGGGTAGCCCGCCCCTCGCCTCTGTGGCATGGTGTGAAGATGTTCGATCGAGCCGAACGAATCGGGCTGCTCAAGCGAGCCATCGCCCACCTCAGGTCCCGCACGACCGACCAGGCGCCAGACACCATGCTGGTTCCGGTTGAGGAGTACCTCGACGAGGATCTTTGGCGCGCCGAGATCGAGACGATCTTCAAGCGGAAGCCACAGGCGCTCGCGGTCTCCGCCGAGCTGCGCAACGGCGGCGACTACAAAGCCATGGACGTGTACGGCGTACCCCTGCTCATGGTGCGCGGTCACGACGGGGTGGTCCGCAGCTACCTCAACGCCTGCCGGCACCGCGGCGCCCAGTTGTGCGAGCCCGGCCTCGGCAACCGGCGTCGCTTCCGTTGCCCGTACCACGCGTGGGTCTACGACGACCACGGCGCGCTGGTGGCGGTGCTGCGGGAGGAGACCTTCGGCGACATCGACCACGCTCAGTTCAGTCTGCGGGCGCTGCCCACGGTGGAGCGCAGCGGCATCATCTGGGTGACCCTGACTCCTGACGAGCCGATGGACCTGGACGCCTGGCTGGACGACTTCGGCCCGGTGCTCGACGAACTGGAGCTGGACAAGTGGCATCTCTACACCACCCAGGAGTTCCCGGGCCCGAACTGGAAGCTCTGCTATGACGGATTCCTGGAGGGCTACCACTTCCAGACCCTGCACAAGCTGACGTTCGCCACCAACACCATTACCAACCTGATGGTGGCGGACACCTTCGGCAAGCACCAGCGCGTGCTCTTCGGCACCAAGTCGCTGCCCCAGCTGCTGGATCTGCCGGAGAGCGAGTGGGATCCGGACATCGCGGCGGCGCCGATCTACACCATCTTCCCGAACGTGTCGATCGCCGGTACCTGGCACGACTTCGCGATGGTGTCGCAGATCCTGCCCGGTACGCGGATCGACGAGAGCAAGACCGTGCAGATCATCCTGACGAAGCACCCCGTCGAGTCCCCGGAGCAGTTCAAGATGGCCGATGCCTACACCGACATGATGCTTCGTGGCACCCGAGACGAGGACTACACGGTTGCCTACGGCGCCCAGGCCAGCCTGGGCAGTGGCGCCAACTCGCATCTCATCTTCGGCCGCAATGAGCTGGCTCTCCAGCATCAGCACACCTGGCTCAACCGCCTGGTCGGCCGCGCGTGACCGGCGACGAACCGCCCCCGGACCTCGCAACGACCATCGTCACCCTGGACAACGGTGTGCGGATGCACACCGTGAGCGCCCTGGACGCGCGCTTCCTCAGCCGTGAGATCTTCGACTTCGACGGCTACGGTGATCTGGACCTGCCGGAGGCACCCTTCGTCGTGGATGCGGGCGCCAACATCGGCATGTTCATGCTCAAGGTGAAGATGAGCAGGAAGTCCGCCACGATTCTCGCCTTCGAGCCGATGCCGGCGCTCGCCGAGACCGTGCGTCGGAACATCGAGCTGCACTCGTACGAGGACGTGACCCTGCACCAGGTCGCCCTCGGCGAGGAACCGCGCGAGGGCGCGGAATTCACGTACTATCCCCTGCTTCCCAGCAGCTCCACCCGCTACCCCGCCATTCAGGAGAATCTGCGGGTGTCCATGGAACGCACGTTCCCGAGTCGGGTTCTCGACCGCATGTACAAGGGACACAAGGTCACGGTCGACATCGTACGGCTTTCCGACTACCTGCCGGACGACCGCCGGATCGATCTGATGAAGGTCGACACGTCCGGTTCGGAGCTGGAGGTACTGTCGGGGATCGACGCGCGACACTGGCCTCTGATCCAGCGCATGATCCTCGACGTCCACGACCGGGACGGGCGGGTGGCGGCGGTCTCGGAGGCGCTTCGCCAACGCGGCATGCAGGTACGCGTGCGCCCCGCTCCGATGGCGGAGGGCGACGGCCTCAATTTCCTGATTCACGCCGAGCGCGAAGGGGCATGACATGCACGTGCTGATGAGCGCCCTCGACCGCAACGACGCCGAAAGCCTGGGGCGCGCCTGCTCACGGAACCGCATACTGCTGCACGACGCGCCGGCCGACGGCGCCGCGGGCCTTGAAGACGACCTGTTGGCGGTGTTCATCGCCGAGGGCACCGATCCGCCGGTGTCTCCCGCGGAAATCCGCCAGCACGGCGCCTACGCGGTGCAGGTGCAGCAAACGGTGTCCGGCATGCAGATGTTGCACGCGGCGCGGAATGGCTATCACTTCGTTTTCGGTTCGCCGCTGCCCACGGACCGAGTATCCAACTTCCTGCGTTACATTTGCGATGTCGCCGCCCCGCCGAGGTCGCAGATCCTCCGACTTACGGATACCGGAACGCTCGTAACGCCAATGGGCACTGCCGAACTGGAGCACGCCGAGGTCTCCGCTCTGCGGCTCCTCGGTGAGCGGCGGGACGGGATCGTGTCCCGGGCGGACCTGATGTCGGCGACCGGGGGCAGCGACCCTCTGCGTACGATCAACGCCCTGCGGGGCCGGTTCAGCGCTCTCGGGTCCGGCGCGCAGATCCTCAAGGTGCCGCACATGGGTTACCGCCTCGTCGGCGCCCTGCACCCCGCCGAGGAGGGCTGAGTCGTCAGCTCAATTGGGGGTCAGTGCCGGAAAGAGGACCAGGAAGCCTGACACTCATCGGTGTCGTTGTCGGCGTAGTCGGCGTACGGATGGTCCGACTCTCCCGTACTGGTCAGTTCACGCTGCAAGGCAGTGAAGTCTGTCTCTGGAGAGAAGTATTTCAGCTCCCGAGCCACCTTCGCTTGCTTGGCTTTGGCACGGCCGCGCCCCATGACTCGACCTCCTCGCGCAGGGATCCGGGCAGCCTGGCACACCCGATGACGTCACGCATTGTCGTAGGACAACGATACATGAGCGGCACAGGCTCCGACACTTCAAAGTTTGGTGCTCGCGTGCCCGTGTAGGTGGCGGCGGTTGCGCCGGATCCGACTGCGCCCGTGCCAGCACGGTGAGGTCAGCGGAGGCTAATGCCGGCGCAGTTCCGGCTGCTCCGCGCCGCTGGTCAGCGACCAGGAGATGGGGGACCGAGCGCAGGATCCGGACTGGCAGCCCTTATCCGGCACGCTATCGACCAGGGGCGTACGGACTGCTCCGGAACAGCACCAGAGGTCCACCATGGACGAAACACAACAGACACCTAATATGCGTTTCCGCAGCTCAGATGCCTGTTGATCTCGTGCGCCCGAAGGGACTCGAACCCCTAACCTTCTGATCCGTAGTCAGATGCTCTATCCGTTGAGCTACGGGCGCAGGTGCCTGACCAGTTTACACACCGGCTCCGGCGCGGAGACTCCGGGATTCGAACCCGGGAGGGGCTTTAAGACCCCAACCGCATTAGCAGTGCGGCGCCATAGACCAGACTAGGCGAAGTCTCCCAGGTGGCCAGGGACCACCGTCGGTCGAGGATACAGCGAGGCGGCCCGCGAGGGCAAAACGGTATCCCGATCCGTACGCCTCGGCCGGTGCCGGACCCCGTCACCGGCCGGGCCAGGCGGGTTGCCAGCCCCGCCGCCGCCGGGCCGGGCGGGCGGCCCGCGGGACGCTGGGCGCGACCCGGGTCGATTTCCGAGAGGTGCCGACCGCCCAGCGGGACTAGGCTCGCAGAGCATGGAGGAGCAGTCGCCCGCCGAGCCGCCGCGTCGCCGTCCCGCATCCAAGTCGACCCGCCGCTCCGGCCCCGCCAGGGCTGCCTTCACCCCGCCCTCCGAGGAGTCGGCGGAGAGCGCGGCGGAGGCGCCGAGGCCGCCCCGTGCCCGTACGCCGCAGGTACCGCCCGCCGTGCTCTTCCAGCCACCCGCCGAACCCGGCGAGCCGATCCCGGCGCCGGCCGGGCGAGCGGAACCGGTGCCCCCGCCGGGGTTCACCGAGGCCCTGCCGAGCGGCCCGATCGAGTCCGGCGGCTCCGCCCAGCCCGCCCTGGGCGACCGACCGGACGCCGAAACCCCGCCCGAGTCGACGGTCGTCCCGCAGCCGGGCCCCGGTAGGAAGGCCACCGCCAGAAAGGCACCCAGCAGGAAGGCCAGCCTCGCCGCAAAGGCGACGGCGGACCCCGCCGACCCCGCCGGCCCGGCCGCGGGCCCGGCCGAGAGGGCCCCGGCCGCTCCGACCGTGACCGGCACCGGCACCGGCACCGGCACCGAGAAGACCGGCGCGGAGCAGGCCGCCACCAGGAAGGCTGGCGCCAAGAAGGCCACCGCCCCCAAGAAGGCCGCCGCCGCGAAGACCACTGGCGCCAAGGAAGCCACCGCCGCGAAGACCACCGGCGCCAAGGAAGCCACCGCCGCGAAGAAGGCCGGCGCGAAGAAGGCCGCCGCCGCGAAGACCGCCGGGGTGAAGAAGGCCGCCCGGAAGAGCGCCAGCGCGGAAACCCCGACCGGGGCAGCGACGGGTACCGGGCCGGAGGGACCGGCGCCGCAGGCGGAGACGGTGACCGAGATCACGCCCGAGCCGACCGCCACCCCGGACGACGACGGCCCTCGCGCGGTCCCCGTACCGGTCGAGGGGGTGTCGCCCCCACCCGGGACCGCGCTGGAATCGACGAGCCCGGGCGCGGCGCTGGGGCGTACCGCTGGATCGGAGGCGCGGCCCTGGGCGACGGCCCGGATCCTCGACCACCCGGGTTACGCCCCGGAACTGCTCGCGCTGGCCGCCGTCGACGTGCTCGGTCCCGGGGCGGGGACCTGGGCGGCGCGGACCCGCGAGGCCTACCCGACGGCGACCGCCGACGGGCTGGCCCGGCTCGCCACCCGGCGGTACGTGCGGATCGCCGCCGCCGGGGCGGCCGGGGCGGCGGTGACGGGGGTCCTGGCGCCGGTCGCCGAGGCCGCCGTCGTCGCCTGGGCGTACGCCGGGCTGGTGCTGCACCTGGCCGCCGCCCACGAACTCGACCCGACCGACCCCGAACGGGCGGTCGACCTGCTGATGCTGACCGGGGTGCATCCGAACGCCGCCAGCGCCCGAGCCGCGCTCGGCGCGGCGGTGGTGGCGGTACGCGAGGGTGCCGCGCCGCCGGACCGGCTGGCGGAGGCGGGCTGGCGGCTCGGTGCCCCACTGGTCGCCCGGGGTACCGGCTGGCTGGCGCTGCGGCTGGCGACCCGGCGACTGCCCGGTGCGACGTCGCTGGTGGCCGCCGCCGCGGGCTCGGCCGCCGCCGAACGGCTCGCCGCCCGTGCCGTCGTCCACTACCGGGCCGCCGCCGGGTCGACCGGCCGGGACCTTCCGCCGGGCGCCTGAGCGGGCCCGCCGCCCCTCCGGCCCCGGAGGGTCCTGGCGGTGGGCTGCGGGCGTATCGACCGGGTGGTCTAGAGCCAGTCGAACCAGTCCGGGGGCAGCAGGGCATACCCGACGAAGGCCACCACGTCCAGCAGGGTGTGCGCCACCACCAGGGGCAGCACCCGCCGGGTACGCAGGAAGAACAGCGCGAAGACGACGCCCATGACGGCGTTGCCGAGAAACGCCCCGAAACCCTGGTACAGGTGGTAGGAGCCGCGCAGCACCGCGCTCACCGCGATCACCACGCCGATCCGCCAGCCCATCTCGCGCAGTCGGGTCACCAGGTAGCCGACCACGACCACCTCTTCGAGGATCGCGTTCTGCGCGGCGGAGAGGATCAGCACCGGGACGGCCCACCAGATGTCCGGCAGCGCCGCCGGGACGACGCTGGCGTTGACGCCGAGGTGCGCGGCCACCCAGAAGAGCCCGAGGCCCGGCAGGCCGATCAGGGCGGCCAGCGCCGCACCCCGGGCCAGGTCCGCGCCGGGCCGGCGGGCGTCGAGGCCGAGCAGCCGCCGGGCGCCGCCGGGCGGCTGCGCCGCGTCGTGGGTCCCGTCGCGGTCCAGCAGCCGCTCCCGGTCGAGCAGCCCGGTGCGGTCGAGCACCCGGTCCCGGTTCAGCAGGTGTACGGCGAGCAGCGCCGGCACCAGCGCGAAGAGGATGTTCAGCAGCTGGTAGGTGAGGTCGAGCCAGGGTCGCGCCGAGTGTGAGGCGTTCAGTGTCGCGGTCTGCTGGGACAGTGGTCGGTCGGCGGTCAGCCGGGCGATGATCGTCACCGCCGAGTAGACCGCCGACTGTCCGAGGGACACCCCGAGGACCAGCAGCACCTCGGTACCGAGCGTCCGGCGGGCGAGTGGTCGGGCAAGGTCAACCGTCACCCGACAACTGTGCCCGATCCGCGGCGACGGTGGGGCGTCGCCCGGCGACGAGGGTCCCGGAGACGCGGACTGGCCCCTGTCGCACCCGTTGCGGGTGATCGCACAGGGTGTCCGACCGATTACCGAAGATGATGAGCATTCTTGCTGCGCAGCCCCCGACCGAGAAGGTGTCCATGGACAACCTCGCGCAGTTGTTGAAGGAGAGCTGGACCCTGGTCGACGACCATCGGGACCGGCTCGCCGGCTACTTCTACGCCCGCATGTTCCTGTCCGACCCCAGCCTGCGCACGCTCTTCCCGGTACAGATGGACGGGCAAAGGGACCGCCTGCTGGAGGCGATCGTCACCGCCGTCCAGACCATCGAGGATCCCGAGCACTTCGACGGCTACCTCCGCTCGCTGGGCCGGGACCACCGCAAGTACCACGTCCGGCCCGAGCACTACGAGGTGATGGGCGTGGCGCTGCTGGACGCGCTGCGCAGCGCCGCCGGACAGCGCTGGACCATCGAGTACGACCAGGCGTGGCGGGACGCGTACGACGCGATCTCGGCGCGGATGCAGGCGGGCGCGGCCACCGACACCAACCCGCCGTACTGGGATGCCGAGGTGCTCGGTCACGAGCGGCGCGGGCCGGACGTCGCCGTACTCACCTGCCGGCCGTTGCAGCACCCGCTGCCCTACCAGGCCGGTCAGTACGTCAGCATCGAGGTCCCCCGCTACCAGGCCCGGCTGTGGCGCACCTACTCGATCGCCAACGCCCCCCGGGAGGACAATGTCCTGGAGTTCCACGTCCGCGCGGTCGGCGCCGGCTGGGTCTCCAGCACCCTGGTCCGCCGGGTCCGGGTCGGCGACCTGCTCCGGCTAGCCGCCCCGATGGGCTCGATGACGCTGGACCGCACCTCGACCCGGGACGTGCTCTGCGTGGCCGGTGGTGTCGGCCTCGCCCCGATCAAGGCGCTGGCCGAGGAGATGGCCGGCTGGAACCGTACCCGCTGGATGCACGTCTTCGTCGGCGCCGCCACCCGGGACGACCTGTACGGCCTCGCGGAGCTCTCGGCGCTGGCGGCCGAGCATCCGTGGCTGTCGGTGATCCCGGTGTGCGGCGCGGATCCCGGCTTCCCCGGTGAACGGGGCGAGCTCGCCGACGTCTGCGCCCGGTACGGCCCCTGGACGACGCACGACTGCTACGTCTCCGGCTCGGTGCCGCTGGTCCGGTCCGTGCTGCGGGCGCTGGCCGCCGACGACGTGCCCCCGGAGCACATCCGCTACGACGCGTTCGGCGACGTCTAGCACCGTCGCCCTCCCACCGCCCCCGCAGACCCCCTCCCCCCAGCCGGGTCTCGTGCCCTGCCGGTAGGGCACGAGGCCCGGCTTCCCCTCTTCCGGCGTACTCCCCGCGCCGCGCGGAGGGGGCCGGGCGCGGCTCAGTACCGCCAGGGGTTGCCGGTGTCGCGGTACTCCTCGACCGGCACCAGCGGGACGTCCGGATCCATCCGGTCCACGTAGAGCCGGCCCTCCAGGTGGTCGATCTCGTGAGCCACCAGGCGGGCCATCGCGAACTCGAACGAGGTGATCACCCGCCCGCCGTCCCAGCGGGCGTGTTCGACGTCCAGCCGCAGCGGCCGGGGGACCAGGCCCCGCAGGTCGAAGAGGGAGAGGCAGCCCTCGTACTGTTCGTCGCGCTCCAGCGCGGCGTCCACCACGCGGGGGTTGAGCAGGACGACCGGCTCCGCCTCCCGGTCCGGCGGCCGGACCACCGCGGCGGCCCAGGGAAGTCCGATCTGCGGCGCGGCCAGCCCGACGCCCTTGCTGAACGGGTGCAGCTCGTCCAGCTGGTCCAGGGTGGCGCGCATCCGGGCCACCACGTCGCGGGCGTTGACCTCGTCGCGGGGCAGGTCGAACTGCCGGGCCGGCTGGCGGAGCAGGTCCGCGCCGAGCTGCACGATGCCGGCGGCCCGCATCCGGTCGCTGGCCCGGGTGGGCGCGTCGTCGTCGGACGGCGGCGCCGGCGGCTGGGCCCGGTACCGCCACTCCAGCCGGTACCGCGCGTTCAGCGGGGGGTCGTCGGTCGACCACTCGAAGCGCGTCCGGCCGTCCTCGTCGTGCCGGACCAGCGGGGTACGCAGCGGACCCTCCTCGGCCGAGAGCGAGGTCTCCACCCCCCACACCTGCGGGTCCAGGTGGAGCGGCAGGTCCAGCCGGAGCACGAGCCGCCGGGTCGGCAGCCGTACGGCCCGCTGGAACCACTGGCCCCACTTGTCCTGGTTGACGCGGTAGGAGTATTCGGTGGTGACCCGCTCGCCGGGGTAGAGCGGGAACCGGCCCTGCGCGTTCTCGAAGAGCAGCCAGACCTCCTTGAACGCGTCCCGGTCGTGCTTCTTGCGCCACTCCATCGGCTCCCGGGTGCCCTGGTCGTCGCAGAACGCCTGGAGGTCCAGCTCGGCGAAGGTGAGCGGGTTCTCCCGGTGGTGCCGGTTGGACCGCCCCGGATCGTTCGGGTACCGGTCCACCGCGACCCGGACGAGGTAGCGGGTCACCGGTTCGGTGCCGGCGTTGTAGAGGGCGCGCCGGATCACGCAGCGGTACGCGTCGTCCTGGTAGGCGAGGGTGGCTGTCTCCTGCTCGACGATGAGCCCGGTGCCCGGGGGCATCCACTGCTCGGGCACCGGCGGGTCGCGGTGGGCGGCCACCGCGGAGCGGGCCTGACGCAGCTCGTCGTACTCCTGGAAGCGCTGCCAGATCGCGCCGGAGGCGCCGAGGACGGCCTCGGCGCGCCGGGCGAAGTCCTCGGTGGGGCGGTGGCGCCGGCCCTCGACGTGACTGACGTAGGAGGGGTCGAAGCCCATCCTGGCGGCAAGCTGCTTCTTGGTCATGCCCCGCTCGACCCGTCGGCGGGAAAGCTCGGCCGCGAACGAGTCGGCAGCTCGCTCGATAGGCGAGGTGGTCATCTGGATCCTCTGGCCGGGAGTTTCAGTCTGGCCGGCCGAGCCGGCCAGTCTGGCAGAACTGCCGCGTTAACGACATTGGCTTGACATTTCGGCCACTCTAGTTCAGCCGGGGACACCTTCTCGTCAGCCGGCGCGCGCGGCCACCGTGTTGGCCGCTACGCCCCGCCCCGGGTGCCCCGAACCCGCAACTATGGTTAGGCTGACCTTAGTAGGCTAGGGTGACGGACAGCTGGGTAACGGTGGAGGGTGGATCCAGGTGGCAGTGCGGGCGTCGAGGCAGATCAGACCGGTTGCGGCTGCCGTACCGGCGGACTGCCCGCGCACTGGCACGGCAGTGATCGGCTACCAATCGTGACAGCACTGATTCACGACCGGGCCGCCGCACCCCTCGCCCCGGTCACCGCGACGCTGCGCGCGATGTTCGGCACCGACCGGTTGCCCGGACTCGCCACCGGGCTGACCGTCACCGACGAGGCGGGGTGGGTCCCCGCCACCGACCTGGTCGACGGCACCCGGCTGCCCGAGCTGCTCGACGCCACCCGGCAGCGCTGGGGCGCCACCGCGCACGCCGGCGCCGCACTCGCCTGGAAGAGCTACACCTACTGGCTCGCCCTGCCGGTCGTGCTCGGCTGGGCCTCCGCCCGCCGGGTGCCGCTGCTCTATCCGGCGGACGTCCTCGTGCACTTCGAGGAGCAGCGCCCACTGCTCAGTTTCGGGCTGCGCCGCTCCACCGGGGTCGCGGTGCTGCCCTCCGACCCGCTGGCCCTGGCCGGCCCGCCCGAGGTCCGGGTCGTCGCCGACGAGGCCGAGCTGCTCCGTACGCTCCGGGCGTCCCTGCTGGACGCGCACCTGACCCCGCTACTCGACGCGATCCACGCCGAGGTGCGGATCGGTGCCCGTACGCTGCTCGGCTCGGTCGCCTCGGGGGTGGCACACGCCGTACTGCGCGCCGCCGACGCGTTGCCGGGCGGCTCGGCGGAGACGATCGGCACCCTGCTGGAGACCCTCGACGTGGCCGACCTGATCGACCTGGTCCCCGGACCGAGCGGCGAGCTGACCGTGCAGCGCAAGACGTGCTGCCTCGCCTTCACCCTGCCGCAGCCGAAGATCTGTGCCGGCTGCTGCATCCGCACCCCCTGACCGGGGCGTCACGCGGATTCGGCCCGACACAGGGTCGATACTCAAGGTGGCCGGGCCGGCACACAGGGATATGATCTTTGCGCGTGGTCTGTCCGGTAACGTCCGTGTCCTGGTCACAACCCGTATGCAAGTCGCGAGTTCCGCTCGCACCGGTGCCCCAATTTCCATACGGTCGTCGTAGATGGTTCACTCTGTCGGTCCAGGTGCAGGTCGAGTTCAGAGCGTGAGGAATCGACGCATGTCAGAAATCCTTGGGGATCAGCGGGTCCAGGAAGAGGTCCTTGAGGGCCTCGCCACCGCCGTCAACCATCGGCGTTGGTTCGTCGAGCTGGCCCTGCCCTACCTTGGCGACAACCCGATCGAGATCGGCAGCGGTCTGGGCGACTACGCCATCGAGTGGGCGCCGTTCCTCGACCGGTTCACCGCCACCGAGGCGGACCCGGACCGGCTGATCGCGCTGAAGGAGCGCCTCGCCGGCGAGCCCACCATCGAGGTCCGGCAGATGCTGCTGCCGACCACGGAGCAGGGCGACTACAGCGCGGCGGTCTCGTACAACGTGCTGGAGCACATCGAGGACCACGTCAGCGCGCTGCGCAGCATGCGCAGCCTGGTCCGCCCCGGCGGCGCCATCGTGCTGATCGTGCCGGCGTTCGAGTTCGCGATGGGTCCGGCCGACATCGCCACCGGGCATGTGCGCCGCTACACGAAGAAGACCATGCGGGCCGCGCTCGAAGAGGCGGGCCTGGAGGTGGAGACGCTGCACTACGCCAACGCGCTGGGCCTGATCGGCTACTACATGGCCACCAACGTCTTCCGGCTGATGCCGAAGGAGGGCCCGATGGTCAAGGTGTACGACACCCTCGTGTTGCCGGTGACCAAGGCCGCCGAGCGGGTCGTGCGCCCACCGTTCGGCCAGTCCGTCTTCGCGGTCGCCCGGGTCCCCGGCTGACCGGTGCACCACCCGCGGCGGGCCGGCATCCCTCCGGGACACCGGCACCGGCCGCCGATCGAGGGCTACCCCGTTACCTGGTACGTGGGGCGGATCACCGCCCGGGCCAGGGTGTGGAACGCCAGGTTGAACCCGACGTACGCGGGCGTCGCCTCCGGCGTGACGTCGAGGGACTCCACGTCCAGGGCGTGTACGGCGAACAGGTAGCGGTGCGGGCGGTCCCCGGGCGGCGGCGCGGCGCCCCCGTAGCCCTGCTGGCCGTAGTCACTGCGCACCGTAAAGGCGCCCTTCCCGGCGGCGTCGTCCGACGTGGCGGCGCCGGCCCCCCGGGGCAGCTCGGTCACTCCCACCGGCACGTTGACCAGTACCCAGTGCCAGAACCCGCTGCCGGTCGGCGCGTCGGGGTCGTAGCAGGTCACCACGAAGCCCTTGGTCCCGGCCGGGAAGTCCGACCAGGCGAGGTGCGGCGAGAGGTTCTCGCCGCCGACGCTCGGATGGGCGTGCCGGGCGTCCATCGGCTCACCATTGCGCACGTCGTCGCTGGTCAGCGTGAACGACGGCACGGGTGGCAGCATCTCGTACGGGTCGGGTGGAATCGGTCGGTCCAGCGTCATCGAAGGATCCTTCCCTCAACGGGGGCCTCCGCCGATCGGAGGCGGTTCAGCGTGCCTTTCTACCCGCTCGGCGCATCGCCACCCGCGGCACACCACCCGATTCCGGCCGCCGCCGGGCGCGGCGGTCGCGCCGACCTCACGCGCCGGCGTCGGGCGGTTCCGGCGCGGCGTCGACCGGGTCCAGGTTGGCGGCCGTCCGCAGTTGCGCGGCGGTGAACCCGGGCGGCGGTACGGCGGCCCGACAGTGGATCTTGACCGCGAGTGTCGGCGGCTCGGCCCCGGCGAGGTAGCCGAGCGCGACGGCCAGCGCCTCGCAGTGCAGCACCCCGCAGACCGGGCAGACGCCCTCCCGGTCCGGGGTGTGGTCCGCGACAATCCGCCGGGCGGCGAGGATCAGCCGGTTCCGGACCTGTACCGGGGACAGCCGAAGATTCATGGCGCCCTCGCTTCGCCTCGTCCGTCGTGCCGGCCGACGTCGTTCGCCCTCGGCGGCTGAACGTGAACCAGAATCGTTACTTACGTACGATCACGGCTCGATTACCGCTAGTAGGTTAGTGGAGGCAATGGGGCGGCCGTCAACCGCTGTGAATTATCTCCCTTACTGGCCCCTTGAGCGCTTTGGCGGCTTCTGTCCCACCGGGACTGGCCCTACGCGTGTGGGAAACGGGCGGATGGCTGTCGCATTCCGCGGGGACCGGCGCGGACGATGTTCACCGTCGATCTTGTCCGTGGTTCACGAAGATCATTGAAGGGCTCGACGGAACCGTTCGACCGGATCGGATCCCGTTCCCGCGCGACTCGGATTAACCGCACTAATGATCATTTGCGGAATGCGAACGTACTGCCGATGCTCTATGCTTCCGGCTGGATCATGCAAACGGGGATCGTGCCGGAACGCCAGGCCCGCAGGGGTGGCGCATGCCGGTCAGACGGGAGCGACATGGGCTGCTCGCACGCCGAACGATGCCCGCTATTCCCGCTGCTCAATGCCAGTTTGCGAAGCTGGCGAGACTACTATTGCGACACCGACGACGGCTGGCGGGGCTGTGCCCGATATCAGTTGGCACTCACCGGCGCTGTCGTGCCGATCGTACTGCTGCCGAACGGCGTCACCGCGCAGCATCTGAGAGCCACCGGCGCGGGGACCGACTGGACCGGCCCGAGCCGGTCGACCCAGGCCCGCCGGCCGGTGCCGGATCCCCATCAGCCGACGACCGCCGCACCCCCGACCCCGTTCGAACAGATCCGTGCGCCGGCCCAACCGCTGAGGCCCCCGCTGCACGCACAGGTCGTACCGACCCCAGGGCGCCATGACGTGGCGCGGCCGCGACCGCGGCGCCGCTGGTGGACCCGCCTCGCTGATTGGATCTCAGGTCCCGCATGAGCAACTACTGGCCCTGGTGGGCGGGCGCGGTGGGGCTCGCCGTCGTCACCATCAACTACACCGTCACCACCGATCGGTCCTTCGGCGTCTCCTCGTCCTGGGAACGCGTCCTGCGCTGGCGGGCCGAACGCCGGGTCGAACGGATGGAGGCCCAGTTCGCCGACGAGCGCAGCCTCACCGAGGCGCTCGCGGCGGCCACCGCCGCGCACTTCGGCACCCGCCCGGGGGACGCGCCCGCCCCGCCGTACGCCGAGCCCCGCGACCCGCACACGGCGGCCCGGAACGTCGGGCCGGCCACGGGTGAGCCGGCCTCGGGCCCGAGGGTGCGCCCGGCACCTCTGGTCAGCCAGGCCGCCCTGCTGCTGTCGATTCTCCTGGGTGGTTGGTTGGCGGCGGTCACCGCCGGACGGTTCGACCTCCGTCTCGACATGGGCGAGGGCTTCCGGGAGATCGTCACCGCGAGTCCACCGCACATGATCGGCGTATTGTTCGTCGGCGGTGTCCTGGTCGGATTCGGTACCCGCCTCGCCGGAGGTTGTTCCTCCGGCCACGGGCTCAACGGCTGCGGCCGGCTGCACCCGGACAGCATCGTCGCGACGGCCGTCTTCTTCGGCGCCGCCGTCCTCGTGTCGTTCCTCTTGTGGAAGGTGGTCTGATGCGCACCCGGGGCGGGCTTCTCGTCGCCAACATCATCGCCGGGCTCGCCCTCGGCTACACCGTCGCCAATATCGGGTTCGGCGACTACGCCGAGCTGAATCGCATGTTCACGTTCCAGGACCCGCGCATGCTTCTCGCCTTCGCCGGCGGCGTGGCGATAATCGTCGTGGTCTTCGCCCTGATCCGCGTCCGCCGCACTCCGGGACGCATCCACGCGGGTGTGATACCCGGCGCGGTGCTGTTCGGCACCGGCTGGGCGATCTCCGGAGGATGCCCGGCCATCCCGATCGTCCAGGTCGCCACCGGGTACCTGCCGGCCCTGGTGACGATCGCGGGCATCGTGCTCGGCGTCCGGCTCTGCCACTGGGCCAACGCCAGGTACTTCCACCTCGACGTCGGATCCTGCGCGCGGTGACGACCGCTGCCGGACGAGCGGGATACCGGCAGCCCCTGACACCCGCCAACCCACTCCGCCCCTGACCCGCGTCTGCGCTGGTCAGGGGCGTTCGCGCCGATCAAGGCCACCGGGTCAGCCCAGCCGGCGAAGACCGTCGGTGACGGCCGTCCGGAGTTGCTCGCCGTATGCGTCTGCCGGCAACGCGCCGACATGCTCGGCCGCCCGCCCGAAGGCGGTGCGCGCGGCGACAGGGTTACCGAGCCGTTCGTGCGCCATCGCCACGCTCACCTGCAGCGAAGGGTAGAAGGCGGCGATCCGGTCGTCGCCGACCGCGTCGGCATGCCGCAACGCCTCCTGATTCCACCGCAGGATCTCCTCGGGGTCGTCCTGCTGCCGGGCCACGCAGTGTGCCGCGACGCAGGCGTCGTAGTCGTCGGTACGCCTCGCCCAGGCCTGTTCGAACAACGCCCGCGCCTCGGCCGGCCGCCCCTGCGCCTCCGCCCGCATCCCGTCCTGGCACAGCCGCAGCACCGGATTGTCGAGATCCATCATCACTCCCGTTGATCGCCGACCGGCTGACGTGAGGATCCTGGGGGCTCGACCAGATCGAGGGTCAAGCAGGCGGGACACCCGACCGCCGGACTGCGCGTGCCGCTCCAGGAAAGGAGGGGAATGTGGAAATCTGGGACGATCTCCCTGTCCGGCGCTACACCGTCTCCGACCGGAAGGTGAACCGATCACGTGACGACGCAGGTCATCGTACTCAACGGCGGTTCCAGCTCGGGCAAGTCCGGGATCGTCCGGTGTCTCAAGTACCTCCTGCCGAAGCCCTGGATCGACCTGGGCGTCGACGATCTGGTCGACCGGCTGCCGCCGTCCATGGTGACGTTCGGGCAGCAGGGGGAGGTCACCCTGGGCAAGGGCTTCGGCGACCTCCAGCGTGCCTGGATGGCCGGCATCGCCACGATGGCCAGGGCTGGAGCGCCGGTCATCATGGACGACGTGTTCCTCGGCGGCGCGGCCTCCCAGGAACGTGCTCGGATGTGCCTGGAGGGCCTCGACGTGCTGTGGGTCGGGGTGCGCTGCGCCCCGGACATCGCCGCGGGCCGCGAGATCGCACGAGGTGACCGGGTGATCGGGATGGCGGCGTCCCAGGCCGAGACCGTGCACCAGGGTGTCGTCTACGACGTGGAGGTGGACACCAGCCACACCGAGTCCCTGGACTGCGCGCGCACCATCGCCGCGTACGTGGTCTGACGCGGTGCGCCGACCGCCGGCGCCGATCGGGAGTCGGGACGGCGACCCCGCCGTCACTGTCCCGCGGCGACGGTCCGCTGGGGCAGGGGCATCGCGCGGTTGAGGGTGTGCTGGGCGAGGGCCCGGGCGCGACGGTCGCCGATCCCGTGGGCGGCGTCCAACCCGATCTCCCGGATCTTCGCCCACTCCCGCCAGTGCCCACGCCGCTGAAGGAACGTCATGAGGGTCGAGGCGAGCTGCCACGCGTGGGCGTGCCGACCGCTGCCGCGGGCCTGCTCCACGGCGGCCAGCAGGGTGGCTCGCTCGGCGGCGAACCAGGCGAGCGCCGCCCGGTGGCCGACGATGGCCTCGGGGGCGGCGCCGGGCAGTGCCGGAGCGAGGGCGATCGGCTCCCGGTGCGGATCCAGGGCCCGGTCGGCGGCGTACGCCGTGTGCAGGTAGTGGTCGAGTATCCGGTGTACCGCGGTGCGTCGCTCGTCGGCGGACTCGCACGCCCGCGCCTGCTCGGCCGCGTACGCCCGCAGCAGGCCGTGGAACGTGTACCGACCGGGCAGGTGTTCGGTCGACAGGTGCGCCCGGGTCAGTTCGGCGAGCAGGAGCCGGGTGGGAGCCACCGGGAGCCCGACGAGCCCGGCCGCGGCCGGCAGGGTGATGTCGGTTCCGGGCGCGAGGGCCAGCAGCCGGAACAGCCGGGCCGCCTCGGGACTGAGCGTGTCGTACGAGCTGGAGAAGACTGCCCGGAGATTGGCCGGCGGGTCGTCGGAGGCGAAGGCCTCCAGGCTGCCCCGCGACCGTCGCAGCTCGTTGGCGGTGCTGCGCAGCGGATGGTCGGGCTCCACGGCGGAGCGGGTGGCGGCGATCGCGAGAGCCAGCGGCAGCCGCGCGCATCCGGTGACGATCTCGGTGACCGCCTCCGGCTCGGCCGCGACCCGCCGACCGCCGAGGCGCCGACGAAGCATGTCGTGGGCCTCCTCCGGGGTCATCAGGTCCAACGGGATGGGCTGGACGTCGTCGGTGGCGACCAGGCCGGCGAGCCGGTTACGACTGGTGATCAGTGCCAGGCAGCCGGGTGTCGCGGGCAGTAGCGGGCGGACCTGTTCCGCGTCCCGGGCGTTGTCCAGCAGCACCAGCACCCGCCGGCCGGCCAGCAGACTGCGGTACAGGCCGATCCGCGCCTCGAGGTTGGCCGGGACGCTCTCGGGTGGCACGGCGAACGCTTCGAGGAAGCCACACAGTGCCGTGGCCGGGGTCACCGGCGAGGCGCCCGGGTCGAAGCCGCGCAGGTTCGTGTACAGGTGGCCGTCGGGGAACCGGTCGGCGACCCGGTGCGCCCAGTGCACCGCCAGGGCGGTCTTGCCCACGCCCGCCGTGCCGCTGATCGCCGACGCCACCACTGTGGACGCCGGGTCGGAGACATCGTCCAGCAGGCTCGTCAACTCGGCGAGCTGGGCGGCCCGGCCGACGAAGTGCCGCACCGCCGCGGGAAGCTGGCGCGGAATCACCGGCGTCGCCGGCGGGTGCCGGACGGCGAACCGGGATTTCGGGCCGTCGCGCGACCGGCGGGCCTGGCTGAAGGCATGGTCGATCATGCCGTACTGGTGTCGCCAGAACTCCTCCACGCCGACCGGCAGCGACACCAGCCCGAGGCGTTCGTGGTCCCGGGCGTGCTGGAGCGAGCCCTCCACCAGTCCCCGCACGACCCGCCAGTCCGGCAGATCCCGCAGCTGACCGTTGAGGATCGCGCCGAGCTGGCTCTTGCTCACCCCGAGCTGCTCGCTGAGCGCGCGCAGACTGGGCCCGCCGGCCTGGAGTCGTAACATCCGGAGGTCCGCGCAGAGCCGGGCGAGCAGTTCCTGGGCACCGTCGATGGTCATGGCCTTGCTCCCCCCGTGCCGTCCGGCGTTGTCCGGTCACCCGGGCCTGCGGTCCGAGCACGAACAACATCAATACGCTACCTCGTCCCAGCCCGTCCGTGCCCGGGAAAACCTGGGCGGCTGCCGCGTATGCCGCCGGCTGCGGCGATGAACTGTCCGGTGCTGTCCGGCCTGGGCCGGCGGCACCGTAACGACCTCAGCGAGAACGGTGGGAATCGGTAATTTGCCGTGGCCGTGGCGGAACGCGGCGCGCGGCGTGGCGATCCTGGTGTCCTGTCCGGAACTGGCGTGCCGGGACGCCCGGTGGCGACCCCGGACGCGCTCGGCCGCCCAGACCGGGTGTTGTCCGGCGTTGTCCGGTGATCCGGACCCGCTGCCCCGCGCCGAGCAGGACCGTCGACGCGTGTTGTCCGAAGGTGTCCGTTGCCGGTTGCCGCTGGCCGGCCCCCGGATACGGTCGGATGAGTGAGCACCTGATCATGACCGACGGATCAATTGGAGCCGTCGAGCGGCCAGAAACTCGAAGTCCGATTCCGCGTCTGGCGCGATTAGGAAATCGAGTGGAATTTGACCCGATGAGTCCGGACGCTATTTCACCGTTGGGAGTGAGACGCGGCCCCGGTCTGCATCGGAGTAGACGGTAGGAGCGACGCCACGTCTTTCCTCGGATCTGGCCGAGGAGGCGATCAACGGGGGGCGTACAGGTGAAGGATTCGGCTGGAAAAGTTTCCTCGGCGGTCGACCCCGCCGCTGGCCGGGGTGGACCAACCGCCCCGGGGAGCACCGCGATATCCGGAGAGACGCCGCCACTGGCGGCCGATCCCGCACCACGGTCCGGCGCTGCCGGGGCGGCCACGGCCGGTGTGTCCCTTTCCGTTTCCCTTGCGGGCGTCCTCGGTTCGGGTGACTCGGTGGACCTGGCGTCGGTCCTCGGCTGCTTCCGGAGCCCGTCCGGTGCTCCGGACGCGTTGCGGTGTGCGCTCCTGCTCGCGGGTGGGCGGCTCGAGGGGGAGCGTCTGCTGCGGGGGGCGCTGGCGGGTGCGGTCGACCGGGAGGACGCCGGACGGATCGCCGCGGAGGCGGTGGCGGAGATACTCGGTTGGCGGGTCTGGTTGACCGGGGCTGAGGTGGTGGCGGGTCTGCTCGCCGCGGGTGGCGTGGTGAAGGTGTTCATCTACGCCGGCACGTCGGAGCTGGCTCTGGGTGACGCCGTCGAGCGGGTCGACGGGATACAGCTCGTCAACGGGCGGGGTGACAAGGAGTCGGCGTTCATGGCGGCGGGCGCGTCGCTGTTGCACCCGAACCGGGGCGCGGCCATTCTGCACGGGGCGCGCGGCCTGACCAACGCGATGGGCGCGGTGGCCGACGCCCGGCGGAGCGAGGCGGGGACGCTGTTCGTGGTCGGGCTGCCGTCCACCAGCTCGGCGCGTTTCCTTCCGCCGCACGGCGAACCGGGCCTGCTGGACGGACTGAGTGGCCTTGTCGACTGGCACTGGCAGGCCGGACCGGTTCCGGCCGAACCCGAGGATCGGGACCGGGAGGCGCGCCGGTTCGTCGAGCAGTTCCGGCAGGCGCTGACATTCTCGTCCCGGGCCCCGTTCCGGCCGGCGATGTTCGGGGTGCCGCAGGATGTGGCCGAGCAACGGTGGTTGCCGCTGGCCGCGTTGGTGCCGCCGACCCCCGCGCCCGCCGGCCCGGTGCCGGCGGTGGACCGGGCGGCCGTGGAGTCCGCGGTCGAGCTGCTGGCCAGGGCCGAGCGCCCGCTGTTCCTCGTCGACGACTACGCCTTGCGCTTCGAAGGGTTCAGAGAGGCAATCGATGCGGTGAGTGCGGCTCTGGGCGCTCCCGTGCTACAGGTGCGGTACCGGCGCGGCCCGATGCTGTTCGAGCGGCTGCGGCGGGACGAGGTGGAGAACTTCCTCGGCTGGCTGGACTCGTTCAGCCCGGTACACCGCGATCTGCTCGCCTCATCCGACCTGGTGGTGACGGTGGAGGACCGCAACATATACGAGCGGGTCGTGGGTGCGCTGCCGGACTGCCGGAAGATCGCGGTGAACACCGACCCGGAAAAGGTGTTCAAGAACGAATACCTGAAGGACAAGGATCTTCTGGTCGTCGGTGAGCCGACCGGGGTGTTGCGGGACCTGGCGGACATGCTGGGTCGGCGTGGTGTGCCAACCCGGGCTCCGTGGTTCGGCCCGGAGGCCCGTGAGCCGGACGCCGTGGTGGTCGAGCGGGTCGACGCGCAGGTGCGACGCGCTCGACGGGCCGTGGTCAGGACGATCGCGGAGGTTCTCGGCGGCTGGCGACAGCCCGTTCTGGTCGATGACAGTCAGATGTTCGGCGGTCTGCTCGCCGAGGACTACGACGAGCTGCCGAAGGGGCTGCGCGTTCTCGGCGGGCACGGCGCGTTTGTCGGGAGCGGACTGTCCTACGCGACCGGGCTCGCCATTGCCGACGACGGGGTGCGGGTGATGTGCACTCTCGGGGACCAGGCGTTCGTGAACTCCTTCCAGGGGCTCGTGGCGGCCGTACAGGAGCGGGCCCGGGTTCTGTACGTCGTCTGCAACAACGGTGAGTCCGTGTCGCTGAAGAAGCAGGGCACCGCGTCGTACGGTGCGGTGGATCGGCCGTACCTGTCGAATGTGCCGGGCCTGCGGTATCACGCGATCGCCGAGGCGCTCGGTATTCCCGCCGAGGTGGTCTCCGTGCCCCTCGGCGGTTCCCCCGAGGAGGTCGACGCCGGGATAGCGCGGTTGTCCGCCGTACTGGCCGAGGCGGCCGCGGTCGACGGCCCGAGCATGGTCGAGTTGGTGCTGCCGTCGGCGCCCGAGGTCTGGGCGGGGATCTGGCTCACCCAGGGCTTCGAGCAGGGTACGGCGTCCGTCGCCGCGCCCGTCCGGTGAGCTCTGTCGTGGCCGGACAGAGCTCCGGCACGGACCCCCGACGTCTCCGCAGAGCCCGCGTCGCACTGCTCGCGGTCTTCTTTGTCAACGGATCACTCTTCGGCAACTGGGCCTCCCGCATCCCGTCCGTCAAGGAGCACGTCGACGTGGGGACCGGCGGGCTGGGGCTTGCCCTGCTGGGGATAGCGGTCGGCGCGCTGGTGTCGAAGCAGATCTCGGGGCAACTGGTGGCCCGGCTGGGCAGCGCACCGGTCACCCGGGTGGGGGTACTGCTCAGCTGCTTCGCGCTGATCCTCCCCGGGCTTGCCGACAACGGCGTCACCCTGGGGCTGGCGCTCGTCGGATTCGGCGCCGCCATGGGCATCCTGGACGTGGCCATGAACGCGCACGGGGTGACCATGGAGGAGAAGTCCGGGCGCCCCGTCCTCTCGTTCCTGCACGCGGCCTACAGCGTCGGCGGGCTCGTCGGGGCGGTGGCCGGCGGCTGGCTGGCGGCCGAGCGGGTCAGTAGCGCCACCCACTTCACGCTGGTCGCGGTGGTCACCGCGACGGCTGCGCTCGCGGTGTCGCCCTGGCTGCTGCCGTCCGCCCTGGACGCCACCGCACGGGGCGGCTCCGGCGTCCGCTGGGTCAGGGTGCCCCGGGACAAACGCCTCCCGCTGTTCCTCCTGGCCTTCGCGGGCCTGTGCGCCATGGCCGGAGAAGGAGCCATCGGCGACTGGAGCGCCCTGTACCTGCGCGACGACCTGGGCCAGAGCGCCCAGTTCGCGTCGTACGGCTATGCCGTCTACTCCATCACGATGGCGGCCGGGCGACTGGTCGGCGACAGAGTGGTCGCCAGATGGGGCGGCCTGCGGGTCGCGATGTGCTCGGTGGTGTCGGCCGGAGCCGTCTTCGCGGTGGCTCTGGCCTCCGGGAATCCGGTGGTCGCGCTCTGCGGGTTCGGCTGCCTCGGTATCGGGCTGTCCGTCGTCATGCCGGTGATCTTCTCTACGGCGGGTCGGCTGGGCGGCGAGCGCACCGGGCCGGCGATCACCCTGGTGTCCAGCATCAGCGGCACCGGGTTCCTGATGGGGCCACCCATCATCGGCTTCCTGGCCCAGGTCGTCGGCCTGCCCAGGGCGCTCAGCGCGGTGAGCCTGCTCGCCGTCGCCAGCGCCATCCTGATGTACGCGGTCAAGGTGTGGCAGCCGCGCGCGGTGCCGAGCGCCCCGCCACCAATGGCCGCGCCGTAGCACGGACACGCTCCCAACGTGCCGAGCCTCGTCGAAGAAGGAGATGACATGACTGGTCTGCGGCCCTCGGATCCCGAGGTCCTGGCGACCGCCGTCGCCGACAGCCTGGTCGTCGCGGTGGACCCGGACGCCCCTCGGTCCTGCCTGTTCTACTGGGAAAATGCCCGCCCCTGGCTCACCGCCGTGGTCGACGGCGTCCGGAAGAGCAGGGACGACGAGATCCGGTCGATCGGTGAGCGGCTGCTGGAGAACCCGGCCGACCCGGCGCACCACCGGTCCCTGCGGCAGGCGCTCGTCGCCAGGGGAAACGATGATCCCGCGACAGCCGAACTCTTCGAGGCGGCCTGGCAGGCGGAGTGCAACAACCGGCTCGGGTACCACCTCGGTCCGCGCTACGCGGACGACGGTGCCGACCCGGTGACCCCCGACGAGCTGAAAGCCCTGGCGCCGTCAACCCGGCCGGCCGCCGGCGCGGACGCGGAGATTCTGGTTGTCATCCCGTTCCGGGACCGCGACACCAGGGAGGCGCGGCTGCGGAACCTGCTGGCCTGCCTGCACACGCTGCACGACCAGTCGTACGCCCGGGAGCGTTACCGGGTCGTGGTGGTGGAGACGGACGACCGGCCCCGGTTCTCCGAGGTCATCAGGCCGCACGTCGACGACTACATCTTCGCGCCGAAGGCGGACACCTTCAACAAGTCCTGGGCGGTCAACGTCGGTGTGGTGAACGCCGCCCGCGCGGCCGAGGTGATCTGCATCCTCGACGCGGACGTCCTGACCGACCGCGACTTCATCGCGCGCAACGCCGCCCGGTTCCAACGCCCGGGCACCGCGGGGCACCTGACCTACCGGAACATGTTCAGCCTCAGCGAGACGGCCACCTCGAATGCCATCCGGCAGCGGGTGCTGGGCGGTGCCGGGCAGGCAGACCCCGACACCCTGCGCGGCTTCCTGCTGCGCCGGCCGCCGGGCTGCTGCCTCTGGGTACGGACCGGGGCCTTCCACCTCATCGGCGGCATGGACGAACGCTACGAGGGGTGGGGCGGCGAGGACAACGACTTCGTCTACCGGATGGATTTCAACGCCGCCTTCGACAGCTACGACGACTGGTTGCTGCACATGGCCCACCCGCCGTCGTCCCTGCTGATGGAGGACGGCGAGCTGGTCAACGCCCACATCCCGGGGCTGAGCTGGCGCCCGGACGGACCCATCGGACGCATCGACCGGTTCGCCGTGGCCGAGGCCTCCGGCACGCCGGCCTGACCGGTCGCCGGCCGGACCGCCCGGGACAGCCGCCCGGTGAACCCCGGGCGGTCCGGGCCGCCGCCACGCGCTTCCGACAACCCTGCCACCCACGCCGGACCAGAAGGGGGACATGGAGAATGCCTGGCTCCGGAGTCGCGGGTGGGCGGCCAAGGGTTGTTGTCCTCGGTGGCGGGCGGGGACTGACCGCGACGGTGCGGGCGGTCCGGGCGTACGCGGGGCGTACCACCGCGGTGGTGGCCACGGCCGACGACAGCGGGTCGACCGGGCGGTTGCGGAGTTCCATGGCCATCCCGGCACCGGGCGACGTACGGCGGTGCATGATCGCGATGGCCGGGCTGGAGGACCTGCCGCTGGGCCGGGCGTTCGAGCACCGGTTCGCCGGTACCGATGTCGAGGGACACGCCCTCGGTAACCTGCTGCTGGCCGGGATGACCGCGGTGACCAGTCACTTCCTCGGGGCGATTGACGAGGTGAGCCGACTCCTCGGCCTCGATCCGGAGGTCGCCGCGACACTCCCGGCCACGGTCAACCCGGTCGACCTGTCCGCGACGACCGTCGGCGGAACCGAGGTCTTCGGGCAGTACGCCGTGTCGAAGACGCCGGGCATCGCGCGGGTGTGGCTGCATCCGCCGGACGTGCACGCGCCGGAGAGGGTCGTGGCGGCGATTCTGGACGCCGATCAGATCGTGCTGGGTCCCGGGTCTCTCTACACGTCCATCCTGGCCGCCGCCCTCGTACCCGACATCCACCTCGCGTTGGCCGAGGCCCAGGCCCGGGAGGTGTACGTGTGCAATCTGGAGCCCGAGGACGCCGAGACCCTGGGCTACGACGTGGCCGCCCACGTCGCGGCGCTGGTCGCGCACGGCGTCGAACCCGATGTCGTGCTGGTGAGCCGCGACTGCGCCCTCCCGCTGGGGGACGTCAAGATCGATGTCGTCCAGGCGTCGCTGGCCGCCCCGGACGGCACCGCTCACGACAGCGACAAGCTGGCCGTGGCCCTGACCGACCTTCTGCCATGACAACCGACAGCGACGAAGAACGGAGGTGAGGACGCGTGGCGTTCTTCACCCTGGCCTGCGCATTCCACAACACCGAGCGACTGCTGGAGCGGACGCTCCCGCTCGCGGTCCGGTCGCTCACCCAGCCGACCCGCCACGACTTCGAGGTGATTCTGGTCGCCGATCGGGCCACCGACGAGGCGGTCGCCCGACTGCTGCCGAGACTGTCCGAGTTCGGTGTGGACGAGTTGCGTTTCCGTCGGACCGACCGGCATTCGTTCGCGGGTCTCGGATCGAACAACTTCCACGCCAACAACTTCACCACCGTCAATCCGTATCTGGTCTCCTTCACGGACGACTCGTTCATCTGGAAGAGCGACGAGACCTTCGACGTGCTGGACGCGATGGCGGGGATCTTCGAGCGGCATCCCGAGGTGACGCTCATCAACAAGGTCGACGACCACGAGGAGTGGGACACGCCGCTCATCGACGTGGGCCCCGAGATCGAGCCCGACGTACGTTCGGTGAACCGGGCGATCGACCAGCTCATCGCCTACAACACCCGGCAGTTCGAGCCGGCTGCCCGGCAGTTCGGCGCGTGGGAGCGGAACACCTTCAACGGGGACATGGGCTTCGAGTACCAGTGGGAGAGCCTCGCCACGCACGTCGGACGGTCCTGCGGTCGCAGGATCGCCCGGCCGGAGCGGTGGCCGCTCCGGGTCCAGCACTGCGACCTGCGGCTCGACCCCGGCAGCATGCACGGCACCCAGGACGAGGACGTGAAGCTGAAGTGCTTCGACAACCTCCTGCGCAGTGCGGGCCTGGACAAACATTCCTGATCGCCGGACCAGTTGAGGAGCATCCACATGTCGGACAACAGCCTGCGGGACGAGCGGCTGAGCCGGTTCTCCCGGGCCGCGGTCACCGGGGGCGGTGGCTTTCTCGGCTCCTACGTCTGCGACATACTCCTCGCCTCCGGGGTGGAAGTCGTCTGCATCGACAACTTCTCCACCGGGTACCGGAGCAACGTCGCGCACCTGCTGGGCCAGCCCGGCTTCACGTTGATCGAGGCGGATGTCACCGAGGAGTTCGACGTACCGGAGGCGGTGGACCTCGTCCTCCACCTCGCGTCGCCAGCGTCGCTTCCCGAGTTCGCCCGGCTGCCGATCGAGACGATGCTGGCCGGCAGTGCCGGTACACACCACACCCTGCGGCTCGCGCACCGGAATCGGGCCAGGTACGTGCTCGCCTCCACCTCCGAGATCTACGGTGATCCGCTCCGGCACCCGCAGGACGAGGGGTACTGGGGCAACGTCAATCCGATCGGCGCGCGGTCGGTCTACGACGAGGCGAAGCGGTATGCCGAGGCGCTGACGGTCGCGTACGGCCAGAAGCACGGCATGAGCGTGGGAATCGTCCGCATCTTCAACAGCTACGGGCCCAGGATGCGGCCCGACGGCCGGGTGATCTCGAACTTCGTCGACCAGGCCCTCGGTGGCCTGCCGCTGCTGATCCACGGCGACGGGGCCCAGACCCGGTCGCCCTGCTACGTCGAGGACACGGCGCAGGGCGTTCTCGCCCTGGCCGGGAGTGACTACCAGCGACCGGTCAACATCGGCAACACCGAGGAGATCAGCGTCCGGGACCTGGCCCTCATGATCCGCGAGGTCGCGGGCAGCCGGTCGCCGCTGAAGCACGTCGAGGCGGACGAGGACGATCCCCGGCAGCGCCGCCCGGACATCACCCTGGCGAAGCGGGAGCTCGGCTGGGAACCGCGGGTCCCGCTCGACGAGGGACTGCGGCGCACCGTGGCGGCGGCGTTGCGTGAGCGGTCCGCCCAGCAGTCCTGAGTCGGGCGGTCCTGGGGATCGGTGGTCTCCAGGACCGGTCCGGCCCGAACATCAACGAACGAAGGCGAGGTGAACGGGTGTACGCGATCTCCGTAGTCGGCTGCGGATACCTCGGAGTCACCCATGCCGCCGGCATGGCGGAACTGGGCCACGACGTCATCGCTGTCGACATCGACCCGGCGAAGATCTCCGCACTGGCCGGCGGCCGGGTGCCGTTCTTCGAGCCCGGACTCGACGACCTGGTCCGCCGGCATCTCGGGTCCGGACGACTGCGGTTCACCACGTCGTACGAGGAGGCTGCCACCGCCGACGTGCACTTCATCTGCGTCGGTACGCCACAGCGGAGCGACGGCGTCGCCGCCGACCTCAGCCACCTGGAGGCCGTGGTCGAGCGGCTCGCCCCGTACCTGGTGAAAGAGTGCCTCGCCGTCGGCAAGTCGACGGTCCCGGTCGGCACCGCGGCGCGGCTGGCGGCCATGTTCCGCGCCGCCGCCCCGGCCGGGGCGGACGTCTCGCTCGCCTGGAACCCCGAGTTCCTGAGCGAGGGCAAGGCCGTGGCCGACACGCTGCGGCCCGACCGCATTGTCCTGGGCGTTCCGGACGCCCGAGCCGAGAAGGTGCTGCGGGATGTCTACGCACCGCTGATCGAGGCGGGAGTTCCGGTGGTGGTGGCCGACCTGCCCACCGCGGAGGTGATCAAATCCGCGGCCAACTCCTTCACGGCCACCAAGCTGTCGTTCATCAACGCGATGGCCGAGTTCTGCGAGGCGAGCGGTGCCGACGTGAAGGTCGTCACCGAGGCGCTCGCCCACGACGCGCGGATCGGAGGCCAGTTCCTCACCTCGGGGCTCGGCTTCGGTGGCGGCTGCATGCCGAAGGACATCCGGGCCTTCCAGGCCCGCGCGCACGAGTTGGGTGTCGGCCACGCCCTGGCCTTCCTCGCCGAGGTGGACGCGGTGAACATGCGGTGCCGCGACCGGGTGGTGGAGTTGATCCGCGAGCAGTGCGGCGGAGCGTTCACGGGTCGGAGGATCGCGATCCTCGGGGCCGCCTTCAAGCC
This sequence comes from Plantactinospora sp. CA-290183, assembly GCF_050936375.1. Lineage (NCBI taxonomy): Bacteria > Bacillati > Actinomycetota > Actinomycetes > Micromonosporales > Micromonosporaceae > Plantactinospora > Plantactinospora sp. CA-290183. The sequence goes on along the minus strand of NZ_JBNJMX010000002.1, from coordinate 489,820 downwards.
GGGCACGGACGACATCCGCGATTCGCCCGCACTGCACGTCGCGAACACGATCAACCGCGGGGACGGCGAGGTCGCCGTCTATGACCCGCGGGCGATGGAGAACGCCCGCCGGGCGTTCCCGGATCTCGGGTACGAGCGCACGTTGCTCGATGCCGTGCGGAACGCCGACGCGGTGGCTCTGCTCACGGACTGGCCGGAGTTCGCCGCCGTCGACCCGTACGTGCTGGGGAAGGAGGTCCGGCATCGGAAGATCGTGGACGCGCGTCACCTGCTCGACGCCGCCGGGTGGCAACGGGCGGGCTGGACCTATGCCGCACCCGGACGTCCCGCCCTGGAAGCGGGATTCCGCGGACCGCCGTCCTGAGGACCGGTGGACGCCGGACGGGGAACGCCGGCACCGCCTCCGAAGCACCGGGAGGCCCGCTCGTCGCGGCGCTGATCCCGCTGACCTCCGCTGACCGGACCCGCCGGTTCCGGCGCCGTCCGTGCCTCCGCAGATCCGAAGGGGGGTGGTCACCTGGGCCGTCACGGCCGAACCAGATCGGAGTCCCGGAGAACGTCGGCTCGGCAGGGCCGGTTGTCAACTGATCGACGTAAGGTGCGCTGGCGAGTCGGTCGCCAGTGCCTCATCGACACCCAATCGGGGTCAAGGAAGGTACGTCATGACGAATCACTCTGGTCGGACCGTTGCGCGTTGGCTGTCGCGTCCGCTGCTGGCGGTCGGCCTCCTCGTCGGGGTCCTGGGCAGTGCCGCGGCGCCCGCCGTGGCCGGCCCGGCGGTCCAGCGCGACGCCGTGGCGCTCGCTGCCGACTGTCCGTTCACCAACACGCTGTGCCTGTTCAGCGGGACCAACTACACCGGTGAGCGGTTCACCGCGAGATCCCCGGTGGCCCCGGGTGTCTGCGTGAGCCTGGTGGACCACGGCTGGGGCGACCGGGCGCGGTCGGCGATCAACACCAGCAGCACCAGCGCGAGCATGTTCATGAACGACGACTGTGTCGGCGGGCCCTACCAGATCCCGGCCGGCACCTCGCTGCCGAACTTCGGCACCTTCACCCCGGAGAGCATCTGGGTCTCCAACTAGTCGCACTTCCGCCGGCATAGCGGACCGGGTGACCCGCGTCGCGGGTCACCCGGTTCCGTGCGGTCGGGCAGGTCCTGGTTCGGTAGGCCGTTCCGGCCCCGGGTCGGTGAACCTTCTCGCCCTGAACCGCGCCGCCTGCGCCCCGACCTCGCCCGTGTCTCCAACGGACGCGAGGGAGGTCGACGAAGGCTCAGAGCGTGCGGTAGGTGGCCGAGTCGAAGTCGGCGTAGCCGCCGTCGGCGCCAAGATCCTGCACCCAGAGGCCGGCCATGGCACCGGTGAAACCCCACACCTCGGGCTCGCCGGGAGCGGTCCGGGCGGCGTGTTCGTCGGACAGGATGGTGGCGTCCAGTTCGACGGGCAGTTCGCACCAGCCGGTCGTGGCGGGGCTGGTGTAGGCGAACCGGATCGTCGCCTGGTCGAACACCACCCGCAGACCGATCCGGTCGATGCCGTCGAGTCGGGTACGGCAGGCCGGGTGCTCGGTGCGTTCACCGGTGTCGCAGCTGAGCACCTCCAGCACGGGGCAGCCGTCGTCGTCGGCGGTGACGTAGGCGTAGTGCCAGTTGCGGGTGTTGTAGTAGGCGGTGATCCCGGCGAGCTGGCGGTAGTTGGCCGGGGTGAACTGCATGGTGGTTTCCAGGCTGCAGTTCTGGGCGGTGACCCGCCGGGCGACCAGGCTGGGGCGTTGCAGGCCGACCGGGGACTGCCCGCCGTGGATGCGCAGGTGGGATGGGCGGGCCGACAGGTCCACCCAGTCCGGGGTGGCGGGGCGGCGCAGCGTGGACCAGTCCAGGCCGAGCACGGGTGCGTCGAAGTCGTCGTGGTCGACCGGCGCGGGCCCCGGGTCCTGGGCGACCGGGGCGGCGCCGGGCGGCGCGGGTACGACGTCCGCCGGTATACCGCCGTCGACCCGGGGCCACTCGCCGGGCTCCCAGCTCACCTGTTGGATCGCCGTCTCCCGGCCGAGTACGCAGGCGCCCCGCTGCGAGTACGGCCGGCCCACCAGGTGGGCCAGGTACCAGTGGCCGTCCGGGGTGGCGACGAGACTGCCGTGGCCGGCCTTCTGCATGGTCAGGTCCGGCCGGTGGTAGGAGCTGATCAGCGCACCCGCCGGATCGGGCTCGTACGGGCCGAGCAGGGTACGGGACCGGGCCATGATGGCCTGGTGCTCCCAGCTGGTGCCGCCTTCGGCCACGAGCAGGTAGTACCAGCCGTCCTTGCGGTAGATGTGCGGGCCCTCGGTGACGCCGACGGGGGTGCCGGTGAAGATGTGCTGTTCCGAGCCGACGAGTTTGCGCGCCGCCCGGTCGTACTGCTGGATCTGGATCCCGGCGAACCGGTTCCGTCCCGGCCGCCAGTCCGCGGTCATCGACAGCAGCCAGCTGGTGCCGTCCTCGTCGTGGAAGAGCGAGGCGTCGAATCCGCGGCCGTGCAGCACCACGGGATCGGACCAGGGGCCGGTGGGGGTGGGCGCGGTGATCAGGTAGTTCTGCGGGTCCCAGTAGCCGCTGGCGAAGCTCGACACGTCGGTGTAGACCAGGTGGAACTGACCGTCCACGTAGGACAGGTCGGGGGCCCACACGCCACAGGAGTCGCCGGCGCCGGTCAGGTCGAGCAGACGCCGTTCGGTCAGGATGCCGCCGAGTGTGCGCCAGTGCACGAGGTCGGTGGAGTGGTGCACCCGTACTCCCGGGTACCACTCGAAGGTCGACGTCGCGAGATAGTAGTCGGCGCCGACACGCAGGATCGATGGATCAGGGTGAAAGCCGGGTAGCACCGGATTCCGGATCACCGGGTGCCGCGTCATGTCGTCTGTGGGTCGCGCCGGCGTGGTGGTCGTGGTCGACATGACTTCCCTTCGATCGTGGTACGCCGCCGACCGCCGAGGCCGCGGGGCCCATACCCGTGTCATCGCCCCTGCCTACCGGTGAACCCTTCGAAAACTTCCGGAACGATGGTCTGCCCGGGTTGGTCGGAGCGTTGTCTCGTTGTCCCATAATAAGGCCCATCTTGACCCCAAGGTAGTTCGCGTACGGTACCGGAATCCGGCCCCCGTCCGGGGTGCCATGGCCGCTGGTTTTCGCACCGTCCCCCGGAACTTTCGGAACTCGTGGACCTTGATGTGGGCGGGACCGGACGCCGCCGCCTCGGCCGCGAGGTGCTACGCCGTCAACGGTTGGAGCCAGCGGGGCTTTCCTTCGGCAGGACCGGCGATCGTCGGCGGTTTGCCGTCCGGACCCCCGGTGGCGGCGCGCTGATGAGTGCGGAGGGAGCGGCGGAGGGCGTGGGATTCGAACCCACGAAGAGGATCGCTCCCCTTACCGGTTTTCAAGACCAGCGCCATCGGCCACTAGGCGAGCCCTCCCGGGCCGGAGCCGCGCAACGGCGACCACCTGCCGCTGCCTAGTGTGCCATGCGGGCCGCGCGGGGCGGGGCAGCCGGTCGGCGGGCCGCGGCACGCCACACTCCCGGTGCCCGCGGGAGGCTTGCGCCATACTGTATGCATGAAGGCGATCACCATCCCCGAGCCAGGCGGACCGGAAGCGCTCGTCTGGGCGGACGTGCCCGACCCGAGCCCCGGACCCGACGAGGTGCTGGTCGACGTACGGGCCAGCGCGGTCAACCGGGCGGATCTGCTGCAACGGCAGGGCCTCTACCCGCCGCCGAAGGGCGCGCCGCCCTACCCGGGGCTGGAGTGCGCCGGGGTGGTCAGCGCGCTCGGGTCCGAGGTGACCGGCTGGGAGGTGGGCCAGCCGGTCTGCGCCCTGCTCGGCGGCGGCGGGTACGCCGAACGGGTCGCCGTACCCGCCGGGCAGCTCCTGCCGGTGCCGGAGGGCGTCGACCTGGCCGAGGCCGCCGCGCTGCCCGAGGTCGCCTGCACCGTCTGGTCCAATGTGGTCCGGCTGGCCCGGTTGGGCAGTGCCGAGACGCTGCTCGTGCACGGCGGGGGCAGCGGCATCGGGACCTTCGCCATCCAGCTCGGCGCGGCCCTCGGCGCGACGGTCGTCACCACGGCCCGGGCCGCCAAGCACGACCGGCTCCGCGAGCTGGGCGCGGCGCACACCATCGACTACTCGACCGAGGACTTCCCGGAGGCGACGAAGAAGGCCACCGGCGGCCGGGGCGCCGACGTGATCCTGGACATCATGGGCGGGGCGTACCTCGGTGGGAACGTCGCGGCGCTGGCCCGGGGCGGGCGGATCGTGGTGATCGGGTTGCAGGGTGGCCGCAGGGGCGAGCTGGACCTGGCGGCCCTGCTGGCCAAGCAGGGGTCGGTGGCCGCCACCGCGCTGCGCTCGCGCTCGGCGGCCGAGAAGGCCGAGATCGTCCGGGGCGTCCGCGACGAGGTCTGGCCGCTGATCGGGTCCGGCGCGATCCGGCCGGTCGTGGACCGCCGGGTGCCGATGGACCGGGCCGCCGAGGCGCACCGGGTGGTGGAGACCAACGACCACCTCGGCAAGATCCTGCTCACCGTGCCGTAGGGGACGTCACCGGGCCGGCCGGCGGGGGTTCCGGGGGCAGCATCCGGCGCGGCCCGGCGCCCTGCCCGGCCAGCGCGTCGTCCCGGTTGTAGAGGCCACAGGCGCGCAGCGAAAGGCAGCCGCAGCCGATGCAGTTGGTCAGCTCGTCGCGCAGCCGGGTGAGCAGGTCGATCCGGTCGTCCAGCCGGGACCGCCAGCGCGCGGAGAGCCGCGCCCAGTCGGCCTTCGTCGGGGTACGCCCCTCCGGCAGCGCGTCGAGCGCACCCCGGATGTCCTCCAGCGACACCCCGATCTGCTGGGCGATCCGGATGAAGGAGACCCGGCGCAGCTCGGCCCGGTCGAAGCGCCGCTGGTTGCCTCCGGTGCGGCCGGCCCGGATCAGCCCGAGCCGCTCGTAGTAGCGCAGCGCCGAGGGCGCCACCCCGGAGCGGGCGGCCAGTTCGCCGATCGTCAATGTCCCGTGCACCACACCGGTCCTCGTCGTCGCCGCTTGAGTTCAAGTGCGCTTCAGGTTGCAGGGTAGGGGCATGACGACGACAACGACCACCCCGGCCCGCGCCGGACAGGCGGCCGGGACAGCGCAGCCGGACGATCCGGCGCGACTCGGGCCGCTGCTGCGCCGGCTGACCGGCGACGAGAAACACGCGCCCAGCGCGCACTCCACCCTCGACGTGCTCTGGGTCCTCTACGACCGGGTGCTGCGGGTCTCGCCCGACGCGCCCGACAGTCCCGACCGGGACCGCTTCCTGCTCTCCAAGGGGCACGGCCCGGCCGCCTACTACGCGGTACTCGCGGCCAAGGGATTCGTTCCGCACGAGTGGCTGGACGACCTCGCCGGCCCGGAGAGCCGGCTCGGGCACCACCCCGACCGGCTGCTCGTACCCGGGGTGGAGATCGGTTCCGGCTCACTCGGCCACGGCCTCGGGCTGGGCGTCGGCACCGCGCTCGGGCTGCGGGCCCAGGGCCTGGACCAACCCCGGGTGTACGTCCTGCTCGGCGACGCCGAACTGGACGAGGGCTCGAACCACGAGGCGATCGCCTACGCGGGCGCGACCGGGTTGGCCAACCTGACCGCCATCGTGATCGACAACCGGTCGGCCAGCCACGGTTGGCCGGGCGGCATCGCCAGCCGGTTCACCGTCAACGGTTGGACCGCGGCCACCGTCGACGGCCGCGACCACCAGGCGTTGCACACCGCGCTGACCGACCACCGCCCGGACCGGCCGCACGTCGTGGTCGCCGTCGTCGAAACCAAGGAGTGAGCCGGAGATGCGGGAAACCTTCATCGACACCGCGAACGCGCTACTGGACGACGACCCGCGTACGGCGGTCGTGCTCGCCGACATCTCGGCCAGCAGCTTCGTCCCCGCCGCCCGCCGGCACCCCGACCGGGTGCTCAACGTCGGAATCCGGGAACAACTGATGATCGGGGTCGCCGGTGGCCTGGCGCTGACCGGCCTGCGCCCGATCGTCCACTCGTACGCCACCTTCGTCGTCGACCGGGCGTACGAGCAGATCAAGCTGGACCTGGACCACCAGGGCGTGGGCGCGGTGCTGGTCAGCGTCGGCGCCTCGTACGACGGGTCGCGGATGGGGCGTACCCACATGTCCCCGGGCGACGTGGCCCTGCTGGACACCCTCACCGGCTGGACCGTGCACGTGCCGGGCCACCCGGCCGAGGTGCCCGGCCTGCTGCGCGCCGCGGTGAACCACGACGATCCGGTCTACCTGCGGCTCTCCACCGGAGTCAACGACCTGCCCCGGCCGGGCGCCGGTCGGCTGGTGGTGGTGCACCGGGGCAGCCCGGTCGCCCCGCTGGTGGTGGCGGTCGGGCCGATGCTGAACCCGGTGCTGCACGCCATCGCCGGGCTGGACGTGACGGTGGCGTACACCCACACGCCGCGTCCGTTCGACATCGCCGGGCTGCGGGAACTGGTCGCGCCGGCCGGTGTGGGCGTCGCCCCGACGGTGGTGCTCGTCGAGCCCTACCTGGCCGGTACGTCCAGTGCGCTGCTCAGCCGGGCGCTGGCCGACGTACCGCATCGGCTGCTGGCCCTCGGCGTGGGCCGCACGGACCTGCGGCGCTACGGCGACCCGGCGGACCATGCCCGGTGGCACGGGCTGGACGCGGCGGGGCTGCGCCGGTCGATCAGCGGCTTCCTCGGCTGAGCTGGCGGCGGGTGCGCTCGCGGCCGAGGATCCAGAGCGCCTCGACCCCGTCCTTCCAGGTGATCTTCTTGCCCTCGTCGCGGCCCCGGGCGCGGTAGCTGATCGGCACCTCGTACGGGCGGATGCGGCGCCGGAGCAGCTTGCCGGTCACCTCCGCCTCCATGCCGAAGCCGCGCGAGCGGACGTCTAGCGAACGGTAGAGCGCGACCGGCATCAGCTTGAAGCAGGTCTCCAGGTCACCGATGTAGGAGTTGAACAGCACGTTGGCGGCGGTGGTGACGGCCTTGTTGCCGATCACGTACCAGAAGCTGTAGGCGCTGTGGCTGCCGAAGGTGCGGTTGCCGTAGACCACCGTCGCCCGGCCGTCGAGCACCGGGTCGAGCAGTTTCGGGATGTCCTGCGGGTCGTACTCCAGGTCGGCGTCGAGGATGACCATGTATTCACCGTCGGCGCTGTCGACCGCCGTCCGGATCGCCGCGCCCTTGCCCGCGTTGCGGGGATGGGTGATCACCCGGAGCCGGGTGTCGTCGGCCCGACCGAGGATCTCTCCGGTACCATCGCGGCTGCCGTCGTCGACCACCACGAGCTCGACCTCACACGGATAGTCCACCGCGAGGGCCTGCTTGAGGGCGTCCGCGATGCGTTCTTCCTCGTTGTAGACCGGCATGAGGATCGAGAGCTTCACGCAAATCTCCACGGTGCCGACGACAAATCGCCACTAGCCTAGCCTGATCGGCGGGTCCCGCCTCGCTGGCATCCAGCGTGGCCCAGCTCAGCTCCCCTTCGTCGCCCCGGCGCCACCGCCGGATCTCAGGCCGCGACCGCCGGGTTCAACCTCGGGGTACGGCCCGGAGCCGGCACCGACCTACCGCCGGTCGGGGCGGGCCGGGCGAGCGGGGACGGGTTGCCGGCGACCGGCGCCACCCGGGCGGCGGCAGCGCCGACCGGGACCGGCCCGGTGCGGGAGGTGCCCGGGGTCGAGCGCGGCTCGGTCACCCGGGCCCCGGCCGCCAGGCGCGGTACCGCCGTCACCCGGGGCCGGAAGGCGTGGCCGAAGAGCGCGTCGAGCTGCCAGAGCTGGCTCGGCCGGTCGACCCGGATCACGAAGCGTTCCCGTACCCCGTCGACGGCGGTCGCGGCCAGTTCGACCAGGGAGCGGCGCGGGTCGGGGTTCCAGGTGACGTTGTTCAGGTGCCGCAGTTCGGCGTTGAGGTGCAGCCGGAGCCGGTGCAGCAGCCGGGAGTGCTGGGTCACCACGAGGCGCCGCCGCGTCATCAGCAGCAGGTACCGGACCTGCAGCGGCTGTTCGGCCCGGGCGCACCGGGTGACCAGGACCGTCGGGTCACCGGCCGGTACGCAGCTGCGCAGCACCGGCAGGTGCAGACTCACGGTCGGGCTGGCGACGCCGGTCTCCGCGGCGGCCGGCAGGAACGTTCGGAAGAACACATCCATGCCGATATCAACGAGACGCCACCCGGTGTGACATGGCGGGGGCATGGATGAAAATGAGTTTATAGAAGTTCCACGATGGTTGCGTTGGCCATTCCGCCGCCCTCGCACATGGTCTGGAGGCCGTACCGGATGCCGTTGTCCCGCATGTGCTGGAGCATCGTCGTCATGATCCGCGCGCCGGAGCCGCCGAGCGGATGACCCAGGGCGATCGCGCCGCCCCGGGGGTTGAGCCGGGCCGGATCGGCCTCGGTCTCGGCGAGCCAGGCCAGCGGCACCGGGGCGAAGGCCTCGTTGACCTCGTACACCCCGATCTCCTCAATGCCCAGCCCCGCTCGGCGCAGCGCCTTCGCGGTGGCCGGGATCGGTGCGGTCAGCATGATCACCGGGTCGTCGGCGGCGACCACCGCGGTGTGGATCCGGGCCAGCGGACGCAGTCCGCGCCGGCGGGCCCACTCCGATGTGGTCACCGCGAGCGCCGCGGCGCCGTCGGAGATCTGCGAGGCGGAGCCGGCGGTGACCATCCCGTCGGCGCGGAACGGGGTCGGCAGGTCGGCCAGCCGGGCCAGGGTGGTGTCCCGGCGGATCCCCTCGTCGGCGGAGACCTTGCCGCCGTCGGGCACCGCGACCGGCACGATCTCCGGCCCGAACGCGCCGGAGTCCTGCGCCGCGGCGGCCTTCTGGTGGCTGGCCAGCGCGTACTCGTCGAGCTGGGTGCGGCTCATCCGCCACCGCTGGGCGATCATCTCGGCGCCGACGCCCTGGCTGAACGGCACCGCGTCGTCCGCGGTGAACCCGGGCCGGCCCCGGTAGCGGTCGCGGACCTGCCCGCCGTACGGCAGCCCGGTGCCGGGCGTCCCGTCGCCGGCCGTGAGCCGCGCGCTGCTGCCCATCGGCACCCGGCTCATCGACTCGACGCCGCCGGCGACCACCAGGTCGGCCTGGCCGGAGCGGACCACCGCCGCGGCGAAGTGCAGCGCCTGCTGGCTCGACCCGCACTGCCGGTCCAGGGTGGTGCCGGGGACCGACTCGGGCCAGCCCGCCGCGAGTACGGCGTTGCGCCCGACGTTCCACGCCTGCTCACCGACCTGGGACACGCAGCCCCACACCACGTCGTCGACCTCGCCCGGGTCCAGGCCGGTGCGCTCGGCGAGGGCCCGCAGCACCCGGGCCGAGAGGTCGACCGGGTGCACCCCCGCCAGCCCGCCCCGGCGGCGACCGACCGGGGTCCGTACCGCGCCGACGATGACCGCGTCCGTCATATCCACTCCCGGTGACTACCCGCCGGTAACTTCGACTGCTCCGATCGTACGTCGTGCGTCGACAACCGTCGCTGAGGCCTCCCGCCGGCTGGCATCCTGGAACCCGTGCATCCCGACCCCGCCCGTCCCGAGCCCCCGCGTCCCGAGCCGGCGCGTCCCCGCCCCGCGCATCCCGACCCCGGGCGTCCCGGCCCCGCGCGTCCCGGCCCTGGCGCTGCGCCGGCGCGCTGGCGGGTCAGCCTGGGCGTGCCCGCCCTGAAGCTGGTCGGCGCGGTGCTGTTCGTCGCGCTCGGCGCGTTCTTCGCCGACGGCGATCCGGTCCGGCTCGGCATCGGGGTACTGGCCGCCGTCGGGTTGCTCGGCTGGGCCGCGCGGGACCTGCTGGCGCCGGTACGCCTCTGCGCCGACGCCGACGGCATCACCGTGGTCAGCGGGTACGCGGGACGGCGCCGCATCCCGTGGACGGAGATCGAACGGATCACCGTCGACACCCGGCCCCGGCTGGGACTCCGCACCGAGACCCTGGAGATCGACACCGGGTCCTCGCTGCATCTTCTCGGCCGCTACGACCTGGACGCGCCCCCGGCCGAGGTCGCCGAAGCGCTGCACGCCGTCCGCCCGGCGACTCCGGCCGACTGACCGCCGGCCCACCCGGGGGCTGTCCCCGGGTGTCGCGCGGCGGCGGGACGGGGTGCCCGCCGCCGGCCGGGGACGGTCAGAGGACGACCAGGGTCGCCGTACGGAGCAGGGTCAGCCCGAGCAGCGCCACCACGATCACCGCGCCGCCGCCGAACTGGAACAGCGTGCGCCGTGCCCGGGGGGCGTACGCCAGCACCAGTGCCATCACCGCACCGAGCGCCAGCCCACCGAGGTGACCGGCGACCGAGATGTTCGACACCGTGAAGGTGAAGACCAGGTTGATCACCAGGATCGGGATGACGGCCGAGGTGTCCCGGCCCAGTTTGCGCATGATCACGAAGAGCGCGGCGAAGAGCCCGAAGATCGCTGTCGAGGCGCCCGCGGTCATCTGGTTCGGCAGGCTGAACAGGTACGCGGCCACGTTGCCGCCCAGGCCGGCGACCAGGTAGAGGCCCAGGAAACGCAGCGGACCGAGGGTCGCCTCCAGGGAACGGCCCAGCACCCAGAGCGCCCACATGTTCATGGCCAGGTGCAGCAGCCCGTAGTGCAGGAACATCGCGGTGATCAGGCGGTAGTACTCACCGGCCGCCACGCCGTGGTCGGCCGGGAACGGCAGCGGGAACAGGCCCACCACCGAGCCCCACTCGGTGAGTGGGGTGGGCCCGCCGAGCAGCCCCCCGAAGCCCGTGCCGCCGACCGCGGAGTCCCCGCCCCGGTCGGACAGGATGGAGAGGAGCATCAGCAGGACGTTCAACCCGAGCAGGGTCTTGGTCACGTACCCGTGACGGCCGGCCGCACCGCCACCGAAGACGGTGCGGGCCGGCCGCTGGGTGCGCCGGCCCTCGGCCACGCACTCCGGGCACTGGTGCCCGACCGACGCCTCGCGCATGCAGTCGGGACAGATCGGCCGCTCACATCGGGTGCACCGGACGTAGGTCTCCCGGGAGGGGTGCCGGTAACAGACCGGGGTCGTCGGCGGGGACTCGCTCATGCCGTCGCTCCGCGCCGCCGCGTACCGTCATGGGACACCCACGCACTGAGCCCGCTGATTCGCTCTCCGCGCTCGCTCATGGCGGCAACGGTACCCGGGAATCGACGTCAGCCGTCCTTGCGCTCGATCTCGACGCGCTCGATGACGACGTCCTGCAGCGGCCGGTCCTGGGCGTTGGTCGCGGTGCCGGCGATCGCGTCGACGACCTTCGCCGACGCCTCGTCGGCCACCTGGCCGAAGATCGTGTGCCGGTTGTTGAGGTGCGGCGTCGGGGCCACGGTGATGAAGAACTGCGAGCCGTTGGTGCCCGGTCCGGCGTTCGCCATCGCCAGCAGGTACGGCCGGTCGAAGCGCAGCTCGGGGTGGAACTCGTCGCCGAACTGGTAGCCCGGGCCGCCCCGCCCGGTGCCGGTCGGGTCACCCAGCTGGATCATGAAGCCGCTGATCACCCGGTGCGAGATGGTGCCGTCGTAGTACGGCCCGCTCCCCGGCTGACCGGTGCGCGGGTCGGTGTACTCGCGGGTGCCCTCGGCGAGCTCCACGAAGTTGCGGACGGTCTTCGGCGCGTGGTTGGGGAAGAGTTCCAGCCGGATCGGACCGGCGTTGGTGTGCAGGATCGCGTAGGCAGCCTCGGCCACGGGTACTCCTTGCTCGTCTTGTTCGCCGGTCGTGTCGTACCGGCCGGCGGGACGTCCGCCGGCCAGATGGCACGGGCCGGCACTGTCGGTGGTTCCACGCGGATCCTCCCATGTGCCCGTTCTGCCAGTGCGGGCGCACCGGAGGGTGCAGGATGGCGAAGGAACAACACCAAGGAGGTGGGGACCGGTGTTCGGTTTCGGGGGGCGCTCATCCCACAGGCAACTCGTCAGGGCCGAGCTGGGCGAAAGTCTCGATCATCTGATGCGTGCGGCGACCCATGCGGCGTCCGGTATGGGCGCGACGGTGGGGCCGCGGGTGTACGTCGCCCGCGAGTACGTGGGGCCGACCGCGACCAGGGTGCGCAGGACGGCCTCGGACGGCTGGGAGTCGACGCTGACGGCGCTCGCGCCGCTGGCCGTCGCGGCGACGGACGGTGCCCGTCAGGCCGGCTCGGTGGCCCGCAAGGCAAACTCGAAGAGGATGAGGGCGATGCGGAAGAAGAACTCGAGGGTGGGTCGGCGCTGGCCGATCCTGACCGGGCTGCTGGTGGCCGGCGCCGTCGCCGCGGTCGTGGGGGCGGCCGCGATGCGCCGCCGGGAGCAACAGCCCTGGGACGAGTACGACCCGGCGGCCACCCTGGACGCGGTACGCGACGACGCGGCCGCGATCATGGGCGGTTCCGCCGACGGGGCGACGCCCGAGCCGGGATCGCCGAAGTCGTCTCCGGTCGAGCGGGTGAAGAACCGGGCGGCGGCGGCCGGCGAGAAGCTGGCATCGACCACCACCTCGATCACCGAGGGTGCCCGGAAGGCCACGACCAAGCACACCGACCAGGACGGGCTGCTCGGCAGCGCCGCCGGCTCGTCCCCGAACAGCGGCGGCTGAGCACGCCGGACGGGCTGACCGGCCGCGCCGCAGCGGCGCCGGCCGGTCCCCCCGGCGCCGGACCGGGGCACCGCGGCGTCGGGCCGGGGCACGCGGCCGGGGCGGTCAGAGCCAGCCGTTGCGCCGGAACCAGCGGTAGAACGCGAGCGAGATCGCCAGCATCAGGGCCAGCACCACCGGATAGCCGTACTTCCACTGGGTCTCCGGCATGTACTGGAAGTTCATCCCGTAGATGCCCGCGATCGCCGTCCACACGGCGGCGATACCGGCCCAGGCGGCGATCTTGCGCATGTCGTTGTTCTGCTCGACGGTCACCTGGGCCAGCCGCGCCTGGAGGATGGAGTTCAGCAGGTCGTCGTACGAGCTGACCTGCTCGACCGTACGGGCCAGGTGGTCCTGCACGTCGCGGAAGTACCGGCGGATCTCCTTCGGCACCTCGCGGTTCGCCTGGGTCGTCAGCGTCATCAGCGGCCGTTGCAGCGGCACCACCGCGCGCTTGAACTCGACCAGTTCCCGCTTCATCTGGTAGATCCGCTGGACCCGTCCGCTCGTCTGCCGGCCGAAGACCTCGCTCTCCAGGGCGTCGAGGTCCTCGCCGACCTGCTCGGCCACCTCCAGGTAGAGGTCGACGACCCGGTCCATGACCGCGTACGCCACCGCCCAGGGCCCCTGCTCCAACAGCTCGCGGCGAGCCTCCAGGTCGGAGCGGACCGGGGCGAGCCGGCAGGCGTCCCCGTGCCGCACGCTGACCACGAAGTTCGGACCGATGAAGAGCATCACCTGACCGGTCTCGACCACCTCGGAGTTCTCGGTCAGCTCGCCGTGCGGCACGTACCGGGCGGTGCGCAGGACCAGGAAACTGACGTCGCCGAACCGCTCCAGCTTGGGTCGCTGCTGCGCCTTGACCGCGTCCTCGACGGCCAGCTCGTGCAGCTCGTACGTCTCGGCGATCCCGGCCATCTCCTCGGCGCTGGGTTCGTGCAGGCCCAACCAGACGAAGGCGCCCTGCTTCCGGGCCGCCGCCAGCGCCTCGGCGTGACGGAGATCACCGCTCTGGCGTACCCCGTCCACGTAGAGGCCGCAGTCGACCACGCCCTCGTGGTGGCGCCCGTCACCGTCCGGGGAGCGCGGCTGGTTGATCTCGACGCTGAGCATCCGGGTCACCGCGCGTACCGGCGCGGGCCAGCTCCGCGACCGGGTACGTCCGCGTCCGTCGCCCCTCGGGTGCTCCTGCTCCCGATCGACACGATCCGTCATGGCCGCCGCCTCCTCCCCGCCCGCGCTCCGGGTGCGGCTTGCAGGCTACGCCGCCGGGCGGCCGGGCTCGGTGCGTCGGCGGTCACAGCGCCCGTCCCAGGGGCGGAAAAGTGGCGCCGGGTGGACCGTCCGCGTCGGGGGGTAAGGAGCGAACGGCCCACCCGGCGCCGTTGGGGGCGGGGGGTGTTGTCTGCGGCGCCAGCCGCGCACGGAGTTCTCCGCCGGTCGACCGACCTGCGGTGGTGATCGCCCTGGCGCGAGTGGCGCTCGCAGCATTGTGGGGTGCTTACCGGTCCGGAGGGAACCCCGGACCGGTTACTAACGCGTATTGTCGGCTATCCGACACAACTTGACGCAGCCGCCGGACCCCGTCGGCTACTCCCGGACGGCCCGCACCGCCTCGGCGAGACGGCGTACGCCCTCCTCGATCTGGTCCACCGTCACCGCCGAGTACGCCAGCCGCAGCGAGTGCTGACCGCCCTCGACCAGGAAATCGCTCCCCTTCACCACGGTCACGCCACGCTCGGCGGCCGCCGGGGCCAGCCGGTCCACCCGGACGTTCTGCGGCAGCTCGACCCAGAGGAAGTAGCCGCCGTTCGGCTCGGTGAACCGGGCCTCGGGAATGTGGCGCCGCAGCGCGGCGCCCAGCGCGGCGGCCCGCTCACCCAGGGCCGCGCTGACCGTACGGATCGACCTGTCGATGTCGCCGGAGACGCAGAACTGGTGCACGATCGCCTGCGCCACCAGGCCCGGCGAGATGTAGAGGTTGGTCGCCTGCTTCGCGATGTCGGCGATCAGGTCGGCCGGTCCGACCAGATAGCCCACCCGGACCCCGGGGCAGACGGTCTTGGTGAAGCTGGAGGCGTGGACCACGGTGCCCTCCCCGTCCAGGGAGAGCATCGAGGGCAGCGGCTCACCCCGGAACCGCACGTCCGCGTACGGGTCGTCCTCGAAGATCGTGAAGCGGTACTCGGTGGCGAGGTCGAGCAGGGCGCGGCGCTTCTCCAGGGACAGGGTCACCCCGGCCGGGTTCTGGTAGTTGGGGATGATGTGCGCCAGCTTCGGGCGTACCCCCGACTCCAGCAGCTTGCCCAGCTCCTCGGTGTCGATCCCGTCCGGCTGGATCGTCACCGCGTGCAGCTCGCTCCCCTTGCGCTGAAGGTTGAGCAGCGTCCGGTCGTACGTCGGCCGCTCCACCACCACCGCGTCGCCCGGCTGCACCAGGTGGTCGAAGAGGAACGCGTCGGCCTGGAGCGACCCGTTGGTGACCAGGACCTGGTCGACCTCGACGCGGTGCTTGTCGGCGATCCACTTCCGCAGGGGCGGGTATCCGACGGACGTCCCGTACCCGGTGATGCCGGCGGGGTCCGCGTCGAAGGCACGGACGGCGGCGGCCTTGAGCCCGTCGACATCGACGATGTCCAGCGACGGCGCCCCACGGGCGAAGGAGATCAGCTGCTCGACAGTCATGACTACCCAGCGTACGGGCGGCTCCGGCGCCCGTGGCGCAGGCACGACAATGTCCGCATCCTGAGCAGCCCAGCGGCGGTCGCGCGCCGCGGAGCCGTCAGATCGGCGCCACCGCCGGACGGCCGGCCCAGATCCGGACGATGTCCCGGACGGAGATCACCCCGAGCACCTCGCTCTCCTCCAGCACCACCAGGTGCCGGAAGCCGCCCCGGGCCATCGCGGCGGCCGCCTCGTCCACCGTCCAGTCCGGCCCGGCGTAGACCACGTCCCAGGTCAGGTGCGCCGCGGTCCGTTCGACGTCCACGTCGAGTCCGGTGCCGACCGCCCTGAGCAGGTCCCGTTCGGTCATGATGCCGATCCCCTCGGACTCGGGATCGACCACCACCGCCGACCCGACGTTCCGGTCGGCCATCATCTGGGCCGCCTGCCGGAGCGTGTGCTCCGGGCCGACCACAAGGACCTCGCTGGACATCGCTTCGCGTACCCGCATCACACATCACACCTTCGGGACGGGCGGTACCGGTTATGGACAGACTGGACGCCCCGGCCGGGAAGTACAAGACCGGCGATGTCGCCGGGGGCCATTCGATGGCTACGCTCGTTCGGTGTCCACAGAGCCCCTACGCTGCGCCGGTGCCCTCGTCGTCGACGACGAGAGCCGGATCTTTTTCCAGCGCCGGTCCCCCGACCGGAGACTCTTTCCCAACGCCTGGGACATCGTCGGAGGACACGTCGAGGCGGGCGAGACCGTCGAGGAGGCGCTGCGCCGGGAGGTGACCGAGGAGACCGGCTGGACCGTCTCCGTGGTGCTCGGCCAGGTCGGCGAATACACCTGGACCGGCGACGACGGCCTGACCCGGATCGAGACGGACTTCCTGGTCCGGGTCGACGGCGACCTGTCCCGGCCCCGGCTGGAGGCGGGCCGGCACACCGAGTTCCGGTGGCTCACCGAGGACGAGACGACGGTGCTCGACGAGGGCCGGAAGGTCGACGACGGGCTGATCCGGCGGATCGCCGAGGACGGCTTCGCGGCGCTGCGGCTGATCGGCCTGTGACCGAGGTCGACCAACCGGTGGGCGGCGCACCCGACCGGCTCGGGCAGGACCCCGTACCCCTGGCACCGCACCAGGCCGCCGCGGTGACCTGGCCGGCCGTCGACCGGCTCTTCCTGGCCACCATGGGCACCTGCCGGGAACGCGGCGGCGCCGAGCTGGTCCAGCGGTACGGCGGCAGCGCCGCGACCGGCTTCCTGGTGGAGTTCCGGACCCGCCTGGCGGCCCCGGGCGGCGTCGTGAGCCGGGCGGGCCTGGCCGCCGTCACCCGCTACCGGGATCCGGTCGAGTGCCAGCGCATCCTGGACAAACAGGTCGCCTACGGCATGATCCACCGACGCGACGACGGCGCCGTCCTCGCCACCGAGCGGGGCCGCACCTTCCTCACCGAGCTGTACGAGCTGCACGGCTGGGTGACCCGGCGGCTCTGGGTCGACCACCCGGAACGGGTGCACCGGCTGGTCGGCACCCTCGGCCGGCTGCTGGCCGCCGCGCTCGCCGAGCCGAACGGCACCGAGGCGTCGGGCGGGGCGGCCGGCGGGGCCGGCGAGGCGTTCGGCGCGACGGCCCCGCCGTACGAGCCGGACGGGACGCCGCCGGGGGTGCTGCTGCTCAACCGGCTCGGCACGCTGCGGTACCACCGGGCGGACGCGCACGCCGCGGCGTGGCTGGCCGCCGGGCACACCGCCCGGAGCATCGCCGAGCTGGCGCCCGGCCCGGAGCGGCTCGCGATCGAGCTGGAGACCGATCGGCGCTCCGCCGGGCCCTACGCCGCGCTCGACCCGGCCCAGCGGCTCGGCCTCCTCGCCGACCTCGCCGCGCTGCCCGGCTGAGGCGTCCGCCGGCAGCGGAAGCGGGCCCCGGTCAGGGGGTTTCGTCGACCCTGGGTTGTCGGGATGTTCGGCGGGAATTCGGACTTCCGTCACCCGGCGCTATCCTCCCTGCGATAGCGGTGGTCGCGAGGAAGGGTCGACGGAATGATCGGAATGGTGCTGGCGGCGGGAGCCGGGCGGAGGCTGCGCCCGTACACGGACACGCTGCCGAAGGCGCTCATCCCGGTCGACGGCGAGACGACGATCCTCGACATCGCGCTGCGGAACCTGGCCGAGGTGGGGCTGACCGACGTCACCGTGGTGGTCGGCTACGCGGCCGGCGCGGTCGAGGAGCGGGTGCCCGCCCTCCAGGAGCGGTACGGCGTGAAGCTCACCCTGGTACACAACGACCGGGCCGAGGAGTGGAACAACGCGTACTCGCTCTGGCTGGCCCGGGACCACTTCGCCCAGGGGGCGCTGCTGGTCAACGGCGACACCGTGCACCCGGTGGACGTGGAGCGGACCCTGCTCGCCCGGCGTGGCCCCGGCGTCCTGCTCGCCGTCGACACGGTGAAGAAGCTCGCAGACGAGGAGATGAAGACCACCTTCGACGCCGCCGGCCAGTTGACCCGGATCACCAAGCTGATGGACCCGGCGCAGGCGTACGGCGAGTACATCGGCGCCACGCTGATCGAGCCGCACGTCGCGGCGGAGCTGGCCGACGCCCTGGAGGCGACCTGGCGGCGCGACCCCGGCCTCTACTACGAGGACGGCTACCAGGAGTTCGCCGAGCGCGGTGGCGAGGTGCGGGCCGCCCCGATCGGCGACCTCTCCTGGGTCGAGGTCGACAACCACGCCGACCTGGCCCGCGCCCGGGAGATCGCATGCCACTACTAGCCCGTACGGTCAACACCCCGCTCGCCATCGACGTGCGCCGCGGCGCCATCGCGGACCTCGGGCCGCTGCTCGCCGACCGCCGCATCTCGGCCGGCGGCCACGTGGCCGTGGTGGTCGGCCCCGGGCAGGGCGAGCGGATCGCCGAGCTGATCCGGCCCGGCCTCGGCAACGCCGACGTGTTCACGGTGACCGGCGGCAGCCTGGACGCCGCCCAGGAACTCGGCGAGGGCCTGCGGCGCCGCTCGTACGACGCGGTGGTCGGGATCGGCGGCGGCCGGACCATCGACACCGCCAAGTACGCCGCCTCCCGGTACGCCATCCCGATGGTGAGCGTGGCGACCAGCCTGGCCAACGACGGCATCGCCTCCCCGGTCGCCTCCCTGGACCACGACGGCGGGAAGGGCTCGTACGGCGTACACATCCCGATCGCCATCGTGGTCGACCTGGACTTCGTGGAGAACGGTCCGGACCGGCAGACCCAGGCCGGGATCGGCGACGCGGTGAGCAACCTCAGCGCGGTCGCCGACTGGGAACTCGCCCACCGGGTACGGGACGAGCCGATCGACGGGCTGGCCGTGACGCTCGCCCGCACCGGCGCGGAGGCGCTGGTCAACCACCCGGGCAAGTTCACCGACGACGGCTTCCTGACCGCCCTCGCCGAGGCGCTGATCCTCGGCGGGCTCGCCATGTCGGTCTGCGGGTCGAGCCGCCCGGCCAGCGGCGGCTGCCACGAGATCTCGCACGCGATCGACCACCTGAACCCGGGCACCGGCTCGCACGGCGAACAGGTCGGCCTCGGCGCGCTCTTCTGCACGTACCTGCGGGGGGACCTGGAGCGGTTCGGGCAGATCGCGTCCTGCCTGCACCGGCACGGCCTGCCGACCACCCCGGCCGACCTCGGCCTGACCGACGAGCAGTTCGTGGCGGCGGTGGCGTACGCGCCGCAGACCCGGCCGGACCGGTACACGATTCTCGAACATCTCGACCTGCCGCCGGAGGCATTTGGTGAACGGCTGGCAAACTACGTCGATGCACTTCGTGAACACCTCGGCTGACCTGTCCGTGTCGCCCTCGCCCACCGCCGCCGACTTCTACCGGGTCAACCGGGGCGGTGGGCTGTTCAGCGAGGCGGTCAGCCAGCGCCTCGGCGCCGGCATGGCCCTGGCCGCGTACCGGCTGGGGCTCCCGCCGACCGCGTTGACCATCGCCAACCTGCTGCTCGGGCTGGCGGCCTCGGCAACCGTGGTGGTGCTGGCCGACCGGGTCGCCGCCGGGTCCGTACCGGCCTGGGTGGTCGGGCTGGTCGCGCTGGTCGGCTGGCAGGTGGCGTACGCCCTGGACTGCGCGGACGGGCAGCTCGCCCGGGTGACCGCGCAGGGCAGCCCGGCCGGTGCCCGGGTGGACGTGCTCTGCGACGTGGCGGCCCAGATCGCCCTGGTGACCGCCCTGTCGGCGACGGCGGTGGCGCAGCGGCCCGGCACCCCGATCTGGTTGATCGCGGCGTTCGCCGGCACCTGGATGGTCAACCTGGTGACCTCGGTGATGCAGGCCGGGCCGAACGCGGCCAGCATGGTCACCTCGACCTCGCTGCCGGTACGGCTGGTCAAGCTGATCCGGGACTACGGTGCGGTGATCTTCGTGGCCGGGCTGGTGCTGACGCTCGTACCGGACTGGAGCACCTGGCTGATAGTGGCGTTCACGCTGGTCAACGGCGGTTTCCTGCTCGCCAGCGTGGCCTTCTCCGCCCGCGCCTCCCTACGCTGACCGCCCGCTCCGCCCGCCCCGCTCCCGCCGGCCGGCCCGCTCCGGGCCGGTGGCCGGCTTGATCGCGGTGATCAGGGAGTGGAACCCCCGGCGCGCCGACGACACGCCGGAAGGACTCCCTGATCAGGCGGATCTTGTGGGGGTGGGGGCGGCGAGGCCGGCGTAGATGTCGAGGAGTCGCCGGGTGACCACGTCGGGGTGGAAGGTGCGCTCGTAGCGGGACCGGGCGAGCAACGAGGTGGCCGCGGCGGTGGAGCGCGCGGTCGGCAGGGCGGCGGCGAGCGCGCCGGGAGCCGCCGGCACGAGCCAGCCGGCCGGACCGGTCGGCTCGTCCACCCCGACCAGGTACGGGATCCCGCCCAGCGCGGTGCCCAGCACCGGCCGGCCGGCGGCCAGCGCCTCGATCACCACGGTGGGGAGCACGTCGTGCCAGGTCGGTACGGCGAGCACCACGGCGGTGGCCCGCAGCGCCGCCGACACCCCGGCCCGGTCCAGCGGGCCGAGGAACTCCACGTCGGCCCGCTCGGCGGCGGCGCTCTCGGCGAGCCCGCGCAGCTCACCGTCGCCGGCGATGCGCAGCGGCCCGAGGGAACCCTCCGGGTGCCGCCGCCAGGCGTCCAGCAGCAGGCCGAGCCCCTTCTCCGGGGAGAGCCGGCCGAAGAAGAGGAACCCGTCGCCGAGCGGCGCCGGCGGCCCCGGGTCGGGAATGGCGTTCGGCTTGACCACGATCCGGTCCGCCGGGATGCCGTAGTCCCGCAGGTGGTCGGCGATCCCCGAGGTGAGCGCGACGTAGCGGTCCACCGAGCGCCAGGTCGGGCGGTGCACCGCCAGGGTCGTCGCCATCAGCGCGCTCTGCGCCCGGGAGCCCCGGTAGCAGCGGTGCACGATCGCCGGGACCCCGAGCGCCCGCCCACGGCAGTCCTGGCAGATCTGCCCGTCCCGGAAGTAGAGCCCGGAGGAGCAGACCTGCCGGTAGTTGTGCACCGTCTGCACCACCGGCACGCCGTGCCGGTGCGCGGTCCGCACCACCCAGGGCGAGAGCAGCGGGTACGGGTTGTGCAGGTGCAGCACGTCCGGCCGGTGCTCGGTGAGCAGCCGGCCCAACTCCTGCTGGGCCCGCGGCGCGTAGATCGGCGAGATCGGCAGCAGCGCCTTCGCCGTCACCGGCAACCCGGCGATCTCGTCGGAACTGCGCAGGAAGGGGACCACCTCCACCCCGGCCGCCCGCAACTGCCCGATCTCCTGGTCGACGATGGTGTTCTCGCCGGAGGGCTGGGCCTCCCGGTAGCGGTTGTGCGCCACGACCACCCGCACGCCAGTTTCCCCTCCGCCGTGAAACACCCTGTGAGCGCGAGGTGTCGCGCCCGCGGGATTGAACGCTACCGTTTACCTCGTGCCAGAGTTACCGGAGGTGGAGGCGCTCGCCGGCTACCTGCGCGAGCGCGCGGTCGGCCGCCGCGTCGACCGGATCGAGGTCGCCGCGATCAGCGCCCTGAAGACGTACGACCCGCCGCCGTCGGCCGCGGGCGGGCGGACCGTCGCGGACGCCGGACGGCACGGCAAGTTCCTCGACGTACGGCTGGCCGGGCAGCCCGACCTGCACCTGGTGGTGCACCTGGCCCGGGCCGGCTGGCTGCACTACCGGGAGTCGTTCCCCGCCAGCACCCCGGTCAAGCCGGGCAAAGGCCCCATCGCGCTGCGGGTACGCCTCGACGACGGGTCCGGTTTCGACCTGACCGAGGCCGGTACGCAGAAGAAGCTGGCGGCGTACCTGGTGACCGACCCGGCGCTGGTGCCCGGGGTGGGCCGGCTCGGGCCGGACGCGCTCGCCGCCGACCTGTCCACCTTCGCCGAGCGGCTGCGCGCGCGGCGCGGGCAGGTGAAGGGGGTGCTGACCGACCAGGAGGTGCTGGCCGGGGTCGGCAACGCGTACTCGGACGAGATCCTGCACGTGGCGAAGGTCTCCCCGTTCGCGCTCACCAACCGGCTCTCCGACGAGCAGCTGGCTGCCCTGCACGAGGCGACCCGGCAGGTGCTGGGGGACGCGGTCGAGCGGTCGATGGGCCAGCGCGCGGCGGAGCTGAAGGGGGAGAAGCGTGCCGGTCTGCGGGTGCACGCCCGGACCGGGCTGCCCTGTCCGGTCTGCGGGGACACCATCCGGGAGGTGTCGTTCGCCGATTCGAGCCTCCAGTACTGTCCGACCTGTCAGACCGGCGGGAAGCCGCTCGCCGACCGCCGGCTCTCCCGGCTCGTCCGCTGACCCGGCGGGCCGGCGATCAACCGGAAAACGCCCACCGGGCGATGAATCGACCACCGCCGGGACCTACCCTCGCCGGTAACCATCGGTATAGTGGCCCGGTCTGCGACTCCGCTCCGGTTGGCCCGGCTCGCATCGCTGGCGGGGCGGGCGACGTACTGTCCCTCGGGTCGGCGTCCCGGTGGGGCCTGCATAAGAGAGACTGGGACGGTGGGCGACCCGAGCCCTTACGGCGACTGGGCGGCACGTGTCATGCGGGAGGACGTGGGTGAGGTGACGACAAGCCTCCAGCGCCCGGTAGGCGGCACAGGCCGGCCCGACGCCTTGCGGCACGTCGACAGCTTCGAGATCCAGCCGCCGGCGTCGTCGCCGACCAACGGCGTGCCCCGCTCCGCGTGGGCGCGGGCGCGGCGCCGCGCCTCCCGCTGGCACCGGCCCTACATCGCGCTGCTGCTGGTGCTCGACTTCGGGGCGGCGGTGCTGGCGAGCTGGATCTCCATCTCCCAGTTCGAGCAGGCCCGGGCGGGTTTCCGGGTCACCGAGGACAACGCGACCTGGTTCCACATCGTCGCCTACCTGCTCCTCCCGCTGGGCTGGCTGATCTTCCTCTGGGGGACCGGCTCCTACGACCGGCGCTACCTGGGCCTCGGCACCGACGAGTTCAAGCGGGCCGGCCGGGCGTCGGTGGCAGTGGCGGCCGGCGTCTCGTTCCTCGCCTTCGCCACCAAGACCGACCTGTCCCGGAAGGCCGTGGCGACCGCGCTGATCGGCGCGATGGTGCTGATCCTGCTCGGCCGCTACCTCGCCCGGCTGGTGCTGCACACGATCCGGCGGCGGGTCGGCCAGGCCGCGCAGCGGATGATGCTGGTCGGCACCCTGCCGGAGACGCTGGAGGTCTACACGGCGGTCAGCCGGAGCCCGGCCGCGGGGCTCATCCCGATCGCCATCCACCTCACCGACGGCTACGCCGCCGCGCGCGGTATCGACACCCCCATCCCGGTGTACGCCGGCCGGGACGTGATGTCCCTGGTCCGGGAGGTCGGCGCCGACACCATCGCGGTCTGCGGCTCGGCCAGCACCGAGCCCGGCGAGCTGCGCCGGCTGGCCTGGCAGCTGGAGGGCTCCGGCGTCGACCTGATCGTCGCCCCGCAGCTCACCGACATCGCCGGTCCCCGGGTGCACATCCGGCCGATCGAGGGCCTGCCGCTGCTGCACGTCGAGGAGCCGACGCTCTCCGGCCCCGCGCTGCTGGCCAAGAACCTGCTGGACCGGCTGGCCGCCGGATTCGGGCTGCTGCTGCTCGCCCCGCTCTTCATGGTGATCGCTGTCACCATCCGGATCTCCGACCCCGGGCCGGTCTTCTTCCGGCAGCCCCGGGTCGGGCACGAGGGGCGTACGTTCCGGGTCTGGAAGTTCCGGACCATGTACGTCGACGCCGAGCAGCGCCTCGCCAGCCTGGTGGACCAGAACGAGACCGACGGCATGCTGTTCAAGATCAAGGAAGATCCCCGGGTCTTCCCCGCCGGCCGCTTCCTGCGGGCCAGCTCGCTGGACGAGCTGCCCCAGCTGATCAACGTGCTCTGGGGCGAGATGTCCCTGGTCGGCCCCCGCCCGCTCCCCGCCGACGACGGCGACTTCCTCGGCGACGTCCGGCGCCGGCTGCTGGTGCGTCCCGGCATCACCGGGCTGTGGCAGGTCTCGGGCCGCTCCGACCTCTCCTGGGACGAGGCCGTCCGGCTGGACCTCTACTACGTCGACAACTGGTCGCTGGCGTACGACCTGGCCATCCTGTGGCGCACCATCGGGGTCGTACTGGCCCGCAAGGGCGCGTACTGACCCGGTCGGGGCCGGGCGAGCTTGGCGAACGGGGCGGCAACCGCCAGGATCATCGGGTGGGGCCGAACCTCTCCGCCGTGTTCGCCGTCCTGGCTCTGGTCAGTGCGCTGGTTGCCGCGCTCTTCGCGGTCGTACGGCTGCGGGCGCGCCGGGGCATCGCCACCGCCACCCAGCGGGCCACCTACGACGTGCTGCACACCGCCGGGCTGGCCGCCGAGCCGCTGCGCGCCGGGCTCACCGCCGCCGGTGCGGCGAAGGCGGTCCGGCACCTGCGCGCGCTGGTCGGCTCCGCCGGGCTGGCCCTGGCCGACCGCGAGCGGCTGCTGGCGATCGACGGGCGGGGCGGACACCACTCCGCGCAGCTCCTCGCCGCCGCCGTGTCGACGATCGAGTCCCGGCGCTCGGCGGTGCTCGGCGAGTCGGAGCTGCGCTGCGACCGGGTGGACTGCCCGGTCCGGGGCGCCGTGATCGCGCCGCTGACCGGCCCGGACGGGCGGGCCGGGGCGGCACTGGTGGCCATCGCCGACGACCAGCCCGCACCCGGGCTGGTGCAGGCCGCCCTGGAGACCGCGCACTGGGCCGGCGCCCAGCTCGCGCTGGCCGAGCTCGACTCGTCCCGGGAGCGGCTGGCCCGGGCCGAGGTACGCGCCCTGCGGGCCCAGATCAGCCCGCACTTCATCTACAACGCGCTGACCGCGATCGGCTCGTTCGTCCGGACCGACCCGGAGCGGGCCCGGGAGTTGCTCCTGGAGTTCGCCGAGTTCACCCGCTACTCGTTCCGGGCGCACGGCGAGTTCACCACGCTCGCCGAGGAGCTGCGGTCGATCGACCGCTACCTCACCATCGAGCGGGCCCGGTTCGGGGACCGGTTGCAGGTGCGCCTCCAGATCGCCCCCGAGGTGCTGCCGGTCAGCCTGCCGTTCCTCTGCCTGCAACCGCTGGTGGAGAACGCCGTACGGCACGGGCTGTCCCGCAAGCCCGGCATCGGCACGGTCTGCATCGAGGCCCGGGACGCCGGCGCGGAATGCCACATCACGGTCGAGGACGACGGGGTGGGGATGGACCCGGCGGTGCTGGCGGCCGGCCTCTCCGAGGTCGCCGTCGACGCGGGCGAGGACTCCGGCCAGCACGTCGGGCTCTCCAACGTGGACGAGCGGCTGCGCGCGGTCTTCGGCGACCAGTTCGGCCTGGTCGTCGAGACGGCCCTCGGATCGGGTACGAAGGTGAGCATGCGGGTGCCGAAGTTCCACCGTGCGGTGCGGGCGAGCGCACGACGCGGGTGACTGGGAGGGTGGCCGCATGAGTGGTTTCCTGCGGGTGCTGGCCGTCGACGACGAACCTCCGGCGCTCGACGAGCTGGCGTACCATCTGCGGGCCGATCCCCGGGTGGCCCGGCTGCACACGGCGGGCGACGCGACCGAGGCGCTGCGGGTGCTCCGCGACGCCGACGTGGACGTGGTCTTCCTCGACATCCGGATGCCGGGCCTGGACGGCATGGAGCTGGCCCGGGTGCTGCGCCGGTTCGCCCGGCCGCCCGCGATCGTCTTCGTCACCGCGTACGACGACGGCGCGGTCGACGCGTTCGACCTGGGCGCCACCGACTACGTCCGCAAGCCGGTACGCGCCGAACGGCTGGCCGAGTCGCTGCGCCGGGTGGTGGGCGCCCGGGTGGTGCCGACCCACCCGGCGGCGGTCGCCCGCTCGACGGCCGACCCGACGATCCCGGTGGAGCTGGCCGGCACCACCCGGATGCTGCCCCGCTCGGCGGTGCGCTGGGTCGAGGCGCAGGGCGACTACGCGCGGCTGCACACCGCGGACGGTTCGCACCTGGTCCGGGTGCCGCTGGCCACCCTCGCCGACCGGTGGGCCGACGCGGGATTCGTCCGGATCCACCGGTCCTACCTGGTGCAGCTCCGGCTCATCGCCGAGCTGCGGGTGGCCAACTCCGGCTATGTCGTGGTGATCGACGACACCGAGCTGCCGGTCAGCCGACGGCACACCCGGGAGCTGAAGGACAAGCTGGTACGCGCCGCGAAGCAGGACTGGAACCGCTGACCGGGACGGCGCCGGTGGACCTCCGACACATCTGGTACGTCGCGTACGGCACCAACCTCTGCGCCGGCCGGCTCGGCTGCTATCTCGGCGGCGGCAGCCCGCCCGGCGCCCTGCGCGGCTATCCCGGTTGCCGCGACCGCCGCCCGCCCCGCGCCTCGGCGCCGGTGATGCTGACCGGCGGGATCTACTTCGCGCTGGAGTCCCGGGCCTGGACCGGCGGCATGGCGTTCTACGACCCGGAGCTGCCCGGCGAGGCGGCGGCCCGGGCCTACCTGCTCGGCGCGGGGCAGTTCGCCGACGTCGCCGCCCAGGAGATGTACCGGCCACCGGGGACGGACCTCGACCTCGCCGAGCTGGTCCGGCGGGGCCGCACCCGGCTCGGGCCGGGCCGGTACGAGACCGTGCTGCGGGTCGGCGAACTCGACGGGTATCCGATGCTGACCTTCACCGCCCCGTGGCGGGCGTACGAGGTGCGGTGGAACCGCCCGGCCCCGGCGTACCTGGGAATGCTCGCCGCCGGCCTGCGGGAGAGCCACGGCTGGGACGCCGCCCGGATCGCGGACTACCTGCGGGTACGCCCCGGTGTGGCGGGGCGGTGGCGTCCGGCGCAGCTCCGCCGGATCGCCGCCTCGGCGGCCGGTGCCCAGCCCGGACAGCCCGTGCGGCCCGGGCCGACCTGAGCGTCGGTGTCGCCGGGTGTCGCGGGCCGGCGTGGATCGGTGCACACTGGTCGCCATGTCCGACCTGCCACCCCGGCCGGCGATGGGCCCGCCGACGATGGGCCCGCCGTCCACGGTTCCGCCGGCGCCCGCGGTTCCGCCGCCCGGCGCCGCGGACCGGTCCGCGGCGTGGCGGCCCTGGATCCTGCTGGCGGCCGTCGCCGTGCTGGCGATGCTCGTCGGGGCGGGCGCCGCCACCGCGGTCGTCCTGGCGTTCGCGCCGGACGGACCGCCGAGGCCCCAGCAGCGGTACGAGACCCGGGTGACCCTGACCATGGACGCCACCGCCGAGCAGAAGGCGGCGGTGGAGGCGGCGCTGACCGCGCGCTACCCGGCCGACGGGGTCCGGTTGGAGAGCCGCGCCGAGACCTGGGAGAGGTTCCGGGAGGTGTTCAAGGACGATCCGGAACTGCTCGACCGGGTCCGGCCGGACGACCTGCCGGAGTCGTTCCTCGTGCGCAGCGGCGGACGGGTGTTCGACTGTGCGGGCCTGGCGCCGGTGGAGCGGCTGCCGGGGGTGGATCAGATCCGGGTTCGGCAGCTCGCCGCCGGCGGGCTTCCCGACGCGGACCTCCTGGGGTGCCCGTAGTTCCGAGCGGCGGTACCGCGCGCCGGCGCGGACCGATGGAGAGTGGAGCCCATGTCCGACCTGCCACCCCGATCGCCGACGCCCGCCGTCGCGCCGCCCACGGTACCGCCGCCCACGGTTCCGCCACCCACGGTTCCGCCGCCCGCCGGTGCCGGCCGGCCGGGCCGCTGGCCGTCCTGGATCGTGCCGGTGGCCGTCGCCGTGGCCGTGGTGGCGATGCTCGTCGGGGCGGCGACCGCCACCGGGATCCTCGTCGCCCAGCGGGTCTGGCAGGCGGGGGACCGCTACGTCGTGACGGTGTTCCTGGCCGACGACGTCACCGCCGAGCAGAAGCGGGCGGTGGAGTCGGCGCTGTCGGCCCGGTACCCGGCGGACCGGGTCCGGGCGGAGGACCCGGAGCGGACGTGGCAGCGGCTCAGGGAGGAGTACGCGGACGAACCGAACCTGGTCCCGGACGCCGAGCCCGGTAACCGGCCCGCGTCGTTGCGGGTCGAGACCACCGCGAAGGTGTTCGACTGCGCCCGGGTGACCCCGGTGACGCGGATGCCCGGGGTTCGCCTGGTCACCGTCGTCCGGCCGGCCACCGAGGACCACCCCAACCTCCTCTTCCTGGCGTGCGGGTAGTTATCCACAGGGCTCGGCAGTTTTCCACAGGCTGTGCACAACCCCGTACGCTCGACCGGGAGCGCTTCCGGGTCCCGCCGGCCACTTGACATTCCTCCGGAGCGGGCGAGACTGCCGGGGTGACCGCACCCGTCGATCCGCAGCCCGATCCGGGTCCGCCGGGCAGGCCGCGACGGACCCGGGTGGTGCTGGCGGAGGTGGCCCGGCAGCACAGCCGCGCCGACCGGACCCGGGCCGAACTGGCCCAGCAGACCCAGGTCGGCGAGGCCCTGGTGCGGGGGCTGGTCCGGGCCCAGCTCGCCCTGGCGCTGCGGCTGTCCCTGGTGGTCGCGATCGGCCTGGGCGGCCTGCCGCTGCTCTTCGCGATCGCCCCCGAGGTCGGCGCGGTCAAACTGTTCGGGGTGAACCTGCCGTGGCTGCTGCTGGGGGTGGCCGCGTTCCCGTTCCTGCTCGCCGTCGGCTGGGCGTACGTGCACCTGGCGGAGCGCAACGAGCAGGACTTCACCGACCTGGTCCAGCGGCCGGAGCGCTGAGGTGGGCAACCCGTTCACCGTGCCCGCCATCGTCGCGGTCACCCTGGTCACGGTGGCGATCGGCTTCTACGGGCTGACGCTGGCCCGGACCACCTCGGACTTCCTGGTCGCCTCCCGGATGGTCAGCCCCACCTGGAACGCGGCCGCGATCGGCGGGGAGTACCTCTCCGCCGCCTCGTTCCTCGGCATCGCCGGGCTGATCCTCAAGTACGGCGTCGACGTCCTCTGGTATCCGGTCGGTTTCGCCGCCGGCTACCTCGCCCTGCTGCTCTTCGTGGCCGCGCCGCTGCGCCGCTCCGGCGCCTTCACCCTGCCCGACTTCTGCGAGCTGCGCCTCGGCTCCCGGCGACTGCGCAAGCTCGCCACCCTCTTCGTGGTCTTCATCGGCTGGCTCTACCTCGTACCGCAGTTGCAGGGGGCCGGGCTGACCCTGACCACGGTCGCCGGCGGACCGTACGAGCTGGGCGCGCTGCTGGTCGGCGCGGTGGTCACCGCGAACGTGGCGCTGGGCGGGATGCGGGCGGTCACCTTCGTGCAGGCGTTCCAGTACTGGCTCAAGCTGACCGCGCTGGCCGTACCGGCGATCTTCCTCGTCCTGCACTGGCAGGCGGACGGGCGCCCGGCGGTCACCCCGCAGGCCGGTGCCGTCTTCCCCGCCGCGACCACCGTCCTGGTCGAGGAGGCGGCGACGCTCACCCTCCGCGACGGCTCCACCCGGGAGGTACGCCCCGGCGAGGAGCTGAGCTTCGCCGCCGGTGACCCGGTGCCGGCGGTCTCCAGCGTGGACGCCGCCGACGGGCTCGACTGGCTGCTGCCGAGCGCGGCGGGCAGCGACGACCGGGGGCTCTTCGCCACGTACTCGCTGATCCTGGCGACCTTCCTCGGCACGATGGGGCTGCCGCACGTACTCGTGCGGTTCTACACCAACCGCGACGGCGCGGCGGCCCGGCGGACCACCCTGGTGGTCCTCGGCCTGGTCGGCGCCTTCTACCTGCTCCCCACCCTGTACGGGGTGCTCGGCCGGATCTACACCCCGCACCTGCTGCTGACCGGGCAGACCGACGCGGTGGTGGTGCTGCTGCCCGGTGCGGCGCTCGGTGGCGGCCTGACCGGGCAGCTGCTGGCCGCCCTCGTCGCCGCCGGGGCGTTCGCGGCCTTCCTCTCCACCTCGTCCGGGCTGCTCACCAGCGTGGCCGGGGTGATCTCCACCGACGTGCTCGGCCAGGGCTCGGTACGCGACTTCCGGCTGGCCACGGTCTTCGCCGGGCTGGTGCCGGTGGTGCTCGCGCTCAACGTCTCCGGGCTGAACGTCTCCCAGGTGGTCGGGCTGGCCTTCGCGGTCGCCGCCTCCAGCTTCTGCCCGCTGCTCGTGCTCGGCATCTGGTGGCGCAGGCTGACCGACGTCGGGGTGGCGGCCGGGATCCTCGCCGGGGGCGGCGCGGCGGTCGCGGCGGTGCTCTGCACCGTCGTCGGTCCGGAACTGACCGGCTGGCCGGCGGTGCTGATCGCCCAGCCGGCCGCCTGGACCGTGCCGCTGGCCTTCACCGTGATGGTCACCGGCTCGTGGGCGACCCGGCGCCGCGTGCCGGCCGACATCGGCGCGACCATGCTCCGCCTGCACGCCCCGGAGACGCTGCGCCTCTGACCGTCGGGACCGGACCCGGCCGTCCGGGTCCAGTCCCTGGCGATGCGCCGGTCAACAGGCGTCGGTACCGGCGCAGAGCCGCTGCGCCGCTCTGGCGCCGAGCCGCCGCGCCTCGGCGGTGTCGGAGCCGTTGTCGACCGTTATCTCGGTCAGCAGGTCGCCCTGCCGGACGAGGATCCAGCCGTTGTCGCCGCTGAGGACGAGCATCGACTCCTGGCCCGCGAAGCCCTGGTCGGCGATGGTGAGCTCGGCGTCCCGGCAGCCCTGCACATCGGCCCGCAGCGCGGACATGTACCGCTGGGCAACGGTGCGGGGATAGCGGTTCACGCGCTGATCGATGCCGGTGCCTTCGGCCGCGAAGAACCGTTTCCGCTCCGCGGTGTCCGGGCCGCCAGAGGTCCAGTCGTTGCCGCAGACCGTGGAGAAGAAGCCCAGGCTCCCGTCGCCCTCGAATTCCGGCTCGATGATCCGGAACCCGGACGGCAGGTCGGAGACCTGCAACATCGCGGCGGCCGGGATGGCCGGGTCGGGATCGCCGCGATCGGCGGGCTCGCCGGCGTCGCCGGAGTCCGCCGTCCGGCTCGGTGTGGTCGGCGGGGTGGTGCCGGACGGGGTCGCGGTGGCCGTCGGCCCGGCGCTCGGAGTCGGCGCCGAGGTCGACGGGGTGGGCGGCGTCGCGATGACGTCGGGTGGGGTGGGGCCGGAATCGGAGCCGGGGAGCGCGACCAGCGCGCCGAGGCTGGCGGCGATCGCCACGACCGAGCCCGCGGCCAGCATGGTGACCCGCTGCCGCACGGCCCGCTGCCGGCCCCGCAGCCGTACGTCGGCGGTCGGCGCCCAGCTCAGGTGCTCGGTGTCCCGGTAGAGGGGGTCGAAAAGCGGATCAGGCATTGACGCTCTCCTCCGGTAGGACGTCGCCGACCAGTTGGGCCAGCGCCCTGCGTCCCCGGGCCAGCCGGGTCTTGACGGTGTTGGCCGAGACGCCGAGCTGGGTCGCGACCGCCGTGACGGGGAGGTCCACCAGGTGGTGCAGGACGATCGCCTCCCGCTGCTCGGCGGGAAGCCGGCGCAGCGCCGTGACCAGCGCGAGGGTGTTCTCCGAGGGTGGTTCCACCGCCGGTTGCGGCCCGTGCCGGCGGTACGCGGTCAGGCCGTTGCGGACCTTCCGCCACCGGTTGATCTGGATCCGGTGGCCGACCGTGCGGACCCACGCCTCCGGATCGGCGTACCCGCCCACCCGGGACCACCGCTGCCAGGCGCGGGCGTACGCCTCCTGCGCCGCGTCCTGGGCGTCCGGCAGGTTGCCGCCGAGGGCGTAGAGCACCGTCACCACCCGGTGCCGGGTCGAACGGTAGAACTCGTCGAAGTCGTTGCCATCGGCCATCGCGCCTCCCCGTGCGGTTCCTACCGCTTACACCCCCGGTAGGCGGTGCGGGTTTCCCGCGAGCGGGACCCTCTGGACCCGTCAACCCTTTGCACGCCCGTCGAGAACCGGATCCCCGACGAGGCGACGTACAATATTCTGTACGTCGGTTCTGTGCGTCGAGGGAGGAGCACCGTGAAGACCATGAGCTACTCGGAGTCACGGGCACACTACGCCGAAATGCTGGACTCGGTGGTCAACGACCGCGAGGAGGTGGTCATCACGCGTGCCGGGCACGAACCCGTCGTGGTCGTCTCGCTGGACGACTACCAGTCCCTGAAGGAGACGGCCTACCTGCTGCGAAGCCCGGAGAACGTACGCCGCCTGTTGACCTCGATCGAGCGTCTGGAGAGCGGGGGCGGTACCGTGCGGGAACTCGCCGAGTGAAGCTCGTCTGGGACGAGAGCGCCTGGGAGGACTACCTCTGGTGGCAGCGACAGGACCGCAGGCTGCTCAGGCGGATCAACACGCTGATCGAGGACATCGCCCGCAACGGCAACGAGGGCATCGGTAAGCCGGAGCCGCTCAAGCACGGGTTCCACGGGTACTGGTCACGCCGGATCAACGACGAGCACCGTCTGATCTACAAGATCGTGGAGGACGAGATCCGCGTCGCGCAGTGCCGCTACCACTACGAATAGTCCGCCGCTCCTGCCTGAGGAGGACGGCGGGCTCGTTCCCGGGTCCGACAACCGGCGTGCGCCGGCCGGATAACGTCGGGACATGCCCGACACGGAACGTCCGGCCCTCGCGCTTCGAGGCCTGGTCAAGCGGTTCGACACCAATCTGGCGGTGGCCGGGGTCGATCTCGACGTACCGGCCGGCTCCTTCTACGGGCTGCTCGGGCCCAACGGCGCGGGCAAGACCACCACCCTGTCGATGGCGGTCGGCCTGCTGCGCCCCGACGGCGGCTCCGCCTGGGTGCTCGGGCACGACGTCTGGGCCGACCCGGTGCACGCCAAGCGCCTCTTCGGCGTGCTGCCGGACGGGATACGCCTCTTCGACCGGCTCACCGGGGCCGAGCTGCTGGCGTACCACGGTCTGCTGCGCGGCATGGACCCGGCGGTGATCGACCAACGCGCCCGCGAGCTGCTCGACGTGCTCGCGCTCGCCGACGCCGGACGGACCCTGGTGGTCGACTACTCCGCCGGGATGAAGAAGAAGATCGGCCTGGCCTGCGCCCTGCTGCACGGGCCGCGGCTGCTCGTCCTGGACGAGCCCTTCGAGGCGGTCGACCCGGTCTCCGCCGCGCTGATCCGCGACATCCTCCAGCGGTACGTCGCCGGCGGCGGCACGGTCGTCTTCTCCAGCCACGTGATGGAGGTGGTGGAGCGGCTCTGCACCCACGTGGCGATCCTGGCCGGCGGCGTGATCCGCCGGATCGGGACCCTGGCCGACGTCCGTGGCGACCGCGCCCTGGAGGAGGTCTTCGTGGAGGCCGTCGGCGGGCGTACCGCCACCGGCGAGGAGCTGACGTGGCTGTCGAGCTGACCACCGGGGCGACCGGGGAGATCACCGGCCGGCCGGTCTCGGCCCGCCACTTCGCCCGGCTCAAGCTGCGGCTGCTCGCCAACGGCCTGACCGGCAGGGGCTGGCGGATCGCCCTGTTCGTACTGGGCATCCTCGCCGGGCTGTGGTTCGCCGGCTCGGCGTTCCTGGCCCTCGCCGCGCCGGGCCTGGCCGGCAACCGGGAGATCGCCGAGCTGGTGGCGGGCTTCGGCGGTGCGCTGCTGGTGCTGGGCTGGGTCCTGCTGCCACTGGTCTTCTTCGGGGTGGACGAGACCCTCGACCCGGCCCGGTTCGCGCTGCTGCCGGTGCCCCGCCGTACCCTGCTCACCGGTCTGTTGGCCGCGGCCCTGATCGGCATCCCCGCCGCCGCGACGCTGGTCGCCACCGCCGGCCTGGTGGTCTCCGCCGCCGCGCTCGGCGGCTGGTCCGCCGGGGTGGTGGCCGCGCTCGGGGTGGTCGCCGGGCTGCTCGTCTGCGTCGCGGCGAGCCGGGCGGTGACCAGTGCGTTCGCCACGATGCTCCGCTCGCGCCGGGTACGTGACCTCGCCGCGGTCCTGCTCGCCGTCTTCGCCGCGCTGCTCGGACCGTTGCAGATCGCCCTGCTCGGCGCCGCCCGGCGGGCCGACTGGGACCAGTTGGCCGGGGTGGCCCGGCTGGTCGGGTGGACCCCGCTGGCCGCGCCGTACACGATCGGTCTCGACCTGGCCGACGGCCGCGCCTGGGCGGTGCCGGTCAAGCTGGTCATCACGGTCGCGACCCTCGGCGCGCTGCTCTGGTGGTGGTCCCGGTCGCTGGAGTCGGCGATGGTCGGCACGGCCGCCGGCATCGGCACCGGGGGTGCCCGCGCCGGCACGGGCGCCCCGCCGGAGGCACCGGTGGCGCAGCTCTTTCCCCGGGTGGTCCGGTGGCTGCCCCGGGACCGGTACGGTGCGCTGGTGGCCCGGGAGGTCCGCTACTGGTGGCGGGACACCCGGCGGCGGGCCAACCTGATCAGCATCGCCGTGGCGGGTGTCTTCGTCCCGCTGATCGCGAACCTCGGCAGCCGGGGCATGGTCGAGGGGCAGGCCGACTTCGACGCCTCGCCGACCCTGGTCAGCCTCTCCATGATCTTCGTCGGATCGCTCGCCGCCATCACCCTGGTCAACCAGTTCGGCTTCGACGGCAGCGCGTACGGCGCGAACGTGATCGCCGGGGTGCCGGGGCGGCTGGAGCTGCGGGCCCGGGTGTTCGCCTTCTCGCTCTACATCGTGCCGCTGCTCACCGTGATCTCGATCGTCCTGGCCTTCCTACTGCGCGAGCCGCGCTGGGCGGGACTGATGGTCGGCGCGCTCTTCGCCGCGTACGGCGGTGGGCTGGCGGTCGCCCTCTTCGTCTCGATCATCGGCGCGTACGCGCTGCCGGAGACCAGCAACCCGTTCGCGGTCAACAGCGGCGGCGGCGCGGCGAAGAGCCTGCTCACCTTCGTGGCGATCGCCGTCGGGATCGCGGTGTCCATTCCGATGGTGGTGGCGGGAGCGCTGCTGCCCGACGTGTGGCTGTGGCTGGCCGCACCGGTGGGGATCGGCTACGGGCTCGGCGCGGCACTGCTCGGCAGCCACCTCGCCGGTGACCTGCTGGACCGGCGGATGCCGGAACTGCTGCTCAAGGTCACGCCGCGCGGCTGACCGGCACAATGGTCCCCGTGAGTCGAAGCGAGCCGCCGGGCGGTCAGATCCACCACACCGACCCGTTCGCCACCCCCGACCAGCAGCGCTCGCCGGTGCGCCGGTTCCGTGGCCGGCTGGCGTCGCCGGTGACGCTCTGGACCGCGTACGCCCCGGGGGCCGCCGGGCGGGCCGGGTGGGGCGGCGCGGCCGGCGCGCGGCCGGGCGGCGGTGCACCCGGCCCGGGGGTGCCGGCCGGACTGACGGTCTCCTCGACGCTGGTCGCCGACGGCGAGCCCGGACGGCTGCTCGGCCTGGTGGACGAGGAGTCGGAGCTGTGGGCGGCGGTCTCGGCCAGCGGGCGGTTCGCGGTCGCGCCGCTGGGCCCGACGCACCGGCAGCTCGCCGACCGCTTCGCCGGGCTCTTCCCGGCCCCCGGCGGCCTCTTCGCCAGCGGCGACTGGGCCGGCACCGGCTACGGCCCGGTGCCGGCCGGAGCGGGCGGCTGGGCGGGTTGCCGCCTGGACGGCGCCCGGGAGTACGGCTGGGCGCTGCTGGTCGAGGCCACCATCGAGACGGTCGAGCTGGACGGCGCGGCGGCGCCCCTGCTGTACCACCGGGGGCGTTACCGGGAGCTGGCGGACTGACCGGCGGGCGGGTCCCGGGCGCGTCGCCCAGCGGCGTGACCGTGGTCACTGGGCGCAGCCAACCCCCCGTTCGGCGCAGCCGGTGACCGGGGTTCGGATCACCGCTATCCGCTGGCCGGGCCGCTTCCTACGGTGCGCGAAACTCCCCCACACCTGTAGAGGTGGTGAGACCCGCAATGTCCACGGATACCCCGGCTCCGACCCGCGCCACTCCGGACCGGTACGTGGCCGTACAGCGGTCGGACGAGTTCGCCGGGCTGCGTAAGGCCCTGCGCGGCTTCGTCTTCCCGATGACCGCGGCCTTCTTTCTCTGGTACGCGCTCTACGTGATCCTGTCCGCGTACGCGCGCGGCTTCATGGGCACCAAGCTCATCGGCAACATCAACGTGGCCCTCGTCTTCGGGCTGTTGCAGTTCGTCTCCACCTTCGTGATCGCCTGGCTCTACTCGCGGTACGCCGACCGCAACCTCGACCCGCCCGCGGACCGGCTCCGCGCCGAACTGGAGGGGACCGGATCGGTGGCCGGCGGGGCGGCGCCCCGGCAGACCGGGCCCGACGAGGCCGAACAGCAGGAGAAGCAGGACAAGGAGGTAGGCCGGTGAACCCCGTCCTGCTCGCCGCCGAGGCCGGCGACAACACCGCCCGTACGCTGACCATCACGCTCTTCCTGGTCTTCGTGGCGGTGACCCTCGGCATCACCGTCTGGGCCAGCCGGCAGACCAAGACGGCCACCGACTACTACGCCGGCGGACGGTCGTTCTCCGGCTTCCAGAACGGCATGGCGATCGGCGGCGACTACATGTCGGCCGCCTCGTTCCTCGGCATCGCCGGCATCATCGCGCTGTACGGGTACGACGGCTTCCTCTACTCGATCGGCTTCCTGGTCGCCTGGCTGGTGGCCCTGTTGCTGGTGGCGGAGCTGCTGCGTAACTCGGGCCGGTACACGATGGCGGACGTGCTGGCGTTCCGGATGCGGCAGAAGCCGGTCCGGACGGCGGCGGCGGTCTCCACGATCACCGTCTCGATCTTCTACCTGCTGGCCCAGATGGTCGGCGCGGGCGCGCTGGTCGCGCTGCTGCTGGGCATCCGGCCGGGCACCACGTTCCTGGGCATGGACGCGGACGCGGCGAAGATCGCCACCATCATCATGGTCGGCGCCCTGATGATCATCTACGTCACGGTGGGCGGGATGAAGGGCACCACCTACGTGCAGATCGTCAAGGCGTTCCTGCTGATGACCGGCGCGCTGGTGATGACCCTGCTGGTGCTGGCGCACTACAAGTTCAACCTCTCCGCGCTGCTCGGTGACGCGGCGGCCGCCTCCGGCAAGGGCAGCGCCTTCCTGGAACCGGGGCTGCGGTACGGCGTCGAGGTCGCCGGCGACCCGGCGAAGACCTTCTACAACAAGATGGACCTGCTCTCGCTCGGCATCGCGCTGGTGCTCGGCACGGCCGGTCTGCCACACATCCTGATCCGGTTCTACACCGTGCCGACCGCGAGGACCGCCCGCAAGAGCGTGCTCTGGGCGATCGGCATCATCGGCGTCTTCTACCTGTTCACCCTGGCCCTGGGCTTCGGCGCGGCGGCCCTGGTGGGCCGCGAGGCGATCACCGCCCAGGACGCGGCCGGCAACACGGCGGCACCACAGCTCGCCGAGGCGCTCGGGGTCGACTTCCTCGGCGGCGACATCGGTGGGGCGGCCCTGCTGGCGGTGATCGCGGCGGTGGCCTTCGCCACCATCCTGGCCGTGGTGGCCGGGCTGACCCTGGCCTCGTCGTCCAGCCTCGCCCACGACTTCTACGCGAACGTGGTCAAGGGCGGGCAGGTCTCCGAGCGCCAGGAGGTCAACGTCGCCCGGATCGCGGCGCTGGTGATCGGCGCGATCTCGATCGTGCTGTCGATCTTCGCGCAGAACCTGAACGTGGCGTTCCTGGTGGCGCTGGCCTTCGCGGTCGCCGCCTCCGGCAACCTGCCGGCGATCCTCTACAGCCTGTTCTGGAAGAGGTTCAACACCTCCGGCGCGGTCTGGGCGATCTACGGCGGTCTGGTCAGCGCCGTACTGCTGGTGTTCTTCTCGCCGGTGGTGTCCGGGGCGCCCAGCTCGATGTTCCCCGACCAGGACTGGCAGTGGTTCCCGCTGTCGAACCCGGGCATCATCTCGATCCCGATCGGCTTCCTCTGCGGCTGGCTCGGCGCGTTGCTCTCGAAGGAGACCGACGAGGACAAGTACGCCGAACTGGAGGTGCGGTCGCTGACCGGTGCGGGCGCGCACTGAGTCGTCGTTGCGTGACGGCTGGTGCCGGGTGACCACGGTCACCCGGCACCAGGTCGGGCAGATCCGGGCGTACCGCCACCAGGGGTGGGCGCGGGGTGCCGGAGATCAGCATCGTGGGTAGGCTGAACGCATGGTGGTAACTCCGCGTTTCGGCCAAGGTCACCGGATCCTCGTCACCGGCGGTGCCGGATTCGTCCCGTCCCACCTGGTCGACGCGCTCATCGCGCGCGGCTGCACGGTGGTGGCCGTGGACAACTTCGTGACCGGGTCCAAGGACAACGTGGCCCACCTGGCCGACCACCCCCGGTTCACGCTGGTCGAGGCGGACGTCTCGGACGGGCTGCCCAGCCACCACCCGGCGATCGGCGAGCGCTTCGACGCGATCATGCACCTGGCCTCGCCGGCCAGCCCCACCGACTTCGCCACCCTGCCGATCGAGATCCTCCGGGTCGGCTCGCTGGCCACCCTGCACCTGCTGGACCGGGCGGTCGCCGACCGGGCCCGGTTCGTCCTGGCCTCCACCTCCGAGGCGTACGGCGACCCGCAGGTGCACCCGCAGGTCGAGACGTACTGGGGCAACGTCAACCCGATCGGCGTCCGCAGCGTCTACGACGAGGCCAAGCGCTTCGCCGAGGCCAGCACGATGGCCTACCACCGCTACCACGGGCTCGACGTCGGCATCGTGCGGATCTTCAACACCTACGGCCCCCGGATGCGTCCGGACGACGGCCGGGCGATCCCCACGTTCATCACCCAGGCGCTGCACGGCGAGCCGCTCACCGTGCACGGCACCGGCACGCAGACCCGGTCCATCTGCTACGTGGACGACCTGGTGCGGGGCATCCTGCTGCTGCTCGACTCCACCGAGACCGGCCCGATCAACTGCGGCACCGAGCACGAGGTGTCGATGCGGGAGCTCGCCGAGACGATCGTGGCGCTGACCGGCAGCGAGTCGACGGTCACCTACGTGACCCGTACCGCCGACGACCCGGAGATGCGCCGTCCGGACCTCACACTCGCCCGCGAGCGGCTCGGCTACGCCCCGCAGGTGACGCCGCAGGAGGGGCTGCGCCGGACGATCGAGCACTTCAGCCAGCGTCTCGGCTGAACCGGCCCGTCCGGCGGGAACGTGCCGGGATTACCGGGCTGTCACCGCTGTGCGCCGCGCCGGCCGTGGCACACAGCTGGTTCTTGGTTTCGCTACGTACCCTGAGGGCATGTTCGCTGCCATGCCCCCGCCCCGATCCGTCGATGGCTATCGGATGACGTCCAGCGCCTCCGCGGGCCGGGCCTCGGTGCCCGCTCCCGGCGCGGCCGACACCGCGCGGACCTCCGGCCGGGCCCGGGTCTCCGGCGGTGTGCCGGGCCAGCCCGGCCCGTCGTACGGCGGTCCCGGCGGACCGGCCGGTCCCGGCGGCCCCGGGGGTCCGGGAATGCCCGGCGGACCCGCCCGGCGCGGTCCCCGGCCCCGGTGGGGGCGGATCGCGCTGGTCGCCGGCGTCGCCGTCCTGGTGCTCGGGCTGCTCGCCGGCGGCGGCCTCTGGGTCTACGTCAAGGGCCTCGACTCCGATCTCGCCCGCACCGACCCCTTCTCCCAGCTGGCCGGCGGCCGGCCCGAGTCGGTCAGCGGCGCCCTGAACATCCTGCTGGTGGGGAGCGACTCCCGCGACCCGGACGCCCCGGTCGACCAGGGCAGCGAGTGGCGGGCCGACACGATCATCGTGATGCACATCCCGTCGAGCCACGACAAGGCCTACCTGGTCTCGATACCGCGCGACCTCTACGTGCCGATCCCGGAGAACGCCAGGGCGGACTGCGGCAGCGGCCAGCGCGGGAAGATCAACGCGGCCTTCGCCTTCGGCGGGCTGCCGCTGGCGGTACGCACCGTGGAGTGCTTCAGCGACGTCCGCATCGACCACGTGATGGCGATCGACTTCGCCGGCTTCAAGGAGGTGACCGACGCGCTGGGCGGGGTCGAGCTGACCGTGGAGCGGAACACCACCTCGATCCACAAGCCGTACCGGAAGTTCGCCAAGGGCGTGAACCACATGAACGGGGCCGAGGCGCTGGACTGGATCCGGCAGCGGAAGCAGTTCCCGGACGGTGACTTCGCCCGGATGCGGCACCAGCAGGAGTTCCTGCGGGCCCTGATGGACAAGGCGGCCAGCACCGGCACGCTGACCAACCCGGCGAAGCTGAACGCCTTCCTGCGGTCGGTGACCAGCGCGGTCACCGTCGACGAGGGCTTCTCGCTGGTCGACATGGCGATCCAGTTCCGCAGCCTGCGGGGGGAGAACCTGCACTTCCTGACCAGCCCGCACAACGGCAGCGACACCATCAACGGCGAGTCGGTGGTGGTTTCGGACCGGGAGAAGGCGCTGACCATGTACCGCGCGATGGCCGCCGACACGATGGACCAGTGGGTGGGGGCGAACGCCTCCCCGGCTCCGGGCAACGGCGGCTGAACGCACCCGGTCCGCATCGACCACCCGGGACCGGAAGGCCCCCGGGGACAGCCGGAACGGCTCCCCCAGAAGTTGATCGGAGAATGTAACGTAACTGAATTGGCGGGAAACGACGGATGTCCGTACGGCGTCCCGAACCCGCCGATCTCCCACACCTGACTCTGGAGCAGGCATGCCGGTGCAGTCCCGCCGACGTCCACCCACGGCCGCGGCGAGCGTCGCGCCCGCCCGTGCCGCGGCGACGGTCGCACCGTCCCGCGCGAGCGTCGGCGGGCCGAGCGGAGCGGACGGCGGACCGAGCAGAAGCGGACCGGGCAAGGGTGGTGGGCCGGGCAGGGGTGGCAGGGGCGGATCGAAGCCCCGCCGGCCCAGGAGTCCGATCTGGGCCCGGCTGACGCTGGTCTTCGGCGTCGTGCTGATGCTCACCAGCGGCGTCGCCCTGGTCGGCATGCAGGTCGTCATCGGCGAGGCCACCAGCAACATCCAGCAGGACAACCTGCTCGGCGCGGCCGGCAAGTCCGACGCCGAGGGCGGCAAGGACCTTGAGGGGCCGATCGACCTGCTGCTGCTCGGCATCGACTCCCGGGCCCGGCTGGACGCCGACAACGTCCGGGCCGACACCATCATCGTGCTGCACATCCCGGCCACCCACGACCAGGCGTACCTGCTCTCCATCCCGCGGGACACCGAGGTCCAGGTGCCGGCCTTCAAGACCAGCCGGTACGGCGGCGGTACGGCGAAGGCCACCGAGGCGTTCTTCCACGGGGCGCAGAACGGCGGCGGACTGGCCGGCGGCGCCCAGTTGATGGCCCAGACCGTCAACAGGTTGACCGGGATCAGCTTCGACGGTGCGGCGATCATCAACTTCAGCGGCTTCAAGAAGGTGATCGACGCCCTGGGCAGCATCCGGATGTGCGTGCGGCAGGAGGTGAAGTCGTACCACATGACGCTGGTCAACGGGGAACCGGAGTGGAACCACGACGCGGACCGGATGAGCGGCGTCAAGAAGCCGGTGGTGCACAAGAAGGGCTGCCGGGAGATGGCGGGCTGGGAGGCTCTCGACTACTCCCGCCAGCGCTACGGGCTCACCCGCGGCGACTACGACCGCCAGCAGAACCAGCAGCAGCTGATCAAGGCGATGGCCAAGAAGGCGGTGGCTGACGGGGTGATGACCAACCCGCTCAAGCTCCAGCGGTTGATGAAGGCGGCCGGCGAGGCCTTCATCCTGGACACCGGCAGCACACCGGTGGCGGACTTCGTCTTCACCCTGCGCGGCGTGGCCGCCAACGACCTGGTCCTGCTCCGGACCAACAACGGCGACTTCAGCGGGAACTCCAGCGGGCGCGAGGTGCTCACGCCGCTCAGCCGGGAGATGTTCGCCGCGGTCAGGAGCGACCGGATGGACGACTTCATCATCGCCCATCCCGGCGTGCTGGCGGCGTCGGGCAGTTCCTGAGCATCCCGCTCCGGCCGGAGCCACCCGGCGAAATCCTCGAAAGCCGCTAGACGCGCAAACCGGACCCTTAGCCTGACCCTGAGAAGGCTTCACCCACGGGTCCGGGAGGAATCACGTCCACATCGATGCCGGCGGCCTCGGGCGAACCGGGCCGGCCACGACGCGAACCCGACGACGAGGAGCCGTCCGGGACGGTCCGTCGGGCGCCCGGCAAGGGTCGGCGCAGGGCACCCGTCTGGGCCAAGGTGGCCCTGGGGTTCGGCCTGTTCCTGCTGGTCCTCTCCGGGTTGGGCGGCGCCGGCCTGCACATGCTGACGAACCGGTACGACAACAGCGTGGTCAAGGAACTGCTGCTCGACCCGGCCGCCCGTGGGGAACGCGGCGACGTCTCCGGTCCGCTCAACTACCTGCTGGTCGGCTCCGACCAGCGCCCCACCGCCAGCCCGAGCCCCGACCAGCGGTCCGACACGATCATGATCGCCCACGTGCCGGCCGGACTGGGCCGGGCACACCTGATCTCCGTACCCCGGGATCTGCTGGTCGACATTCCGGCCGCGCCCGCCACCGGCTATCCCG
The DNA here is from genome assembly GCF_050936375.1 of Plantactinospora sp. CA-290183. Classification (NCBI taxonomy): domain Bacteria; kingdom Bacillati; phylum Actinomycetota; class Actinomycetes; order Micromonosporales; family Micromonosporaceae; genus Plantactinospora; species Plantactinospora sp. CA-290183. The sequence continues at coordinate 447,712 of NZ_JBNJMX010000002.1, read as the reverse complement.
GCGGACCCGACAAGATCAATGCCGCGTTCCAGTACGGCGGCGGCGGGCAGGGCGGCACCCGACTGCTCTCCGCCACCCTGAGCCGGCTCACCGGGATCCGCTTCGACGGGGCCGCGCTGATCGACTTCTCGGGCTTCCGCCGGGTGATCGACCTGCTCGGCGGCGTACGGATGTGCGTCGACAACCCGATCCGCTCGATCCACACCAGGACCGTCTTCGAGGTGGGCTGCCAGCAGATGGACGGGGCGCGCGCCCTCGACTACGCCCGCCAGCGCTACGACCTGCCGAACGGGGACTTCGACCGGCAGCGGCATCAGCAGCAGTTGCTGCGGGCGATGATGGACAAGGCGACCACCACCGACATGATGCGCAACCCGCTCCGGATGGACCAGGTCATCCGGGCCGTCGGCTCCTCCTTCACGGTGGACACCAACGGGGTGCCGCTGGAGGAGTTGATCTTCGCGCTCCGTGGACTGCGCGCCGACGCCCTGCTCGGGATACAGCTCCCGTCACACGCCGAGACGATCGACGAAACCTCGTACGTGCTGCTGGACGAGGCGGCGGACGGCCTCTTCGCCTCGATGCGCGTCGCCGACCTGGACAACTGGGCGCGGGCCAACCCGACATGGGTGAACCGGCTCTGACCGGCCATGCCCCGACACGCCCACCGACCAGGCTCTACCCTTGGTAACCGTGTTCGGATCCCAGGTTCCCTCCGTGACCGCGGCCGAGGTGCCGGCCGATGCCTATCTGCTCGACGTGCGGGAGGTGGACGAGTGGACGGCCGGGCACGCCCCGGGCGCCCACCACCTGCCGATGATGGAGGTGCCCGCCCGGCTGGACGAGATTCCGACCGACGCCGACGTCGTCGTGGTCTGCCGCTCCGGCGGACGGTCCGGCCAGGTGGTCGGCTACCTGATGAACAACGGTTGGGACAACGTCCGCAACCTCGACGGCGGCATGCGGCAGTGGGCCGCCGCCGGCCGCGCGATCGACAGCGAGGACGGCACGCCGGCCCGGGTCATCTGACCCCGGCGAGGGGTCGGCCAGCGAGCCGGGTCCGCGGGCGGCACGGCCGCGACGAACGGAAACTCGATGGATCCGAGCGGTGAGCCGGGACCACCGCCCCCGGAGCCGGCCGGTCCCGGCGGGTCGGTGGGTGCCCGGCCGCAGCCGCTGGTGTTCGCGCACCGCGGTTCCTCGGACGTGCTGCCCGAGCACACCCTGGCCGCGTACCGCCACGCCCTGGCCGAGGGGGTGGACGGGCTGGAGTGCGACGTCCGGATGACCCGGGACGGCCACCTGGTCTGCGTACACGACCGGCGGCTGGAGCGGACCAGCAACGGGCGGGGGCTGGTCAGTGCGTACACCCTGGCCGAGCTGGACCGGTTCGACTACGGCTCCTGGCACACCGCCGGGCTGCCGGAGGCGGCGGTCGGTGACGTCCCCGCCGATCCGAACCGGACCCGGCTGCTCACCCTGGAGTCCCTGCTGACCGCCGTCCGCGCCGCTGACCGCGACGTCGAACTGCTGGTGGAGACGAAACACCCGGCCCGGTACGGCTCCGAGGTCGAACGGCGGCTGGTCGCGCTGCTGCACCGGTACGGGCTCGCCGAGCCCCGGCCCGGCGATCCGGTACGGGTGACCGTGATGTCGTTCTCGCCGCTGGCCGCCCGGCAGATCCGCCGGCTGGCCCCGCGCCTGCCCACCGCGCTGCTGCTGGAGATGCTGCCACCGGGCGTACGGCGGGGCCGGTTGCCGTTCGGTGCCCGGATCGCCGGGCCGAGCACGCACCTGCTCCGGGCCCGGCCCCGGCTGGTCCCGGCGCTGCACGCGGCGGGCCACCGGGTCTACGTCTGGACGGTGAACGAACCCGACGAGCTGGAACTCGCGCTGGCGCGCGGGGTGGACGGCATCATCACCGACCGGCCGGCGATGGTCCTCGACCGGCTCGGCCGCTGACCTGGGTGATCCTCCGCGCCCGAGCGCCCCTTGGGATCTTCGCGAATGGTGGGACTGCCCAAAGGGGTGGCCGAGCGGGCAGACTCGGGGGATGCCGGACCGCCCCGACTATCCCGCGCTGATCGCCGGCCACGCCGCCGTGCTGCACATGGTCAACTCCGGCGCGGTGGGTCTTCCGGTCCTCGACCGCCTGCTGGCCGTGACCGAGCAGGCCGTCGGCGCCACCGGCGCGGCCTTCGTCGAGTACGGGCCGAACGGCGGGCGGATCGTCTCGGCGACCGGTGAGGCGGAGTGGGCCGTCGGCCGGCCGGTGGGCGGTTCCGCCGGGCCGGTGACCGGCACGGAGCCGCTTCCCGAGCTGGCCCGGCTGCTCGACGCGGACGGCCGGCGACACATCGTCTCCGCCCGCGCGGAGGTCGGCGGGGTCGCGGTCGGCAGCGTGCACGCGGTCCACCCCCGCACATCCGAGTCGGCCGACCCGCCCGGCCCCGAACACCAGGCGGTGCTGGCGTACGTCGCCTCGTGGGCCGCCCACCTCTACGGCGACCAGGCCGGGCTGCCGGTGCACGGCGACGGACCGGTCGTCGCCGCGCTCGCCGACGGGCTGGCGATCGTCGCCCGGGACGGCACCGTGCAGCTCTGGAACCCGGCGGCCGAGAAGGTGACCGGGTGGCCGGCGGCGGACCTGCTCGGTCGGCCCCTGCCGTTTCCGGTGCCGCCACCGGGCCAGGTCCTCGACCACCGGCTGCCCGACGGACGCTGGCTGAAGATCACCTCGGGGGACCTGCCCGGCCCGGTCGCGGCGCGGGTGGTCACCTTCCGGGAGGGCACCGACCAGCATCGCCGGGACCACGACCGGGACCTCTTCATGGCGGTCACCAGCCACGAACTGCGCACCCCGGTGACCGTGATCAAGGGGTACGCCGACACGCTCAGCACGCACTGGGCGTCGCTCAACGACTCCGACCGCCACCAGTCGGCCCGGCTGATCGGGCAGCGCGCCGGCGAACTGGCCCGGCTCGTCGACCGGCTGCTCTCCGCCGCCAACGTGGTGGGCCCGGTGGGCGACTCACCCCCGGTACCCTTCGACCTGGTCGAGGCCCTGCGCTCGGCGGCGGCCGACCTGCCGGCGGACCTGCGCCACCGGCTGGCCCTCCGGCTGCCGGAGAACCTTCCCAAGGCACTCGGCGACCGGGCCAGCCTGCCCACCGTGCTGACCGAGCTGATGACCAACGCGGGCAAGTACTCCCCGGCCGGCACGCCGGTGGAACTCACCGCCGAGGCGGACGACCGGACCGTGGCATTCCGGGTAGCCGACCGCGGAATCGGGGTACGTCCGGACCATGTGGAGCGCGCGTTCGAACGGTTCTGGCAGGGCGAGTCGGGCGACCGGCGTCGTTACCCGGGCGCCGGCCTGGGCCTCTACCTCGTACGCCGGATCGTCGAGCGACAGAATGGGTGGGTTTCGCTCCGCCCGCGCGAGGGCGGCGGTACGGTCGCAGAGGTGCGGCTTCCCCGAGGCTGAGCCCCCTGTGGCTGAGCCCTCTGGGGCTGAGCCCCCCGATGCGCTCCGGTGTTCTGCTGAGGAGGCACCAGCAGTGTCGATCGTCCTGACCGAACGTGCGTGGTCCGTGTCGGTGCCGCACGACGCCCGGGGCGCGCGCGACGCCCGGCACCGGCTCGCCGCCGAACTCCGTGACGTCGTCCCGCCGCCGCTGCTCGCCGAGGCGGTAGCGGTGGTGGGTGAACTCGTCGGCAACGCGGTCCGGCACGCCGAGCCGCTGCCCGGCCGGTCGGTCCGGGTCGCCTGGCGGCTGTGCTCCGACGCCTCCGCCGAGGCGGTCGAGGTGCGCGTGACCGACGGCGGCGCGTCCGCCGCACCCCGGGTTCGGGTCGTCGGCCCCGACGCGCCCGACGGTCGGGGCCTGTACATCGTCGCGGCGCTCGCCGCCCGGTGGGGCGTCGAACGCGACGGGCTGGGCCAGACCGTCTGGGCCGAGCTGCGCGCCGGCTGAGCGGCGCGGACCCCGATCTCGGCCGGGTCCGCGATGCGGGCGCACGGGACGGGCCGGATGCGCCTAGGCTGTCTCGCCGTGGGCAAGCGTCGAAAGAGTCACCGGTCCGCGGCAGCGGACGCGACCAGGGTCGAGAAGCGGCAGAAGGTACGGGACGTCTTCGTTCCCCGGCCCTTCGAGGGGCTCACGGACGAGGCGGAGTGGATCGCCCTCCGCGAACTCGTGCCGGCGGCCTCCGCCCCGCTGACGCTCCGCCCCGACCTCGCTGAGCGCTTCCCCGACCGTCCGGTCACCCTGGCCACCGTGCTGCCGATGGCCACCCCGGCGATCGCCCGGGCGGACGGGCGGGTCTTCATCGGCCTGCAACGGCACATCCAGTCCGGCGACGTCTCCCGGGACCTCGCCGAGGCGCTGCTCTGCGCGCTGGCGACCGAGCCCGGCCGTACGGTCTCCGTTCCGGCCCTGCCCGGTCCGGGGCCACGGCTGCCGGATGTCCTGGTCGACGGTCCGCTGGACGTCACGATGCACGACGGCTTCGAGTTCTGGCTGGCCCCGGGGGCGGACGAGGACCCCGGCGTCAAGGCCTCGCTGGAGCGGGCGAACGCCTCCATCTACCCGACCGTCCGGCTGGCCGCCGCACCCGCCGCCTACTGGTGCCGGGTGCCGGACCGCAGCCACGTCCGCTGGGTGCTCCCCGACGACGAGGACGCCGCGCTGGACGCGCTGGCCCGGCTCTCCGCCGCGGACGAGCTGCGGCTCGCCGAGGGTACGAAGTTCGCCGGCATGTTCCGGGCGCACGGCCGGCTCGTACCGGTCTGGGACCTGCCCCGGGAGGCGGGCGCCGAGGAGTGGGAGGGCCCGCTGGCCGATCTCACGAAGCGGTACGCCGCCGCGCTGGCCGAGCCGGGGGAGCTGGACGCCGCCGGCCGCCGGGCCAAGCAGGGGCTGCTCGGCCGCCAGCTCACGCTCCGCTGAGCCGACGGTGTCGGGCCGAGCCGGCGGGACGCCGCTGACCTGCCGGAACAGCCTACCCAACCGATGGGTTAACTGTCCGTAACCACCCGGCTGACCAGCGGATCTACCGGTCCGGGTTCCGACTCATCCGACGGGGCGGGTTGACTCACGCATCCGTACCCGCAGCTCACGCCGGTGCGGAGGGTGCCGCCGCCGGTCCCCACGGCCCGTCCGGCGGGCGGAGCGACTCCCGGTCGATCGGGCAGGACATGCAGCGGGGTCCGCCCCGACCCGAGCCGAGTTCGGCACCGGTGATGCGGACGACCTCGATGCCGGCCCGCTCCAGTTGCGCGTTGGTCTCGACGTTGCGCTCGTACGCGACGCAGAGCCGGGGCGCGAGGGCCAGCGTGTTGTTGCCGTCGTCCCACTGCTCGCGTTCGGCGGTGACCGGATCCAGGCCGGTGTCGATCACCCGGAGCAGGTCCAGGTCCATCGCGTCGGCCGCCGCCCGCAGGAACGGCGCCGGCCCGTCCAGCTGGAGTTCGCCGTCGGCCCCGGCGACCACGGTGTACGCCGAGAGCGTGTCGGCGATGTTCGGGTACATCAGCACCGCGTCGACATCGACCATGGTGCAGACGGTGTCCAGGTGCATCGTGGCGCGCTCCTGCGCGATCGGCACCACCAGGATCGTGTGCGCGAGGCCGGCCTCGAAGACCCGCCGGGCGAGGCGCTCGGCACCGGCCGGCGTGGTCCGCTCGCCGACCCCGACCGCCACCACCCCCGGCGCCAGCAGCAGCACGTCGCCCCCCTCCAGGTGCTCCAGCCCGGGGCCGTAGACGAACGAGGTGCCGCCGAACCGCGGGTGGTGACGGTAGATCGCGTTGGTCAGGCTGGTCTCCCGGCGCCGGGCCGGCATGGCCAGGCTGGTCACCGCGACGTGGTCGCCGATCCAGGTGGCGGAGTCCCGGGCGAAGAGCAGGTTGGGCAGCGGGTCGATGATGAACTCGTGCCGGTCCATCAGGCGGTGCACCAGGCCGCCGGGCCGGTCCCAGCCGACCCGCAGCTCCTCCCGGGCCAGCCCGGCGACCAGGACCCCGGCCAGCGCGGCCGGATCGAGGTACGTCAGGTGGTCGGCGACCCGGCGTCGCAGGGTGTCGCCGAGCCGGGGGTCGCTCAGCACCCGCTCGGTCAACTCGGTCCGCGCGTCGGCGACCGACAGCGTCTCGGCGAGCAGCGTTCCGATGTAAAGTACCTCGACGCCCCGCTCCCGCAACGCCGTGGCGAAGGCGTCGTGCTCCTCCTGCGCCCTGCCGACCCAGGGGATCGCGTCGAACAACAGCGAGTCGTTGTTGCGCGGCGTGAGTCGGGCGAGTTCCGGTCCGGGCCGATGCAGGATCACAGTGCCGAGCCGTCCGACCTCACTGTCCACGAAATGGGTCATCCTCGCAGCGTAGGGCAGCGGTTGGCGCCATCCGGGAAAAAAGGCTTCGGATGAATGGGGCATTCATCCATACTCACTCCGGTGCTGCAACTTGCAGAACCCCCCTTGTCACCACGTACCGTAGTGGAGACATAACTTCGAGGGACCTTTTGCCGGAGGTCACGATGACTGTCTTTGCTGAGCGATCAGCGGTACCCGCGAAACGCGCGCTACCCGCCTCCCCCAGCGCTCCACTGCCGACACTGGAGGCGGCACGGCCGGGCCCGATGGACTGGGCCCGTCGCCGCCGCGCCGAACGGGAGGCACGACGGATCGAAGCGGCCGGAGCCAGAGCGCTCAGCCAGCTCGACCACCTCGGTCCATCGTGGCACGTGGTGGACTGGCCGCGTACCGAATTAACCGAGTCGACGATGCTCGATCTCGACTACCAGTCCCGGGACGAACGCGCGGGTTTCCTGGCCATCGGCCCCAGCGGCCTCTTCGCGGTGACCGTCGCCGACCACGGCCGGTCCCGGGTGCTGATCGCCGGAGACGTCGTCCAGATCAACGGCCGGCGCCCGAGCTACGTGGCCGAGGCCCGCCGGGACGCCAAGCGGGCCAGCCGGGCGCTCTCCGCGGCCGTCGGCCACACCATCCCGGTCGCACCGGTGCTGACCTTCGTCGGTTCCGGCGTCATCAGCGTATACGGGCTGCCCAAGGACTGTCTGGTGGCGACGCACCGGGAGCTGGACCGGCTGCTGGTGGCCGGTGGCAACCGGATCAGTCCGGCCACCGCCGAAAAGCTTTCCCGGGTCGCCCAGGCGCCCTCCACCTGGCTGAACGCCCCCTATCGGTCCGCTGCCGACTACCGGTGGTACGAGGGCGGCCGAATGGCCGCTGACAAGCGGGCGAGTCACCGGTAGCGTCACGCCGACGCAAGCCACCCGGCGGCGGTCCCCGTCGCCGGGTGCGCCGGGGGGTCGCCACTTCGGGACGTACCGGCTAGCGTGGGATCTCCGGGTGAAGTGCATAGGAGGCGCGGTGGCCCACGTCGAACTCTCGCTCTCGGAGACGTTTGTGCCGCCAGCGACCTCGTCGCTGGAGCAGGGGTCCGACAGTTTCACCGCCGCCGACGGCCGGCACGAGGTAGACGGGCTGACCCGTTGGTCCGGCACGGTCGCCACGGCCGCGGAGCCGTGCCTGTTGATCGACGAGAAGACCATCATCTCCGCCGTCTCACCGATCTGCTGTGAGCTGCTCGGCCTCGGCACCCCCGCCGAGGCCGTCGGCCTGCCGCTGCTGGAGAGTTCGCTGCGGCTGCTCGACTTCACCGCCGCCCGGGGCGAGCTCACCGAGCAGGACGTGGAGAAGATCCCCCCACTGCTCGTGCTCCACTCGCGCCGGCTCGCCCGTGGCCTGCTGCGGGTGCAGCGGGGCGCGACGGACGAGACGGACATCACCGTCGACGCGGTCTCCACTCCGGTGCTGACCGGGCAGGACGTGGTCGGCGCGCTGACCTTCTTCGCCGAGGTCTGAGCGCCGCTTCCCGGCCCTGGCGCCGCCCCGCACATCCGGACGCCGATCCGATCTCCGGGCCGCTTCCCGACGCTCCGCGTTCCGCCCGTGCCGGGAATCACGCCCGGTCGGCGGACCGCCACGTTGGGCGGCCGGTCCCGGCACCGTAGGGTTCCCTCATGCTCGACGTCGCCCTGCTGCCCGAGGAGTACGCGGTGTGCCGGCTGCCCGCCGGTTCGCCGGTGCCTCCCGGCCTGCTCGGCGCTCCGGCGCAGTCCGGAGTCCTCTCCGTGACCTGGACCGCCGAGGAGATGTCGATCATCTGTCGTGCCGACCGGGTGCCGGCCGACGCGGTGGTCGAGACACCGTGGCGCTGCCTGCGGGTGGTCGGGCCGCTGCATCTCGCCCTGACCGGGATCCTCGCCTCCCTCGTGGTGCCCCTGGCCGAGGCGCGGGTCAACATCCTGGCCTTCTCGACGTACGACACGGACTATCTGCTGGTGCCGTCGGTCCGGCTCCCCGAGGCGCTCGCCACCCTTGTCCGGGCGGGACACCGGCTCGCCACCTGACGCCCGCTCGTCCGCGCCGACGCCCTACCATTGGCCGGACGATCCGCCGAACCATGACGGCACCCACCTATGCCCGAGGACCCGGCCGTGCCCCGTCCCCCCGCACCGTCGCCGCGCCGACCCCGATGGCGCGCGGGTCGGCCCCGCGCACCGCACCCCGCCGCCCGGCGTACCCGGCTCCTCGGGGTGCGGCTGCGCGGTCCGCTGGCCGGCTGCCTCGCGCTCGCCGGCTGCCTCGCGCTGACCGGCTGCGGCGTACCGCCCGAACTCGGCGCGGCCACCCCGACACCGAGTCGCCGTACGCCCAGCCCGACGGCGTCGCCGACCCCCACGCCCGGCGCGACGACCCCGGTTCCGACGCCCAGCCCGACCGCCGACGCCGGCACGACCGCGGTCGACTGCGCCGGACGGCCGAGCAAGGCACAGGTGACCGCCCTGCTGCGCCGCTCGGCCGGCCTGCCCGCCGGCGCCCGGGTCACCTTCGAGGTCGGGCCGCTCTGCGCGGCCGGCTGGCAGTACAGCATCGTCCAGGTGACCGGCCGGGACCCGTTGCAGGTGGTGTCGCGCGGGCCGGCCGACGCCCTGAAGCTGGTCACCGCCGGCAACGACGTCTGCGCGATTCCGGTCCGGATCGAGGCACCGCCGGCGATCCGGGCCGCCGCGTGTGACGGCGGCCCGCTCGGCACCACCGGTTTGTAGGCTGGGTGCCATGCCCGGAACACCGCCCACCCGCTTCGTCTACCTGGGTCCCGAGGGGACCTTCGCCGAGCAGGCACTGCGGACCATTCCCGCCGCCGAGCGGGGTGAGCGCACGCCGGCCCGGAGCGTCCCGGAGGCCCTCGACGCCGTACGGACCGGGGACGCCGACGCGGCTCTGGTGCCGCTGGAGAACTCCGTCGGCGGTGCCGTGGCGGTGACCCTCGACGAGATGGTCGACGGCGAGCCCCTGGTGATCACGCGCGAGGTGGTGCTGCCGGTCGAGTTCGTGCTCGCCGCCCCCGCCGGACGGACGCTGGCCGGGATACGTACCGTGGCGGCGCATCCGCAGGCGTCGACCCAGTGCCGGCGCTGGCTGCGCGACCACCTGCCCGACGCGGTCGTGGTGGACGTGCTGTCCAACGCCGCCGCCGCGGCCGCCGTCCTCGACGGGCAGCAGGACGCCGCGATCTGTGCGCCGTTCAGCGCCGGCCGGCACCGGCTCACCGTACTGGCGGACAAGATCGCCGACCACGACGACGCGGTCACCCGGTTCGTCCTGTTGAGCCGGCCCGGCCCGCCGCCGCCGAGCACCGGCGACGACCTGACCTCGTTGGCCGTCTACATCAGCCACGACCGGGTCGGCGCGCTGCTCGCGGTGCTGATGGAGCTGGCGGTACGCGGGGTCAACCTGACCCGCATCGAGTCCCGCCCGACCGGCGAGGCGCTCGGCCGGTACGCCTTTTTTCTGGACTGCACCGGGCACGTCGCCGACGACCGGGTGGGTGAGGCGTTGCAGGGGCTGCGTCGGATCTGCGCCGACGTCCGCTTCCTCGGGTCGTACCCCCGGCATCGGTGGAGCGCGGGCGCCGGGCGCCCGGTGCCGGCGCCGGCCGGGCTCTCCGACGGCGACTACGCCGACGCGGCGGCCTGGCTGTCCCGGCTGCGGGCCGGCGAACTCGCCTGACCACCGGCCGGCCCGGCGGGGCGCCCGCTCGGCGCCCCCGGGTCAGTCGAGCAGCCCGCCGAGCAGACCGCCGCTGCTGCCGCTCTGCTGCTGGCCGCTGCCCATCAGTGGCGGCTCCTCCGAGGGCTGCACGACCACGAAGCCCTGGCCGGCGAAGCTCATCGTGAACGCCTCCCCGGTGCGGCGGCCCAGCAGCGTGCCGAGGCCCATCTGCTCGGCCCGGTGGTAGCCGGTCTGCAGGCTCGCCGACCAGCAGACGGCCGCCTGCGGGTCCACGTACGTCGGCTGGTCGACGTTGAGCACCACCGGGGTGCCCTTGGTGGTGACGGCGATCCGGCCGTATCCGGTGAACACGCAGTTGAACAGGCCGGACGAGGACATCATGCCGGCCCCGCCGACCATCTTGATGTCGTACTGGAGGGTGGAGTCGAAGGCGAGCACGCTGGAACCGTTGATCGACAGCGCGTCCCCCGGCTCCAGGTCGATGAGGTGCACGTCGGAGGCGAGGTCGGCGAGGAAGACGTCACCCCGGCCGGTCACCCGCATCAGCGGTACGCCCTCGCCGGTGAGCTTCTGCTTGAGGAACTTGCCGACGCCGCCCGAGCCCAGCGCCTGGAACTGCACCTGTCCCTGGTAGGCGACCATCGACCCGACCCGGGCCATCGCCTCGCCGTTGAGCTCGATCTTCAACATCTTGGAGTTCTGCAGCCGCATCCCGGGCTGGTCGGACTCCTTCTCCAGGTTGTCGGCGGAAAACAGGGCGCTGCGCATCGGGTCCTCCTGTCGGTGTAACTGATCACCGAGGATAGGAGGCGCCGGCAAGGGCAGATCGCCGATCCGGGTACTCCGGGGCCCGGCTGACCAGGCGCGCCCCGCCCCGGGCCGCCGCAGGGGTGGCGGCGACGCCGGGGCGGGTCTGTGCCCGGGGAGGGTTACGGGCCGCTGTTCGCGGCCCGCCAACTCGGGTACCTCCCCGACGGGGGCGGGGTTGCCGGAGATGCCCCGTGCCCCCGAGCGCCGAGCGCCCGCCGGACCAGGTCGGTTTCCCGAACCCAGCCGATGAAACGCGCGTGCAGTTCGGCCGGCGTGACCCCGGGGTTCGGGTTCAGCGCGTGCAGGTCCCCGGCCGCGTCGTACAGGGCCAGCCCGAGGTAGAGGAAGAGGCTCAACGGCTCCAGCCGGAACTCCTCCACCAGCGCCAGCCGCGCCGCCGGACACGGCCAGGGCAGCTCGCAGGCGCGGCACGTCCACAACGGGCGGCGGGGCACGTGTGGCCGGCCCGCATCGTCGAGCGTGGCGGCGTCCCGTAACACGAGGACGCCCATCACCGACCGGAGCCGGCCCGGTGCGCCTGCCCCCGGGTGAGCCGGAACGTCCCGGTGGCGGCGTCCCAGCCCGGCCGCTGGTTGCGCGGCCGGGGCCGAGGCGGCGGGGTCGGCGGGTCGGGCACGACCGCTGCCCAGGGCATCGGGGATGCGGGAACCGGGGCCGCCGCGACCGCCGGATGCGGCGCCTGGGGATACGGCATCGGCACCTGCGGCGCGGCGTCCGGGCACGTCCACCGGAATCCGCACCAACAGCGCAGCCACAGGTACCGCCAGTGCCGTCGATGTCTTCGCACGCGATCACCTCACAGACCGTCGGATGTGGAACGGGGACCGCCCCTGCTCGCCCCGGATCCACCGGGAAGGACGGCCCCCGCTGACGGGAGCGGCCCGCGAGGGGTTCGGGTTCGTCCCGGCGAGGCCGGTTACCGCTCCTCCGTCGATATCCACCCTGGACGACGGGACCCGCGTAACGGAATATTGACCGCAGGGAGTACGTAGGGAAAAAAGAGCCGAAATCCTTAGTCGGAGGTAGTACGTGAGCGAGTTACGCGAAATCCTCAGGCAACAGCGAGCCAAGCGCAGGTGGAGTCAAGAACAGGCCGGGGCGGCGATCAATGTGAGCGCATCATTGATCGCCGCGATCGAGACCGAGCGCATCATCCCGCAGGACGACACTGCTCGCGCCCTTGACGAACTGTTCGGGACCGGCGATCAGATCCAGCGTGCCACGGAGGCAGCCCGAGAGGACGCACGGCCGCCGTGGCTTCGTCCCTGGACGGACCACGAGCACCGGGCTGTCCTGCTACGAACGTGGGAACCCCACCTGATCCCCGGGCTGCTTCAGACCGATGCGTATACCCGGGCCGTTCTGCGCGGTAGCCGGCTACCGGTCAAGGCAGTCGAGAAGACAACCCAGGTTCGGCAAGACCGCCAAGCCGCCACTGTCGACGGACCAGAGCCGCCAATGTTGTCGGCCATCATCGGTGAGGCCGCGCTCAATTGTGGACCGCCCGAGGTTTTGAAGGGGCAGCTACAACACCTCTTGGAGATGACTGATCTTCCGCACGTGCAAGTCCTGGTGGTGCCATGGACCGCCGGCCTCCATGCTGGCCTCTCGGGGGCGTTCGTCATAGCCACCCTTCCGCAGCGCGGGCGGGCCGGTTACGTGGATGACCAGCTACGAGGGCGGCTCGTAACTGAGGCGGGAGATCTGGACCAGTTGGAAGTATCGTGGGAGATTGTCACCGGCCTAGCGCTGCCGGTGCACCTGTCGAGAGAACTCATAGCAGGACGGATCAAAGATCATGACTGACCTGCCGCCAGTCTGGCGGAAAAGCAGCCGTAGCAGCGGTAACCAGGGCAACTGCGTCGAGGTTGCCGACAACCTTCCCGGCCGCGTACTGGTCCGGGACAGCAAGGATCCGCACGGCCCGCACCTGACGTTCGCGCCGGCCGCCTTCCGCTCGTTCGTCAGCCTGGCGAAGCGGCACGGCTGACCCCGGCCCGCGCTTCCCGCGCGGCCATGCGGTCGATCACCCGGCCGAGCGGGTGGCCCCGTCCGCAGGGCGACGGCCCCCGGCCCTGCCCGGAAGTCCGTCGAGAGACCTGATCGTGAAGGCGGTGCGACCATGACTGAGTCCCACTGGCGCAAGAGCGGCCGTAGCGGCACCAACCAGGGCAACTGCGTCGAGGTTGCCGACAACCTTCCCGGCCGCGTACTGGTCCGGGACAGCAAGGACCCGCAGGGGCCGCACCTGACGTTCGCGCCGGCCGCCTTCCGCTCGTTCGTCACCCTGGCGAAGCGGCCCGGCTGACCCCGGCCCGCGCTTTCCGCGCGGCCAGGCGATCGATCACGGGACCGAGCCGACGACCCGCCCGCTGGGCGGCTGCGCGGCCTTGCTACCCGAGCGTGTACATGCGTTAGGGGAGCTGCGGCGTAAGCAAGCACTCGAGGAAGGTGGTGAGGACCTGCCGGTGGTCGTCGGCGCGCCAGACCACGGCCAACTCGGCCGGCGTTAGACCGGTCACCGGCCGGCATTCGATGCCGGGCCGCCGGTAGAGGCCGACGTTGCCCTCGGCCAGCAGCGCCACGCCCAGGTCCGAGGTGACCGCCTCGAACACCTCGTCCGGCGAGGCCGCCTCGCCGCCAAGGACCGTCTCCCGCCCGAAGCGGGCGTCCGTGGCGAGCCAGAAGTCGCGCAGCGGCCCAGCCGCAGCCGGCAGGGCGATAAACGGCTCCGCGAGCAGGTCGGCGAAGTCGATCTCGGTACGGTCGCTGAGCCGGTGGCCTGGGGACAGGGCCACCCACCGCCGCTCGCGGGCCAGGACACGGGTACACAGCCCGTCACCCGGCACCGGCAGCCACACGAAGGCGACGTCGCTGGTGCCGTCGGCCAGCCCGGCGGTTGGTTCCTCCCAGCCGACCAGCCGCATCGAGACCGTCCAGTTCTTGGCCACCTCGCGGAACCTCCGCAGGGCTGGCCGTTGCAGGTCGCGTCCGACGGCGGTCTGCATGCCCACCGTGAAGACTTGCCGGTCGGCCAGGGCCCGAGCGGCTTCGAGCCCGCGGGTGACCACGGCGATGGCCTCGCGGGCGGCGGGCAGAAGCGCCTCGCCCCCGGGTGTCAGCCGTACTCCGCGGGTTTCACGAGCGAACAGGAGAAACCCGAGCCGTCTCTCCAGGGCCCGGATCTGCTTGGACAGTGCCGGTTGGGATACGAACAGCCGCTCGGCCGCCCGGGTGAAGTGCAACTCCTCGGCGACCGCTACGAAGTAGCGCAGCTCCCGCAGGTGTGCGTCCATAACCCATGGCTATCACAGCCGGTTTCGCTCCTCCGAACCCTGGCGCCGTACCCCATAACCACCGGTTATCGCGACAGGTCTTGGCGCGTACCACGCCGACGTGGCGAGACTGGCAGCCAACGCGGATCACAACGGAGGAGAGCAATGTCCGAAGTAACCGGGCGGACGTCGAGGCGTGGCCTGTTGGTGGCCGGTGCCGCCGGCATCTCCATGGCCGGCCTCGCCATGGGATCGGCCAGAGCGAATACCCAACATCCACCAGGGCCGGGGCGTGGCCCGGCAAACCCGAACGGCCGGTTCGCCGACAAGGTTGTGCTGATCACGGGTGCTACCTCCGGCATCGGCAAGGCCACGGCGTACGCGATGGCGCGCGAAGGCGCGCACGTATTCTTCTGTGGTCGCCGAGTCGACCTGGGCCAACGCAATCAGCGTGAGATCCGGGACTTCGGCGGCGAAGCCACGTTCATGCGGGCAGATGTCCGTCGGGAGCGGGACGTCGCCACGTTCGTCGACGCGTGCGTACGCCGGTACGGGCGCATCGACATCGCCTTCAACAACGCGGGTGTGGAGACGCCCCGCCCGGCGCCGCTGCACGAGCAGTCGATCGAGGTGTTTGAGGACGTGTGGCGGACCAATGCCGCTGGTGTCTTCCTCGCCATGAAATACGAACTACCGCACATGCTGCGGCAGGGCGGCGGAATCATCATCAACACCGCCTCGATCTCGTCCGAGGTCGGCTTCGCCACGATCGCGCCGTACAACGCGAGCAAGCACGCGGTCGCGTCGCTGACCAAGGTGGCCGCGCTGGAGTACGCCGACCGGAACATCCGGGTCAACGCGCTGGCGCCCGGTGCGGTCGACACCCCGATGCTCGAGCGTGCCGCGGCCGGGTTCGGCGTGACATACGAGCAGATCGCCCAGGACTACCCGATAAAGCGCATCGTCAATCCGGACGAGATCGCCCGAGTCGTGATGTGGCTGGCCTCCGACGACGCCACCGCCGTGATCGGGACAGACATCGACGCCTCGGGCGGGTACCTCACCGGCTGATACTCCAGCCGGGGATTGTGAATCATGGCTCGATGAGGGCTTGTCGGGCGTAGTGGCTGTGCATGGCTCGTGTATCCAACACTCTCAGGCCCACCCGAGGTCGTGTAGGCGCTCGTCGTCGATGCCGAAGTGGTGGGCGATCTCGTGTACGACGGTGATGGCGATCTCGTCGACGACGTCGTCCTCGGTGTCGCAGATCCGCAGGATCGGATGGCGGTAGATCAGGATCCGGTCCGGCAGGACGCCGCCGTAGTCCCAGCCGCGGCTGGTCAGCGCGTAGCCCTCGTAGAGGCCGAGCAGCTCCGGCTCGCCCCTGGGTGACTCGTCCTCGACCAGGATCACCACGTTGCTCATCAGACCGAGGAGTTCCTCCGGCACCTCGTCGAGAGCCTCACCGACCAGTTCCTCGAAACGCTCGCGGCTCATCTCGACCGGCACGCGACCCATTGTGCCGTATCGGCCGGGGTCGGGCGCCGACGTCGAAGATCGCGATGATCAGGGAGCTGTTAGCACGACACGCCGACGACACGCCGGAGTGGCTCCCTGATCACCGCGATCTTGGAAGGGCTGGGGGTTATGGGTGGGTCAGGAGGAGAGGCGGGTGGTGAGGGAGATCTCGGCGCCGGGGGAGAGCAGGCGGGAGATCGGGCAGTTGGCCTTCGCCCCCTCGGCCAGCTTGCCGAACTCGGCCTCGTCGATGCCGGGCACGTTCCCGACGGTCTCAAGGTCGATCCGGGTCACCGTGGGGCCCGCGTCGGTCTTGTCGAGATGCACCTTCGCCGTGGTGTCGACCGAGGTCGAGGTGTAACCGGCGTCGGCGAGCGCCTTGGAGAACGCCATCGAGAAGCAGCCGGCGTGCGCCGCCGCGATGAGCTCCTCCGGGTTGGTGCCCTCGCCCTCCTCGAAGCGGGACTTGAACGAGTAGTTCCCCTGCAGACCACCCTTGCCGGTGCTGATCGTGCCGGAACCGTCGGTGAGATTGCCCTGCCAGATGGCGGATGCGGTGCGGATAGGCATGGTCACGACGCTAGCTCAAACCATCCGGCGGCGCGACGATCCAGCCGACGAGAGGGTCGCGGAAGCACCGGCGGGCGGCGGAGCGGCGGGTCGGGGCGGGCCGGCCGCTGTGTCATCATCGGCACAGCACCCCGCCGTGGAAGGGTCAGCCATGTCCCACGACTTTCCGATACCCCGGCAGGACAGTCGGCAGGACGGGCCGGCCGGCGAGGACGACCCGACCGCCGCGACGACCCCGGACGGAATCGCCGGCACCACACCCGACGGTGCCGCCGTCGTGGCCTGGGGCGGCGCCGACCACGACGGCCGCCGGACGCCCCCGGCGCTGGCCCGCCTCGGTAGGGACGGCCGGCTCGTGGTGGTGGTCGCGGCCCTCGGCGCGCTGGCCGCCTTCGCCGCGATGGCCGACGAGTGGGCGATCACCACGCTCCCGCCCGGGATCACCTCCTCCGAGACCCCGGTGCAGGTGGCGGACGGGCTCGCCCAGATGAGCACCTTCGGCACCGGATACCTGCTCGGCATCCTCGGCCTGCTCGGCTGCCTCGGGCTGGTCTTCTTCGGCTCCGTCCCGGTCCGGCACAACCTGCGGATCCTCGGCCTCGCCCTGGCGGTCGGGGTGCTCGGCGTACTGGCCACCGCGACGCTCTCCCTCGACGCGCTCAGCGACCGCTGGCGGATGTACGGCGAGGTGGACGGCCTCCGCGTCGACTACGGCCGGGGCCTGATCCTGGCGTACCTCGGCACCGCCGGCCTGGGCCTGGCGTTGCTGCTCGCCGGCCGGTTCGTACCGCGCCGTCCCGGCCCCGGCCCAGCAGCCGGCGGACCGGCGGGGTCGACCGACCCGGCGGCCGCCGCCGAGGAGCCCGACTGGCCCTGGCGGCGGCCCCGCGCCGCGACCACGCTGCCGGACCCGGACGACGACGGCGACGACCGGCCCCCGCCGATCGACCTGACCGTCACGCCGACCCGGCCCTTCACCCCGCCGGAGCGCTGACCCCGCGCCCGGCTGTAAGGAAGGGCCCCCGGTTATCGCTTCTTGTATAGGAAGGGCCCCCTCCTTACACCCCTCCCGGGCCAGCGGCAGGGGGCGTATCTGGATATACCTTCGGCAGCCGCCCCGGTAGGCTCGGTCCCCGTGATTGACCTGCGCCTGCTCCGCGACGATCCGGACGCCGTACGTGCCAGCCAGCGGGCCCGGGGCGAGGCCGAGTCCGCCGTCGACGCCCTGCTCCGGGCCGACGAGGAGCGCCGGGCGGCGGTCCAGCGCTTCGAGGCGCTGCGGGCCGAGCAGAAGCAGCTCGGCAAGCGGATGCCGAAGGCCGACCCGGCCGAGCGGGCCGAGCTGCTGGGCCGTACCAAGGAACTCTCCACCGAGGTGAAGGCGGCCGAGACGGCGGTCGGCGAGGCCGAGACGGCGCTGCGCCGCGCCCAGTACGCGATCCCGAACGTGGTTGAGGAGGGCGCGCCCCCCGGCGGCGAGGACGACTACGTGGTGCTGCGCGAGGTGGGCGCGAAGCCGGAGATCGCCAACCCGCGCGACCACCTGGAGCTGGGCGAGGCGCTGCGGGCGATCGACACCGAGCGCGGGGCGAAGGTCTCGGGCAGCCGGTTCTACTACCTCACCGGGGTCGGCGCCCTGCTCCAGCTCGGCCTGCTCCAGCTCGCCATCGCCCAGGCCGTCGAGTACGGCTTCATCCCGGCGATCACCCCGACCCTGGTGAAGCCGGAGTCGATGGAGGGCACCGGCTTCCTCGGCGCGCACGCCAGCGAGGTCTACAAGCTGGAGGCCGACGACCTGTTCCTGGTCGGCACCAGCGAGGTGGCGCTGGCCGGGTACCACGCGCAGGAGATCCTCGACCTCGCCGAACCGGTCCGGTACGCCGGCTGGTCGTCCTGCTTCCGCCGCGAGGCCGGGTCGTACGGCCGGGACACCCGGGGCATCATGCGGGTGCACCAGTTCGACAAGGTCGAGATGTTCTCCTACTGCCGTCCCGAGGAGGCGCACGCCGAGCACCTGCGCCTGCTGGCCTGGGAGGAGGAGATGCTGGCCAAGGTCGAGCTGCCGTACCGGGTGATCGACGTGGCCGCCGGCGACCTCGGCAGCAGCGCCGCCCGCAAGTACGACTGCGAGGCCTGGGTCCCGTCGCAGGGCCGCTACCGCGAGGTCACCTCCACCTCCAACTGCACCACCTTCCAGGCGCGCCGGCTGAACGTGCGCTACCGGGACGAGCAGGGCCGCCCGCAGACCGCGGCGACGCTCAACGGCACCCTCGCCACCACCCGCTGGCTGGTGCCGATCCTGGAGAACCACCAGCAGCCGGACGGCTCGGTACGGGTGCCGAAGGCCCTCCAGCCGTACCTCGGCGGGCGGGATCTGCTCGAACCGAGCTGACCCCCAGAGGTGAGGACCACTTCACGCAGAAGTCATGGTTCGGCAGCGAAAGGTGAGATACGGTTGCTCCCCCGCCACCGCCAGCCGATCCGCTAGAAGCGGATCCGCCCAGGTCATCGCCGGGTGCGGCGGGTGGCGGGCGAAGGGAGAGCCGCATGCCCCGACCCGGACTGCCGAAGCTGATCGCGACCGACCTCGACGGCACGCTGGTGCGTAGCGACGAAACCGTGTCGGCGTACACCCACGAGGTCCTGGACCGGGTCCGGGCCGCCGGCATCCCGGTGGTGGGCGCCACCGGGCGCGGGCCTCGGCTGGCGGAACTGACCCGCAACGACATCCGGGCCGCCGACTTCCTCGTGATGGCCGGCGGCGGCCGGGTCGTCGACCAGACCGACCCGGCCGGCCCGGTGGTGCTGCTCGACGAGCGGCTTTCCGGCGGGAAGCTGGCCGAGTTGCTGCTCGCGGTCGAGGCCGAGGTCGGGCCGCTCACCGTGATGGTCGAGGCGTTGGACAGCCCGAATGCTCCGCTCTGGGGCGACTTCGACCTGACTTGGCCCTATCCCGACCGGTTCGAGGCGCGTGCCCGGTTGGAATGCCTGAACACCGACGTGATCAAGGCGTTCGCCCGGACCCCCGACCACGACGTGGACACGCTGCTCGACACCGCCCGCCGGGTGGTGCCGCCGGAGGTGGCTTCGATCACCCAGGCCGGGCTCGGCTTCATCGAGATCTGCCCGCCCGGGGTGGACAAGGCGACCGGCCTGGCGGTGGTGGCCCAGGTGCTCGGCGTGGACCCGGCCGAGGTGCTGGTCTTCGGGGACATGCCCAACGACCTGCCGATGTTCGAGTGGGCCGGTTGGGGCCGGGTCGCCGTCTCCAACGCGCACCCCCTCGTCCGGCGGGCCGCCGACGAGATCACCCTGCGCAACGACGACGACGGGGTAGCGATCTACCTCGATCGACTACTCTCCCGTTGATGCGGCAACTACCCCGGCTGGTGGCGACCGACCTCGACGGCACCCTGCTCCGTTCCGACCGGACGCTCAGCGCGCGTACCGCCGAGGTGATCTCGCGGATCTCCGCCGGGGGCACCCAGGTCGTGCTGGTCACCGGCCGTCCGATCCGCTGGCTCAACCAGGTGTACGACCAGCTCGCCGCGCCGATGCCGGCGATCTGCGCCAACGGGGCGGTGGTGTACGACCCGACGACCGACCAGGTGCTCCGGGCCGACCCGCTCGCCCCGGAACTGCTCGCCGAGGTCGTCCGGCGGCTCCGCGCCGAGGTGCCCGGGGTGGCCTTCGCGGTGGAGGTCACCGACGGGCGGGAGCTGTGGCACGAGTCGGCGTACGCGCTGAGCTGGGACCGTAGCGATCCGGGGCTGCGGGCCGTGGAGAGCCCGGAGGAGCTGGTCGGCACGCCCGCGGTGAAGCTGCTGGCCCGGGCCGGCGCCCAGGACCCGGACGCCTTCGTGAAGGTGGTGACGGGCGCGCTGGCCGGGCTCGCCGAGGCGACCCACTCGTCGTACAGCGGGCTGGTCGAGATCTCCGCGGCCGGGGTGACCAAGGCGGCGGGGCTGGCCTGGTACTGCGCCCAGCACGGGTTGACCGCGCAGGACACGGTGGCCTTCGGTGACATGCCGAACGACCTGCCGATGCTGACCTGGGTCGGCCGGGCGGTCGCGGTGGCCAACGCGCACCCGGCCGTGCTGGAGATCGCCGACGAGGTGACGTCGGACAACGACTCCGACGGCGTCGCGGCGTACCTGGAGGCGTTGTTCGGCTTGGACCGGGCCGAGGGCTTGGACCGGGCCGTGGGCTCGGGCGGGGCCGAGCCGGGCCCCGCCGCCTGACCCGTCAGCGGGTCAGAGGTACTGACCGGGGCTGGGGCCCTCACCCGGCTGGTTTCCAGCGCCGGGCACCAGGCCGGCGGCGCCGCCCGGACCCATCGGCAGCGCCGGACGGCCACCGGAACGCATCTGCTCCAGCTGCATCCGCGCGGCCATCTGCTGCGCCACCAGCGCGGCCTGGATGCCGTGGAACAGGCCCTCCAGCCAGCCGACGAGCTGGGCGTGGGCGATCCGCAGCTCACCCTCGCTCGGCGCGGCGTCCTCGCTGAACGGCAGCGACAGCCGCTCCAACTCGTCGCGGAGCTCCGGGGCGAGGCCGTCCTCCAGCTCGACGATCGACCGCTGGTGGATCTCCCGCAACCGGGTACGGCTGGCGTCGTCCAGGGGCGCGGACTTCACCTCCTCCAGCAGCTGCTTGATCATGCTGCCGATCCGCATCACCTTGGCCGGCTGCTCGATCAGCCGCGCCGGGTCCTCCCCCGCCGACTCGCCGTCGGGCCGGACGGTGCCCACCGGACGGCCGTCCGGGCCGACCACCAGCACCGCACCCGGACGGTTGCCCGGTTCGGTCGACTCGTTCTGCTCTTCCCCGGAACCTGCCACCTCGGTCATGCCCCCATCTTCGCGCAGTCGCCGCCCTGCGCGCTCGGCGGGGACACCGACGCCCCGTCTCCGCCCCCCGGGGGCCTGCCGGCCGGCACGTACCGGGCGGTAGCCTCAGCCATGCCCGCCGATCCGCCCACCCTCTCCACCCCCGCCGCCGGGCCCCGACCCGCTGTCCCGAACCCGGACCCGAGAGCCGTGCTCAGCCGTCCGGCGCCGGCCCCGGACGCCCGGATCCGGTACGGCGACCATCCGGAGCAGGTCGCCGACCTGCGGTTTCCCACCGGGTACGACGGGGCGCCGCGGCCCCTGGTCGCGGTCGTGCACGGCGGCTTCTGGCGGGCCGAGTACGACCGCGGGCACACCGGTCCGCTCGCCGCCGACCTGGCCGCGCGGGGCTTCCCGGTGGCGCAACTGGAGTACCGCCGGACCGGGCAGCCCGGCGGGGGTTGGCCCGGCACCTTCGACGACGTCGCGGCGGGCCTGGCCGCACTGCCCACGCTCGCCCGGGCGGCGTTCCCGCCCGGCCGGGTGGCACCGGGTCCACCGGTCCTGCTCGGCCACTCCGCCGGCGGGCACCTGGCGCTCTGGTACGCGGCGAAAGCGCCGGCCGAGGTGCGCGGGGTACTCGCCCTCGCCCCGGTCACCGATCTCGGCGAGGCGTACCGGCTGGACCTGGACGGTGGCGCGGTGGCCGCGCTCCTCGGCGGCGGCCCGGCGGAGCTGCCCGAGCGGTACGCGGCGGCGGATCCGGGCCGGACGACGGCCCCGGGAGTCCGCACGGTGGTCGTGCACGGCGCGCTGGACCGGCACGTACCGCCGGAGATGAGCGCCGGCTACGTGGCGGCGGCCCGGCGCCGGGGCGCGGACGTACGGCTGGTCGAACTGCCGGACTGTGAGCATTTCGGCGTCATCGATCCACATTTCCCCAGTTGGGAGTCGGTGATAGCCGCATTACATTCGCTCGTCAGATGATCATCTTGCATTGACGCGGCGTCGCACACCCGGTAGAACGCCGGAGGGGCTGCGATTCGGGCCGCTCACCGGGGGCCGAAAACCCATCCTCGGGGCGAGACCCCGTGCTCGGGGCGGGGACCCGCCCATGCTTAGGAGGAATTTCGTGTCGCAACTGGACCGCAGACGGGCGCTCAAGCTCCTGGGCGCGCTGGGCGTGACCGGGCTGGCCGCCGCCTGCAGCCGCTCGGCAGACGACGAAGCGGGAGATCTGGTCAGCGACCGGCCGGTCCGAATCGGCATGATCACGGCTCAGACCGGCGGTTTCAAACCGGTCGGCGACGAGATCCTCCGGGGTTTCCAGCTCTATCTCGATCTCAACGACCAGCGGCTCGGCGGACACCCGGCGGAGCTGATCGTCGCCGACGAGGGCGCCACGGTGCAGTCCGGCCGGGCCGCCCTCGACAGCCTGATCAAGCAGGGCGTCCTCGCGCTCACCGGCGTGGCCAACTCCGCGGTGATGCTCGGCATCCGGGACGCGGTGGAGCAGGCCAAGGTGCCGCTGATCGGTTCCAACGCCTCACCGGCGGCCCTGCAGAGCGTCGTCTACATCTGGCGCACCTCGTACGTGGACGACGAGGCGGGACGGGCGCTGGCCCCGTACGTGGCCCAGCGGGTGCCACTGGGCGGCCGGATCGCGATCATCGCGCCGGACCACGAGGCGGGCCGGGACGCCGTACAGGGCTTCCGGCAGAACTTCGGGACCGACGAGCGGATCGCCGACCCGGTCATCTGGACGCCGTTCACCGCCACCCCGGGCCGGAACACGTTCAACCCGGAGATCGCCGAGCTGATCTCCCGGAATCCGGACGCGGTCTTCTGCCACTTCGAGGGGGACGCGGCGGTGCAGTTCCTCAAGAAGCTCTACGCCGGCGGCTACCGCGGGGCGATCTACGCGCCCGGCTTCCTCACCGAGGGCGGCGTCCTCGGCCGGCTGAAGCGGGCCGAGGCGGAGGGGATCCTCACCTCGCTCAACTACTCGGCGGACATCAACAACGCGGCCAACCGCCGGTTCGCCTCCGCCTACCGCAAGGCGCACAGCGCGTCGCCGACGACGTATGCGATGGCCTCGTACGACGCGGCGCAGGTGCTGAGCAAGGCGATCCGGATCGCCACCGAACTCTCCCCGTTGCAGCTCAACCTGGCGCTGGGCAAGATCGGTCAGGTGGACAGCCCGCGCGGTGCCTGGCAGTTCAACCAGCCCCGCACCCCGCAGCAGAAGTGGTACCTGCGCCGGGTGCAGCGGGACGGCCAGGTGCTCTCCAACGTGCTGATCAACGAGCTGGCCACCCTCGGCTAGGTGTAAGGAAGGGGCCCTTGTTATCGCTTTTTGTATAGGAAGGGCCCCCTACTAACACGTTGGACCGGTACCTCGGGCACGCCGTGCGGGTGCCTCGGGCACGTCGGGCCGGTGCCTCAGGGCCGGAGTTCGGCGACGCAGCACTTGACGCTGCCGCCGCCCTTCTTCAGCTCGGAGAGTTCGACCGGCACCGGCGTGTAGCCGGCGGCGGCCACCCGGTCGGCCATGGCGCTGGCCTCGCTGTTCAGCACCACGTGCCGGCCGTCGCCGACCAGGTTGAGCCCGAACGCGAACGCGTCGACCTCGTCGGCCAGGACCGCGTCCGGAAAGAGCTGGGCGAGCACCCGCTGCGAGGCGACCGAGAACGCCCCGGGGAAGTAGGTGACGGTGCGGTCGTCGAGGGCGGCCAGCGCGGTGTCCAGGTGGTAGAAACGCGGGTCGACCAGCCGGAGCGAGACCACCGGGCGTCCGAGCACCTCCTGCGCCTCGGCGTGCGCGCCGGGTTCGGTCCGGAAGCCGTACCCGGCCAGGATCGTGCCGCCGTACGCCTCGGGCAGGTAGGCGAAGTCGCCCTCGCCCTCGTTGATCTCAGCGGGGGCGACGAACCGCCAGCCGAGCCCCTCGTAGAAGGCCCGGTGCGCGGCCGCCTCCGGGGCGCGCTGGGCGTGCCGGAACCGGGCGCCGTAGCCGGTGCCGTCGACCACGAAGGCGCCGTTGGCCGCGTAGACCATGTCGGGCAGGCCGGCTTCCGGCGGCAGTACGTGGACCGTGTGACCGAGTTCCTGAAGGGTCTCCCGCAGCCCGGTCCACTGCTTCACCGCCAGCTCGGTGTCGACCGCCGTGGCGGTGTCCATCCACGGGTTGATCGCGTACCGCACGGTGAAGTGCTCGGGCGGGCACAGGAGATATGTCCGCTTTCTTGGGATCCTCGGTTGGTTCACGAAAAACAAGGGTAGGTACGGTGGAGGTTCGGGAACAGCCGGAACTGTTGCTTCAAAGAGGCGGAACATTGCAGATGGACGGGGTGGACCAGCGAATCATTGCGTCTCTGGTTGCCGATGCCCGCGCCTCGTACGCGGAGATCGGCGCCCGGGTCTCCCTCTCCGCGCCGGCCGTGAAGCGACGCGTCGATCGACTGCGGGCCGCCGGCATCATCCGGGGATTCACCACCGTCATCGACCCGGCCGCCGTGGGCTGGACCACGGAGGCCTTCGTCGAGCTCTTCTGCACCGGCCGCACCACCCCGGCCCAGATCACCGTGGCGACCCGGCGGCATCCCGAGGTGATCGCCGCGTACACCGTCTCCGGCGAGGCCGACGCGCTGGTGCACCTGCGGGCCGCCGACATACCCCACCTGGAGCAGGCGCTGGAGCGGCTGCGCGCGGAGCCCTTCGTCACCTCCACCCGCAGCATGATCGTGCTGTCCCGGCTGGTCGACTCGCCGCCGGTCGTACCGCCGCCGAGCTGACAGCCCCGGGCTGGACGCCGCCGGGCTGGACGCCGCCGGGCGCACGCCGCCGGACCGACGGCGGCGTGCGGTGCCGGCGTGACGGCGCGGGGCCGCCCGGGGCCGACACCGGCACGGCCCGGGGGACACCCCGGAGCCCGTTCCGCAGCCTTGATCCCGATCGATCTTGGTCCCACCACTGTGGGGCTGACCGGCGCAGACGCGGTATTTGATCACGTTGACATTTCTGCCCTGTTTCTTGACGGTTGCGATGGGAGCGTTCCCATGTAATGATGGCTATCAATTGGTACTTGAGTCACGAGCCGGGCAAGAACACTAGGTCGCCCAGGGCAACCAATATCCGGAAACGGGCGATCGCGACCGCTGGGCCCCGCTACCGCAGACGCGGGCTCGGCAACGCACCACCCGACCCGTAAATCCCGTCGCGGGGACCCACCCGGTCCACGGCGGCGGTCGACACCATCGCGAGGAGTAATCGCAATGACAATGAACCCCTTATCCCGGGGTGCGTGGACACCGGCGCGCCGGGGGCTGGCCGCTGCCGCCGCCGCCACGCTCGTGTCCGGCCTGATGATCGGCAACGCCGGTCCGGCCAGCGCGGCCCCTCGGGTGGACAACCCGTACGAGGGCGCCACCGTCTACGTCAACCCGGACTGGGCGGCGAAGGCCACCGCCAGCGGCGGCGAGGCGATCGCCGACCAGCCGACCGGGGTCTGGATGGACCGTCGGGCCGCGATCACCGGCACCGAGGGCGCCCGCGGTCTGCGGGAACACCTGGACACGGCGGTGGAGCAGGGTGCCGACCTGATCCAGATCGTCATCTACAACCTGCCCGGCCGCGACTGCGCCGCGCTCGCCTCCAACGGTGAACTCGGCCCGGATGACATCGACATCTACGAGTCCGAGTACATCGACCCGATCGTCGAGATCATGTCCGACCCGGCCTATGCGGACCTGCGGATCGTCAACATCATCGAGATCGACTCGCTGCCGAACCTGATCACCAACGTCGGGTCGCGGGAGACCGCCACGCCGGAGTGCGACGAGATGCTGGCCAACGGCAACTACGTCGAGGGCGTCGGCTACGCGCTGGCCCAGCTCGGGTCGCTGGAGAACACCTACAACTACATCGACATCGGGCACCACGGCTGGCTCGGCTGGGACGACAACTTCACCGCCGCCGCCGACCTCTTCTACGAGGCCGCCAACGCCAACGGCGCCACCGTGGACAACGTGCACGGCTTCATCAGCAACACCGCCAACTACGGGGTGCTGCGCGAGGAGTTCTTCGACGCCGACACCTCGGTCGGCGGCCGCCCGGTCCGGGAGAGCACGACCTGGGTCGACTGGAACCGCTTCGTCGACGAGCTGTCGTACGCGCAGGCGTACCGGGAGGAACTGATCTCGGTCGGCTTCAACGACGACATCGGCATGCTGATCGACACCTCCCGCAACGGCTGGGGCGGTCCGGACCGGCCCACCCAGGCCAGCAGCTCGACCGACCCGAACACCTTCGTCAACGAGTCGCGCATCGACCGCCGGATCCACCTCGGCAACTGGTGCAACCAGGCCGGTGCCGGCCTCGGCGAGCGGCCGACCGCCTCCCCGGAGGACGGCATCGACGCGTACGTCTGGATCAAGCCCCCGGGTGAGTCCGACGGCGCCAGCCGGGAGATCCAGAACGACGAGGGCAAGGGCTTCGACCGGATGTGCGACCCGACGTACAACGGCAACCCGCGTAACCAGAACAACATGTCGGGCGCCCTGCCGGACGCTCCGCTCTCGGGCCACTGGTTCGAGGCTCAGTTCCAGGAGCTGCTCGCCAACGCCTACCCGGCGCTGTGATCCATCAGTCTCTGCCACTGAACTGAGGATCTGACCCGGCAGCGACACGGTAGGTGGAAGGGGACCTGGTGCGGTCGACATCGACCGCACCAGGTCCGCGTCCGTCTCCGGGTCCGCCGGGGAACGCGGGTGCCGGCCGGCGCGTCGAACCGACCATGAGACGCGTACCGGGAACCGGAACCGCCACCGTCGGCACCGCCCTGGTCGCCGGGCTGGCGCTGCTCACCGGCACGCTGCTCAGCGGCTGCACCTCGGACCCGGCCGGCACGCCCGCGCCGGCACCACGCGACCCCGGGGTGCCGGCCGGCGGGTTCCAGCTCGTCTCCTTCGACTCCTGCGCGGACGCGCTGGCCGGGCTCCGGTCGGCCGCCCGGGCATCCGTCGGGGCGTACGGCTTCGCCGGCGATGTCGCCCGCAGCGGCGGCGGCCCCGAGGCGGTGGCCGGCAACGCGGAACGGGGCGCGGCCGACTCGGCGGCCGGCGCGGCAGCGCCGGAATACTCGGGCACCAACACCCACGAGGCGGGGGTCGACGAGCCGGATCTGGTCAAGACCGACGGCCGGCGCATCGTCACGGTCAGCCAGGGCATGCTCCGGGTCGTCGACCCGGCCAGCCGGCGGTTGACCGGCAGCCTCGAAGTGGACCGCAGCCCCGACCGCGGCGGCTGGGCCGAGGCCAACCTGCTGCTGCACGGCGACCGCGCGCTGATCCTGGTCCGGGAGTACGGGATCGGCAGGCCCGCCGCGATCCGCCGGCCCGGCCCCGGTGTCCCGCCCGCCGACGACACGGCCGTCGCCGGGCCCCGGCTGATCCTGGTCGACCTGGCCGCTGCCCCCAGGGTGGTCGGCGAGTACCGGTTCGACGGCCAACTGGTCGACGCGCGTCAGGTGGGCGCGACCGCCCGGGTCGTGGTCCGCTCCGCGCCCCGGCTGGAGTTCCCGCCGCAGAAGGGGCCGGGCACCGACGAGAAGAAGAACCTCGCCGCCAACCAGAGGATCATCGACGAGGCCGGGATCGAGGCCTGGCTGCCCCGCTACCAGAGCATCACCGACGGCCGGACCAGCACCGGACGGGTCGGCTGCGAGCGGCTCAGCCGGCCGGCGGTCTACTCCGGCACCTCCCTGGTCAGCGTGCTCAGCTTCGACCTCGGGGCCGCCACCCTCGGCGACGGCGACCCGGTGACGGTCGTCGCCGACGCGCAGACCGTCTACAGCAACGGCGCCCGGCTCTACGTCGGCACCGACCAGCGCTGGCGGGCCCGGCCCAACCAGGACTCCGCGATCGCGCCGAACCCGGCCGACGAGCGCACCGAGATCTTCCAGTTCGACACCTCCGGCACCGGCCGTCCCCGGTACGTCACCGCCGCCTCGGTGCCGGGCTGGCTGGTGAACCAGTACGCGATGTCCGAGTGGGACGGTCACCTGCGGGTGGCCACCACCACCGACCAGAACGGGAAGTCCAGTTCCGGGGTGTACGTGTTGCGCGCCGACGGCCGGACCCTGACCGAGACCGGCCGGGTGACCGGGCTCGGCAAGGGGGAGCGGATCTACAGCGTCCGGTTCACCCAGGGCATCGGGTACGTGGTGACGTTCCGGCAGACCGATCCGCTCTACAGCGTCGACCTGCGCGACCCGCGTGCCCCGAAGGTGACCGGGGAGCTGAAGATCACCGGGTACTCGGCGTACCTGCACCCCGTCGGGGACGGGCGGCTGCTCGGCATCGGCCAGGAGGCCGACACGCAGGGGCGTACCCAGGGCACCCAGGTTTCCCTCTTCGACGTCTCCGATCTCGCCAAGCCGACCCGGATCGCCCAGCACCACGTCCGGTACGGGCACTCCGAGGCCGAGTTCGACCCGCACGCCTTCCTCTACTGGCCGGCCACCAGCACGCTGGTGGTGCCCGTGACGACGTACGGCACGGGCGGGGCCGAGGGCCGGGCGCCGGAGAGCGGCGCGCTGGTCCTGCGGGTCACCGGCAACGCCTTCACCGAGGCGGGGCTGGTGCGCCACGCCGAAGCGACCGCCGCCGGAGCGGGACCCGAGATGATCCGCCGGTCGCTGGTGGTCGACGGCGTGCTCTGGACCGTCTCCGACAACGCCGTCAAGGCCACCGACCTGGCCACGATGGGCGCCCTGGGCGTACTGGAGATCTGAGGCGGGCCGACGCGCCGGGGTGCGCCTACAGGTACATCCCGGTGCGGTGCTCACCGCTGCGCTGGCTCGGCTTGTCCCCCTCGCCGAAGAACCGGCGTCCGCCGAACTCGCCGTGCAGCCGGTCGTCCAGCTCGTCCGCGAGCCCGGTCATCACCTGTACGGCCAGCATCAGGTGCGTCGCCTGGAAGTTGCGGCCGAAGACCGGTACCGAGGCCCAGACGGTGTCGTTGGTGCAGTAGAGCCGGCCGATCGGCATCCGGTTGGTCAGCTCGGAGAGCTTCACGTACAACTGCTCGGTCGGCTCGATCTCGGTGAGCACCGGCGAGAAGACGTCGACCAGCGGCGGATTGTCCCGCACCCGGACGAAGACCATCGCGGAGCCGGCCCGGATGCCGATGTCACCGTCGGAGTCGACCTGGAGTTGCTCGGCCGACGACTTCAGCATTGCGGAGACCACGGTGCGGACCCGGTCCTCCAGGGCCAGCGCCTCGTCCCCGGCCTGGGCGGGACGGGCCGCGGCCAGCGCCTCGTCCAGGTCGAGTTCGAGGTTCTGGTCGGCGGCCACCTCGTAGCGGGCGGTGCCGAGCGGCTCGACCCGGATCGGCTCGTCCTCCTCGTCGTGCACCTGGAAGACGAGGAAGGCCGGGTGCGGCGCGCCGTACACGTCGCGCAGGGTGCGGGAGACCATGGTGGCCAGCCGGGTCGAGTCCGCCGTACCGGCCCGGACGCCGAAGTGGTCCTTCGAGCCCTCGACCACCCCGGGCGGGGACCAGCCGAGGGCGATCATGTCGGCGACCGCGGACCGGTCCAGCCGGTAGCCCTGGGGCAGTACGGCGTTGCCGACCGCCCGCGCGTCGATCAGGCCGTCCGGCCCGATGTCCAGGCTGACCGAGTAGACCGCGTCTCCGGTGCCGGAGGCGGTGGGGTCGAGGGTGAGCGCGACCTGCGCCCCCGTGGGCAGGCTCGGGAGCTGCCTGGCCAGGGCGCGGGCGAAGTCCTGCCACGCCTCGGTCACCTTGACCCGCAGGTCAGCGGTGCTGGGCTCGTCGAGCAGGATCGACTCGTGCTGGTCAGCCGGCTCGGCCGGTTTGTCAGCCGTCATGATCGCCTCCGTACGTCCGGGCACCGCACACCCTACCCAGCGGGCCGGACGGCGGGGACAGTGCGGACCCGGATCGGACAGTCGGTGGCGGCGAACCGTCAGGAACTGCGGGGATGCGCGGCGAAGAAGTCCCACATCGCGGCGCTGGCGTCCACGGCGGCCCGGAACCCGGTGGCGGAGGGCCAGGCGTGGCCCATGCCGTTGACCGTGTAGTCGACGACCTCGCTCCCGTCGGCGCAGGTGCTGACCGTACGGTTCACCCGCCTGGCCGGGTCGACCCAGGCCGGCTTGCCGACCGCGCAGCCGAGGTTGCGCTGCCAGCGGGCCAGCCCGGCGTAGATCCCGGAGGCGTTGCGGTCGTCGTAGCCGACGAAGGTGATCAGCGGCACGGGCCGGGACGGCTTGTAGGTGTCGTCGCCGGTCGCCCGGAGGCCGTGCTGAAGACGTACGCCCGGGCGGCGGCCGACCCGGCGCGGATGCGCGAGTTCTATCTCGCCGAGGCCGACGCCTACCAGCGACGACTCGACGACTTCCGGGAGCAGCACGCCGACCTGCTGAGCCGGCACGCCGACGATCCCGGCCACCCGCAGTTCGGCGCGTACGCCACCCTGGAACTCGCGCTGGCCGGCACGCCACCGAGGATCGCCTGGTACCGCTGGCTGGCCGAGCGGATGGCCGAACTCAGCCGGCGTCGGGAAGCGGGACGCTGACCCGACCGGCCCCGTCTCCCCCGGCCCCCGGGCCTGCCTTGTCGCCCCGGCCTTCCGCGTCACCCCGGCCTTCCGCGTCACCCCGGCCTTCCGCGTCACCCCGGCCTTCCGCGTCACCCCGGCCTTCCGCGTCGCCCCGGCCTTCCGCGTCGGCCTCTTTCCAGCGGTGGGCGAGGGCCGCCAGGCTGGCGGCGGCGCTCACCGGGTCCGCGCCGCGACCCACCGCGATCCCCAGCAGGTACGCGGTGACCGGCGCGCCCGGCCGCAGCACCTCGTGGGCGACGTCGCGGGCCAGGTCGAGCACCACCGGCACCCGCACGTCGGCCGGGTCGAGGTCCAGTTCCGCGCAGGCCGCCGCGAGCCAGCGGTCCATCACCGTCATCGAATCCACTCCTCCGCGCGGCGCAGGTCGTCGTCAGTGTCGCAGTCGAACCACGGCGGCGGACCGGAGCCGCGCCAGGAGATCTCGGTGACGGTCAGCTCCGCCAGCAGCCCGCGTACGGAGGCACCGGTGAGGGTGCCGCCGCGCCCGGTGGCGAGCCGGTCCAGCGCCCGCCGCAGCGACCCGAGGCGCCAGACGCCGCAGAGCGACTGCCGCCGCCCGTCGTCGTCCAGGTAGACGGCACCGTCGGCGGCGGACCGGGCGAGCGCGGCCCCGAGATCCCGTACCGCGTCGGTGGTCAGCAGCGGCAGGTCGGCGGCGAGCAGTGCGACGGTGGCGCCGCTGCCGGCGAACTCCTCGGCGTGGCTCGGCTCCGCCAGCAGGGCGATCCCGGCGGCGATCGCCGCCACCGGTCCACCACCGGCGGGTTCCTCCCGGACGCCGCGTACGCCCGCCGGCAGCCCGTCGGCCGGGCCGACCACGATCCGCGGTCGCGCGTCGGCGACCGCCGCGAGCACGCGGTCCCGCATCGGGCGGCCACCCACCGGCAGCAGCGGCTTGTCCGCGCCGCCCATGCGGCGGGCGGCACCACCGGTCAGCACCACCGCCGCGAACCCCGCCATCGGGCTACCGTAACCGTTCGCCGGCAAGGGAGCCGAGCAGCGCCGCTACCGGCTGGTCGCCGAATGGACGAAGGTGCTGCCCGGCTGACCCGGGCGGTACAGCCCGCGCATCCCGCCCCGGTCGCCGGATCGCGGCGGAGGACGCGTCCCGTGCCCGCCGGCCTTACCCGGGAGGTAATCGCCGCAACGCGGCCTGGCTGGCACGCTCGACCGGTGAGCGAGACAGCACAGGAACGTGACCAGCCGGAACGCGACGAGCAGGAACGTGCCCGGCGCGGGAGGAAGCCGGCGATGGAAACCCGGGACGTGGTCGGGGAACTGCTGCGCCGGATCGGCGAGGGGGATCCGGCCCGGATCGCCGGCCTCTACGCCGAGCAGGTCGACTGGCAGGTGAACTGGCCGGAGCCGACCCACCCGGCGGTACCGTGGATCCGCCCCCGGTCGACCCGGGACGACGTCGTCGACCACCACCGGACGCTGGCCGCGCAGAACGTCCCCGGCCAGGGCTCCGCCACCATCGACCGCATCCTGGTGGACGGCCCGGACGCCGTGCTGATCGGCGAGACGGCGCAGACCGTACGGGCCACCGGGAAGAGGTTCAGCATCCGGTTCGCCCTGCACCTCACCGTCGAAGCCGGGCTGATCACCCGGCACCACGTCTACGAGGACAGCCTCGGCGTCGCCCTCGCCTGCACCGCCTGACCGGCCACTCAACCCGGACCACCCCGGCCACGACCCGGCCGGCCGGGCCGGCCGGGCCGTTCGTCATCCAACCAGTCGTCCAGGATGGACGGTGGAAGGCCCCGTTGTAGCGCGTCCGCCAGCATCAGTGCCAGCGGATAGTCGGGCAGGGCGTCGAGGGCCCGCTCCACCGCGACGCTGGCCAGCGCACCCTGCCCGGCCCGCCAGGCAGCGAAGCCGAGCAGGCTCGCGGGCGCCGGGACCAGCTCCGGTTCGGCCCGGCGCAGCACGTCCGTCCAGAGCCGCAGGTGCTCCTCACCGCCGCCGGTGCGCTGCCAGGCGTGGTCGCGCACCGGCAGGTGCAGCAGGAGCAGGGCCAGCCAGGCCGACTCGTCGTCGGTGAGCTGGCCGCCCGCGAGGTACCGGTCCATCGCCGCCCGTACCGCCGAGCGGCCGGCCCGAAGCAGGGCCCGGCGGCCGCGCGGGTCCCTGGCCGGAGCCCTCGCCAGCAGCTCGCCGAGGCGCTCCTCGGCCCGCCGGCTCGCCCGGCGCATCTCCCGCCGCTGCCGCCCACCCACCGGGGCGACCTGCCGGACCAGGGCGGCCCGGTCCGGCAGGGCCACCTGGCCGGCGAAGGTGGCCGCGGCGGCCACCTGGCTCGTGGCGCCGTCGAACGGGGTGCCCTCGGGCGGGCAGCACCCGGGTTCGGTGCAGACGTACGACCAGTAGCGGCCGCCCGTCACCCGCAGCGCGTCCAGCACCGGCAGCCGTACCCGGGCGAGGGCCGCGGTCAGCGCGTCGATGGCCGGGGTGACCCGCTCCGGTCCGCCGTACCCGATCACGGTGGTGGCCTCGACACCCTGTCGGGCGACGATCGCGGCGAGGTGGCCGGCGGCCTCCGTACGTTCGACGGCGGCGCCCGGCCCGGGCAGGTCGCCGCGCGCGACGAAGACGACCCGGTTGCCACGCAGCGCGATCACCACCACGCTCTCGGCGGGATGGAAGCCCAGCAGGTACGGCACGGCGGAGAGCAGGTCCGCGGTGGAGCGGACGGAGAGGGTGGCGTGATCGGTCCAGGTCATGCGGGCAGCCTGGCCGGAACGGATCGATGATCGGAAGTGCGGCCCGGCCGGGCTGTGGACGACACGCCCGGCTATCCACAGCTACCCCGCGTAGTCGCCCTGCTCGGTGCCGCACCACGACCCCGGGTTACCTTGCCCGGATGGATCTGGCGTACCTGCGGGCACATCCGGCGCACCTGCCCCTCTTCCTCACCCACCAGCGGATCCGCGAGACCCCGGTGTCCGGGGGTGATATCTGCACCGCCCGCCGGTTGACCCTGGACGACGGCAACTCCGTCTTCGCCAAGACCTGGCCGGAGGGCGCGGCGGAGCCCGTACCCGCGAATTTCTTCGCCACCGAGGCGGCCGGGCTGCGCTGGCTGCGCGAGCCGGGCGCGGTGCCGGTGCCGGAGGTGGTCGC
The DNA here is from genome assembly GCF_050936375.1 of Plantactinospora sp. CA-290183. Classification (NCBI taxonomy): domain Bacteria; kingdom Bacillati; phylum Actinomycetota; class Actinomycetes; order Micromonosporales; family Micromonosporaceae; genus Plantactinospora; species Plantactinospora sp. CA-290183. Next base: position 413,816 of record NZ_JBNJMX010000002.1, on the reverse strand, counting down.
GGCCCTGCCCGACCTGCTGGCGCTGGAGTGGGTGGAGCCGGGCGATGCCACCCCGGAGGCGGCGCGGCGGTTCGGCGCCGGGTTGGCCGCGCTGCACCGGGCCGGCGCCCCCGCGTTCGGGGCGGACTGGCCGGGTTTCGTCGGCGCGTTGCCGCAGGACAACACGCCGTCCACGGACGCCTGGCCGGACTGGTTCGCGCAGCGCCGGCTCGCCCCCTACCTGCGGCGGTCCGCGGACAGCGGCGCGCTCTCCGCGACCGAGGTCGCGCTGGTGGAGCGGGTACTGGCCCGGATCGGCTCCTACGGCGGGGTGGAGCCGCCCGCCCGGATCCACGGCGATCTCTGGCCCGGCAACGTGCTCTGGGGCGCCGACGGGCGGGCCTGGCTGGTCGATCCGGCGGCGCACGGCGGGCACCGGGAGACCGACCTGGCCCAGCTCGCCCTCTTCGGCGGCGCACCCCACCTGGAGGTGATCCTGGCCGCGTACCAGGAGGTCTGGCCGCTCGCCGACGGCTGGCGGGCCCGGGTCCCGGTGCACCAGTTGCACCTGCTGCTGGTGCACACGACGCTCTTCGGCGGGGCGTACCGGGATGCGGTAGGTGCGGCGGCTCGGGCCGCGTTGTCGGTCTGACGCGCTACCGTCGAGCGATGACCATTCCGGTTCGATCCGGGGCGGCGCCGGACCCAGTGGCGCCCCACCGGCCGGACGCCACGGGCCTCGTCGACCGGTACGGCCGGGCGGCGACGGATCTGCGCGTCTCGCTCACCGACCGGTGCAACCTGCGGTGCACGTACTGCATGCCCGCCGAGGGCCTGCCCTGGCTGCCGGGCACGCAGGTGCTGACCGATGACGAGATCATCCGCCTGGTCGGCGTGGCGGTACGCCTGCTCGGGGTGACCGAGGTGCGGTTCACCGGCGGCGAGCCGCTGATCCGCCCCGGCCTGCCCGCCATCATCGCCGCCACCGCCGCCCTGACCCCCCGCCCGGTGATCTCGCTGACCAGCAACGGGATCAACCTGGACCGGCTGGCCGCGCCGCTGCGGGCCGCCGGGCTGGACCGGGTGAACGTCTCACTGGACACCCTGGACCCGGCCCGGTTCACCGAGCTGACCCGGCGGCCCCGGCTGGACGCCGTACTGGCCGGGCTGGCCGGGGCGGCGGCGGCGGGGATGACCCCGGTCAAGATCAACACCGTGCTGATGCGCGGTGTCAACGACGACGAGGCGGCGGCGCTGCTCCGCTTCGCCCTGGCCGAGGGCTACGAGCTGCGCTTCATCGAGCAGATGCCGCTGGACGCCCAGCACGGCTGGGACCGGGCCGAGATGGTCACCGCGGAGGAGATCCTGGCCTCGCTGCGCAGCGAGTTCCGCCTCACGGCCGATCCCGCCGAGCGGGGCGGTGCGCCGGCCGAGACCTGGCTGGTGGACGGCTTCACCGACCGGGCGGGCCGGCCGGCGCGGGTCGGCGTGATCGGCAGCGTCACCCGGCCGTTCTGCGGCGACTGCGACCGCACCCGGTTGACCGCCGACGGGCAGGTCCGGGCCTGCCTCTTCGCCACCGAGGAGTCGGATCTGCGCGGCGCGCTGCGGGCCGGGGCGGACGACGAGGAGCTGGCCCGGCGCTGGCGGATCGCCATGTGGGGCAAGCGGGCCGGACACGGCATCGACGATCCCTCCTTCCTGCAACCCGCCCGCCCCATGTCGGCGATCGGCGGCTGAGGGATGGAGACCGACACCGGTGTGCTGGTGCGCTACTTCGCGGCGGCCCGGGCCGCCGCCGGGGTGGCCGAGGAGACGCTGCCCGGCGGGCACGGCCTGGACGAGCTGGCGAGCGAGCTGACCGTACGGCACGGCGACCGGCTCGGCACCGTGCTGGGAATGGCGAGTTTCCTGGTGAACGGGGTCGCCTGGCATGATCGGCAGGCGCCGCTGCCACCCGGGGCGACGATCGACGTGCTGCCGCCCTTCGCGGGCGGCTGAGGGAGAGGTCCGGTGCTCGCCCTGCTGGGCTTCGTGGGAACGTTGGCGCTCGGCACCGGTCTGGTCCATCTCTACCTCTGGAAGCGACTGGTCCGGGACACCACCCGGGCGGCGCGGTGGCGCCGGATCGGCGGGGTGGCGGCGCTGCTGCTGGCCCTGCTCGCCCCGGCCGCCGTGGTCGGCACCCGGGAGGGCCTCTACTGGCTGGCCTGGCCGGGCTACCTCTGGCTCGCCGTCATGTTCTACCTGTTCATCGTGCTGGTGATCCTGGAGTTGCCGATGCTGGCGGCCCGGCTGGCCCTGCGCCGCCGGCGCGCCCCGGCCACCACCGAGCCGCCGGTCAACCCGCCGGCCGAGCCGCTGACCGTGCCGTCGGCCGAGCCGCCGATCAAGCGGGCCGAGCCGCCGGCCGAGCCAGCCCCGGCGGCCCAGCCGACGACCGAGCCGGCCCCGGCGGCCGAGCCGGGCCACGACCCCGGTCGCCGGCTCCTGCTCGCCCGTGGGGCCGCGATCTTCGCCGGGCTCACCGCCACCGGCATCACCGGGTACGGCGTACGCACGGCGCTGGGCCCGCCGCAGGTCGACCGGGTGCGGATCCCGCTCGCCAAGCTGCCCCGGAGCATGGACGGGCTGCGCATCGCCACCGTCTCCGACATCCACATCGGACCGCTGCTCGGCCGGGGGCACACCGAGCGGATCGTGGCCACCATCAACCGGCTCGACGCCGACCTGGTGGCGGTGGTCGGCGACCTGGTCGACGGCACCGTCGCCGAGCTGGGCGACGCCGCCGCCCCGCTGGCCGGCCTCCGCTCCCGGTACGGCAACTTCTTCGTCACCGGCAACCACGAGTACTACTCGGGGGTGCGGGAGTGGGTGGCCGAGGTCGACCGGCTCGGGCTGCGGGTACTACAGAACCAGCGGCAGGAGATCCTCGCCCGGGGCGGTGCGCTCGACCTGGCCGGGGTGAACGACCCGACCGGCGCGGAGCTGGAGTTCGGCGCCGGCCCGGACTTCGCGGCGGCGCTGGGCGGCCGGGACCCGAGCCGCCCGGTGGTGCTCCTGGCCCACCAGCCCGTCCAGGTGCACGAGGCGGCGAAGTACGGGGTCGACCTGCAACTCTCCGGGCACACCCACGGTGGGCAGATCGTGCCGTTCAACTATTTCGTCAGGTTGCAGCAGCCGGTCGTCTCCGGCCACGCCACCGTCGACGGCACCCAGGTCTACGTGACCAACGGCGCCGGCTTCTGGGGTCCACCGGTCCGGGTCGGCGCGCCGCCGCAGGTGACCCTGGTCGAACTCCGCACCCCCTGACCCTGGTCGGGCTGCCGACCGTGACCATTGTCGGACTGTTCGTCAAAATCCTGACCGCGATGGTGAGCTGGGATCGAATCGTCGCTCGGCGCGAGGAGAAAGGGCCAGCGTAGAGCGCCCAGGACTGACCTTTGATGTAAGGCAGGTTCGGCTGGTCCTTCAACCCCTGATGACACGTACGTCGAATTCCGGACGGTGCAGCTCTTGATCCGAGATCCTGGAGCCGGGTCGCCGTGACCGCGACAGTCATGGGAACGTCAACCCGACTCCACGATTCCGACACCTCAGCTCGACAGCGACGGGCCGTAGAACTCGAACGGGTCGCGGGCCAGGGACGCCTTGACGTGGGCACTCCACTCGTCGACCAGCACCTCCAGCTTGCCGGCCTCGACACCGTCGAGTGCCGCGCGGACCACGTCGGCCGGGTCGACCTTGGGACCTTCGAAGTCGGCCACCATGTCGGTGTCGGCCAAGCCCAGGAACACGCCGGTCACCAGTGTCTTCTGCTTGCCGAGTTCGAGACGTACGCCGTTGGTAAGGCTCCACGCGGCGGCCTTGGCGGCGGCGTACGCGTTGTCGCCGTCGTGGGAGAACCAGGACGTCGCGGAGAGCATGTTGACGATCGCGCCGCCGCCGTTGGTCGCCAGCACCGGGGCGAACGCCCGGATCATGCCGAGGGTGCCGTAGAAGTGGGTGTCCATCTCCAGCCGGATCGTCTCCAGGTCACCGGTGACAAGGTTGGTGTGGGTCGAGATACCGGCGTTGTTGATCAGCAGGTCGACGTCGGTCGCGACCGACGCCGCCTCCTCGATCGACGCCGGATCGGCGATGTCGAGCCGCAGCGTCTGCACGCCGGGGATGTCGATCGACTCGGGGTTGCGCGCGGTCGCGTAGACCTTGCTCGCACCCCGTTCCAACAGCAGCCGGGCGAACTGCCGGCCGATGCCACGGTTGGCGCCGGTGACGAGCGCGACAGATCCGGAAACCTTCATGTTTGCCTCCCTGGTAGAACCTGCCGCTACGCTAAAACCTGACGTTGACGTCAGAGGCAAGTCCCGTGAGCGGGGTCACCAGGAGGGCGCACACATGCGGATCGGAGAGTTGGCCGGGAAGACCGGGGTGAGCGTACGGGCCCTGCGCTACTACGAGGAGCAGCACCTGCTCTCCGCCCTGCGTAGCGAGAGCGGCCAGCGCCGCTACCCCGACAGCGCGGTCGAACGCGTCAACCTGATCCAGCAGCTCTATGCGGCCGGCCTGGCCAGCAAAACCATCCTGGAGCTGCTGCCCTGTGTCGACGCCGGGGTCAGCACCCCGGAGTCGATGGCCCGGCTGGTCGCCGAACGCGACCGCATCAACCTGCAGATCGACGGGCTGATCGCCGCCCGCGACCATCTCGACGCCGTCATCGACGCCGCCAACGATTCCGTCAACCATCCCTCCAGCTCGTGTTCGCCCGAAACCATCACCGAGCACCAACGCCGCAGGTCCACCCCCCGGAGCTGACCCGGTCTTCGGAACCCTCAGAGGGGTATGAGACCAAGATCAGAAGGGTGAGTTGAAACAACGTTGCTGCCACGGTTTGCTGGCATCATCGGTCGTCGTGACGCGAACCTGGACCGGCGGACAGGTCACCTTCCGGGCCGCCACGCTCGACGAGACCGCGCACGTCCTCGCGGTGTTGGACGAGGCGGCGGCATGGCTTCGGTCGCGACATCAGCCATGGCCGGCGCGCCTCGAACCGGACTGGGTGACAGATGCGATCGCCCAGGGCGAGACCTGGCTGGTCCGCGCCGGTGGCAGGGTCGCCGCGACGCTCACCCTCAACTGGTCGGACCCGCTCTGGGACGACATCGAGGGCCGCGCCGGATACCTGCACCGGCTGGCGGTGTGCCGCTCGGCCGCCGGCCTTGGCGCCGTCCTGATCGCCTGGCGGGTGACACCGTACGTCGGCACGGGCGTGACACGCTACGACTGGACTGTGTCGCCACCAACCGGCGATTGCGGGCGTACTACGAGGCGGCAGGGTTCGTATACCGGGGCGACGTGACTGTCGGCGGCGCCCCCGGCCAGCGCCACGACGACGGACCGACGACCCCGGTCAGCCGCTATGAACGCGCACTGGGGATCGGCGACCGGTAGACGGCCCTACCACCTCCGGCGGGCGCACGCACGGCGTACCGGCGAGAAATCACACTCGCGCGTGGCGACACGCGCTCGCGTACCGGCCCGTGACAGGATGCGGCGTGTCTCCGTTGCGCGCCGCACCCGCTGACGGCTCCCCCAGCGTCGCCGCTGAATTCGTCGCGGACCTGCACATCCACTCGAAGTACTCCCGGGCCTGCAGCCGCGACCTGACGCTGCCGAACCTGGCCTGGTGGGCCCGGCGCAAGGGGATCAGCCTCCTCGGCACCGGCGACTTCACCCATCCCGCCTGGTACGAGCACCTGCGCGAGACACTGCACCCGGCCGAGCCGGGGCTCTACCGGCTCAGCCCGGAGGCCGAGCGGGATGTCGCCCGGCGCCTGCCGCCCCGGCTGGCCAGCGCCGCCGAGGCCGACCCGGTCCGGTACGCGCTCAGTGTGGAGATCTCCACCATCTACAAGCGAGCGGACCGTACCCGCAAGGTGCACCACCTGATCTACCTGCCGGACCTGGATGCGGTGGCCCGGTTCAACACCGCGCTCGGGCGGATCGGCAACCTCGGCTCGGACGGCCGGCCGATCCTCGGCCTCGACTCGCGGGACCTGCTGGAGATCACCCTGGAGGCGAGCCCGGACGGCTACCTGGTGCCGGCGCACATCTGGACCCCGTGGTTCTCCGCGCTCGGCTCGAAGTCCGGCTTCGACGCGATCGCCGACTGCTACGCCGACCTCGCGGAGCACATCTTCGCGGTCGAGACCGGGCTCTCCTCCGACCCGGAGATGAACTGGCGGGTGTCCAGCCTGGACCGGTACCGGCTGGTGTCGAACTCCGACGCGCACTCGCCGCCGGCGCTCGCCCGCGAGGCCACGGTCTTCGCCACCGCCCTGGACTACTACGCGGTACGGGAGGCGCTGCGCACCGGAGACGGCCTGCACGGCACCATCGAGTTCTTCCCCGAGGAGGGCAAGTACCACGCGGACGGGCACCGGCTCTGCGGCGTCAACTGGGCGCCGGAGCGGACCCGGCAGGCCGGTGGGCGCTGCCCCGAGTGCGGCAAGCCGCTGACGGTCGGCGTACTGAGCCGGGTGGAGGACCTCGCCGACCGTCCGGACGGGCACCTGCCGGCCGGGGCGCCCCGGGTCACGCACCTGATCCAGCTCGCCGAGATCCTGGGCGAGATCAACAACGTCGGTCCGAAGTCGAAGACGGTGGAGGGGCAGCTCAACACCCTGGTCGCCGGGCTCGGCTCCGAACTGGACATCCTCACCGTCGCCCCGGTCGACGAGATCCGCCGGGTCGGCGGCGAACTGGTCGCCGAGGCGATCGAGCGGCTGCGCCGGGGCCAGGTCCGCCGGGTGCCGGGCTACGACGGCGAGTACGGCGTGATCACTGTCTTCGAGCCCGGTGAACTTTCCGGCTCCTCGGCCGGCAACCGGGCCGGCACCCTCTTCGCGGACGCGCTCTTCGACGTACCGGTGCCCCGGCAGCGCCCGGCCGCGCAGCCGGCGGCGTCGACCCGGGCCCCGGCCCCGACGGCGGCCGCGAAGTCGGAGTCCCGGCGCCGGGCCAAGCCGGCCGCCGAGCCGGCGGAGCCCGCCCCGCCGCTGGCCCCGCCGGTCTCCCCGCACGAGCCGTTCGAGCCGATGCTCGCCGGCATGGAGGAGGTCGGCACCGGCCTGCTCGACCGGCTCGACGCGATGCAGCGGGTCGCCGCCTCCGCGCCGGGCGGGCCGCTGCTGATCGTGGCCGGGCCGGGCACCGGCAAGACCCGGACCCTCACCCACCGGATCGCGTACCTCTGCGCGGAGCTGAACGTCTATCCGGAGCACTGCCTGGCGATCACCTTCACCCGGCGGGCCGCCGAGGAGCTGCGGCACCGGCTGGACGGGCTGCTCGGGCCGGTGGCCGAGGACGTCACCGTCGGCACCTTCCACTCGCTCGGCCTGAGCATCCTCCGGGAGAACGCCCGGGCCGCCGGGCTGCCGCCGGAGTTCCGGATCGCCGACGACACCGAGCGGACCACCGCCCGGGCCGAGGCCGGCGACGACGACGCGACCTACCTGAAGCTGCTCCGGGGTCAGGACCTGGTGGACCTGGACGAGCTGGTCACCCTGCCGGTGGCGCTGCTGCGCGACGACCCGGAGCTGGTGGAGCGGTACCGGGACCGCTGGCGGTGGATCTTCGTCGACGAGTACCAGGACGTGGACGCCACCCAGTACGAACTGCTCCGGCTGCTCAGCCCGGCGGACGGGAACCTCTGCGCGATCGGCGACCCGGACCAGGCGATCTACTCGTTCCGGGGGGCCGACGTGGCGTACTTCCTGCGCTTCTCGACGGACTTCACCGACGCCCGGCTGGTCCGGCTGACCCGCAACTACCGGTCGTCGGCGCCGATCCTGGCCGCCGCCGTACAGGCCATCGCGCCGTCGTCCCTGGTCCGGGGCCGGCGGCTGGACCCGGCCCGGTTGGACCCGGAGGCACCGCTCGTCGGCCGCTATCCGGCCGCGTCCGTCGCCGAAGAGGCCGACTTCGTGGTACGGACCGTCGACGAGCTGGTCGGCGGGCTCTCGCACCGGTCCCTGGACTCGGGGCGGATCGACGGGCGCACCTCGACCGTCTCCTTCTCCGACATCGCGGTGCTGTACCGCACCGACGCGCAGGCGGCCCCGATCCTGGACGCGCTCTCCCGGGCCAACATCCCGGTGCAGAAGCGCTCGCACAACCGGCTGCGGGACCGGCCCGGCGTGTCCGTGCTGGCCCGCGAACTGCGGCACGCCGACGGTCTCGGCGGCTCGGTCGCCGCCCGGGTACGGCTGGCCGGCCAGGTGCTCGCCGAGCGGCACGCGGCGCCCACCCTGGACGCGGCCGGCGGGGTGGGGCCGGAGGAGATCTGGACGGCGGTGGAGGTGCTGACCCCGCTGGCCCGACGCTGCGGCGACGACCTCGCGCTGTTCCTGTCCCAGGTCGCCACCGGTGCCGAGGTCGACGCGCTCGACCCGCGCGCCGAGGCGGTCACCCTGCTCACCCTGCACGCCGCGAAGGGGCTGGAGTTTCCGGTGGTCTTCCTGGTCGGCTGCGAGGACGGGCTGCTGCCGATGCGGTTCCCGGGCTCGGCGCCGACCGAGGAGCAGGTGGCGGAGGAGCGGCGGCTCTTCTTCGTCGGGCTGACCCGGGCGCAGGACCGGCTCTACCTCAGCCACGTCGGGCGGCGGCTGCGGCACGGCCAGGAGCGGGAGTGCGTACCCACACCGTTCCTCTCCGCGATCGACGCCGGGCTCTTCGAACGGCTCGGCGACGCCGCACCGCGCCGGCCGAAGGAGCGCCAGCTCCGGCTGCTCTGAGCCGGCTGCTCGGCTGCCCGGCTGGCTCGGCTGGCTCGGCTGTTAGGAGGGGGCCCTTCCTATACAAAAAGCGATAAGAAGGGGCCCTTCCTTTCACTCAGCGGAGCAGGACGGCGACCAGCGCGGCGGTCAGTAGGAACGGGCCGTGCGGGAGCGGGTCGGTACGGCCGATCCGGCGCAGTGCGAGCAGCGTGCCGGCGTACCCGCTGGCCAGCAGCAGTGCGCCGACCACGCCGAGGAACGCCGCGTCGGTGCCGTACCAGCCGGTGGCCAGGCCGGTGCCGAACGCCAGCCGGGCATCGCCGGGGCCGAGGCCGCCGCCGGAGACGAGGACCAGGCCGAGGTAGCAGCCGGTCACGGCGAGCGCGCAGAGCAGCGCCGTCCCGAGCCGGCCGGGCGGCGCCTCGCCGGCCAGCACGACCAGGCCGAACAGCGCGAGGCCCCCGGCAGCGGCCGGCAGGGTCAGCCGGTCCGGCAGCCGCCGTACGGCCACGTCGACGAAGCCGAGGACGATCCCGAAGCCGGCGATCCAGCCGTACGCCAGCAGCGGCGACGTCCCGCCGATCCGCCAGGCGAGGGCGCCGAGGACGGTCGCGGCGACCACCTCCACCAGCCCGGGGGCCGGGCCGATCCGCTCGCCGCAGCGGGGGCATGCGCCGGTCGGCGGCAGGATGTCGGCGAGTCCCCGCGGTCCGGGCCGGACCAGCGCGGTGGCGCAGTACGGGCAGTCCCGGCGCCAGGGCGTGCCGGCGGGTACGGCGTACCGGAGGATCCGCGCGCGCAGCAGGGGCCCGAGCGCGGCGCCGGCGAGCCCGGCCGCCACCACCGCGCCGGGGTTCACCGGCGGCGTACCGTCGTGGGCGCCGGCCCCGAGGGCGTTTCCGGCGTCGGGCCGGCGGTGGCTGCGGCCGGGGCGGTGGCTGCGCCCGGGGCGGTTCTCGGTCGCGACCCGGGTCGTTCGGTCGACACTACGAGCGCGACGCCCACCACGATCACCGCGCCGCCGAGCAGCACCTGCGTGGTCACCGGCTCGGCGAGCAGCACCGCGCCGAGGGTCACCGCGACCGCCGGGTTGACGTACGCGTACGTCGACACGAGCGAGATCGGCGCGTGGTGCAGCAGCCAGACGTACGCGGTGAACGCGACCAGTGAACCGGCCAGGGTCAGGTAGCCGAGCGCCCACCACGACCGGGCCGAGACGGCGGTGACGTCGAACCGGTGCAGTTCGCCCCGGGCCAGCCCGAGCGCGGCCAGCGCGGCGGCTCCGGTCAGCATCTCGTACACGGTGGCGACGAACGGGTCCGCCGGCAGGCTGATCCGGCCGGAGAGGAACGACCCGACGGACCAGGAGGCGGCGGCGACGACCACGGTCAGCGCCCCGACGATCGGTACCGCCCCGGCGTCGCCGATCGGCAGGACCAGCAGGACCAGGCCGGCGAAACCGGTGGTGACCCCGGCGACCGTGGCCGTCCGGGGCCGGTCGCCGGTGCTGGCCCGCAGCACGACCACCAGCAGCGGGACGATGGCGACCAGCAGCGCGGCGACACCGGAGGAGACCGCTACCGACGGCGGCCCGGCCTCGGCCAGCACCACCAGGCCGTTGCCGCCGGCGAGCAGGAGCACCCCGACCAGGGCGGCGCCGCTGAGCTGCCGGCGGTCGACCCGGAGTGCGCCCCGGCCGCGCCGCAGTCGCAGGATCAGCGCGAGCACGGCGGCGGCGACCACGAACCGTACGGCTGCGGAGAGCAGCGGCGGCAGGGTCTCCACGGTGATCCGGATCCCGAGGTAGGTGGAGCCCCAGACCACGTAGACGACGGCCAGGGCGGCCCAGACCAGCGCGGGACGGACCGGCGCGGCCGGATCGGAATGTGGCGCGTTTCCGGGAGGTGAGCCCATCGGGGGGCCACGCTACGGTGACCACAGCAGTTCCGTCCCAGGCGAGTGGCCAGGCTCTCACCGTTCGGTTCCAGGAGGACAGTCGATGGCTAACTACGGTCCGCCGGGCGGGCCCTACCCGGGACCGTCGCGGGAGCCGTGGTCGGATCCGGACGACGAGCCCACGGAGCAGTACCGCCAGCCGACCGACCCGTGGGGTGGCCAGGGCGCTCCGGCCGGTTATTCCGACCGGGGTGCGCAGGGGCCCGCCGTCCCGCCGGTCGGTCCGGGCGCCCCGGTCGTCCACGGCGGTCACCCGGGCTCGTACCCGGCGGACCGACCAGGCCCGGCGGACCGCGACGCGGTTCCCGCGTGGGATCCGCGCGAGGGCGCTCCGGGATGGCATCCGCCGGTCGCGGAGCCGGCCCGGGCATCGCCGGGGATCGACCCGGCGTGGTCCACCTCGGAGCCCGAGCCGACGCGGCGGCGCAACGGCGTGCTCTTCGTCGGGACGCTCGCCGCGCTCGCGCTGCTGGTCTGCGGTGGTGCGGGCCTCGGCGCCTACCTGCTGCGGCGGGACGTCCCGCCGCCGGAGGCCCGGCCGAGCACGGGACCCTTCGGCGAGCCGACCGGGGCGCCCAGCGCGTCCGCCCCGGCGCCGCCGACCGCCGGGGCACCGTCGCCGTCGACCGACGCCCGGTTCGTGAAGACCGGCCAGTGCGTGACCAACGAGGGGTCGGAGGCGGCGCCGAGGCTCACGATCACCCGGTGCGCGCCGCAGACGTACGAGGTGCTGGCCCGGATCGACGGGTCGACCACCGGCCCGGAGGACGCCAAGACGAAGTGCGGGAAGGTCGAGGGGTACACCAATTTCTACTTCTTCGACAGCGGACTGGACGACCTGGACTTCGTGCTCTGCCTCCGGAGGCGATAGCCTCCGGACCGGCTCCGACGGACGCATCGACCCCGGACGCACCCCGGTTCGTCGGCAGCGCCGCCAGACAGACTTGCGCCGACCCCGCACGCTGCGCTAACCATCCCAGGTTCCGTATGACACCCGGAACTCGCGGCACCGACGACCCTGGAGAAGCATGTCGATCTACGGAACACCGGGCTCCGGCCAGCCCGAAGACCCTCAGCAGCGGCCCGCGTCAGGACCGCCGGCCGGCGAGTACCCGCCGCCGCCACCGGGCGAGTACCCGCCGCCACCGAACACCGGGTACCCACCGCCGCCGCCCGCGCCCGAGTGGAGCCAGCCGCCGCAGCCGCCGGCACCGGGGTGGAGCCAGCCGCAGCAGCCGCCGGCACCGGAGTGGAGCCAATCGCCGCCGCAGCAGCAGCCCGAGTGGAGCCAGCCGCCGCAGCCGCCGGCACCGGAGTGGGGACCGCCGCCGCAGCAGCAGTCGAACACCGGCTATCCACCGCCGGCACCGGAGTGGGGACCGCCGCCGACCAGCGGCGGCCCACAGCAGCCGCCGTACCCGGGCGGGCCGGAGCAGCCGCAGTCCGGGCCGCCGGCCCCGCCGTACGGGCCGCCGGGTGCTCCGCTCAGCGCGCCGGGTGCGCCGTACGGGCCGCCGGCCGGACCGCCGCCGAAGAAGGGCAACACTGCCAAGATCATCATTATCGCGGCCATCGTGGCCGTGCTGCTGCTCTGCACCTGCGGTGGCGTCGCCGCCTGGTGGATCTACGACCAGGCCTCGAACATCGCCGACGAGAACGGGCCGTCGATCAGCGCGCCCAGCCCGACGTCGAGCCGGCCCGGCCTGGACCTGCCGTCGCCCGGTCTTACCGGCTCGACGGACAGCTACAGCAAGGGTGACTGCGTCGTCAACGACGGCACCGACAGCGACCCGGAGCTGCGCAAGGTGCCGTGTGGTCCGAACACCTACGAGGTGCTGTCCCGGATCCCGTTCACCATCGAAGAGGAACGGTGCGAGTCGGACGCGATCTTCGGGTCGCCCGAGACCGACGTCACCTACGTGCACGACAACTCGCTGGACGTCGCCGACTACGTGCTCTGCCTGAAGCGGCGGTGACCGCAGGGGCTTCGACCGGAAACTAGGGCTGTCTAGTTGAGACACTAGACAGCCCTAGTTTCGTCTCGACGGCCGCCGGGCCCGCCGGACGCCGGGCGCACGTCGCCCCGGACCACCGGGCGGGGCGGCGCGACACGCCTAACCCGATCTACCCACGTCTAGCGCTGTGTGTAGACGGGCCGATACGGTGCGAGACGTGGATCCCGTCCGCAACCCGTACGCACCGGGCGCCGGCCAGCGCCCGCCCGAACTCGCCGGGCGGGGCCGGGAGCTCGAGGTCTTCGACATCGTGCTGGAACGCATCGCGCGCGGCCGGCCGGAGCGCAGCCTGATGCTGACCGGCCTGCGCGGCGTCGGCAAGACGGTGCTGCTCAACACTCTTCGGTCCCAGGCCATCGGCCGGCTCTGGGGCACCGGCAAGATCGAGGCCCGGCCCGACCAGTCCGTACGCCGGCCGGTGGCCGCCGCCCTGCACATGGCGATCCGCGAGCTGGCGCCCCGGCACCGGGCCCCGGAGCGGATCGACGAGTTCCTCGGCGTACTCAAGGCGTTCGCGCTGCGGGCGGCACCGGCGGCGCGCGGCGGCACCGCCCGGGGTGCGGCCGGGACCCGGCTGCGGGACCGCTGGCAGCCCGGCATCGACGTGCCGGCGGCGAGCGGCCGTGCCGACTCGGGCGACATCGAGATCGACCTCGTCGAACTGCTCACCGACGCGGCCGAGGTGGCCACCGACGTCGGCACCGGGGTCGCGGTCTTCATCGACGAGATGCAGGACCTCGGCCCGGAGGACGTCTCCGCGCTCTGCGCCGCCTGCCACGAGCTGTCCCAGCTCGGCGCGCCGCTGATCGTGGTCGGCGCCGGGCTGCCGCACCTGCCGGCCGTACTCTCCGCCGCGAAGTCCTACTCGGAACGGCTCTTCCGCTACCAGCGGATCGACCGGCTGGACCGGATCGCCGCCGACCAGGCGCTCTGCGCGCCGGCCGCCCGCGAGGACGTCGAGTACGAGCAGAAGGCGCTCGACCTGCTGTACGAGAAGTCCGGCGGCTACCCGTACTTCGTCCAGGCGTACGGCAAGGCCACCTGGGACCACGCGCCGCGTACCCCGGTGACCGCCGCCGACGTCCGGGTCGCCGCTCCGGAGGCGGAGGCCGAGCTGGCGGTGGGGTTCTTCGGTTCCCGCTTCGAGCGGGCCACCCCGGCGGAGCGGGAGTACATGCGGGCGATGGCCGCGCTCTCCCTGGTCGAAGCGGAGCCGGGGCCGGACGGCACCGGCGCCGGCCGGGACGACATGGACGCCGCCGTCTCGACCGCCGAGATCGCCCGGTCCCTGGGACGCAAGCCGGCCAGCCTCTCCCCGGCCCGCGACGCCCTGATCAAGAAGGGGCTGATCTACTCCGGCGAGCGGGGCACGGTGGCGTTCACCGTGCCGCACTTCGGCCGCTACCTGCGCACCCAGCCCGCCTGACCGCCCGCCGCCCCGCCGAGGTCGCCCTCGGCGCGGCGGCCCGCAGACCGCGACCAGGCGGGAAGAACGCCCGGCGGTGCTCAGACCCGCGACCAGGGCGCCGGGAAGACCACCTCGCCGCCCGGCACCCGGCCGGGACTGCCGTCCACGGACGGCAGCAGCAGGACCTGCCACGGGTCGCCGAGCCCGGACCAGGGGCTGGTCAGCCCGAACCGGGCCGCCGGCTCGAAGCCGAACCGGCGGTAGTAGGCGGGATTGCCGAGGACCACCACCAGCCGCTCGCCGAGTTCGGTGGCCGCGTCGAGCGCGGCCCGCACGACGTCCTGCCCGTAGCCGCGGCGCTGGCGCTCCGGCGGCACGGCCACCGGACCGAGGACCAGGGCGGGAATCGCACCCGGCTCCACCGTGACCCGACTCAGCAGGGCGTACCCGACCAGCTCGCCGTCGCCCTCGGCCACCATGGACAGCTCCGGCAGCCAGGCGTCGCTGTCCCGCAGCGCCTCGACCAGACCGACCTCCGCCGGCACCCGGTGATCAGGGGTGGCGAACGCGTCGGCGACCAGTTGCCGGATCGCCGCGGTGTCGGCCAGCCCTTCGGGCCGCAGCCGCAGAGTCGTCACAGCTCGCGACGGTACCGTCCACGGACCGTCAGTACGCGACTTCGCGGGGTGAAACGCGGGACGAACGGGTAAGACTTGACCCATGAGACCGGTACGTACCGTCGCCCGAACGTTGTTGAGCACCATCTTCGTCGTCGGTGGCGCCCGTGCCCTGGCGAACCCCGAGCACCATGTGGAGCGGGCCAGGCGGGTCACCGACCGGGTCGGCCCCCTGCTCGCCGGGGTCCACTCCGGGATCCCCCAGGACCCCGCCACGCTGGTCCGGGTCAACGCCGCCGCCCAGCTCGTCGGCGGGCTGCTGCTGGCGACCGGCCACTGCACCCGGCCGGCCGCCGCCGTACTGGCCGGCACCCTGCTGCCGACCACGGCCGCCGGTCATCCGTTCTGGACCGTGGAGGACCCGGCGCAGCGGACGAACCAGCAGGTGCACTTCATGAAGAACCTCGGGTTGCTCGGTGGGCTGCTGCTGGCGGCGGCCGACACCGAGGGCCGGCCGGGGTTGCGCTGGCGGACCGGTCGGGCGATGGACGACAGCCGCCGGACGGTACGCCGGGCGGTGCGCAGTGCCCGCCGGGACGCGCGGATCGCGGTCAGGTCCGCTGCGACGGCGCGCCGGCTGCCCGGCTGAGCCGCACGTTCCCGTACCCGAACGGGTTTCCTCCGGTTGCTTCCGGTCTGCTCCACGCCGGACATATGCTAGTTTCACCTGACTGAGCGGCTGTCAATCACCTGAACCGCACTCCCTGCGTTAACGCGGTGGAAATGTCGCGAACCAGTGTGGGATCGGACACGGTCGCATAACGCAGGAGGCATTCGAGTGACCCACCGTTCTAGGCTCCCTGGAGGACCTGGGCGGAACACCGACATCGGTACGGGGGTGGCCACGCCATGCCGGCGACCGTCGAAAGACGGCTAGGCCGCCTTGCCCCAGTCCGCCGCATTGTTCGTGGGATCGACCGTCGGACAGTCGTACGGGCCGGCATCGTGGCCGTGGTCTGCTACGCCGCGTGGCTCGCCGTAGTCACGTTCGGGCGGCCGTACAACTTCTTCGACATGAAGATCTACCACGGTGCGGTGGTCTGGTGGGCAGGCGGGCACGAGCTCTATGACTTCATCGCGCCCAGGACCACCCTCGGCTTCACCTACCCCCCCTTCGCCGGCCTGGTCATGCTGCCGATGGCGAAGATCCCGCTCGGGCTGGCCGGCTGGCTCAACGGCATCGCGAGCGTCGCCGCGCTCGCCCTCGTGCTCGCCGCGCTGCTGAAGCAGATCACCGACCGGCTGGGCTGGTCGCTCTGGTTCACCGTCGGCATCGCCGTACCGCTGGCCGTGGCCCTCGAACCCGTCCGGGAGACCATCGGCTACGGCCAGGTCAACCTGCTGCTCTTCGGCCTCATCATGGCCGACATGGTGGCGCTGCGCTGGCGGGCCCGGCGGGGCGGCCGGGTCAACCCGGTTGACGGCCCGCTGCGCCGGCTCTGGTTCAGCGGGGCGTGGGCCGGAGTCGGCATCGGCCTCGCCACCTCGGTCAAGCTCACTCCGGCGCTCTTCATCGTCTACCTGGTGCTGACCCGGCAGTGGCGGGCCGCCATGACCGCCATCGGCACCGCCCTGGCCGTCACGCTCGGCACCTTCGCAATCGCCGGCCGCGAGTCGACCACCTACTTCACCTCGGTGCTCTGGCAGACCGAGCGGGTCGGCGCGGCGGACATGACACCCAACCAGTCGCTGGCCGGGGTGCTGGCCCGGCTCTACGACTCGATCGAGACGCCCACCCTGCTGTGGCTCTCGTTCGCGATGCTGATCCTGGCGGTGGGGCTCTCCCGCGCCTCCCACGCGCACTCCGACGGCGACGAGCTGACCGCGTTCACGCTGGTCGGGCTCACCACCAACGTGATCAGCCCGATCTCCTGGTCACACCACCTGGTCTGGGTCATCCCCGCGATGGTGGTGCTCGCCGACGCGGCGAGCCGGCGGCGCGCCGCCAGCCGGGGGCCGGCGCAGCGGGCCGGGTTCGCCGTGACCGGCGCCAACGCGGCGGTACTGGGCGGGCTGCGTACGCCGATCTGGTTCCCGACCCTGACCGGCCTGCGGCACGGGGGTGCCGCGATCGGGCTCTACCTGCTCTTCCTGATCTCGCCCATCTGGCCGTACGAACACCAGCTACCCGAGATGTCGCACTACCAGGACGGGCTGTTCGGCGCCCTGATGGAGAACTCGTTGGCGCTGGCACTGATCGTGCTGGTCGCCGCGCTGCCCTGGCGGCCCAACGCGGAACCCGCCTTCTACCCCGAGCGCCTCCGGCTGGACCGCCGGACGTTCACCGGCCGGAACTGACCCTCCCGGGCCGCGCCGCCGTCAGGTCGGCGCCCCCGGGGTCACGGGCAGTTGACCCACTCCTCGGTGCCGTCGGCGAAGACCTGCCGCTTCCACACCGGCAACCGGGCCTTGACCTCGTCCACCAGCCGGGCGCACGCCGCGAAGGCGGCCTGCCGGTGCGCCGTGCTCACCGCCGCCACCAGGGCCACGTCGCCGATCTCCAGCGGCCCGAGCCGGTGCGACACCGCCACGGCGTGCACCGCCGGGTCGGCCGCGATCTCGGCCGCCACCTCCCGCAGCACGTCCGCCGCGCTCGGATGTCCCTCGTACTCCAACCGGAGCACGGTCCGGCCGTGGTCGTGGTCGCGTACCACGCCCTGGAAGGAGACCACGGCGCCGGCCGAGGCGTCCGCGACCGCGGCCTCGTGCCGGGCCAGGTCCAACGGCTCCAGACCGACCGCGACATGCGCCAACCGGCCCGGCGCCACCGGCTCGGCTCCCGCCACGGACCCGGCTCCCGCCACCGGCTCACTTCGCACGCTCATGCCCGCATCTCCCCTCGCTCGCCCGCCGCCCACTCCGGCCGCCGGCGGGACAGCCCCGCGCGCCCGCGGCCACCGCCCGGCACGGTCACCCCGACCGCTCGCCGGGCAGCAGCGGCAGCGGCACGACCGGCACCTCGTCACCCGGTTCGCCCCGGGTGCCGGGCCGGATCACCGCGAACCCGTCGGCGCTGGCCAGCCCCCGCAGCATCGCGGAGCCGACGTGCCGGACCGGATGGGCGGTGTGCCGGACCGGATCGATCCGCACCAGCGCGAGGTGGGTCTGGTCGCCCCGACCCGGGACCGGCTCCGCCAGGGTCGCCCGGGGCAGCTCCGGCACCGGTCGGCCGCGCAGGCCGGCGAGGAGCGGGGCGACCAGCGAGACGACCGCGATGATCGCCGACTGCGGGTTGCCGGGCAGGCCGGCGACGAACCGGGGCCGACCGTCGGGCCCGGCGACCCGGGCCAGCAGCATCGGAAACCCCGGGCGTACGGCGACGGTGTTGACCACGTACTCCGCGCCCAGCTCGCGCAGCGCCGGGTGCAGGTGGTCCACCGGCCCGTGCATGGTGCCCCCGGTGGTGCAGACCAGCTCCGCCCGGCTCAACCCCTCACGCAGCGCGGCGACGTGCGCGGCCAGCGTGTCGGCCACCGGGCCGACCACGTCGGAGGCGTCGATCGCGCAGCCGTACCGGCGCAGCCAGGAGGGGACGGCCGGACCGAGCGAGTCGCGTACCCGCCCGGCGGCGGGCCGGCCGGCGGTCAGCAGCTCGTCGCCGAAGACGATCAGGTTGGCCCGGGGGGACCGGCGCACCCGCAGGGTGTCGTAGCCGCACGAGGCGGCCAGGCCGATCACCCCGGGGTCGACCGGCGTGCCGGCGGGCAGCAGTTCCTCCCCGGCGTGCGCCTCCTCGCCCGGGGCGCGCCACTCCGGCGCCGGACGCAGCGCCCCGGTCACCAGCCCCTCGGCCGTCCGGCCCGACTCCTCGACCCGGAGCACCCCGTCCGCGCCGTCCGGCAGCATGGCACCGGTGGCGATCTCCACCGCGGTCCCGTCCGCCGTCAACGGCGCGGGCGTGCCACCGGCGAGCACCCGGCCCAGCACCCGCCACGGGGCGGCGCCGCGCACCGCCCAGCCGTCCACACTCGAGGTCGGAAACGCCGGCAGGTCGGTGAGGGTGGACAGCGGGCCGGCGAGAGTCTGCCCGTCGGTCTCGGCCAGCGGCAACTCGACCGGGTCCGGCGCGGCGGCGCGGCCGGCCTCGTGCACCCGGGCGCGGGCCTCGGCCCAGGCCACCGTGGACGCCCCGGCGTGCGGATCGGCGGCGACGCTGGTGTCGGCGCTCACCCGGCACGCCCCGGCGTCCGGGGCCGGGCGGCTTCCGGATGCGACTGGCTCCTCGCGTTCACCGTCCGAGCCTATCGCCGCGGTACGACCGCTCGCCGCCGAGTCGGATCAGCGCCCGGGTCCGGATCAGTCGGAACGGGGATGGTCACCGCCGCGGAGCTGGTCGACCGCGTGCCCCAGGATCGGCCCGAGCACGGCGAGACCGTCCCGGGCACCACCGGTCGAGCCGGGCAGGTTGACCACGAGCATCCGGCCCACCACCCCGGCCAGACCCCGGGAGAGCGCCGCCGTCGGCACCCGGTCCCGGCTGTACGCCCGGATCGCCTCGGCGATGCCCGGGATCTCGTAGTCGAGCAGTCCCCGGGTCACCTCGGGGGTCCGGTCGGTCGGGTTGATGCCGGTGCCTCCGCTGGTCAGCACCACGTCGACGCCCTCGGCCGCCGCGCGGCGCAACTCGACGCCGACCGGCTCCCCGTCGGGCACCACCACCGGCTCGTCCACCTGGCAGCCCAGCTCCGTCAGGCCGGCCACCAGCAGCGGGCCGCTGGTGTCGGCGTACACCCCGGAGGCCGCCCGGTTGGAGGCGACCACCACCCGGGCCCGGATCACGGCCGGTCCGCCGGTCGGGTCCAGTCGCCGGTCTTGCCGCCTTCCTTGCGCAGCACGCGTACCCCCTCGATCGAAGCGGCCGGGTCGACGGCCTTGACCATGTCGATCAGGGCGAGTCCGGCGGTGGCGACGGCGGTCAACGCCTCCATCTCGACGCCGGTCCGATCGGCGGTCCGGACCGTGGCGGTGATCTCCACGCTGTCGTCGCCGACCGCCAGGTCGACCGTCACGCCGTGCAGCGCGATCGGATGGCAGAGCGGGATCAGGTCCGGGGTGCGCTTGGCGCCCATGATGCCGGCGAGCCGGCCGACAGCCAGCGCGTCCCCCTTGGGCAGGCCGTCCCGGCGCAGCAGCTCGACCACCTCCGCCGTGGTCCGCAACCGTCCGGCGGCGACGGCGCGGCGCACCGACACCGCCTTGGCGGAGACGTCGACCATCCGCGCCGAACCGGCGGGATCGACGTGGGTGAGGTGCGCGGGCTCGGTCACGACCGCGAGCCTATCGAGCCGGGCGCGGTGGGGCGGGCGAGGGATCGAGAGTCGGCCGGTGGCCACCGGGCGCTGAGACGCGGCCCGGCCATCCCGATCCCTCCCCGCGGAACCCGCCGGCGGTCGCTGGGATGACCGCGACGGCGGGAGCGTGCCGACCTTCCCGCCCCGACTGGCGAAACCCCCCGTGGTCGACGGGACAGACCCTAGGCCGGCATTCGACAGGATTTCGATAAGGCATCGACAAGCGACTGATCGGCGGGCCGGTCGGCGGCCCCGCCGAAACGGTGGCCGGCGTGCCGCGCGGCACGCCAGCACCGCCGGAGTGCATTTTGCGGACGGAACATGCGGTATGCAAGACGCCATCGACCGCGTCATTCCCGCGGCGATGTCCCCGGCCCGCCCGACAAATCAGCTCCCGGTCCGGCCTCCGGCGGAATCCGGCAGGTCGGCAAGGTGCCGCTCGACCTCGAAGCGCTCCGGAACCCCCATCTTGACGAAGATTGCCAGCGCCCGTTTCCAGTGCCGCCGCGCCTCGGCCGGATCCTGCGATCTCAGGTGGCTGCCGAGGGCGGCGAGCGCGCGTCCCTGCTCGTACGGGTGGCTGATCCGGGTGGCCAGTTCGAGGGCCCGCCGGTGCGCCTCCAGCGCCGCCGGCCACTGCCCCTTCGCCGCCAGGGTCAGCCCGAGCCCGTTGAGGACCGCCGACTCGACGTGCCGCTCCCCGCTGGCGATGGCGACCTCCAGCCCGACCCGGTGCTGGTGCTCCGCCTCGGCCAGGTCACCCAGCTGGCGCAGCAGCGTGCCCAGGTCGTTGCGGACCTCCGCCTCCCCGTAGTGGTGCCCGGCCCGCCGCCGCAGCGCCAGGGAGGCCCGGAGCAGCCGCAGCGGCGCGGCGGTCTGCCCCATCCGCAGGCGCACTCCGCCGATCTTGCCGAGCGTGTTCGCCACCGTGAAGGTGTCCCCCTGTTCGCACCCGGTCTGCAGGTGCCGCCGGTAGAGCCGCAGTGCGCGTTCGTACTCGCCGGCCTGGGTCAGGAACATCCCCTGGTTGAACGAGGCCGCCGCCGGCATTTTTCCGCGCTGATTCCAGTATCCCGTCACCTCCTCGTTCATTTCGACCGCCTCACGTACCCGGCCGAGCAACCAGTAGACGACGGCGAGATTTCCCCGACCCGTCATGACGCCGTCGGTGTCACCGACCCGTTGCCGGTATTCGATCGCGGTTTCCACGTGGGAAAGCGCCTTGTCGTAGTTGCCGACCCGCCCGTGTGCCGATGCCACGTAATTGTGCATGGCGGCAATGGCGAAGTCGTCCCTCAGGCGTTCCGCCGACTCCAGTCCGTACGCGTGCGTCTCCAGGATGTCGTCGAAATAGCCTCGGGTGAAATTGAACCGCCAGGCCGCCCGGGCCAGTCGCCACGTGTAGTGGTCGTGTCCGGAGCGGGCGGCGAGACGCACGAGTGCCCTCAGGTTGGACCGCTCCGCCTCCAGCCAGCCGCTGTCGACGGGGACGAGCGCCCGGACCAGGTCGGGCCGGTGCGGTCGGCCCAGCTTGACGGTGAAGGTCGGCGGCGAGTAGTCCTGGATGTCGGTGACCGAGACCGCCAGTTGCAGGTAGTGGTCCAGGAGCTCCTCGACCGCCCGCCGCCGCTGGTCGGCCGACTCGGCGGTGGTGACCAGGTCGTGGGCGTACTGGCGGAGCAGGTCGTGCAGCCGGAACCGGCCGGCGCTCGGCTCGTCGACCAGGTGGTGGTCCACCAGTTCCGCGATCGCCGATTCGGCCTCGGGCAGCGGCAGACCGGTCAACGCCGCCACGGCGGTCACCCGGAAGAACTCCCCCGGGTAGAGCCCGAGCAGCCGGAACGTCCGCCGTACCGGCTCCGGAAGCGGTTCGTACGACAGGGTGAAGGCGCCGGCCACGGTCTGGTCCTCCGCCGACAGCTCGGCGAGTACGGGTGCCCCCCGATCCAGCCGGCCCGCCAGGTCGGCGACCCGCCACGCGGGGCGGTGGGCCAGCCGGGCGCCGGCCATCCGGATCGCCAGCGGAAGGTGCCCGCAGCACCGGACCAGCGTGGCGGCCGATTCCGGCTCGGCCGCGATCCGCTCCCGACCGGCGATCTTCGCGAGCAGGTCGACCGCCTCGGCCGCGGTGAGGACCGCCAGGGACTCCGGCGCGGAGCCCAGCCCGAGCAGCCGGCGTCGGCTGGTCACCAGGACCAGCGTGCCCGGTGCCGAGGGCAGCAGCGGACCGATCTGGCTGCTGCTGGCGGCGTTGTCCAGCACGACGACGGCGCGGCGGGCGGCCAGTTCGGAACGCCACAGCGCCGTGCGGTGTTCGAGTTCCGGTGGTATCCGCCCCGCCGCCACGCCGAGTTGGCGCAGCAGGGTGACGAGCGCGGCCGCCGGTTCGAGCTGGTTGTTCGCACTGTGGCCGCGCAGGTCGACGAAGAGCTGTGCGTCGGGATAGCGGTCGGCGAGCCGGGTGGCGACGTGTACGGCGAGGGTCGTCTTGCCGCTCCCCGCCATCCCGTCGACGACCTGCACCACCGGCCCCGTCGGATCCGAGCGCTCCGCGAGTTCGACCAACCGGCGTACCGCGTCGGCCCGGCCGGTGAAGTCCGGCACCGGCCGGGGCAGCCACCAGGTCGGTGCCGCCGGCGAGGCGTCCCGGTCCTCCGGCGGGGCACCCCGGGCGGACGGCCGTGCCGCGTCGAGGCGTGGCGACCGCTCGGCGGGCCGCGGGCGGTACGGCGCGACCTCCCGGCGGAGCACGGCCTGGTGCAGTTGCCGCAACTCGGTACCCGGTTCGATGCCGAGCTGTTCGACCAGTGTCGAACGGGCGACGCTGAACGCGGCCAGCGCACCCGGCGCGTCCCCATCCTGGTAGAGGGCCCGGATCAGCAGCGCGTGGCCGCGCTCCCGCAGTGGATGCGCCTGGAGATGGTCGCGGAGCAGCACGATGGCGGACCGGGGCTGGCCGGTGGCGAGGTGCAGTTCGGCCCGTTGCTCGGTGAGGCTCAGCCGTTGCTCCTCGGCGGCGGCGCGGCACACCGACAGCGCCGGTCCGAGCGGAACCCCGGCGAGCATCGGGCCCCGCCATCGCGCCCCGGCGCGGGCCAGCAGGTCGGCGGCGGTGGCGATGTCACCGCGGGCGAGCGCCTCGCCCGCCTGCCGGTGTTCGGCCGTGAACCCGATCAGGTCCACGTTCTCCGGCGGCACCCGCAGCTCGTAGCCGGACGCCCGGCGCACGAGGACGCCTTTCGTCGACCCGGCGCTGTCCAGTGTCCGCCGGAGGTTGGCGGCGTAGCTGCGGGTGTTGGCGACGGCCGACGGCGGGGGGTCCGTCGGCCACAGTTCGTCGACCAGCTCGTCCAGGCTGACCAGCCGCCCGGGCCGGGTCGCCAGCATCGCCAGTACGGCCTGCTGTTTCGGTGTGCCGAGCGGCAGGGAGGCGCCGCCGGTGACGACCTCCAGCGGCCCGAGAAGCTGGACTTCGATCACTCGCAGCCCCAAGTCAGGCAAAAAGGACCCTCACAGTTACCCCGCGAAGCGTATCGACTACCGCCGACAGACATTCACTGACATCATTTATTGGCATACGGACCATGCGCCCAGAATCTCCGCCTGCTGACGCCGTAGGAATAGCATGCCCGGACACTGCCAATCGACCGAGGGTCAACGCGCTGACACAAAGCGAGTTCTGCCAGGTCATCCGATAGAGGCCGAGCCGGTGACGGGCCGACACTCGACAGGAGTGAGTGCAGTGCATCACATCGCGACGGCAGTCGCCAACCCTGGCCGCCGATGCTCGAATGTTCCGGTCCGCGTCGATCTTCCATTCCCGCCACCGACCGGGTATGTCAGGGGGAGCGGATGGCCGGCCGCCGACGGAAGAGGGAGGAGTAACCGCTCTCAGTTCTCGGATCTGGACAGAGCGTGACGAACACTCCACTACTTGACTAATAGTGAGCATAGCGACATTTATTGTCGCTAACCCTGCCCTACTATCCCTAAGCTTCCCTCATCGATCGAACGCAGCACGTGGTCGGGACACATTCCCGATCCGGGTCGCGAGTGGAGAGCTTCAGCGAAGGGCAGGGGAGGCAGCCATGCGCAGCGTCGAGTGGTACTGAGAGCGATCTGACCATCACACGGTAGGGGTTTGGTTGCTACCGTTACCGGGCCACCAGGTCTCGGTAACCCCCAGGAACCGGCGTGAGTCAGACACAGCGAAGCGACAACGGGACTGATCAGCGGCTCCTGCCGCTCGTCGGTCTCGTCGCTGTTTCTGCCGCCATTGTGGCGGTTGCCTCCATACTGGACATAATCGCCAACCCACTCAACTCGATCTCCGACCTGACCACGGTGCTGGCGCTGATTTCCACCATCATGATCAGCGCCATCGTGCAGGCACCCATCCGAATCCGCTCAACGACCCAGGCCATCACCTGGAACGACACCGCCATCGTCATCGGCGTCGCCGTGGCGCCCACCTCGTGGGTGGTGCTGTGTACGGGGATCGGCCTGGCCATCGCGGTGCGGATTCTCCACCTGCCGTCGATTAAGGCGATCTTCACCATCAGCAAGAACATGCTGGTTGCCGCTGCGGCGGGCACGACGCTGATGCTCCTCGGCTGGGTCTGGCCACCGGTCGAGCTACAGCACATGCTCGCCCCGCTCGCCGTGGCGTACGCGGTCGCGGCACTGGTCGACGAGGCCATCGCCATCCCGGTGATCGCACTGGCCAGCCGCACGAAGATCCGCCGCCAGTTCACCAACCACGGGGACCTCAGGTTCATCGGCTACGCGGTGCACTTCGTCGTCACCCTCCTCACGCTGACGCTGCTGCGGGCCGAGACCTGGCTGCTCGTGGCGGTCCCCCCGCTGGTGCTGAGCCTGCACCTGGCCTACTCCACCCGGGTCCGGGCCCGCGCCGAACGCCAGGCCTGGCAGCACCTGGCCCACACCACCGACGCGCTCAACGTGGTCGACATCAACGCCGTGCTGCACACCGCGGTGGCCCGGGCCGCCGATCTCTTCTCCGCCGACGAGGTGGAGGTCGAACTACAGACCATCGGGCGGTCGGTACGCGGCAACAGCGAAGCGGTCACCTACGACGGCTTCGCCAGCCAGCCCTCCCCGGTCACCGGCTCCGTCATCCCGATCGCGCTCAAGGGGTACGACGGCAGCGACGTCGGACTGCTCCGGCTGCGGTTCCACGGGCCGGTCAAGCTCTCCGAGCGCGAGCAGTACACGCTGCGCACCTTCGCCTCCGCCCTCTGCACGGCGGTCCGGAACGCGTCGGCGTACGCGGAGCTGAACCGGGCCGCCGAGGAGCACGCGCACGCGGCGTCACACGACGCCCTCACCGGCCTGGCCAACCGGCGGCAGCTGCTGGACCGGGGCGCGGAACAGCTCGGCCAGCGGCGCGCCGACGGGGTGATGGCGCTGCTGCTGATCGACCTGAACCACTTCAAGGAGATCAACGACACGCTCGGGCACACCGCCGGCGACCGGGTGCTCATCCAGGTCGCCGACCGGCTGCGCGCCGCCGTACAGGGCGACGACCTGGTCGCCCGGCTGGGCGGGGACGAGTTCGCCGTACTGTTCCGGGGCCTGCCCGCCCCGGCGGTCGCCGCACACCGGGCCGAGGCGCTGCTCGCCGCCCTCCAGGAGCCGATCGACCTGGACGGCATGCGGATCAGCGTCGAGGCGAGCGGCGGGATCGCGGTGGCGCCCGGTGGCGGCGGCATCACCGAGCTGCTGCGCCGCGCCGACGTGGCGATGTACCAGGCGAAGCGGACCGGGCGGCGGATCGCCACGTACGCGATCGCCCGGGACACCGCCGACCTCGGGCGACTCGCGCTCGGCGGTGACCTGCCCCGGGCGGTCGCCGAGCGGGAGTTCACCGTCAACTTCCAGCCGATCGTCGACCTCGGCACCGGGGAGGTGGTGGCCGCCGAGGCGCTGGCCCGGTGGCGGCACCCCGCCCGGGGCACCATCGACCCGCTCCGGTTCCTGGAAGCGGTCGAGCGCTCCGGACTGCTGCCGGCGTTCGCCGAGGCCGTCCTCGACCAGTCCCTGATCGCCGCCGGCAACTGGCGGGAGGCCGGCTTCGACCTCCCGGTGGCGGTCAACGTTTCGCCCCGCAGCCTGCTGGACGCCCGCTTCCCCGGCGCCGTCCTGGCCCGGCTGCGGGCCCACGACCTACCCCCCGACCGGCTGATCCTCGAACTGACCGAGACGCTGACGCTCAGCCAGCTCGAGGTCGTCGACCAGGTGCTCGGCCAGCTCCGGGACGCCGGCATCCGGCTGGCCCTGGACGACTTCGGCACCGGCTACTCGTCGCTGTCGATGCTGTCCCGGATCCCGGTGCACGAGCTGAAGATCGACCGTACCTTCGTCACCGCGATGGAGACCTCGACCGAGGCGATCGCGGTGATCCGCTCGACGGTCGACCTCGGCCGCAGCCTCGACCTCCTGGTGGTGGCGGAGGGGGTGGAGAGCGAACCGCAACGCCGGGCGCTCTGGGAGCTCGGCTGCGTCGCCGGGCAGGGACACCTGTTCGCCCGGCCGATGCCGGCGGCCCGGCTGCTCGCCGCGCTGCACCAGGGGGCGGGCGGCCGTCCCGGCACGCTCGCGCCGGCCCTGCACGACGAGGGGGCCGTGGTCCGGCTGTCACCCGGCCGGCGATCCGGGCCGCGACGCGTGGACCGTCTGCCACACTTGCCCGCGTGAGTTCCGCGGAAACGCCCGGCCCGCCCGCCCCGTCTGGTCCGTCCGGTCCGTCCGGGGACCGGGGGATCTGGCGCCGCCTGGACCGCGCCGCCGGGGGCCTCGGCGCCGACCTCGGGCTCTACGCGCTCGCCGCCGCCTTCGCGGCGGTCACCGCGGCCACCTCCACGCTGCTGCCGCACCGGGCCTGGGGCGAGGTCGCCGCGCTCGGCTACTCGGTCGCGACCCTGCTGGTGCTGGGTCAGCTCCTGGCCCGGCGCCGCCGCCCGGACACCCGGCTGGCCGGCCCCGCCGCCCGCGCCGGGTTGACCGTGCTGACCTGGGCGTCGACCGCACTGCTGCCGATGATCATCCAGGCCGTCGAGCGGGCCGGCGGCCGCGTCGACCGGGCGCAGGAGGAGGTACTCGTCATCGAGCGGTCCGGCGCGCGGCTGCTCGACCACGGCACGCCGTACCTCGGCCGGGAGGCCATCGCGGCGCTGCCTGGCGGTGAGCAGCTGCTCGGCTACACGCCGTACCAGCCGGGGATGGCGGTGTTCGGGCTGCCCCGGGCGCTCGCCGGCACCGCCTGGTGGACCGACGCGCGGATCTGGTTCGCGCTCGCCACCGCGGTGGCGCTCGCCGTCGCCGTGCGGCTGCTGCTTCGGGGCACCGGGGCGGCGCCGGGGGGCGACCGGTCCCGGGACGGCGCCCTGGTCCGGGCGGTGCAGCTCGCGACCGTACTGCCGGTCTGCGCGCTGACGCTGGCCACCGGCGGTGACGACATCCCGGTGCTGGCGCTCTGCCTGCTGGCCATCGCCTGCGCCGCCCGGGACCGGTACGCCGGTGCCGGGGTGGCGGTCGGCCTGGCCGCCGCGCTGAAGCTCTTCGCCTGGCCGGTCGCGCTGGTGCTGCTGGTCCACGCCGTCGTCCGGGGTCGCCGGGCCGGCGTGCGGCTGGCCGCCGGCGCGGTCGGCCTGCCGGTCGCCGCGCTGCTGCCGGCCCAGCTGGTCGACTCGGCGGCGCTGGTCGAGAACGTGCTGCGCTTCCCGCTCGGGCACGGCCTGGTGACCAGCCCGGCGCAGTCGCCCTTCCCCGGCTACCTGATCGCCCAGGCGATGCCGGCCGGCCGGCTCGTCGCCGCCGGGCTGCTCGTCGCGACCGGCCTGTTGATCGCCGTCCAGCTCGTCCGCCGTCCGCCCCGCACTGCCGCGTCGGTCGCCGTCTTCTGCGGGTACGGCCTGCTCGCCGCGATCCTGCTGATGCCCGCCACCCGCTTCGGTTACCTGCTCTACCCGGTCGCCTTCCTGGCCTGGGTGCCGGCGCTCCGGCTGGCCGGGTCGGCGATCCGCCCGCCCGTCGAGCGGAGCCGGCCCACGGTGGCTGCCGCCCGGTGAACCGGCCGCGTCCCGGTGCCCCCCGGCCGGCTCCCCGTGCACCGATCGCGGGCCGGGCCCGATGGGACGTGTTCGCGGTGGTCGCCCTCGGCGGTGCCCTCGGCTCCGGCGCGCGGTACGGCCTGCTGCTGCTCTGGCCGCACAAGCCGGACGGCCTGCCCTGGGCGACCCTGGTCACCAATCTCGCCGGCTGTGCCCTGATCGGGGTGCTGATGCAGGTGACCGGCACGCGCCTCGCCCCGCACCGGCTGCTCCGGCCGTTCCTCGGCACCGGGGTGCTCGGCGGGTTCACCACCTTCTCCACGTACGCCGTCGACTTCCGCGCAC
Source organism: Plantactinospora sp. CA-290183 (assembly GCF_050936375.1). Lineage (NCBI taxonomy): Bacteria > Bacillati > Actinomycetota > Actinomycetes > Micromonosporales > Micromonosporaceae > Plantactinospora > Plantactinospora sp. CA-290183. Next base: position 385,296 of record NZ_JBNJMX010000002.1, on the reverse strand, counting down.
TGCTCGACGCGGGTCGGGCCACCCTCGCCACCGGATACCTGCTCGGTACGCTGGCCGGTGCGCTCGCCGCCGTACGGCTGGGGATGTGGGCGGCGGCGCGGGTACGCCGGTGGTGACCGGTGTTGCCGGCGGGGCCGTGCTGACCTGGGCGCTGGTGCTGCTCGGCGGGGCCGTCGGCGCGGTCTGCCGATTCGGCGCCATCCGGTTCGCCGAGCGCCGGGCCCGGCCGCTGCCGTGGGCGACCCTGCTGGTGAACGTGGTCGGCGCGCTGCTGCTGGGCGTGCTGGCCGGGGCGGGCAGCAGGCTGCCCGGTTGGCTGGGGACGCTGGTCGGCACCGGCTTCTGCGGCGCCCTGACCACGTACTCGACGTTCGGCTACGAGACGGTCCGGCTGGCCGCCGGCGGTCCGGCCGGGCGGGGCTGGGCGCTGCTGAACGTCGTCGCCACCCTCGGGGTGGGTGTCGGCGCCGCGAGTCTCGGCTGGCTGCTCGGCGGAATGCTCTAGACCTGCCCCCGAGGCCTCCGGACCCCGGCCGGAGTTTCCCCCGCTCCGCCAGTTTCTGGGCGGTCCGCCGGCAGAGCGCTCCCGGCGGGCGTAGACCTGAGGCATGAACCCGACGTACCAGGACCGGGACGACGCCGGCGAGGTGCTCGCCGAGCGCCTGAGCGCCCTCGCCGGCCAGCCCGACGTCACCGTCCTCGGGCTGGTCCGCGGCGGCGTACCGGTGGCGGCCACCGTCGCGGCCCGGCTGCGGGCCCCGCTCGACGTGCTGGTGGTGCGGAAGCTGGGCCTGCCCGAGGCCCCCGAGGTCGCCTTCGGCGCGGTCGGCCCGGCCGGGGTCCGGGTGCTCAACCAGCAAATCGCCGACCGGCTCACGTTCGAGGAGGAGGACGCGGTGGTCCGGCGGGAGACGACCGAGCTGGCCCGCCGCGAGCGGCGGTACCGGTCGGGGCGCCCACCGCTGCGGCTCGACGGGCGTACCGCGGTGATCGTCGACGACGGGCTGGCCACCGGTGCCACCGCCCGCGCGGCCGTCGCCGTCGCCCGGCAACTGGGCGCCCGACGCGTGGTGCTGGCGGTCCCGGTCGGCGCGCCGGACGCGTACGCCGCCCTGTCCCGGGCGGCCGACGAGGTGGTCTGCCCGGTCCGGCCGGCCGACTTCGGGGCGGTCAGCCGGTACTACGACGACTTCCACGAGGTATCCGACGACGAAGTGGTGGCGGCGCTGACGGCGTCCGGGTGAATTGACCGGGTACCGTCGAGTGATGCAGATGACCTGTCCGAAGTGTCACGGCGAGATGCGGCAGTACGAGCGCAGCGGCGTGACGGTCGACCAGTGCACCGAATGCCGCGGCATCTTCCTGGACCGTGGTGAGTTGGAGAAGCTGTTCGAGGCCGAGTCCAACTGGAGCCAGCAGCAGGGACGGCCGCCGCAGCAGCCGTCGCACGTGCCGCCCGCACCCGGTGGCGGGTACGCGCCTCCGCCGCCCGCTCCGCACCAGCCGGGCTACCCGGCGCCGAGCCACGTCCCGCAGCCGCCGCCCGCGCACGGCTACCCGCCGGCACCGGCGTACGGCCACGCGCAGGGGCACCACCAGGGCTACCACGGCCACTACAAGAACAAGAAGAAGAAGAGCTTCCTGAACGACTTCTTCGACTGACCGTCCCCGGCGTCCGGCCCCCCCGGCCGCCCCATCTCCAAGATCCCCGTGATCAGGGAGCTGATCCCGCGTGTCGTCCGCGTGTCGTGGGTACCTCTCCCTGATCACGGAGATCTTGTGCACGTGACGAGGTCAACCTGGGTGGGCTGGGCGGGGTGGACGCACTGACCGGGGTGGGCGGAACGGGCGACGCCGGTCCGCTCCCGCCCCCGCACCACGGCGCGCTCGCACGGGCGTACGCCGGGATCACCGCGACCGTCGACGGCCTCGACGACCGGGACATGCTCCGCGCGACGCGCTGCCGGGGATGGGTGGTCGCCGACCTCCTCGTGCACCTCACCGGCGACGCCCGGCGGGCCCTGGTCGCGCTGGCCACGCCGACGGCCGGGCCCGGCGACACGGACGCGGTCAGCTACTGGCGAGGCTTCACCGGCCCCGACGACGGCCGGCACGCCTGGTGGGTACGGCGGTCCGCGTCGGCCTTCGACCGCCCCACCGGTACGGTCGCGTCCTGGACGGAGACCGCGTCGGCGGCGGTACGCGCGGCCCACCGGGCCGACCCGCGCGGCTTCGTCGCCACCCAGGGACACGTACTGAGCGTCCTCGATTTCCTCGCCACGCTCGTCACCGAGGCGGTGGTGCACCATCTCGACCTGGCGGTGGAGCTGCCGGACGCCCCCGTGCCGGACCAGGCCGCCGTCGACGTCGCCGTCGGCACCGTCGACGGCCTGCTCAGCGACGAGGCGGTACGACCCACCGACTGGTCGGATCTGGACTATCTGCTCAAGGCGACCGGGCGGCTGTCGCTCACCGAACACGACCGGACAGCGCTCGGCGAGGCGGCGGGCTGGTTCCCGCTGCTCGGCTGAGCACCGCTGCCGGTCTGCCGCGCTGCCCGGCCTGTGGCGCTGCTAGACCTGCCGCGCTGTCCGGCCTGTCACGCCGCCCGGCCTGGTCACGCCGCCCGGCTTCCGGACGGCGGTCAGACGATCGCCATGTCGACGAAGCGGGACAGGTGCAGCTGGGCGGCGACGGTGATCGTGTCGGTGGGACCGTTCCGGTGCTTGGCCACGATGAAGTCCGCCTCACCGGCGCGCGGAGACTCCTTGTCGTAGTAGTCGTCCCGGTGGAGCAGTATGACAACGTCGGCATCTTGCTCAATTGAGCCGGATTCGCGCAAATCGGACAGTTGCGGCCGCTTGTCCGTACGTTGCTCGGGACCGCGGTTGAGCTGACTCACCGCGATGACCGGGCACTCGACCTCCTTGGCCAGCAGCTTGAGCCCCCGGGACAGCTCGGCGACCTCCTGCTGGCGGCTCTCGGTCCGCTTGGGTGAACTCATCAGCTGGAGATAGTCGACCACGATCATCTTCAGGTCGTGCCGCTGCTTCAGCCGCCGCGCCTTGGCCCGGATCTCCATCAGGTTCATGTTCGGGGTGTCGTCGACGAAGAGCGGCGCCTCGCTGATCTCACCCATCCGGCGCGCGAGCTTGGTCCAGTCGTCGTCCGAGAGCTGGCCGCTGCGCAGCACGTGCAGTGGTACCCGCGCCTCGGCGGAGAGCAGTCGCATGACGATCTCGACCTTGCTCATTTCCAGCGAGAAGATCGCGCTGGCGCAGTTGTGCCGGATCGCGGCGTTGCGCGCGAAGTCCATCGAGGCGGTCGAGTTGTGCGTGGGGACCATGCCCCGCCCGGCCAGGAAGAGATGCTCGTCGTTGTCGACGGTGACGCAGCGCACCGGCACACTCGGCACCGGCCGTACCGCGACGATCGCCCGGCCCTCCGCGCCCCCGGCGCCGCCGGCCGCCACCCGCCGGACCTGGGTCAGTCGCTGGCCCGAGAGCCGGAACACCTCGTCGGGGGTGGTGAAGTCGAGCAGGTAGGTCGCCGCCGGGCCCCCGTCCCCGGGCGCGGAGCGCAGCGTAGCGGGGTAACCGAGGCTGTTGAGCAGCTCGCGGACATCCTCAACCAGGCGGCGACAGGCCGAGGCGTACCGCACCTCGCCCCGGGGCGTGACGCTCCCGGCCGCGTCGAGCAGACCGGCCAGCAGCGCCCGCCGCTGCGCCTGCCCGGCGCGCAGGTAGTCGACCGGGATGTGGCCCCGGCCGCCCACCCCGAGCGCGTGGAGCCGATCGACGTAGCAGCCGTGTTCGGGATGGGCCGGAGCCGGGCGGCCACCGCCGAGCCAGCCCCCCAGGACGTACGGGGGAACGGCCAGCTCCCGCTCGGGCAGCACCAGCGGCGCGGTGTTCTCCACCCGGTGGTTGGGCCGGAGGGGAGCACCAGCGGCACCCGGGATCTCGTCGCCGTCGATCCACAGTGTCGCGGCGATCTGCTCGGTGGTCAGCACCGACCGACCCGGCGACCCGACCCCGTCCGTCGGCGCCGCGACCGGGCCCGGCGTCCGGCCCACGCCCCGAGCCGCCCGAGCCGGCGCCGCCGGCACCGACCGCCCGGCCGGAACGGCGAGCGCCACGGTGCTGGTCCGCCAGAGATGCTCGGCGTCGGCGACGATGACCGAGCCGTCGGAGAACTCGACCTCGTAGCAGGGGCGGCCGTGGCGGATCTCGAAAGCGGCCGTCACCGTCGTGGGCCGGCCGTCGGCACCGATCAACCGGTCGCCGACCGCGACCTCGCCCATCGTCGTCCAGCCCGTCGGCGTCGGCAGCGGCGTGTCGAGGGCCAGTGCCTTGCCCAGACCGGGCCGGCCGGCGACGATCACCAGCTGTCCCGGGTGGAGCCCGTTGAGCAGCCGGTCGAGGTCGGTGAAGCCGGTCGGGACGCCGGTCATCACGCCACCCTGCGCGCCGACCGCCTCGATCTCGTCCAGCGTCGGCTGGAGCATGTCGGCGAGGACCGCGAAGTCCTCGCTCACCCGCCGCTCGGTCACGTCGTAGACCGCCTGCTGGGCCAGGTCCACCACGTCGTCGACGTCGCGCCCGCCGCCCCCGGCCGAGCCGTAGCCGAGTTGGACGATCCGGGTACCCGCCTCGACCAACCGGCGCAGTACGGCCCGCTCGCCGACGATCCGCGCGTAGTAGGCCGCGTTGGCGGCCGTCGGCACGCTCGCGATCAGCGTGTGCAGGTAGGGCGCGCCACCGATCCGGCCCAGGTCACCGGCGTCGGCGAGCGCCGCCGCCACGGTGATCGCGTCGGCCGGCTCTCCCCGGCCGTAGAGGTCGAGGACCGCGTCGAAGATGGTCGCGTGCACCGGCCGGTAGAAGTCGTTGGACTTGAGGATCTCGACGACGTCGGCGATCGCGTCCTTGGAGAGGAGCATGCCGCCCAGCACGCACTGCTCGGCCGCGATGTCCTGCGGGGGAGTCTTGTCGTACTGGCCGTCCCGGGGCGCCGGAACGTCGGGTGGACCGGACGAGCGCGCCTCACCGCGGATGTCATCGGTGACCGACACCGCTACCCCCTCCACCGCACCGCCTGCCGGTCCAGCCAACCGCTGGCGTACGACAGTTTCAGCCCGATCCACCGACCACGGCATCCGGGTCGACCCACGACACCGGATCGACTCGACCAGCCGGCGCGACCGGGGGAAGTCGGCCCGACGTGGCGAGGTCGAGTCGCAACCATACGGAAGACGAGGTCAACGGCTCAACCGGGGCGGTGGACGGAACTCGGGACAACCTGTGGACGCTGCCGGCAGGGATGTGCGCAGCCCTGTGCACAGCCTGTGGAAATCGATTGGGAAGAGCGCCAGAACCGGCTGTGAGCTGCGGAAACTTGGTCCCCAGCATGTGGAGGAAAGAAAGCCGGTCGATTTTCCGCCGGATCGACGGCGTATCATCACCCTCGACAATTTCTCAGGTACGACTCCTCGCGATCGACTTACCAGAAAGGTCACGCTCCGGCCGTGGACCACCGGGACCGGGGGCGGGGTGAGCTCGCCCGACACGAGCGGCACGACAGCGACGCCTGGGGCGGTCATCCGAACCCCTGGCCGCGGGAAGACCCGTACTCCCGTCCGGACGAGACGTACCGCACCCCGAGCCGGCGAAGGGCCCGGGAGCGCGGTGCCCCGGAGCCGGCCGACAGCTACCTGCCCCCGTGGGCGCTGGGTTCCCCGGCACCGGCCGATCCCGCGGATGCCGGCGCCGAGTCCCCACGCGGCCGTCGGGGCGGACGGCACCATCGGGTCGAGGCCACCGGCGAGGATCCGCCCGGCCCCCGGACGGATCCGCCGTGGCAGAGCAGCGACAGCCGGTGGCAGGAGACGACGGGCGCGGAAGGCTGGCGACGGCGTACCGGGGCCGGTGAGCCTGCCTCCCCGGTCCCCGCGGATCCCGGCCGGGATCTGACGGCGTCGACCGGCGGGTGGCGCCGGGGAACCGCTCCGGACGAGGAGAGCGATCCCGGCCGCGACCGGCCGCGCGGCGGCGGTGGGCGGCGGCGGGCCGACGCGGAGGAGCCGGGACCGGCCGTACCGGGCCCGGGCCGGGACCTCGGCGAGCCGGCCGGTCGCTGGTCGCAGCGGAGCGCCGAGGGGTGGCGTCCGGCCGGCGACGACGGATCGCCGGGCCCGACCGGCGCGGCGGGCGGAGCCGTCACCGGGGCTGGTCCGGGCCGGGCCGGCGCCGATCCGGGACCCGGCGGTCGGGACGGGTGGGAGCGGGACGAGCCGGGTCGGTGGGATCGGCCGGCAGGGCGCCGGACCCGCTCACGCGACCGGTTCGGCGACACCGCGGGCCGGAGCGGCACGGGCGCGGAGCGGCCCCTTCCGCCGCTTCCGACCTCGACCGGCGCACCCCCGTGGCCCGAACCGACCTCCTCCGCCGGCCCCATCCCGTGGGTCGAGCCGACCTCGACCGGCGCGACCCCCTGGCCCGAACCCACCTCCTCCGCCGGCCCCATCCCGTGGGTCGAGCCGACCTCGACCGGCGCGACCCCCTGGCCCGAACCGACGTCGTCGGCCGGCCCGACGTGGACGGAGCCGACCTCGTCCGCCGGTACGACTCCGGTCGCCCGGTCCGGCGCGGCCGATCCGTCCCGGGAGCAGCGCTCCGGCAGGGCGGCCGCCCGGTGGGTGCGCTCACCGGAGGAGCTCGGCGGCGAGAAGGGCCGTGCGGGGCGGCACGCCGACGACGGCGGGACGGCACCGGAGCGTCGCGGGGTGCCCGGTCGCCGACGCGCCCCCGACGCCGAACCGGTACGGCGGCAGGACGACACCGGGCCGGTGCGCCGGTACGGCGACGACCGCCCGGGTGGACGGCACTCGGAGGCCAGCCCGGGGCGCCGCCGCGCGGATACCGGCCGGCGTGGTGGCACCGCCGACACCGGACAGTGGGACCGGTTCACCGACACCGGGACGCTGGGCCGGATTTCCGGGAACGACCCGTTGGACGAGCGCCGCGAAGCCGGCCGGGCGGAGCCGGTCAGCGGCACCGGCCCGTGGGGCGGGATGACCGACACCGGCCAGTGGGACCGGTTCACCGACACCACCGAGTGGCGGCGGGACGAGTTGGTCGGCCCCGAGCCGCCCGGCGCCACGGAGCGCGGGGGCGCCGGCTGGTCCGGTGCCCGACTCGCCGGCGACGACCCGCGGTGGACGGCCACGCCCGCCTCCGCGCCCCGGTCGCCGGCGGTTTCCTACCCGGCGTCGCCCCGGTCGGCGCCGCCGGCCCGAAGCGGGGGCCGGCGGGCCGCGGTGCCGCGCCAACGCACCGGTACGGGGGCCGGCTGGGAGCGTTCCGGCGCGTCGTCGGCCACGGCCCGCGGTGGCGGGCTGGATACCGCGCCGCGTCGCCGGCCGACGGGGCGGCCCGCCTCGGGTACGGCCCGCCGACCCAGCCCGTTGAGCCGGCGGCTGGAGGACGACCTGCTGGACAGCCGGCCCAGTGGCCCGCTCAGCGCGGTCCTCTACGCCGCGGCCTGGTACGCCGTACCGGCGCTGCTCTTCCTGGTCTGGGTGCTGACCCTCGACGCCAGCGTGCCGGTGGACTGCGTGCCGGAGCTGACCGGCGGCGTGTGCCGGTCGGACCGGGGGCAGGCGGTGGCGGCCCTGGTCAACGCGATCCCCCGGTTCGTGGCCGCCCTGACCGCCAGCCTCGTCCTCGCCGTGCTGCTGCGCTGGTGGAACGACGCCTGGCGGGCGGTGACCATCGGGCTGGCCGCCGCCGTGGTCGGCGGCGGGTTGACCACCGTGCTCTTCAGTGTGATCAGCGGCCAGCCGCTCGGCTGACCCACCCGCCCATCCGGCCCGGCGACAACCGGAACGGCCGGACGGCTGGCACGGCCGCAAGCGGGGCCGGCCGGGAGCGGCTGGAAGCGACGGACGGCCGGGAGCGCGGGAGCGGCCGGAGAACAGACAGGGGCGCCACCCGTGATCGGGTGGCGCCCCTGGTCTCGTTGCCCTACTGGCCCGCGACGACCTTCAGGTCGAACCGGGCTGTGACCTCCGGGTGCAACTTGACCCGCACCTGGTGGCTGCCGACCGCCTTGATGGCGCCCGGCAGTTCCAGCCGGCGCCGGTCGAGCGACGGTCCGCCGGCCGCCTTGACGGCGTCCACGACGTCGCCCGGGGTGACCGAACCGAAGAGCCGCCCGCCGTTACCGGCGCGGGCGACCAGGTTGACCTTGAGGTTCTCCAGCTGGGCCTTGACCTCGTTGGCGTGGCCGAGGTCCCGGATCTCCCGGGCCGCGCGGGCCCGCTGGATGACCGTGACCTGCTTCTCCGCACCCTTGGTCCAGGTGATCGCGAAGCCCTGCGGCAGCAGGTAGTTACGGCCGTAGCCGTCCTTCACCTCGACGATGTCACCCGGGGAGCCGAGACCGGACACCTCCTGAGTCAGGATGATCTTCATATCGGTGCCCCCTCAGCGCGCCGTGGCCGTGTACGGCAGGAGCGCCATCTCGCGGGCGTTCTTGACCGCACGGGCGATCTGCCGCTGCTGCTGCGAGGTGACCCCGGTCACCCGCCGAGCGCGGATCTTGCCGCGATCGGAGATGAACTTGCGCAGCAGCGCGGTGTCCTTGTAGTCGATGTAGGTGATCCCGTCCTTGTCGAGCGGGTTCACCTTCCTCTTCGGCTTGCGCAGTGCCGCAGCCTTTGCCATTGCTCTTGCTCCTGGTTTGCGATCTCGGGCGCTCGGCGCCCGGGTCAGAACGGGGGCTCTTCGTCGAAGCTTCCGCCGCCCGAACCGGAACCGGAGGAACGTGAGGCAGCCGGAGCCGCCGTGGCCCACGGGTCGTCGAAGTTGCCTCCGCCGCCCCCCTGGCCACCGCCGCCGCCGCCGGAGCCACCAAACCCGCCACCGCTGCCGCCGGACCGCGCCATCTTCTGCACCTTCGCCGTGGCGTAGCGCAGCGACGGACCGATCTCGTCGACCTCCAGCTCGATGACGGTGCGCTTCTCACCCTCACGTGTCTCGTAGGACCGCTGGCGCAGCCGGCCCGACACGATCACGCGGGCGCCCCGCTGCAACGACTCCGCGACGTGCTCAGCCGCCTGACGCCAGACGGTGCACGCCAGGAAGAGCGGCTCGCCGTCCTTCCATTCGCCGGAGGCCTTGTCCATGAACCGGGGCGTCGAGGCGACCCGGAACTTGGCGACCGCGGCGCCGGACGGGGTGAAACGCAACTCGGGGTCATCGGTCAGGTTGCCGATGACCGTGATGGTGGTGTCTCCTGCCATGACCATCTCCTCGCGCACTCATCGATCCCGCCGTACAGGCTGCCAGAGCAGTACGACAGAGGCGATGAGCTGATCCGGGCGTGCCGGGGACGCGTCAGCGCGTCTCCGGCCGGATGACCTTGGTGCGCAGCACGGACTCGTTGAGTCGTAGCTGCCGATCCAGCTCGGCCACCGCCGCGGGCGTCGCCTGCAGGTCGATGACGGCGTAGATGCCCTCGGCCTTCTTGTTGATCTCGAACGAGAGGCGCCGACGGCCCCACACGTCGAGCTTCTCCACCGAGCCACCCGCGGTCCGGATCACGTTGAGGTACGTGTCGAGCGACGGGGCGACGGTGCGCTCCTCGAGGCTGGGGTCGAGGATGACCATGATCTCGTAATGACGCAAGACGTGCTCACCTCCTCTGGGCTAACGGCCACGGTCCTTCCGTGGCAGGAGGTCGTGCGTCGCTGTCGCGCGGGCCAGGTTTGCCCACGGACAACCTGAGCAGGATACCTGGTGCACCCGCGCCGGACACCGTCGGTACCCGCGCCGCGCCGGGTCGCCGGCCCCGGGCCTCCGGCACCGCCCCTTCCGGGCACGGGCGTCGGCACACCCCGGAAGACGACGGAGCCCCCGCCGGTCGGTCGACCGGCGGGGGTTCCCGCCACACCGGGCCGCGGGGCGCAACCCGTCCGCATTCTTTGGGTGGGACCTGGGGAGGAACGACCACACCGATGAGTTGGACGAGAGGCGCCCCGCGGAGCCTATTGTATTGTCATCTTACGCGACAACAGTCCGTGTTGCACGATGAGCGAGAATCGCCCGAATTGCTCCTGCGGAGACGCCGACCACGCAGACGGTGGCGATCAACGCCAGCAGCCCGATCGGCTCGCTCGGCCGCACCGGGGCGACCGGGCCGGTCAGCTCGGCGGCCCCGCCGGGCCGGTCGGGCGGCGGAGGCTGGTCGCCGGGCACCGCCACGGCGGTCCAGGGGCCGGGCGCATCGGGACCTTGCGCCGCCGGACCCACCTCGACGCGCACCGCCGACCCGGCGGGGAACATACAGATCGGTCTGAGCGCCAGCGACACCGGACCGTGGTGCAGCAGCACCTCCGCCGAGGACCCGGCGGCCAACTCGGCACGTGCCACCCCGTCGAGCATCAGCCGGGCCCGCCGGCCCGTGCCGTTGACCACCCGTACGGTGCTCTCCGCCGGCACGCTGACGGTCGTCTCCTCCGGCGCCGCGACGCAGCGCAGGCCGCCCAGCCCCGTACCGCCGAACCGGATGTCCCGGTGGCTCTCCCGCGTGCCGACCGACGGCGGCGCGACCGGCTCGGCGGTCGCGACGTCGGGCACCAGCGGCGGCGTACCCGCGACGAGCGCGGCGACGGCCACGGTGGCTCGGCGGTGTCGGAGCGACAGGGACACGTCTTCCTCTCTCGGCACGGCTCACGGTCTGCACCGGTGGCCCGTACCCGGGCCACGGATCTCACCTGGGTAAACGAGCCACCCACCGGCCGGTGACGCGACCTGCGCGCCCCGTGCCCCGCGACCGCGCCCGCCGGGCCCCACGCGGGGCGGGACCAGCCGGGCGCCGCGCCGGTCCCACCTCCGCCGCCTCGGCGGACCACTCGGCGAACGGCCCCTCCCCGCGCCGCGACGTACGCGACGTAGGCTCGCCCTCATGCGTATCGGAGCCCACGTCGATCCCACGGACCCGTTGGCCGAGGCAACCCTGCGGAAGGCGGACGTCGTCCAGTTCTTCCTCGCCGACCCGCAGGGCTGGAAGGCACCGCAACCCCGCCCCGACGCGGCCCTGCTGCGCGACTCCGAGGTGGACGTCTACGTCCACGCGCCGTACGTGGTCAACCTCGCCACCACCAACAACCGGATCCGGATCCCGAGCCGCAAACTGCTGCTCAGCCACGCCGACGCCGCCGCCGAGGTGGGCGCGCGGGCGCTGATCGTGCACGGCGGGCACGTCAACAAGGGCGACGACATCGCGGTCGGCTTCGACAACTGGCGCAAGGCGTTCGCCCAGGCGGCCGAGCGCGGTGGACCGGGTACGCCGGTGCTGATCGAGAACACCGCCGGTGGGGACAACGCGTGTGCCCGGCGGTTCGACAACCTGGCCCGACTCTGGGACGCGGTGGGCGAGTACGACGTCGGCTTCTGCCTGGACACCTGCCACGCGCATGCCGGCGGGGAGGACCTGCTCGACATCGTCGACCGGGTACGCGCGATCACCGGCCGCATCGACCTGATCCACGCCAACAACTCCAAGGACGGCTTCGACTCGGGCCGGGACCGGCACGACAACCTGGGCAGCGGCGTGATCGATCCCGAACTGCTGGTGGCCGTCGTACGGGCGGCCGGCGCGCCGGTGATCGTCGAGACGCCGAACGGGGTCGACGGCCAGGCCGCGGACATCGCGTTCCTGCGCGACCGCGTGGGCCGGTAGGGCGGCCGGGATGTCCACCGACCAGTCCAACGTCGCTGGCGAAACCCCGGTACGCGCCACGCCGACGGGCGGCGACGCGCCGGCCCCCGGGCACTCCGGCAGCTCGCCGCTCGGCGGGCCGATCTCCCCGGTCGTCCGGCCGTCCTCGCCGTCCGGCGAGCCGGCGGCCCGCCCCGGGGACGGGGCGCCCACCACGGACGCGGCCACCACCGGCGGGCCCAGCGCTGACCCGAGCAGCGCTGACCCGACGGAGCACGGGCCGGGGAAGACCGGGGTCAGGCCACCGGCGACCACCGACCCGGCGTCCACCGCCGGCAACGGGCAGTCCGCCACGGCCGACCCGGCAGAGCCGGCTGACTCCGAGAGATCGGCCGACCCCGCGAAACCGGGCGACCCCGCGAAACCGGGCGACCCCGCGAAACCGGGCGACGCGGCAAAGCCGGGCGACTCCGAGAAGCCCGCCGGCCCCGCGGAACCGGGCGACTCCGCAGCACCGGCCGGCGCCGCAGAACCGACCGCGAAACCAGGCGACCCCGCCAAGCCGGGCGACCCCGCGAAACCGGGTGAGCCGGAGAAGCCGGGCGACCCGTTCGCGGCGTTCGCGCCGGTCCCCGAACCGGTGCCGGGCCGACTGCGGCGGATCGGTCGGGCCGTCGGGCGGCGCCTCGTCCACGAGTGGACGCTGGCCGGCCTGGCCAGCCTGGCGCTGGCCGTACTCATGACCTGGCCCACGCTGCGCTATCCCCGCCACACGCTGCCGCAGGACACCTGGGACCCGACCCTGCAGGCCTGGCAGCTCGCGTGGTCCGGGCACATCCTGCTGACCAACCCGGCCCAGCTCTGGCAGAGCAACGCCTTCTTCCCGGAGACGTGGACGTTCGCGTTCTCCGACACCCTGCTCGGCTACGCCCCGGTCGGCATGCTCGGTCACGGGCCGGAGACCGCGGTCCTGCGCTACAACATCCTGTTCGTCTTCGCGCACGCCCTCGCGACCCTCGGGGCGTACGCGCTGGTGCGCCAGCTCGGTTCCGGGCGGATCGGCGCGGCGGTGGCCGGCGTCGGCTTCGCGTACGCGCCGTGGCTGCTCGCCCAGGCCGGGCACCTGCACATCATCTCCAACGGTGCCATTCCGCTGGCGCTGGCGATGCTGGCCCGGGGACACGGCTGGTCGCTGCGGCACGGTTACCGGCCCGAGCGCCGCCGCTCCGGCTGGGCGTTCGCCGGCTGGCTGGTGGCCGCCTGGCAGCTCAGCCTCGGCTTCGGCATCGGCCTGGTCTTCGCGTACGTCCTGGGTCTGATCTCGGTCGTGGTGGTGCTGACCTGGCTGGTCCGACGGGCGCTGCGGCGGCCGCGCCAGCCGTTCGGGTTCCGGTTGCTGCTCGCCGACTTCTGGGGCGGTGCCGTCTTCGCGGCGACCGGCGCCCTGCTGGCGATCCCCTACTACAAGGTCGCCGAGTTGCACCCCAACGCCCGGCGTACCGCCGAGGAGCTGCACAGCTACTCGCCCCCGCCCGGCGGCTTCTTCACCGCCCCGGCCGAGTCGCTGGTCTGGGGTGACCTGCACGAGGCGGCGCGGGCGGGACTGCCCTGGCACCCCGAGACCACGCTGCTGCCCGGCTTCGTGCTCTACGCGCTCGCCGCCGCCGGGCTGTTCCTCTCGATCTGGACCCGCCGCCAGCGGCTGCTGATGCTGGCCGCACTGCTGGTGACCGGCGTGTTCGCGATGGGCACCCGGTTCTTCGGCGGCACCTACACCTACCTGCTCCTCTTCGAGCACCTGCCGGGATGGGACGGCCTGCGTACGCCGGGCCGGCTGATGATCTGGGGCACGCTACTGCTCTGCGTCCTCGCGGCGGGCTCGGTCGGCGCCTTCGCGGAGCGGGCGCGGCAGATCTCCGCGGCCGAGCGGGTGCCACCGCGCCCCGGGCCGTGGCTGCGACTGGTCACCCTGCTGCCGCTGCTGTTGGTGCTGGCCGAGGGCCTCAACAGCACCCCGCACCCGATCGTGCCGGCACAACCGACGGCGATGCGGATCTCGTCCGGACCGATCCTCGTGCTCCCCTCCGACCAGAACACCGACCAGCACGTGATGCTCTGGACGACCAGCCGGTTCCAGGACGTGGTCAACGGCGGCAGCGGCTTCACCCCGAACAGGCTGGCCGAGGTGCGGCAGGTGACGGCGAACTTCCCGGATGCGGTGAGCGTCGAGTACCTGCGCAACCTCGGGGTACGGACCGTGGTCGTGCTGCGGGACCGGATCGCCGGTACCCCGCTGGAGGCCGCGATCGAGCTGCCGGTCGAGGGGTTGGGCCTCCAGCGTGAGGAGATCGGCGAGACGGTGGTCTACCGGCTGTCCTGATCCGCGCGGCCCGGCCGGCCCGACCTACTGGGCCGGCACCGCCGCCGGCTCGGTCACCTCATTGCGTCGGCGACGCAGCCATCCGCCGTCCGGGGCGCCGTCGAAGTCGCCGCCGTCCGGATCGTCCGGATAGGTCGAGCGGACCGCGTCGCGCTCCGGCCGAAGGATCTCCCGGACGACCAGCCAGCAGAGCACCACGACGGTGACCAGCCGCAGGGTGGCGGCGAGCACGAAGACGCCCTCCGGGAACACCGGCTTGCCGGAGGCACCCAGCAGCTCTCCGTAGAACGCCACGAAGTAGCAGACCTCGGCGAACTGCCAGGCGAGGAAGGCACCCCAGCGCGGTCGGGCCAGCACCACGAGCGGCAGCAGCCAGAGGGTGAACTGCTGCGACCAGACCTTGCTGAAGATCAGGAACGCCGCGACCATCAGGAAGACGAGCGCGGCCAGCCGGGGGCGGCGCGGCGCGAACAGCGCCAGCGCGCCGATGCCGAGGAACGCCAGCGTGATGAGCGCGTACGACACGGTGTTCAGCGTCGGTATGTGGTCGCCGAGCCACTGGAACGGCCCCTGGTCGCCGGGGCCGCCGCCGTGGAACTTGCTGTCCAGGTAGCGGCCGATGTACCACAGGGTGCCCCAGTCGATGGCGCGCTCGGTGTTCAGGTCGAGGAAGCGCCGCCAGTTCTCCGGGTAGAGCACCGCCACCGGCAGGTTGACCGCGACGATGGTGACGACGGCGGTGCCGACGGTGGTCAGCATCGCCCGCACCCGGGCGGTACGCAGGCCCAGCACGAAGAGCGGCCAGAGGACGAAGAGCGGCCAGAGTTTCGCGGCGGCGGCCAGGCCGAGCAGGACCCCGGCGGCCACCGGTCGTCGTCTGGCCCAGGCGTACAGGCCGAGGGCGGCGAGCCCGATGGCCAGCAGGTCCCAGTTGACCGTGGCGGTGACCAGCAGCGCGGGGGAGAGCGCGAACATCGCGGCGTCCCACGGCCGGCGGCGGCGCAGCGCCAGGATCATCGCCACCGTGGCCACCGCGAGGGCACCGAGCACCAGCGCGTTCAGGTTGTAGAACCACTGCGCCTGGTTGATCCCGGGACGGTCCTCGCCGACGCTGTGCACGGGCAGGCCGAGGGCACCCATGAAGTACCCGGTCACCACCGGGTACTCGACCGGGTGGTCCCGGTAGGGCACCTTCCCCTCGTTCAGGCCCTCGGCGTAGTAGAGCGCGAGCACATCGGTGTAGCAGAACCGTGTGTACTGCACGTTGTTCTTCCAGGCACCGTCCTGGCAGGGCGACTTCTGCACCCAGTGCAGGGCCAGGGTCAGGCAGGTCAGCGCCAGCACGATCCGCGCCGCGGTCCAGAACCGCCCGCTCCACTGCGTACCGCGCCGGTCGGGGCCGCTGGCGTGCGCGCCGAGCGGGCCGCCGATCGCCTCGGAGAGCCCCCGGACGAAGCCGTCCGACCGGGACGGGTGGTCCGCCTTATCGGGTTCGTCGATGCCTGCCGTCGACCGCGTGCTCATGAACAGGCATCCTGCCTCACCGGCCGCGGATCCGTCCGGCCCGGTCGGCGTGTCGGGGACCGGGCCGGGACGTACCGACGGCGGTGGCCGGGCCCACCGGGACCCGGCCACCGCCGTCATGATCGATATCTCCGGCCGGCCTCGGACGGCGAGGGGCGGCTATTCGTCGCCGCGCCCGGCGTCGTCCGGGTTAGGCGGGAAGGGGAACCCCGGAGTGTCCCCCCCGCCACCGGGCGGGTCACCGCCGTCGCCCGGCGGGCAGGCGCCGGGAATCGCGCACGGGTCGGGGCCGCCCGGTCCACCGGGTCCGCCGGGGCCACCCGGACCGCCGGGTCCGCCGGGACCGCCCTGACCGGGGTCGGTGGGCGGCGGTGCCGGCGGCTCCTCGCCGTTGCCGGCGTCCTTGTCGCCGATCCCCTTGGAGTCCGGCAGCGACTCGACCGCGGCGCCCTTGAGGGCGTCGTTCATGTAGCGCTGCCAAATGTCGCCGGGCAGACCGCTACCGCCGATGTTGTTGCCGTCGTCGTCCTTGATCTCGGGCTTCTTCGAGTCCTTGCTGCCCACCCAGACCGCCGTGGCCAACTGCGGCGTGTAGCCGACCATCCAGGCGTGCGCGTTGAACTCCGTCTTGTTGTATTCCCAGGTGCCGGTCTTGCCGGCCGCGTCCCGACCCTGCAGAGTCGCGCTGTTCTTCTCCGGGATCTTCTTCAGCACCGAGGTGACCTCGTCGGCCACCTCCACCGGGATCACGTTCTTCGGAGCGAGCTTCTCACCGGTGTTGGCAACCCGCTTCCACTTGCCGGTCTCCCGGTCCTGCTGCTCCACCGACAACACGAAGTGGGGCTTGTTGTAGGTGCCCCGGTTGGCCAGCGTCGCCAGCCCGGTGGCGTGGTCGAGCACCGTCACCGGGTACTGGCCGTAGGCGACCACGTTGAAGAACGGTTCCGGGGAGAGGTCCTTCGGGTCCTCTTCGCGCAGGTCGTGGTACTTCGGCGGGTTGTCCCTGGTCTCCCACATGGTGGTGATGCCGGCCCGCTTCGCAACGTCCAGGACCTTGTCCGCGCCGATCTTCTCGGTGACGTGGTAGAAGGGCACGTTGTACGACTGGATCGTCGAGTGCTCCAGCGTGCACCACTTCTTGCAGTCCGCGTTGCGACCCGCGTTCTGCACCTTGATCTCGGTGTCCTTGACCGTGAAGGGCGTGGAGTCCCAGTGGGACTCGAGCGAGATCCCGGCCTCGATCGCCGCCGCCAGGGTGTAGACCTTGAAGCTCGATCCCGGCGGATGGCCACCACTCAGATAGCCGGTGCTGTCCACGTTCTTGCCGGCGTAGTCGTAGTCGGCCCCGCTGTCCCCGCCGTAGTACGCCAGCACCCGGCCGGTCTTCGGGTCGATCGAGACCATCGCCGCCTGGAGGTTCTTGGGCTGGTCGTAGATCTCCGAGCCCTTCTTCCGCTGGGCCGCGGCCTCGGCGGCCGCCTGCATCTTCCAGTTGATGCTGGTCTTGATCTTGTAGCCACCGTCCCGGAGCGCGTCCGAGCAGTTCGGCTTCCCGCCCGGCTGGGTCTCGCCGGTGGTGCAGACGCCCATCTCGGCCAGCTCGGCCTTGACGTAGTTGACCACGTTGCCCTTGGGCGTCTTGACCCCGAACGAGGCGGTGGCGCTGGTCTTCGCCTTGGGCATCGGGTACTTCATCTGGTCCCGCTCCGCCTTCGGCAGCCAGCCCTCCTCGACCATGCCGTCGAGGATGTAGGCCCAGCGGCCCTTGGCGTCCTCCAGGTTGTCCGCCGGGTCGAAGCCCTTGTGCCCGGTCACCTCGTCGGGCACCGGCTGCTTGATCAACGCCGCCAGCACCGCACCCTCGGCCTTCGTCAGGTTCTTCGCCGGCTTGCCGTAGTAGGTCTGTGCGGCGATCTCGATGCCGTACGCGCCACGACCGAAGTAGATGATGTTGAGGTAGTGCTGCATGATCTCGTACTTCTTGAACTTGTCGTTCAGCTTCGACGCGAGCACCGCCTCCTTCACCTTCCGGGTGTAGCTGTCGTCCTGGAGGTTCTCGTAGGCGTTCCGGGCGTACTGCTGGGTGATGGTGGAGGCACCCTGCTTGCTGCCGCCGGTGAAGTTGTTGAAGGCGGCCCGCGCGATGCCGGCGTAGTCGACGCCGTCGTGCTTGTAGAAGTTGCGGTCCTCCGCCGCCGCCACCGCGTGCTGTACGTGCTCCGGGATCTGCTGGATGGTGACGATCTGCCGCTTCTGCTCACCCAGCTCGGCGATCTTGTTCTTGTTGTCGGCCGCGTAGATGGTGGTGGAGAGCGGCACGGGCAGCTCGTTCGGCACCGGGACACTGGTCGAGTACCAGGTCATCGCGACCACGCCGCCACCGATCAACATGATGAACACGGCGAACGCGCCGATGATCATGTTCATCCGCTTGCGCTTCTTCGCCTTGCGCGCCGCCGACGGATCGGGCTCGGGGCGCCGGCCGCGCCGGCCACCCGGACCGTCGGAACCACCCGGCCCGCCCGGACCGCCAGGCCCGCCCGGACCACCGGGACCGGCCGGGGAGACCGGCACCGACGCGCGGCCGACCCGGGCTCGTCCGGCCGCACCGTTGGCACCGGCGCCGCTCACCGAGGCCGCGCCCACGGCCGCCCGGCCGGCCGATGCCCGGCCGCCGTACGCGCCGCCGGAGCCGGGAGCGCCGGAGACCGGTGCTCCGCCGACACCGGCCCGGCCGACCCGGGCCCGCCCGGCCGAGGCCGGGCCGACCGAGGCGGAACCGACCGAGGCCGAGCCCGAGGCAGGGGAGGCGCCGTTCCAGCCACCACCGCCGTCGACGGATGCCGCACCCGGGGCGGGAGCCGCGCCGGTCCAGCCGCCGCCGGCCGGAGCCCGGCCGGGCGGTGTGGCCCGGCCCGCTGGCGCGCGCCCACTGGCGCCCGCCCGGCCCGACGGGGCGTCGGCCCGGCCGTTGGCCGGCCAACCGCCCCGGTCGCCGCCGTTGGCGGACTGCCGGTGGCCGGCCTGTCCGTCCCACGAGGGGCGCTGGTAGGGGTCGTCCACGGGGCCTGCGTCGCCGTCCGCGCCCGGGTACTGGGCCCGACCGCGCGCGGAACTAGGGTCGCCGTACGAGTTCATTCGTCACACCCTGCCGGTCGCGGTGATGGCCACTCGCGCCACCACCGGGTTGCCGTGAGTTGGAACACGCCGCGACCGACGTCGGACTGGCCGACTCGGTCGTGCGGCGGCATCGGAAATAACCGGACTTATCCGATTTGCTGATTTGTACTCGTCCCCACCCGGGCTGAGCGTCCCGGGCGCCGGGAGACGAGTCGCGCTCACCGTCGAGCCTCACGCCTTCGTCTAGACGCGGGCCCGGACGCCAGCGCGGCGGCAGCACCGGTCGGATCACCGGCGACGGCGCTCGCCTCCGCGCCCTCCCCGGTGACGACGCCGTCCCGGCCGAGCAGGAACTGCTCGACGAGATGGTTCCAGTCGCAGCCGCGACACACCTCCACCACGTACACCTGGAACTCACGCAGCGTCATCGCCAACATGGACAGCTCCGCACGGGTGCGGGCCTGGCCGGCGGACTGCTTGAGCTCATCGCCGTAAATGTAGTGGACGAGGGTCAGATTTTCCCGGCGGCAGACCGGACAGAGCGTCTCGGTCGGCTCGCCGTGGAACCGAGCGGCGTTCTTCAGGTACGGGGAGGCGTCACAGACCTCGTACGTGCCGACCCGCCCCGAATGCACCTCACGCAGCAGCGCTCGCTTCTGAAGCGAGTAGTCGACGACCCGGCGCTGCGTACGCATGCGGAGAAGAGTACTGGCTCCGGCCGGGCGAGGCGACCATGGTCACGGAGAGTGATTGAAGGCGTGCCGAGCGGCGGGTTTGCCTCGACGCGCGCCAGGGTCTACGGTGCGATGTATCGGCCCGATACATCGCGCCGGTTACGGCAGTCCTAACGGGGCGTGGAGAGGGGTGCTCAGTGCTTGAGCTCGCCATCCTCGGCCTGCTGCAGGAATCCGCGATGCACGGCTACGAGCTGCGCAAGGAGCTGACCGCCAAGCTCGGGGCGATCCGCGCCGCGATCAGCTACGGCTCGCTCTATCCGACGCTGCGCCGGCTCCAGGCGGCCGGCTGGATCAGCGAGGCGTCCGAGACGCCGGCCACGGCCGAGGAGATCCCGGCCCTGACCAGCCGACGCGGACGGATCGTCTACAAGATCACAGCAGAGGGCAAGGAACGTTTCGCCGAACTGATCGCCCAGACCGGCCCGGAGACCTACGAGGACACCGGGTTCGGCGTTCACTTCGCGTTCTTCGCCCGTACCGACCAGGCGACCCGGCTGCGGATCCTCGAAGGCCGTCGTCGCAAGGTCGAGGAGCGTCGCGAGGGTCTGCGCGACGTGCTGAGCCGGGCGGCCGAACGTCTCGACGCCTACACGCTCGAACTTCAGCGCCACGGCCTGGACGCCTGCGAGCGCGAAGTCCGCTGGCTGGAGGAGCTCATCGCCAACGAGCGCTCCGGCCGGGACCCGTCGGGGTCCACCACCACCCCGGGGGGCGTCCCGGGTTCCCCGGGCGGCACCGCCACGGGGCCAGCACAAGACAACAGCCCGCCTCCGCCTGGGCAGCCCAGGAATGAGCCGGAGCGGCCGTGAACAAGAAGGAGGCAAACGCGATGGGCTCCGTCCGTGTCGCCATCGTCGGTGTGGGTAACTGCGCCTCGTCCCTGGTCCAGGGCGTCGAGTACTACCGCAATGCCGACCCCAACGACCGCGTTCCGGGTCTCATGCACGTTACCTTCGGCGACTACCACGTCTCTGACGTGGAGTTCGTCGCGGCGTTCGACGTGGACGCCAAGAAGGTGGGCATGGACCTCGCCGAGGCGATCGTCGCCAGCGAGAACAACACGATCAAGCTCTGCGACGTGCCGCCGACCGGCGTCACCGTGCAGCGCGGCCCGACCTTCGACGGTCTGGGCCAGTACTACCGCGAGATCGTCCAGGAGTCCGACCGCGAGCCGGTCGACGTCGCGCGGGCACTGCGGGACGCCCGGGTCGACGTGGTCGTGTCGTACCTGCCGGTCGGGTCCGACGAGGCCGACAAGTTCTACGCCCAGGCGGCGATCGACGCGGGCTGCGCCTTTGTCAACGCGCTGCCGGTCTTCATCGCCTCCGACCCGGTCTGGGCGCAGAAGTTCACCGACGCCGGGCTGCCGATCGTCGGCGACGACATCAAGAGCCAGGTCGGCGCCACGATCGTGCACCGGGCGCTGGCCAAGCTCTTCGAGGACCGGGGCGTCGAGCTGCTGCGCACGTACCAGCTCAACTTCGGCGGCAACATGGACTTCATGAACATGTTGGAGCGCACCCGCCTGGTCTCCAAGAAGATCTCCAAGACCCAGTCGGTCACCTCGCAGATCCCGCACGAGATGACCAAGGGCGACGTGCACATCGGCCCGTCCGACCACGTGCCGTGGCTGGACGACCGCAAGTGGGCGTACATCCGGCTGGAGGGCCGCTCCTTCGGCGACGTGCCGCTCAACGCCGAGTTGAAGCTCGAGGTGTGGGACTCGCCCAACTCGGCCGGCGTCATCATCGACGCGGTCCGGGCCGCGAAGATCGCGCTGGACCGGGGGATCGGCGGACCGATCCTCTCCGCGTCGAGCTACTTCATGAAGTCTCCGCCCGAGCAGTACGCCGACCACGACGCCCACCAGGCCGTCGAGGACTTCATCGCCGGCACGATCGAGCGCTGATCGAGGTAGTCGAATGCGGGGTCGGACCGGAAACGGTCCGGCCCCGCGTCGTTCTGTCCGCCGTCGCCGGTGCCGCCACCGGCCGGGCGACCGGGCTCACGTCCAGGCGTGCCGGAGCGCGACCCCGGCCTCCAGTTCGAGCAGGTGGCGCTTGCGGGGCAGGCCGCCGCCGAAGCCGACCAGCTTGCCGCCCGCACCGACGATCCGGTGGCAGGGCACGATGACCGGGATCGGGTTGCGGTTGCAGGCCACCCCCACCGCCCGCGCCGCCCCCGGTTCGCCCACGGCCGCGGCCACCTCGCCGTAGGTGCGGGTCTCGCCGTACGGGATCTTCGACATCTCGGCCCAGACGGCCCGTTCGAACTCCGACCCCCGCAGTACGTGCAGCGGCACGGTGAAGCCGGTCAGCTCGCCGGCGAAGTACGCCCGCAGCTCGGTGAGCGCCGCCGCCAGCTCGGGGAGGTCGGCCTCCGGTACCGCCGACCCGACCGGGCCGAAGCGCACGCCGCAGATGCCCACCTCGTCCACGGCGACGGAGAGCTCGCCGATCGGCGAATCGAGGACGGTCCAGCGCATCCCGCCATTGTCCACCGGAGCACCGACCGCTCCGGCCCCGTAGGGGGCACAACCGGTTGGCAACCCGAATGAGCACCTGCTAACTTTCTTTGGCATGTGCAGGGTTCCGCTATGAGCAGGGCCGCCCCGACCGGTGACGACCTGGTACGGGTGCTGTCCACGTTGGCCAACCCGCACCGGCTGCGGGTCGTCGCGGCGCTGGTCCGGGAGCGCAACTACGTGAGCCGGCTGGCCCGGGAGCTGGGCATCAGCCGGGCACTTCTCCAGGTCCACCTGCGGAAGCTGGAGACGGCCGGCCTGGTGTCGGCGCACCTCGAATTGTCGGAGGACGGGAAGGCAATGAAGTTCTACGAGGTCAACCAGTTCGACATCCGGCTCACGCCGGACGCCGTCGAGGCGGCGGCGCAGACGCTCAGCCTCCCGGAGTCGGGCGAGCGCCACGACGAGGAGGGATCGCGGTCATGAGCGAGCACGACTGGACCGAGGTCATCGGGGCACTCGGCATCTTCGCCCTGCTCATCACGGTGATCACCACCGTGATCGTGCAGCTCTCCCGGAACTGGCGGACCCGGATGGCCGCCGGACGCGACGGGGACTACCGGGCGCTCGCCGAGGCCGCCGTACGCGCCCAGGCGGGCACCGAACACCAGTTGACCGAACTCGCCACCCGGCTGGCCGCCATGGAGACCCGGATGGCCTCGCTGGAACGGGTCCTCAAGGACGTCGAGTAGCGGTCCGGGCCCTGGGCCGCCGAGCGCCAACTCGACGGCCCAGGTGGAAGAAGCACCACCTCGCCCCAGGGCGAGTCTTCAGCGCGACACTCCTTCTCCGAAAGGACAGCACTTGATGCTGTGCGGAAGCAACTCGACCCGGCGGCGTCGCCCGCCCCGGGTCGTCACCTGGACCGCCGCCCTCGTCGCGGCCGTCACCCTGGCCGGCCTCGGCAGCCCCGGTACGGGCGGGGCCGCGCCAGCGGCGGACCGCACCCCACCCCCCGGGCCGGCCCCGACCATCGCCTGGACGCCCTGTCCGGCCGACCCCACCGCCCGGTGCGGCACGCTGTCCGTGCCGGTCGACTGGGACCGGCCGGCCGGGCCGAGGTTCGACCTCGCGCTGGCCCGGCGGACCGCGGCCGACCCCGCCGCCCGGGTCGGCACGCTGGTGTTCGGCCCCGGCGGTCCCGGCGACTCCGGGGTGGGCCGGATCGTGACGGGCATGAGCCGGTTCAGCGCGGAACTGCGCCGCCGGTTCGACATCGTCAGCTTCGACCCGCGCGGTGTCGGCGCCAGCAACCCGGTGCGGTGTTCCACCGAACTGCTCGGCCAGCGCCCTGCGCCGGTACTGACGAGCCAGGCCGACTTCGACGCCACGGTGGCGTACAACCGCCGGCTCTGGGCGGACTGCCGCAGGCACACCGGGCCGGTCTTCGACCACGTCGACACGCTCAGCACCGTGCGGGACCTGGAGGCGATCCGGGCCGCGCTGGGCGAACCGAGGCTGACGTTCCACGGCAGCTCGTACGGGACGCTGCTCGGGGCGCAGTACGCCGAGAAGTTCCCGCACCGGATCCGGGCGATGGTGCTGGAGAGCGTGGTGGACCACAGCCTGGAAACCCGCGCCTTCCTGGACACCCAGACCGCCACCGCGCAGGACTCGTTCGACGAGTTCGTGGCGTGGTGCGACCGTACCGAAAGCTGTGCCCTGCACGGGCGGGACGTCCGCGCGGTCTGGGCCGACCTGCTCGCCCGGGCCGGACGCGGTGAGCTGCCGGACCCGGCGGACCCGGCGAGGAACCTGACGCCGTACGTCCTGAGCGCGGAACGGGCGCACCGCGCGTTCAAGGGACCGGACTGGGCGGAGTTCGCCCGCACCCTGCGCGCACTGCACGCCGGCGGGCCGGATACTCCGGCGGCGCCGGTCGGGAACGCCGAGCCGGAGCCGACGGCCCCGAACGAGCTGGCGATCTTCTGCCAGGACTGGAGCCTGCCGATCCGGGACCACCGCGAGTACGCCGGGCTGCTGCGCCGGATGGCCCGGACCGGCCCGGACGTGCGCTACCCGCGGGCACTCGCCGTGGTCGAGTCCTGCCTCGGCACCCCCGTCCCGGTGGCCAATCCGCAGCACCGCCTCGACGTCGAGACCGACCGGCCGCTGCTGCTGATCAACTCCCGGCACGATCCGGCTGGCGGGTACGAGTGGGCAACGAACGTGGCCCGGCAGCTCGGCCGGCACGGCGTGCTGCTCAGCTACGACGGCGCTGGCCACGGCAGCTACAACAGCGGGCCGTGCATGACCGGGGCGGTCGACCGCTATCTCGTCTCACTGACCCTGCCCGCCCGCGGCGCGACCTGCCCGGCCGTCGAGCCGGCCCCGGACGACGCCGGGTAGTCCCCGGACGACGAGGCGGGCCGGTGGCCCGGCCTGGCCCCGTAGAGCCCGCCGCATGGTCGGGCTCTGCGGGGCCGCCGCATCGGGCGGCGGTCCGGCCGTTCCTCCGCGGGACGGCGCGGCGACGACGTCCGGCGACCGACAGTTACCTGGCTCACATCCTGACCGATCGGCCAGTTCCTGACCGATCGGTCAGGCATGCTCGGGTACGGAGGTGAGGCCGGGATGGCACGGGGCAGGACCCGCGACGAGATCCTGGGCGCGGCGGCCCGGCAGTTCGCCCACGCGGGCTTCAAGGGCACGTCGCTACAGGACATCGCGGTCGAGGTGGGCTGCTCCAAGGCCACTCTGCTCTACCACTTCGACAGCAAGGAAGCGATCCTCCTCGCCCTGATCGCCCCCGCCGCGCGGGAACTGGCCGACCTCGACGCCCGGCTCGGTCCCCTGGACCCCGCCGCCGCCCGGGAAGCCGCCATCGAGGGCTTCATCGACCTGGTGCTCGCGTACCGGCGCGAGGGTGCGCTGATCTACCACGACCTCCAGCTCTTCGAGCACCCGGCGTTCGCGGACCTGCAACCCGTCACCGCCCGGCTGGTCGAGGCCTTCGCCGGCCGGTCCCCCGACCCGGCGGCGCAGATCGCGGCGCAGGTGCTGCTCGCCGGCATCTCCGCGGTTGCCATCGACCACAGCGACGATGGCGATAGCGTGCTCCGGCCGGCCCTCGTCCGGGTGGCCCGGCGCGCGCTCCGGCCCGACGCCTGACCCCTGCTTCCCGCAGCCCGCTCCCCGCACCCCTGCGGCGGAGCCCTCTCGACAAAGACAGCGCCCCTCAACAAAGACGGCGCCCCGTAACAAAGACGGCTCCCCCCTCGACAAAGGAAGCGACCGACATGGCAACCGTCCTGTACCGGCTCGGTCGGGCCTCGTTCCGGCACCGCAGGCTCGTCGTGGCCCTGTGGCTGGTGGCGCTGGCCGCGCTCGGTGGTGCGGCAGCGGCCTTCATGGGCTCGACCTCAAGCAACTTCTCCATCCCCGGCACCGAGTCGCAGCGCGCGATCGACGCGTTGCAGCGGGAGTTCCCCGAGGCCAGCGGCGCGACCGGCACGATCGTGGTCGCCGTGCCGGAGGGCCAGACGATCGCCGGACCCACCCAGCAGGCCGCGGTGCGCGACCTCGTCCGGGAGGCCGCCACGCTGCCCGGCGCGGTCGGCGCGCTCGACCCGTTCGCGACCGGTTCGGTGTCACCGGACGGGCGGCACGCCCTGATCCAGGTCCAGTTCGCCGAGCAGGCGGACAACATCACCGAGGCGCAGCGCGAGGCGTACGAGCGGAGCGGCGCGGCGGCGACGGACGCCGGCCTGCGGGTGGAGCACGGCGGCGAGGTGATGTCGAGCGTGCCCGAGATCGGCGGCACCGAGGCGATCGGCGTGGTGGTCGCGCTGGTGGTGCTGGTCGTGACCCTGGGCTCGCTGGTCGCGGCGGGGATGACGATGCTCAACGCGCTGATCGGCGTGGGCGCCGGGATGGCCGGGCTGTACGCCCTGAGCAGCACCGTCGAGCTGACCAGTACGGCACCGGTGCTCGCGCTGATGCTCGGCCTGGCGGTCGGGATCGACTACTCCCTCTTCATCACCTCCCGGCACCGGCAACACCTGTTGGAAGGGCTGGAACCCGAGGAGGCGGCCGGCCGGGCCATCGGCACCGCCGGCTCGGCCGTGGTCTTCGCCGGGGTCACCGTCGTGATCGCGCTGGCCGGCCTCACCGTGGTCGACATCCCGTTCCTGACCGTCATGGGTCTGGCCGCCGCCGGCACCGTCGCGGTCGCGGTGGTGGTCGCGGTGACCCTGCTGCCGGCACTGCTCGGCTTCGCCGGTCTGCGCATCCTGCCGCGCCGGCTCCGCACCGGAAACGGCACCCAGCCGAGCACCGCCGCAAGCGGCACCCAGCCGAGCACCGCCGCAAGCGGCACCCAGCCGAGCACCGCCGCAAGCGGCACCCAGCCGAGCAACGCCGCAAGCGGCGACCGGCCGACCAGCACCAGGGGCGGCGCCCACGCACCCAGCGCCGAGGGCTTCGGGTTCCGCTGGGCGAGGACTGTCGTCCGGTTCCGCGTACCGCTGATCCTGGTCGGCCTGCTCGGCCTCGGCGCCCTCGCCATCCCGGCCGCCGACATGCGCGTCGGGCTGCCGGACCACGGCACCAGCCCGGAGGGTACCCCGGCGCGGGAGGCCGCCGACCTGATCAGCACGGGCTTCGGGCCCGGCTTCAACAACCGGCTGGTACTGGTCGTGTCGAGCGACTCGGCCGAGCGGACGTCGGCGGCGGCCCAGGAGGTCACCGGGGCGCTGCGGGGCACCGAGAACCTGCTCGCGGTCGCACCGCCCAGCCTCAGCGGTGACCAGCGGACGGCCCTGCTGGCGGTCATCCCGACCACCGGTCCGACCGACCCGGCGACCGAGGCCCTGGTGCACGACATCCGCGGCAAGGTCGCGAACGTCGACGGCGCGGACGTGGCGCTCACCGGCCAGACCGCGGTCGGCATCGACGTCTCGGAGAAGCTCTCCGCCGCGATGCCGTGGTACCTGCTGCTCGTGGTGGGCCTGTCGGTGCTGCTGCTGATGCTGGTCTTCCGTTCGCTGCTGGTGCCGTTGAAGGCGGCACTGGGCTTCCTGTTGACCGTCGGCGCGACCTTCGGCCTCACCGTGCTGGTGTTCCAGCAGGGACACCTCAGCGAACTGGTCGGGCTGGACACTCCCGGCCCGCTGGTCAGCTTCCTGCCGATCCTGCTGATCGGCATCCTCTTCGGGCTGGCGATGGACTACGAGGTGTTCCTGGTGTCGCGGATGCGGGAGGACTTCGTACACGGCGACACGCCGACGCAGGCCACCATCAACGGCATGGGGCACGGCGCACGGGTGGTCACCGCCGCCGCGCTCATCATGACGTCGGTCTTCGCCGGTTTCATCCTGCTCGACGACCCGGTCATCAAGTCGATGGGCTTCGCGCTCGCCATCGGTGTGGCGATCGACGCGTTCGTCGTCCGGATGACGATCGTGCCGGCCGTCATGTCGCTGCTCGGCCGGAGCGCCTGGTGGCTGCCGGGCTGGCTGTCGAAGGCGCTGCCGAACGTGGACATCGAGGGCGAGCGCCTGCGCGAGCACCTCGGCACCGGTACGGAGCCGAAGCGGGTCCCGGCCGGCGTCTGACCGCCGGTCCCCGGCTACGACCGGGTGTGACCGGGCGCCGTGACTCTGGGGCACAACGCGTGCCGCAGAGTCACGGCGCCCGGCGGGATGCGCGCTCGACCGGGCGCCCCGCGCTCCGGCATCACGGCGGGTGACGGAGGCCACAGCCCGGATCGCGGCGACGGGAGGCAAACTTTCCGGACCACCCGGCGTCGGTACAACGGGAGGTGGGCCGTGGGACGTGAGTCCGAACGGGAGTTCACCGCGTTTGTCCACGAGCGTGGTGACGTGCTGTTACGCGTCGCGTACGCGCTCGCCGGAGACCGGTACGCCGCCGAGGACCTGCTGCAGAACGCGCTGGCCAAGGCGTACGCGCGGTGGCCCCGGATCCGGGGCGACGCGGAGCCGTACATCCGGCGCATCCTCTACCACGACCAGGTCTCCACCTGGCGACGGCGCGGCCGGCGTCCCGAGGTGCCCACGGCGGAGGTGCCGGAGCCGGACGCCATCGGCTCGCCCCACGACCACGACACCGCGGTACGGCTGCTGCTGCGCGAGGCGCTGCTGATGCTCCCGCCCCGACAGCGGGCCGTACTCGTGCTGCGCTACCTCGAGGACATGAGCGTGGAGCAGACCGCCGAGGCCCTCGGCTGCCGGCCGGGCACGGTGGCCAGCCAGGCGTCCCGGGCCCTGGCCAAGCTGCGCGAGCTGGTGCCGGAGTTCGACGACATGACCCACCGTGAGAGGGCGGTCCGGTGAGTGCGAGGAGTGAGCCGGGGTTGCGAGCCCCGCAGTCACGAACCACCGGCAACCCCGCGAGTGCGACCAGTGAGCCGGGCCTGCGAGCCCCGCAGCCACGAAACGGAGGTGGGACCCGATGACCCGCGACGCGGACCGCCTGTTGC
Source organism: Plantactinospora sp. CA-290183 (assembly GCF_050936375.1). Lineage (NCBI taxonomy): Bacteria > Bacillati > Actinomycetota > Actinomycetes > Micromonosporales > Micromonosporaceae > Plantactinospora > Plantactinospora sp. CA-290183. The sequence goes on along the minus strand of NZ_JBNJMX010000002.1, from coordinate 356,848 downwards.
GGCAGGCCGTACACGATCTGGCCGCCGAGGCGCGGCCCAGCACCGACCTGGCGGCCGTCGCCGTCCGGCAGGGGCGGCGGATCCGGATGCGGCGCCGGGCCGGCGGCGTGGCCACCGCACTGCTCGCGGTCGCGGTGATCGCGGCCCCCTTCGTCTGGCTCCGGCCCGGCGCGGACCCGAGGCCGGTGGCGGAGCCGCCACCCGCCCAGGTCGGCGCCGCACCCCGGCCGACGCCGACCCCGACGCTCTGGCAACCGGGCGCCGAGCCCCGGCCGACGGCGGACTGGCTCGCGGCCCCGCTGGCCCTGCCCGCCGGCTGGACCGTCATCGGCGCCACCACCACCGGCAAGTCCGGCCGCGGTTACCTCCTCGACGGGGCCGATGGGCGCTACCTGGAGACCACCGGCAAGTACGACGAGGTGTGGGCCTCGCCGACCGGTGACCTCGCGGCGGTGCGCGCGTACAACCGCCCGAACGAGACAGGGCTGCTGGAGGTGCCGGGCGGAACGGTGCGTTGGGCCCGTACCGGGCCGCAGACCCTCCCTCCGCAGTGGTCACCGGACGGCTCCCGGCTGCTGCTGACCCTGGTGGACAGGGAGCGCGGCGCCGTCATCTCGTTCGGCATCCTCGACCGCGACCTGCGCTTCCGGCACTACGCGGTGAAGACGAGCACCCCGGCCTGCCCCGATTCCTGCCGGTTCACCTGGTTGCCGAACGGCAAGGAGGTCGCCCTGCCGCAGCCGGACCTGACCGCCGGGCGGCCGGAGGACGCACCGCCGCCGCACAGTGGGTTGCAGGTCTTCGCTGTGGGCAGCCCGGCGCCGAACAGGACCGTGCCGGCCCGGGGCACCGTCTCCGGCCCCGCCGCCTGGTCGCCGAACGGCCGGTTCGTGGTGGTGGACGGGGAACAGACCCCGCAGCTCGTCGACGTCGCCACCGGCAGCGTGCTGCGGGAGCTGCCCAGCGCCGACGTCCACTGGGTGGACGACGCCCGGCTGCTCTACCTCGAACCCGGTCGACCCCTCGCCCCGGCCACCCCCGGCACCGCCGCACCCGAGCGCACCCTCGACGCCGTCCTCGTCGACCTGCGCGGCACCGAACTGGAACGTCGTCCGCTGCCCGAGGAACTCGGGGCGATCCCGAACATCACGCTCGGCCCCCTGCCGAAGGGCTGGTGAAGGCTCGCCGATCCGCCGCCGGCCCGGTGGGCTTGCCGGGGCCGGTTACCTTGCAAGTCGTGGCAACGGGGACCCTGGTCTTTCTCATCATCGGCGCCGCCGGCGTCGCGGTGCTGGTGCTCGCGTTGCTCGGCACCGAACTCGTCAGCGTCGGCGACGCCGGATTCGAGGGGCCGGTGGGCCTGGAGGCGATCGCCGGATTCGCCGGCGTCCTCGGTTTCGGCGGCGCCATCGCCTGCGAGCTGCTCGACGCGCGGACTCCCGGTGCGCTGGCCGCGGCCGGTGGCCTCGGCGCGGCCGCCGCGCTGCCGGCCGGCTGGTTCGCGTCCCGGCTGAGCCGGGCCGCCCGCACCATGCGCACCGACGCCACCCCCACCCGCAACGACCTGGTCGGCTCCCTCGGGGTGGTGGTCACCCCGATCCCGGCCGCCGGCTACGGCGAGGTGCGGGTGACCGTCGGCGGCCACCCGGTCAAGCTCAACGCCAAGGCGGAACGGGCCGTCGGGCTGGGCGCCCAGATCTTCGTCGTCGAGGCGCTCAGCGAAACCAGCGTGCTGGTCGAGACGTACTGACCCGCGCAGTCCACTTCGGCACCACTGGCCAACTCTCACCCGGAACGGACCTGCCATGCTGATCCTCGTCGCCATCGGCGGAGCGGTACTGCTCGCTCTCATCCTCGTCATGTTCGTGCTCTCCCGGATCAAGGTCGCCGGGCCGAACGAGGCCTTCATCGTGACCGGCCGCAAGGGCCGTACCACCCAGACCGCCGAGGGCATCCGCTCCACGGACATGTCCGGGCAGAAGGTGGTGCTCGGTGCCTCCGTCTTCGTCCTGCCGGTGGTGCAGAAGTTGCAGTCGCTCGACCTGTCGAGCCGGCGCATCGACGTCAGCATCAAGGGGGCGGTGAGCAAGCAGGGCATCCGGGCCGAGCTGCACGGCGTGGCGATCGTCAAGGTCGGCGGCACCGAGGACGCGATCCGGGCGGCGGCCCAGCGGTTCCTGCACCAGCAGGACGAGATCGACAGCTTCACCCGGGAGGTGCTGGCCGGCGCGCTGCGCTCGATCGTCGGCCGGCTGACCATCGAGGAGATCATCCGGGACCGCGCCGCGTTCGCCAGCGCGGTGGCCGAGGAGGCCGAGCACTCGATGACCAACCAGGGTCTGGTGCTCGACACCTTCCAGTTGCAGGACATCCTGGCCGAGGGCTCGTACCTGCAGGATCTGGGGCGGCCGGAGGCGGCCCGGGTGCTCAAGGACGCGGCGATCGCCGAGGCCCGCGCCCGGCAGGTCGCCGAGACGGAGCGGCTGCTCGCCGAGGAGGCGATCGCCGAGGCGAACCGGAACCTGTCCCTGAAGCAGGCCGGCATCCAGGCCGAGATCGACGCCGCCAAGGCGAGGTCCGCCGCCGCCGGTCCGCTCGCCCAGGCGGAACGGGACCAGGCCATCCTCTCCGAGCAGCAGAAGGTCGCCGAGCGCAACGCCGAGCTGAAGCAGCGCCAGCTCGACACCGAGGTCCGCAAGCCGGCCGACGCGGCACGGTACAAGGTGGAGCAGGAGGCCGAGGCGGACCGGAACGCGGCGGTGCTGCGCGCCGACGCGCAGCGGCAGGCCACGATCGCCGCCGCACAGGCCGCGGCCGAGCAGGCCCGGCTGACCGGTGAGGGCGAGCGGGCCCGCCGGGCCGCGCTGGCCGAGGCGAACGCGATCGAGGGCGCCAAGGAGGGCGAGGCCGAGCAGCGCCGCCGTACCGCGATCGCCGACGCCGTCGAGCGCGAGGGCCAGGCGGAGGCCGCGGCCATCCTGGCCCGGGGCCAGGCCGAGGCGGAGGCGATGTCGCGCAAGGCCGAGGCTTTCGCGACGTACGGCGAGGCGGCCGTGCTCGACCTGCTGGTGAAGGTGCTGCCGCAGGTGGTCGAGGCGGCGAGCGCGCCGGTGGGTGCGATCGACAAGATCACGGTGATCTCCACCGACGGTGCCTCCTCGCTGACCAAGTCGGTCGCCGCCAACGTGGCCCAGGGCCTGCAACTCGGCACCGACCTGACCGGCGTCGACCTGTCCGGGCTGCTCGCCCGGCTCGGCGCGGTACGCGGCACCGAGGGCGGCCCGGTGGTCGACGGCGCGGTCACCAACGGCGGGAAGTCGGCGGTCGAGCCGAACTGAGCGGCGACCGGGCCCCGGTGCGGCCCGCCACCCGATCCGCTCGGGCGGCGGGCCGCCGTGCTGTCGGGCCCTCGGCGCGGCGGTCCCGTCCTCAGCGCAGCCGGGCGTAGCCGGTGGTGAAGAGCAGGGACTCAACCGTCAGGGTGTCCCCGGCGCAGACGTAGCCGAGCGGCTCGGTCGACGGGGTGAAGTTCCGCCACGGTCCCGCCGTACCGTCTCCGACGCGCAGCCGGACCGTGGCGTGGGAGCGTACGTCGGGCAGTTCGATCCGCTCGGCGGTCAGCCGGTAGCGGTACTCGACCGTGCCCCGCAGCTCCAGTACGACCTCCTGCCCGGCGTGAGCGCTGCGGTAGAAGGTGCCGGTGCGGTAGTCCGTGACGGCCTGGCCCTCGGCGTTCCACGACATGGTGGCGCCGGTGCCGCCGGTGAACTCCAGCCGGCCGGCGTCGGGGACGTCGACCCGCTCGCGGTGGGAGGTGACCGCCCAGCTGCCGGTCAGGCAGGCGGCGCCACCGGTCGGCTCGTCGCGGCGGGAGGCGAGGACGACGACGATCGCGACGACGAGCACCACCAGCGTCGACGCCAGCGCGACCAGCGGGACCAGGAAGGACCGGTTACCCGGCCAACCCGACACCGCCACGACCGTCTCCCCGCCTCACCCCGCGTCCGCTGCCTGCGACGGTAGCGGGCGGTTCGGCGGCTCGACATCCGCCGGGTCGGCCGGGGGACTGCGACGGCCGGCCCCGATGTCGCGCCGGCCGGCGGGCCGCTAACCGCCGATGCCCTGTTCCCGGGCCCAGCGCCGCAGCTCCGCCTCGGCGTCGTCGCGGCTCAGCGGCCCCCGTTCCAGGCGCTGTTCCTTCAGGTGCCGCCAGGCCTCGCCGACGATCGGACCGGGCGGGACGCCGAGCAGTTCCATGATCGCGTTGCCGTCGAGATCGGGTCGGACCCGGGCCAGGTCCTCCTCCGCCTGCAACCGGACGATCCGCTCCTCCAGCGCGTCATAGTCGGCGGACAGCCCCGCCGCCTTGCGCCGGTTGCGGGTGGTGCAGTCGGATCGGGTCAGCTTGTGCAGGCGGGGCAGCAGGTCACCGGCGTCGGTGACGTACCGGCGCACCGCCGAGTCGTTCCACTCGCCGCGCCCGTACCCGTAGAACCGCAGGTGCAGCCGGACCAGCGAGACCACCTGGCCGGTCACGTCCTTCGGATAGCGCAGCGCCTTCATCCGCTGCTTGGTCAGCCGGGCGCCGACCACCTCGTGGTGGTGGAAGCTGACCCGGCCGTCCGGGCCGACCGCCTTGGTCGCCGGCTTGCCCACGTCGTGCATGAGCGCGGCCATCCGCAGGACGAAGTCGGGCCCGTCCTCCTCCATCGAGACGGCGTTGCGCACCACGGTCAGGGTGTGCTCGTAGACGTCCTTGTGCTGGGCGTGCTCGTCGATCTCCAGCTTCAGGCCGGAGAGCTCCGGCAGGAACCGGTCGGCCAAACCGGTGTCGACCAGCAGGCGCAGCCCGGTGATCGGGTCGGCACCGCAGAGCAGCTTGGTGAACTCGTCGCGGATCCGCTCGGCGGTGATCCGGTCCAGGTCGGCGGCCATCGCGGTCATCGCGCTCCGCACCGCCGGCTGCACCTCGAAGCGGAGCTGGGCGGCGAACCGGGCCGCCCGCAGCATCCGCAGCGGGTCGTCGCCGAACGACTCCTGCGGGGTGCCGGGGGTACGGATCACCCGGGCGGCCAGGTCGCCCAGCCCGCCGTACGGGTCGGTGAACCGGTGCTCGGGGACGCTGACCGCCATCGCGTTGACGGTGAAGTCCCGCCGCCGCAGGTCGTCGACGAGGTTGGTGCCGTACTCGACGACGGGGTTCCGGCTGACCTGGTCGTACGACTCGGCGCGGAAGGTGGTGATCTCCAGGCGCAGCCCGTCGCGCTGGGCGCCGATCGTGCCGAACTCCCGTCCGGTCTCCCAGATCGCCTCCGCCCAGCCCTTCAGCACCCGCAGCGTCTGGTCCGGGTGGGCGTCGGTGGCGAAGTCGAGGTCGTCGCCGAGCCGCCCGAGCAGGGCGTCCCGGACCGAACCACCGACCAGGTGCAGCTCGTGGCCCGCGCGGGCGAACCGCCGGCCCAGCTCGTCGGCGACCGGCGAGACCCGGAGCAGCTCGGTGACCGCGTTGCGTTGCGCGGCGGTCAGCCGGGGGTTCGGCGCCTCCTGGGGGGCGTCCGGCGGGCTCGCCCCGGCCCCGGTGGCGGCGTCGGTGAGGTCGGGGGCGGCGAACTCTGCGGACGACGCGGAGCCGGCCGGCCGGGTGGTGGCCGGTGCGGAGTGGGCTGCCGCGTTCGGGGCGGATGTTTCGGACATGGGATCGCCAGCCTATCGGGCCTGCCGAATGCCGGCGCCGCCGGGCACACCGGGGGCTGGGCGGCGGACCGGTCGCCGGTCGGCTCGGCCCGGAACCCGGGTGCCGGACGCCGTCCGACGGCTGGTGCCGGGGTTGACTAAGGTCTGCACCAGTGCGGGTGGGTGCCCTGCCCGCCGTACCCCTTGGGAGGCTGTCATGGCTGGCGGGCTGTATCGCAGCGCGAACGCCACGCCCGACGGCGTCCCGCCGCCCCAGGACGGGGCCATGCTGATCTCGACGTCGCCGATCATCGAGAGCACCAACCCGCCGCCGGACACGGCCGGCGGCAGCGCCGCCGGCAACAGCGCGATCATGGCGATCGGCAGCCTGGTGAGCCGGGGTACGGGCTTCCTGCGCCAGCTGGTCCTGGTCGCCGCGCTCGGCGCGTTCGCGGTGAACGACGCCTACACGACCGCGCAGATCATCCCGGGGATGGTCTACGAGTTCCTGCTCGGCGGCATCCTGACCAGCGTGCTGGTCCCGGTGCTGGTACGCCGCCGCAAGCTGGACGCCGACGACGGCCAGGCGTACGCCCAGCGGCTGCTCACCCTGGCGGTGCTCGCCCTCGGCGTGGCGGTGGCGCTGGCGCTCGCGCTGGCCTCCGTGCTGAGCCGGATCTACGCCGGCGGCCGGGGCGAGGAGTACCGGGAGCTGGTCACCAACCTCTCCTACCTGCTGCTGCCGATCCTCTTCTTCTCCGGGCTGAGCGCGCTGATCGCCGCGGTGCTCAACACCCGGGGGCACTTCGCGGCCCCGATGTGGACGCCGATCCTCAACAACATCGTGGTGATCGCCACCGCCGGGCTCTACATCGCGATCTACGGCGCGGAGGTGATCGACCCGGAGGAGATGGGTCCGGGCCGGATCCTGCTGCTCGGCGGCGGCACCCTGCTCGGCGTCGCGGTCCAGGCGTGCGGCCTGCTGCCGGCGCTGCGCAAGGTCGGCTTCCGGTGGCGGTGGCGGTTCGACTTCCGGGCACTCGGCCTGCGCGAGCTGGGCCGGCTCGGCGGCTGGATGTTCTGCTACGTCGCCGTCAACTCGTTCGGGCTGGTCATCCTCTTCAACCTGCTCAACCAGGTGGACAAGGGTTCGGCCGGTCCGGCCATCTACAACAACGTCTTCCTGCTGCTGATGATGGCGCACGGCATCGTCGCGGTCTCGATCATCACCGCGCTGATGCCCCGGATGAGCGCCGCCGCCGCCGACGGCCGGTTCGGGGACATGGCGACCGACCTGTCCCGGACCGTCCGTACCGTCACGGCCGTGCTCGCCCCGATCGCGGTCTGCTACGCCGTACTCGCCGAGCCGATCGCGGTCAGCCTCTTCGACTACGGCGCGGCGCGGGGCGATGCCGGAGCGATCTCGCCGGTGCTGCTGGTCGCCGCGCTGGCGCTGATCCCGTTCGCGGTCAGCCAGGTCTTCACCTTCGCCTTCTGGGCCCTGCCGGACACCCGGATGCCGGCTCTGATCAACATGCCGGTCGTGGCGATCCGGATCCTGGTCCAGGTAGGCGTCTTCGTCGCCTTCTCCACCTCGTTCCTGGCCTCGGGGATGATGATCGGCAACGCGGTCTCGTACGTCGCGGCGGCCGTGATCTCCGCCTGGCTGCTCCGCCCCCGGATCGGCCGGATCGGGTTCGGCGCGATCATGCGGACCTTCGGCCGGGTGCTCGCGGCGGCGCTCGGCGCGGCCCTGGTCGGGCTGCTCGTCGTGGCGCTGCTGCCCGGTGAGGCCGTCTCGAACCGCTGGCTCGGGTTCGTGGAGGTGGCCGTGGGCGGCGCGGCGATCGGCGGGACGTACCTCGGCCTCGCCATGCTGCTGCGGATCCACGAGATCACCGACGTGGTCGCGATGGTCCGCCGCAAGATCGGCAGATGAGCGCGGCACCCGGCATGCCCGCGCCGTCGGGCGAGCCTGGGGACAGAGCTGTGGATAACTCGCCCGCTCACGGCTCATCGCTGGTCGGCACCTGTGGATAACACGCCGTCAGGATCGACTGACCCACTGTCAGGAAGCCCGTCGTCCGGCGGCGGCGATCGGGCATACTTCGCGCCCCGCCGGGAACGCGCCAGGAGTGCCGCCGATGCGCCGCACGACCAGGACGGTCCGGCCACGACGCTCGGGTCGACCCGCCGACCGGCGCACGGGCCTGTGGCAAACCGGGGAAAACAACCTATAGATTGCTGAAAGCGCGTGCCATCAAGGTGGATGACAGTGGGCGTCCGGGTGCGGTTCCCGACACTTCCGGCAGCCGGTGGACTACGGCCGCAAGATGACGTGTCGGGGATCAGTCAGACCCGGGTAAGGTCGCTCTCGACAGGTGCGGCGAGCGCCTAGGCTAGGAAGAGCCGATGCCCGTCTGAATCCTTCGAAGGCGGAACGGGAAGCCACATGCCCAGCAGTACGGGTCCATCGATCGACACGATCATCGAGGGAGGACGGGTGACCCAGGTCGGCGAAGGTCAGGAGGCGGACGAAGCCGCTCCCTCCGTGATGACCTTCGGTGCGCCCGCCGTCGGTGAGATCCTGGCCGAGCGGTACGAGCTTGCCGAACACATCAACGACGACAGCGCCGGCCGGCAGGTGTGGCGCGGTGTCGACGTGATCCTGCGCCGACCGGTCGCGGTGGTGCTGCGCTACCCCGGCGGTGACTCCGCCAAGGAGATGCTCCAGGCCGCCGTCGCGGCGAGCCGGGTGATCCACCCCAATCTGATCGGCGTCTACGACGCGATCGACGAAGAGGACCGGGCGTACGTCGTCCGGGAGTGGGTCGACGGGCACTCGCTGCGCGAACTCGTCACCGAGGGCGTCCTCGACCCCGCCCGCGCGACCAGCATCGCGCACGCGGTCGCCGGGGCGATCGCCGCGATCCACTCCACCGGGATGGTGCACGGCAACCTCCACCCGGGGACCGTGATGGTCGGCGACGACGGGCGGGTCGTGCTCGCCGACGCCCGCGTCGACGGCGCGGACACCCCCGAGACCGACGTGCGCGCGGTCGGCGGCATCCTCTACTACTCGCTGACCGGGCACTGGCCGCACGCCGAGGCGTCCCTCGCCGGCGGCACCGGCCGCCGGGCCCGCGCGGCCGTCCCCGACGCCGTACGCGACGCGAGCGGCAGCATCGCCGCCCCCCGGCAGGTGCGCGCCGGCGTGCCGGCGTACCTCGACGACCTGACCATGGACCTGCTCGACTCCCAGCTCGCGGTGCCCTCCTCCGACGTGCTCGCCGCGGAGCTGAGCCGGCTGGACGCCGCAGCCGAGGAGCAGTACCTCGACACCGGCCCACTGCGTTTCGCCAGCGGCGACGAGGGCGGCGGCGCCACCGGGGGTGGCGGCCGTCGGATCATGTTCGGGATCGCCGCGCTGGTGGCTGTGGCCCTGGTCGGCCTGCTGATCGGGATCAACGTGCTGGGCGGCGAGGAGCCCGACAACCAGGCCGGTCCGGTACCGAGTCCGGGCGCCAGCACGGCCGGCGCGGACGCCGGGGATCCGGGTCCGCCCCCCGCCAAGCCGCAGAAGGTCGACCTGAAGGGCGACCAGGTCCGGATCGTCGACCCGGACGGCACCCGCTCGGAGGTGGACGGCGCGGAGAAGGTCGTCGACGGCGACCCCAACGAGGCGTGGGAGACCGAGAGCTACCAGCGTGCCTCGAACTTCGGCAACTCCAAGTCCGGCATGGGGGTCCTGATCGACCTCGGCCAGGCCCGGGCGGTCAGCAGCGTGGTGGTGGAGCTCTCCGCCACCGGCGCGTCCGCGGAGTTGCGGGTCGGGCAGCGGGGGGACTACCCGGAGGACAACACCGGCGACAAGCAGCTGATCGCCGACTACAAGCGGCTCGGTGCCCCGTTCGAGGACTACGACGGCACCCGCATGACGTTCAGCAGCATGTTCGAGCCGGACCAGCAGTACCGGTACCTCCTGCTCTGGATCACCGACCTGCCCCGCAGCGACGACGGCCGCTACAAGATCGGCGTACAGGAGATCACGGTCCAGGCGCGGTGACGACCGGGCGGTCGCGGCGCCGGCCACCCGGGTGGGCTATCGTGCGGCCATGACCGGTGCGGTGGGCTCCGACGCGGCCGGCCAGGCCAGCACGTCGGCCGCCCCGAGGCCGCCGGCGGACTCCGGCCGGCCGACCGACGACAGCGTCGACCCCGCTCGCGACGGCACGGGTCCCGCCGGCGACAGCCGGCCGGCCACGGGTGGGGACCCGACCGGCGCCGGCGCCGGCCCCGACCCGGTCGACGCCGCCGGGCCCAGCGACATCGACCTGCTGCACGCGCACGTTGCCGGTGACCCGGAGGCGTTCGCGCAGCTCTTCCGCCGGCACCGGGACCGCCTCTGGGCGGTGGCGCTGCGGACCGTCGCCGACCGGGAGGACGCCGCGGACGCCCTCCAGGACGCCCTGCTCTCCGCACACCGGGCGGCTCCGAGGTTCCGGGGCGAGGCCGCTGTCACCACCTGGCTGCACCGGATCGTGGTCAACGCCTGCCTGGACCGGATCCGCCGACGGCAGGCCCACCCCACCGTGCCGCTGCCCGACAGCACCCGGCCGGGCGACACCGGCCGGTGGGTGGGCGGGGTGGAACCGGCCGCGCCGGTCCCCGACCACGACACCGCGCTCGTCGTACGGCAGGCGCTGGCGCAACTTCCGATCGAACAGCGGGCCGCCCTCGTCCTGGTCGACCTGCAGGGCTATCCGGTCGCCGAGGTCGCCCAGATCCTCGGCGTCGCCGAGGGGACGGTGAAGAGCCGGTGTGCCCGGGGCCGGGCCCGGCTCGCCGTCCTGCTCGGCCACCTCCGGCCGGCCGGCACCGCCCGGGGTACGGGCTCGCGGGTTGGCGTGCCGCCGGTCACCACGGGGAACCTGACGACCGTGGACGGCGTCGGATCGGAGTCGATCCGGGGCGGGACGGACCAGATCGGTCAGCAGCAGATCGGTCGGCAGCAGCTCGGTCAGCACCAGGGTGCCGCCGTACACAGCCAGGACGGCACCGCACAGCGCGAGGGTGACACCGGGCAGCATCAGGGTGGCGCCGGACAGAACCAGGAGGCACGGTGACCGCGGGCCAGTTCAGGGAGGTCGATCTCGACCTGCTGGCCGACTACGTCGGTGGCGCGCTCGACGGCACCCCGGACGCGGCCGAGGTCAGCCGACTCATCGGCGAGGACGAGGCGTGGGCGGAGGCGCACGCGGCCGTGGTCGCCGGAGTGGGCGCGATCCGGTCGAGCCTGACGGCGTGGGCGACGGAACCGGTTCCGATGCCCGCCGACGTGGTCGCCCGACTCAGCTCCGCCCTCGCCTCGGCGCCCCCGGTCGACGCCGGCCAGCGCCGGGGTGGGTCGGCGACCGGCGACGCCGGCCTCAAGAGCATCCCGGAGAGCCCGTCCGGCGACGACGCACCGGACGGGGCGGAGCAGCCGTCGACCGGCGGCGGCTCGACCCCGGACGAACTCGTCGGCGCCCCGGGCGGGTCGGGCACCCCGCACCACCCCCGCCGCCCGGGGCGCCAGCTCACCGCCGTACCGACTCAGTCCGGTGCGCCGACGAGGCCCGGCGGCCGAGGTCCGGGCCGGCGGAGGTGGGCGCGGCGGTTGGCCGGTCCGGTCGCCGTCGCCACCGCGGTCGCCGGCTTCGCCGGGTTCGCGGCCTTCCGCCTGCTGGGCGCCAGCGACTCCGGGGAGCAGGCGGCGACCACCTACGGATCCGCCTCCGACGCGGCCGGAGAGCAGGCCGCGGTCCCGAGTTCCGCGGTGCCGCCGACCGCGCTGGACCCGCTGGCCGAGCGGGTCGGATCCAGCGGCACCGACTACACCCCCAACACGCTGCCCAGCGCCGTCTCGGCGGCGGCGGACCGGGCCTCCGCGCCCGACCGGGCGGCGCCCACCAGCCCGGCCCCGTTGGCGGCCCCGGCGGCGCCCGAGACCTTGGCGAGCCCCGGCACCGACGCGATGCCGCTGGACGGCGGTACCGGGCTGGACCGGTTGCGCGACCGGGACGCGCTCGCCCGCTGCCTCGACATGGTGACGACGGAGCACGCCGACGGACCGATCAAGGTCAACCTCGTCGACTACGCCTCCTACCAGGGCCGGGCCGCGCTGGTGGTGCTCTTCACCGATCGCGCCGGGTCGCGCTGGATCTGGGTGACCGGTCCGGACTGCGGTACGTCGAGTGCCGGTGCGGACACGGTGTATCAGACCCGGGTAGGGTGAAACAACGCCTCACCGGCCCTTTCGTCGGCGGAGTGACGTGACCCACCGGATGCCCGGCTCGGGAATCCCCGGTTCGTACGATGACGTTCAGCCTTGCAGGTGCCGGTGCCCCACCTGGCCGGCGCTCGGATCGCCGTCGGCGCATGGCGCCGGTGGCGCAGAGACCTATATCGGGAGACGGCAGTGGACGAGGTCCGCAACCTGATCATCATCGGCTCCGGGCCGGCCGGGTACACCGCGGCGGTGTACGCCGCCCGGGCCAACCTCAAACCGCTGGTGATCGAGGGCGTGCAGTCCGGCGGTGCCCTGATGACCACCACCGAGGTGGAGAACTTCCCCGGCTTCTCGGACGGGATCATGGGCCCGGAGCTGATGGACTCGATGCGCAAGCAGGCCGAGCGGTTCGGCGCCGAGTTCCTCACCGACGACGCGACCCGGGTCGAGCTGGTCGACACCGGCGTACCCGGCTCCGGCGCGGTGAGCACGGTGTACGTCGGCGAGACCGCGTACCGGGCGAAGGCGGTCATCCTGAGCACCGGTTCCGCCTGGCGCCCGCTGGGCGTGCCGGGTGAGCAGGAGTACCTGGGGCACGGCGTCTCGTCCTGTGCCACCTGTGACGGCTTCTTCTTCCGGGGCCACGACATCGTGGTGGTCGGCGGCGGCGACTCGGCGATGGAGGAGGCGACGTTCCTCACCAAGTTCGCCAGCAGCGTGACGATCGTGCACCGCCGCGACGAGTTCCGGGCCAGCAAGATCATGGCTGACCGGGCGCTGGGCAACGAGAAAATCCGCGTCGAGTGGAACAGCGTGGTCGAGGAGGTGCTCGGCGACGACGGCAAGGTCTCCGGGGTCCGGCTGCGCAACGCGCACACCGGCGAGGCCAAGACGCTCGACGTCAGCGGCGTCTTCGTGGCGATCGGCCACGACCCCCGCAGCGAACTCTTCCGGGGCCAGGTGGAGCTCGACGAGAACGGCTACGTGCGGGTCGAGGCGCCGGGCACCCGGACGAGCATTCCGGGCGTCTTCGCGGCCGGCGACCTCGTTGACCACACGTACCGCCAGGCGATCACCGCGGCAGGCACCGGATGTGCCGCCGCGCTCGACGCCGAACGGTTCCTCGCGACGTTGGAAGAAGACTGAAGAACTGAGCGCAACCCCCTGAGGAGGGTCTAGTGGGAGCAACAGAGGCCGTCACCGACGCCAACTTCGCCAGTGACGTGCTGCAGTCCGACACGCCGGTGCTGGTGGACTTCTGGGCCGAGTGGTGCGGGCCGTGCCGCAAGGTCGACACGCTGCTGGAGGAGATCGCGAGCGAGATGGGGGACAAGGTCCGCATCGTCAAGCTCAACATCGACGAGAACCCGGAGACGACCCGGGCCTACCGGGTGATGTCGGCACCGACCCTCACCATGTTCAAGGGGGGCGAGCCGGTCCAGTCGATCGTCGGCGCCCGCCCGAAGAGCGATCTGGTCAAGCTCATCGAGACCGCGCTGTAGCACGAGGGTCGTCGCAACGGCGCGGTACGCGCGCCGCCGGCTGAGTGTCCGCGCCCGCGTCCGGTACGTTCCGGACGCGGGCGCTGCCGTCCGCACCTCCCCCACGCCGGTACGCCTCGGGCTCCCCGAGGCACATCCCCCAGGTGGCGTCGGTTCTACCGGGGCGTCGTAGGGTCAACAGCGGGCGGCGGGAAGGGCGTCACGGTACGCTCCGGAAGCGTTCCTCCTCGCGAAGGTGAGCCGGCGGAACGTGCGCCGGTCTTCCATCGACGGCTCCGTCGGGCCCGCACGGGGACGGACGGTCCGCCGACCGGTCGCCGCCGGCCCCGGCAGCGCCCCTTGACCGGGCAGCCAGCCAGTACGCAGAGGGAGGTCGCCCGTGCGTCCGATCCGACGCGGTGACCGCGGCCCCGCGGTGACCGAGATCCGCGCCGTCCTGGTCGGTCTGAACCTGCTTCCCGCAGGCGGGCCACCCGGTGCCGACGAGTTCGAGGCGGAGACCGAGCGCGCGGTCCAGACCTTCCAGCAGGACCGTGGGCTGAACGTCGACGGCCAGGTCGGCGCCGAGACGTGGCGGGCACTCGACGCGGCCCGCTGGCGACTCGGTGCCCGCACGCTCTACCAGGCGATCCCCGACCCGCTGATCGGCGAGGACGTCCGGACGCTGCAGGAACGCCTGCTGGAGATGGGGTACGACGTGGCGCGCGCGGACGGCATCTACGGTGCCCGTACCGCCCGCGCCGTCGCCCAGTTCCAGCGGGAGGTCGGGTTGGGCCCGGACGGCGCGTGCGGACCGCAGACCATGAACGCGCTGCGCCGGCTCGGCCGGAAGGTGGTCGGCGGCCGGCCGCAGTGGCTGCGCGAGTCCGACGCGTTCCGGCAGTCGGGTCCGAACCTCGTCGGCAAGGTCATGGTGATCGACCCCGGGCACGATCCCTTCGACCCCGGCTTCGTGGTGACGGACGGCCCGCTGCGGTGGACCGAGGCCGACCTCGTGTACGACCTCGCCGCACGCCTGGAGGGGCGGCTCGCCGCCGCCGGGATGCGGGTGCACCTGACCCGGGGTCCGGCCCCGGCCGCGCCGCTGACCGACCTGACCCGGGCGGACCTGGCCAACGAACTCGGCGGCGACCTGCTCATCTCGCTGCACCTCGACGGCCACCGGAATCCGGAGGCGGACGGGGTGGCCACCTACCACTACGGCACCTCCAACGGCGTCACCTCCACCGTGGGGGAACGACTGGCCGGCCTGGTACAGCGCGAGATCGTGGCCCGCACGGGGCTGCGCAACTGCCACACCCACGCCAAGACCTGGGAGCTGCTCCGGCTGACCCGGATGCCCGCGGTCCGGGTCGACGTCGGCTACCTCACCTCGCCCACCGACCGGGCGAACCTGGTCGACCCCCGGTTCCGCGACCGTGTCGTGGACGCGGTCGTCGCCGCGGTGCAGCGGATGTACTTCCCGGTGGAGGAGGACGTGCCGACGGGCTCGATCGACGTCAGCGAACTACGGGCGATGGTCGCCGCGAGCGCGACGCGCGACTGAGCGCGGGGGCCGTCAGCCCGGGATCGACCGGGTCGCCGGGCGTACCGGCCGGAGCAGTCCCTCCGGGCTCATCGAGCCGAGCAGCTTCTCCAGCGCGTACTCGACGTCGGACTTCCACGACATCGCCGTACGCAGCTCCAGCCGCAGCCGGGGATAGCGCGGATGCGGTCGTACGGTCTTGAAGCCGACCGAGAGGTAGTAGTCGGCCGGAGCGACGCAGCCGGCCTCCCCGTCACCGGCGTCGCCGAACTTGGCGTCGCCGAACGCCTCGATCGCCTTGATCCCCCGCTTCGTCAGGTCGCGCGCGACGCCCTGGACGAGCATCCGCCCCAGCCCGCCGCCAGCGAACGCGGTGACGATGTGCGCCGTGGTCAGCAGGGCGGCGTCCGCCGAGACCGGCGAGGTCGGGAAGGCCATCGCCCGGGGAACATAGGCCGGCGGCGCATACATGACGAATCCGGCGGGCATACCGTCGACGTATGCCAGCTTGCCGCAGGAGCCCCACTCGAGCAGCGTCTGCGACACCCAGGCCTCCTTTTCGAGGCCCGGATCGCCCGCCGCGCAGGCGCGCTCGGCCGCCACCGGGTCCAACTCCCAGTAGACACACTGGCGGCACGGCCGTGGCAGGTCTTCCAGCGTGTCGAGGGTCAGACTGACCAGACGTCGCGACATCGGCGCATCCCCACAATCCGGTAGGAGGCGCAAAAGACCGCAAATATCGCCATCTCCGGTCGGTACCCCCAACCAGTGATCGTACGCCGGAACATCGCGAGCCGGGAGGGGACCACCGGACCTGGCCCTCCCGCCGCAGGTGGCAGGGGGTGGTTGCGTCCGGCATGTGGACCGGCGGGCGGATCAACCGGTCCGGCATGTGGACGGAGCGCATCGGGCGAGGGCGGATCACGGCCCGCGGGATTACGATCGACCGACGCGCGCCCTCCGGCAGAGTCGCCGGGGGCCCCTCGGGGGCGGTGGGACGTCAGCAGGCGCGGCGGTCGGGATGTCGCCGGCACCCCGATGAGACGGGGGCGCCGCGGAGACGGCCGGCACGACGATAGCAGGTGCACGAGCGGAGCGAGGAGGGCCCATGACCGGCACGACGCTCGACGACTACACGGATCGCTATGCCCGACGGGTACGCGGCATGACGGCGTCGGAGATCCG
The DNA here is from genome assembly GCF_050936375.1 of Plantactinospora sp. CA-290183. Lineage (NCBI taxonomy): Bacteria > Bacillati > Actinomycetota > Actinomycetes > Micromonosporales > Micromonosporaceae > Plantactinospora > Plantactinospora sp. CA-290183. Next base: position 340,692 of record NZ_JBNJMX010000002.1, on the reverse strand, counting down.
CGCCCTCTTCGCCGTGGCCAGCCGGCCGGAGGTCGTCTCGCTCGCCGGTGGTGCCCCCTACATCGCCGCACTGCCCCTCGACGCGGTCGGGGAGATGCTCAACCGGCTCACCGCCGAGCAGGGCACCACCACCCTCCAGTACGGCATCGGCCAGGGCACGCTCGAGCTGCGGGAACGGATCTGCGAGGTGATGGCGCTCTCCGGTATCGACGTCGGCTGCGGCGCGTCCCCGGAGGACGTCGTGGTGACCGTCGGCGGCCAGCAGGCGCTCGACCTGATCGCCCGGCTCTTCCTCGACCCCGGCGACGTGGTGCTGGCCGAGGGGCCGACCTACGTCGGTGCGCTGGGCGTCTTCCAGGCGGCCCAGGCGCAGGTGGTGCACGTGCCGATGGACGACGACGGGCTCATCCCGGAGGCGCTGGAACTGGCGATCGCCGAGGTGGCGCGCTCCGGTCGGCGGGCGAAGTTCCTCTACACCATTCCGACCTTCCAGAACCCGGCCGGCGTGACCCTGACCGAGGAGCGGCGGGAGCGCATCCTCGACATCTGCGAGCGGGCCGGCCTGCTGGTGGTCGAGGACGACCCGTACGGGCAGCTCGGGTTCGACGCCGAGGCGCCGAGGCCGCTGCGGGCCCGCCGCCGGGACGGCGTCTTCTACCTCAGCACCTTCTCCAAGACCTTCGCGCCCGGGTTGCGGGTCGGCTGGATCCTGGCCCCGCACGCGGTACGGGACAAGCTGGTGATCGCCAGCGAGGCGCAGATCCTCTGTCCGAGCGCGTTCGCGCAGGCCGCCGTCACGACGTACCTCGCCACGATGCCGTGGCGGCAACAGCTCAAGATCTACCGCGAGGTGTACCGGGAGCGCCGGGACGCGCTGCTCGACGCGCTCGCCGACTACATGCCCGCCGGCACCACCTGGACCGTGCCGGGCGGTGGACTCTTCGTCTGGGTGACCCTGCCCGAGGGGCTCGACGCCAAGGCGATGATGCCCCGCGCCATCGCGGCCCGGGTCGCGTACGTGCCCGGCACCGGCTTCTACGCCGACGGCACGGGCGCCGGGAACATGCGGCTCAACTTCTCCTTCCCCCCGCCGGAGCGGATCCGGGAGGGCGTGCGCCGACTCGCCACCGTGATGGAGCAGGAGACTGCCATGCGGCAGGTCTTCGGCACCGCGGTCGGCCCGAGCCGGGGCCGCCGGGGGCAGGCCAGTGCGGACGTGCCGGGCCCCGACTTGGCATGATCTCCGGCATGGGTACGAACTTCCCCGCCGACGACCCCCTGCTCACCGCCGAGTGGCCGCATCCGATCTCCCGGGAGAGCGCCGCCGAACTCCGGGTGCTGGTGCTGGCCGGCGGGCTGTCGTACGAGCGGGACGTGTCGCTGAAGTCCGGGCGCCGGGTGCTCGACGCGCTCCGTTCGGTCGGCGTCGAGGCCGAACTGCGGGACGCCGACGCCACGCTGCTGCCGACCCTGGCGGAGGATCCACCGGACGCCGTGGTGATCGCGCTGCACGGGGCGACCGGTGAGGACGGTTCCCTGCGCGGCGTGCTCGACCTCTGCGGCGTCCCGTACGTCGGCTGCGACGCCCGGGCCGCCCGAGTCGCCTGGGACAAGCCCTCGGCCAAGGCGGTGTTGCGCGAGGTCGGCATCCCCACGCCGGACTGGGTGGCCCTGCCACACGACCGCTTCTCCGAACTCGGCGCCGTCGCCGTGCTCGACCGGATCGCCGAACGGTTGAAGCTGCCGCTGATGGTCAAGCCGGCGCAGGGCGGTTCCGGTCTGGGTGGCGCGGTGGTCCGGGAGGCGGCGGCGCTGCCCGCCGCCATGGTCGGCTGTTTCGCGTACGACTCGACCGCGCTCGTCGAACGCTACGTTCCGGGCAAGGACCTGGCCGTCTCCGTGGTGGACCTCGGCGACGGTCCGCGGGCCCTGCCGGCGGTGGAGATCGTGCCCCGGAACGGCATCTACGACTACGCCGCCCGGTACACGGCCGGGCTGACCACCTGGCACACCCCCGCCCGGCTCTCGCCGAGAGCGGCGGCGAGGGTGGCGGAGACCGCACTCGCCGCGCACGCCGCCCTCGGCCTGCGGGACCTGTCCCGGGTCGACCTGATCGTCGACGAGAACGACCAGCCCCACGTGCTGGAGGTCAACGTCTCGCCGGGGATGACCGAGACGTCGCTGCTGCCGCTCGCGGTGCAGGCGGCCGGTCTCGACTTCGGCGAACTGCTCGGCACGATGGTGGCCCGGGCGGCCCGTCGCCGTCTCCCGGACCAGCCCTGACCCGTCCGCCCGTTCCGCCGCCGGAGGCGGGTCTAGGCGCCGGCGGGCTTCTCGCCGAAGGACTCCCGTCCGACGATCGAGCCATCCGACCGACCGGGCCTGGCCCCTGGCCCGGCTGACTCCGCCGTCTCCGGCCCGGCCGCGTCCGCACCCGCCGCCGGAGACGCCTCCTCGGCAGGTTCTTCCGTGGCGTTCTCGGGATCCTCCTCCGGCGGCGCCTCGGCGACCGCGACCGACGGCACGTCGGCCGGCTCGCCGGTCTGCCTCCCGGGGGCGGCCTGCTGGGCCAGGCTGGACGGCGCCTGCCACTGGATACGCGGCGGTTCGGCGAGTGGACGACCGCCGAAGTCGGCCAGCCAGGCGGCCACCAGCGCGAGATTTTCCCGCCATTGCGACTCGGAGATCGGCGGAAGGATGTCCTCCCACAGGGACAGGAAGGTGCCGCGCAGTTGCAGCCGCCCGTACGGCCGGGCGAGGAACCACAGGTGCAGGTGTGCCGAACCGTCACCCCAACGGTTCACGTGGACCCGGGCCACCCCGTCCAGCGACCGTACGGCCCGCTCCAGCCGTACCGTCATCACGCCCAGCTCGGCCGCGAGCAGGTTCGGTAGATCGCCCAGGTCCAGGTGCGATCGCGATTCGAGGATCAGCACCATGGGCAGGCCGGTGGGACGGTCCATGGCACGTACCCGCCAGCGTTCGCTGACCCAGATGTAGGCGTCGTCGGGCGCGTTGCAGGAATGGCACTCCCCGGCGCCTTCCCCCTTGCGCGGTGGTTCGACGGCGACGGGCTCGTCGAGTGGCTTGACCCGGAAGTCGCCCTCGAAGGGGAAGGACGGCCACTTGGTGAATTCTGGAACGGGAGGGGTGTGGGACACGAGGCTGACCCTAACCGAGTTCGAGGCGGCTGTCCCTACCCGTTTTGGCCGTCACCCGGCACGGGTCCGCAGCGGCTTCGGATGGACGATTTCGACCGCCCACCTCCGCTTGCTCGGTGGTTGGCGAAGGATCCCCGAGATCCGCATCGGTACGCCCACCGATCGCCGCGACACCGGCGGTCACGACACGGACGGACGGCGCTCGACACCCGGGATCGACCCGCCGACGGCGGTGTCAGGGGCAAAATACGGCGCGTCGTCCACAGGCACACACCCCCATCCACGCGCGGTTTCACGTGAAACGGGGGTGCCCTGTGGAAAACGCCTGTGGATGACGCGCGTCGGCCTCGGTGGCGCCCTTCGTCGATCCCCCGGAACGCCGCCGAGCGCCGGCCGCCTCTCGATTCGGGCCCTCGGCCCCGCCTCGCGGCGGCGCGGGAATGACGCCACCGGAGTGCTCGGAGACAGCGGCGTGAGTGACTGGGGACGGATCCCCGGGACCCGGCGGACCGGCACCGACCCCGCGTCAGCTCGGTGCGCGGCCGAGGTGGAGTGGGGAGGGTGCCGCGCCCGATCCGCCGAGCCCGCCTCCGTGGCTCCCGACGCCGCGCCCGCCGCCCAGGGTGGCCCGGGCCGGGCGGCATCCACGTCATGCACAGCCACCCCGGCGGTGTCGGCTGGCTTTCCCGCCGCCTTCAACCTCAGGCGCGTCGGCGTGGCTCTTCCGGCGCGCGCGCAATTCCAGGCGGTTCGGGGGCTCTCCCGTCGCCCAATCCCCAGCCGCGTCGGAGGGCTCTCCTCTCTTGCCCAATCCCCAGCCGCGTCGGGGGGCTCTCCTGGCACGCCCAATCCCCAGGCGCGTCGGGGTTGGCTTTGGAGTCACGCTCAACCCCAGCCACGTCGTGGCTCTCCAGTCACGCCACAGCGCACGTTGCTCGGGGGCGGCCGGTCCGTCGCCCGCCGTTTCACGTGAAACCGGCCGGGTCGGAGCGCTCCGTCGCACCCGGTTGTCTACGTCGTCTGCGTTCTGGGAACGGGCGGGCCGACGGCACCTGGACCGTGCCCGCGAGGATCCCCGGGACGCTGGGTCTGGCCGAATCGTTGGATAGGACCTTGGTCGGCGATGCGTCTTCTCCGCCGGGCAGCCGGACGGGCGCCCGTTGGAAGAGCAGACCCCGCCGGAAGGCAGACCCCGTTGCGAGGCAGACGTCCGGTGGAAGGCGGACCCGTCGGAGGCAGACGCCCCATTGGGAGGTAGACGCGCGCTGGGAGGAAGACGGCCCCGGAAGACCAGACGTCCGCTGGAAAAGCGGATGGCCGCGGTCCCGTCGTGGGCCCGCAGCCATCTCGGTGGCGCAGCTATCCGCGGTCAGTCCGCGGAGTCGCCCTGGGAGTCCTGGTTCTCCATGCCGATGATCCCGACGATCCGCTCCAGGTCGTCCACCGTCGCGAACTCGATCGTAATCTTTCCCTTGCTCCGCCCGATGTCGACCTTGACCCGGGTGTCGAACCGGTCCGACAGCCGGTCCGCGAGATCGGTGAGGGCGGGAGCGTGCACCTTGGGCCGTCGCTTCGCCGTACCGGCACGGGTGGGCGTCTGGTCGGCCACCTGCACCAGTTCCTCCGTGGTCCGTACGGAGAGCCCCTCGGCCACGATGCGCCGGGCCAGCTCCTCCTGCGCGGCCGGATCGTCCAGCCCGAGCAACGCCCGGGCGTGACCGGCGGAGAGCACCCCCACCGCCACCCGCTGCTGCACCTCGTTCGGCAGGTTCAAAAGCCGGATTGTGTTGGAGATCTGCGGCCGGCTCCGGCCGATCCGCCGGGCCAGCTCCTCGTGCGTCGCGCCGAACTCCTCCAGGAGCTGCTGGTACGCCGCCGCCTCTTCCAGCGGGTTCAGGTTGGCCCGGTGGATGTTCTCCAGGAGCGCGTCCCGGAGCATTGCGTCGTCCTTGGTGTCCCGGACGATCGCCGGAATCGACTCCCGGCCCACGGCCTGGGCCGCGCGCCACCGCCGCTCGCCCATGACGAGCTCGTACCGGTCGTCGGAGAGCTGGCGTACCACGACCGGCTGGAGGAAACCCACCTCCTCGATCGAGAGCTTCAGCTCCTCCAGGGCGTCCTCGTCGAAGACCTGCCGGGGCTGCTTCGGGTTCGGCACGATGGCGTCGAGCGGGATCTCGGCGAACCGCGCGCCAGGCACCGGCGCCAGCTCGGGGCCGGCCGGCGGTGCCGGGGCGACGGCCGGAGTCGGCTCGGGCTGCGCGGGCTGTGCGGTCAGCGGCGGTTCGGCGGCCTCCGGGCGGTGGGACGGAACCTCCGCCGTGGCCACTCCGGTACCGGCCGGCGGCGGAGTCGTGGGGATCAGCGCACCCAGACCCCGCCCCAGCCCGCCCCGCGGACGGTTCTTCATGCCACGCCTCCCAGCGAATCGCTCGACCTAGACATTGCGGCCAACGGTCTCCTTCACGCCGCGCAGGGCGATCTCCTGCGCGGCCTCGAAGTAGCTCGTGGCGCCCCGCGAACCGGGATCGTAGGTCATCACGGACTGGCCGTAACTGGGAGCCTCCGACACCCGCACGTTGCGCGGGATGACCGCCTGGAGGACCTTGTCCCCGAAGTGGTTCCGGACATCCTGCTCCACCGCGTCCGCCAGCCGGGTACGGCGGTCGTACATGGTGAGCAGGATGGTGGAGACCTCCAGCGTGGGGTTGAGGTGCTGCCGCACCAGGTTGATGTTGTTGATCAGTTGGTTGAGCCCCTCCAGCGCGTAGTACTCGCACTGAATGGGGATCAGCACCTCCTGCGCGGCCACCAGCGCGTTGACGGTGAGCAGCCCGAGGGAGGGCGGGCAGTCGATGAAGACGTAGTCGAACTCGGCCGGGTGGCCGGCGATGGCGCGGCCGAGCCGGGACTCACGTGCCACGACGGAGACGAGTTCGATCTCCGCACCCGCGAGGTCGATGGTGGCCGGTACGCACCAGAGGTTCGGGATCCCCTCGACCGTCTGGGCCACCTCGGCCAACGGAACGTTGTCGATCAGGCAGTCGTAGACGTCCGGTACGCCGGCGTGGTGGGGCACGTTCAGGCCGGTCGAGGCGTTCCCCTGCGGATCGAGGTCGACGACGAGGACGCGGTTACCGTGCAGCGCCAGGGCGACCGCCAGGTTGACCGTGGTGGTGGTCTTACCGACGCCTCCCTTCTGGTTCGCGACACACATGATCCGCGGCCGGTCCGGGCGAGGCATGGTCACCTCGCCGCTCGGATTCAGGATTTGCACAGCGCGCATTGCCTCCATTGCCAGCGGGGGATCGTCCTGTTCGCGCGACGGCGTTTCACGTGAAACGTACGCGTCGGCTGAAGCTTCCTCGGTGAGGGGTGGGGCTGGCGCGCCGGCCGGGTCGACGGCCTGGCCAGGTGGCGCATCCAGATTCGGCGTGGCGCCGGTCGTGGCCGCTGTCGGTGTCGTGGCGGAGGCCGCCATCTCGACCGGCGCACCCGGAGGCGCCGCACTCCGCCGCCCTGCGGGCCGGGCCGGAACGGGCGGCTCGACCTGGGCGGCAGACCCCGGAGATGCCGCCGGACGCGGAGGAACCACCGGGCCCGGAGACGTCACCGGGACCGCCTGCTCCGGCACCCGGGCAGACCCGCTCACGCCCGGCGGGTACGGGGGGCCAACCGTCCCCGGGTACGGCGGGTGCGGCCCCGGACGGACCGCCTGAGCCGGTTCCGACGCCCCTGCGGGCGGGACGACTCGGGCCGCGCCTCGGCCGGGCGGTGACGGGGGCGTGCCGTATCCGTTGTCGGGGTTCTCCCGGTCGTCGCTCCGAACGGGCGGGCGGACCCGACCACTGGCAGACCAACCCTCGTAGTCGGTTTCACGTGAAACGTCGGCGCCGCCGGGGTGATAGTCCCCGGAGTCCGTCATCCCTGAATCGTCGTACCTACCGTTGTCATGCACCGTTTCATCCCTGCCAGCTTCGGATGGGGTCGGCACCGTCGGCACTCCTGCCCGCGCCTCGGGCGTAGCGTGCGGTCCGGCAAGAAGCGGCGGCGGCCTCAGCCTGCCAGCCACCGCCCGGTCTACATTATCGACGCGCGGTCAGCCTACGGGTGATGGGCGCATGTGGCCACGGCCTGTCCGCGAGTTGAGCTCTCCGGTCAACGAACGAGATGTCCCGGACGCCCCGCCTGGACAGGGAATTCGGCTGCCAAGCCGACCGTCGACGAACCCCGGGTGTGGGCGGGCCAACACGTCAGCCCCTCGCGCGTCGGCGTGACCAGCCGCCGAGGCGGCCCTCTACTCGACCCGACAGGCGGCGCGGAACCCCAGCGGAGGCATACCACGTCCGCCTCCCCCGGTCGCACCCAGGTCGCGGCCCGGGGACCGGGGCGCCGGGGACGGGTCCAGGGTCCAGGGGCCAGGGGCCAGGGGCCGGGGCGCCCGGGCCGGGGGCCGAGAGTCGGAGCCGAGAACCGGGGGCCGAGAAGCGGGACGCCGAGGCTGCCGGGATGACCGCCATGCCTGAGAGTCATAAATATTGCCTCAAAGGCATCGCGGTCAACGGGGAAAGTGCCGACCGCCGGGCGGGAACGAGCGCTCCCGGAGGACGCTCCACAGAGGAGATTCGCGCACCGGGAGGCCGGCCCTCGGCGGTCGAGGTCCGCCGAGGGCCGGAAGGCGCGGGCGTCGAGCGGCCACACCAGCCCGGCGGCACCGCGGCGCGGACGGCGGAACACCCGCCCGTTACCGGCAGCCACCGGCGCCCTGGCCGGCCGGCGAGACCGCACAACCGCCCCGACGCGGGTCGGGGCGCTGGCCGTACGGCGAGGCGACGCCGGCCTGGGTCGACGGGGAGGCGGGGTGGCGGGGCTGACTGCCCGCCGGCCCGCCGAGGCCGGGTTGGGTGCTGACCGGCGCCGTCGGGGCGGGTGTCGGCCCGAGCTGCGACGTCGGATCCGGCACGGTCGACCCCGGCACCGGCGACGGACGGGTCGGGTCGGGGCGGGACGGTACGGCGGGACCCGGCGGTGGCGTCGGCAGGCCGCCCAGCGCGAGGACGCCGATCAGCACCGCCGCACCCAGCCCCGTCGCGGCACCCGCGACCAGCACCCGTCGCCGGCGGCGTACCCGCCGACCACGTCGGATGACCAGGGCCAGGTCCAGCCGGCCGGGCTCTTCGTCCCGGCCGCCGCGCAGTGCCGTACGGAACGCGTCGAGGTCCGTCATCGCGTCCTCCTCACCAGTTCGGGCGCCTCGGCTCCGGTCACCCGAAGCTTTGCGAGCGCCCGGGACGAGGTGCTCTTCACCGTCCCGAGCGACACGTTCAACTCGGCGGCCACCTCGGCCTCGGCGAGGTCGAAGAAGAAGCGGAGCACGACCACGGCCCGTTCCCGCGCTGACAACGCGGAGAGGGCGTCCACCACCCAACGACGCCGGGCCACCTCGTCGGCGATGTCCCGGCCGGCCGGGCACTCCGGCACCTCCGCGGTGGCGTACTCGCGCAACGGGCGGCGCCAGCCGTCGATCGCCTCGTTGACCATCACCCGCCGGGTGTAGGCGTACGCGTCGTCCCGGCGTACCCGCGACCAGCTCGCATAGGTGCGGACCAGGGCGGCCTGGGTAGCCTCCTCCGCCCGGTGGCGGTCACCGGTGAGCAGGTACGCGGCCCGCAGCAGGCGGCCCGAGCTGTCCTCGACGAACCGTACGAACTCCTCGTCGCCCTGTGCCATGCATGCCCCCTCGCCGCCGAAGCGCGCACCGGTCAGACGAGTGAGCGGACCGAAAGGTTGTGCCCGGGGCGACGCAACTTTTCCGTCCCACCGCTCGTAGGTCACCGGTGCAGACGCATCCGGCCGCGTCCCTCGGGCGCGAGGAGATCGAGGAGGAGCCGTGCTTCACAGAACAGCAGGTCTGGCCAGCCGCTATCCGGGATCGCGAGGACGCCCACTGGTCATCGGTACCGGGCTCGCCGCGGCGGTCGCCGCGCTGGTGCTGTCCGGGGCGCTCGTCGCCAGCGCCGCCTCGGACCGGGCCGCGGCGCCGGGGCAACCACCCCCGCCCACCATGGCGCCCACGGCACCCGGGCAGCCACCATTGCCGACCACGAGCCCGACCCCGTCGACGCCGGGGCAGCCGCCAGTGCCGACGGCCAGCCCTACCCCGTCCACGCCCGGGCAGCCGCCAGTGCCCACCGCGAGCCCGACACCGTCCACGCCGGGACAGCCACCGCTGCCGCAGTGAGCCGGTGGGCGCCGGGCGCCGCCGCGGGCCACCGAGGGTCCACGAGCCCGGGCTAGCCGCGGGGGGTCCGGCCCCGTCCGGTGGGGCCGCCACCGCGCCGTCCCCCGGCCGAGCGCGACGACGACCGGGCCGACGAGCGGGACGGCTTCGTCGGCCCGGGACCGACCACCCGTTCCCGGACGATCTCCACCACAGTGGTCGGCGGCTCGACGATGCCGACGCCACACCGGCGGACGACCGGCCGGGACCCGCCGAGCCGACCCACCGCGACCGCGTGTTCGGCCACCTCGTCGGCGGCGCTGGCACCCTTCAACGCGAGAAGTCGGCCGCCCGGTGCCACGAGCGGAAGACACCATCCGGCGAGGCGGTCCAGCGGCGCCACGGCCCGCGCCGTCACCACCTCGGCCGGCAGTGTCACCGCCCCGGCCCAGTCCGCATCGCCGCCCCGAGCGGTACCGGCGAGTTCCTCCGCCCGGGCCCGCAGCACCGTGACCGAGCCGCCGAGGTCGAGCGCGGCCACCACCTCGGTCAGGAACGCCGCGCGCCGGGCGAGCGGCTCGACCAGCAGGATCGGCAGGTCCGGCCGGGCGACCGCGAGGACGATCCCGGGCAGGCCCGCGCCGGACCCGACGTCGACCACGGCGCGTCCTTGCGGGATGAGTTCCGCCAACGGCGCGCAGTTGAGCAGGTGCCGGTCCCAGATCCGGGACGTCTCACGAGGGCCGATCAGGCCACGGACGACCCCGTCGGTGGCCAGCAGCCCGGCGTACGCCTCGGCGAGCGGCAGCCGGTCACCGAAGAGCGTACGGGCGGCGGCGGCCAACTCGGCCGGAAGTGCCGCCGCGTCGGCCGGGGCGGGACCGGGGACAGGAAACGGCCCGGACGGCGGTTCGCCATCCGGGCCGGACGTACGATCGTGCGTCATCAGCTGCTCAGCCGGCCGGACGGACGACAATCCGGCGGCTCGGCTCGACGCCCTCCGACTCGCTCTCCACCCCGGAGATCGCGTTCACCACGTCGTGTACGCACTTGCGCTCGAACGCGGACATCGGCTCCAGCCGGACCGCCTCGCCGTGCTGCTTGACCTTCTCCACCGCGTTCCTGGCCACGGCGGAGAGTTCCTTGCGCCGGTTCGCCCGGTAGCCACCGACGTCGAGCAGCAGACGGCTGGGCGAACCGGTCTGCCGGAACACGGCCAGCCGGGTCAGCTCCTGCAACGCCTCCAGTGTGGCTCCGCGCTGGCCCACCAGCGCCTGGAGCCGGTCGCCGACCACCTCGACGACCGGGCGCCCGGCCGAGACCAGCTCGTCGATGTCGCCGTCGTAGTCGAGGATGTCCAGCAGGCCCTCCACGTAGTCCGCGGCGATCTCGCTCTGCCGGAACAGGTCCGAGTCGCTGGTCGCCGAGGCCGGCCGCTCGCCCGCCTCGTCTCCCTCCTCCTCGTCCTCTTCCTCGTCCTCTTCCTCGTCCTCTTCCTCGTCCTCCTCGTCGTCCTCTTCCTTGTCGTCCTCTTCCTCGTCGTCCTCCGCGCCGTCGGTGTCCTCCGCGTCCTGGACGGCGGCGTCGACGACGGCGTTGTCGCCCGAGGCCTCGACGTCGCCGGCGTCGTCGCCGGAGGCTTCGGCGTTGTCGCCGACGGTCGAGATGGCCTCGGTGGTCTCGGCCTCCTCTGCGGAACCGGCGACCACCGTCGGATCGCTGTCCTCCAGCGGCTGTTCGGCGCGCGGAATACTCGTGTCGGTCACGGTCTCATCTCCGTACTCTCTCGGCCGGACCGTACGGTCCCGCTGGTTTCCCGTGTCCGGCGGGCGATCGCCGAGTGCCACGGGCACGTCTGTCGGGGGCGCTACCGCCCTCCTCGCGCGGGGCGCGGAGGACTCCGTACCGGCGCCGGCGCGCTGGCGGCCGCTCGGTCCGGAGATCCTGTCGGGCCGCCGGCCAGCGGGGGGTGGCCGGCGACCCGTCGCGTCAACCCTGGCGCTTCGCCGGACGACCCTTCTTGGGGTTGACCGGCTTGGCGCCCGGCTTGGGGGCGAGCGCCTTGGTGTCGACCGCCGGCTTGCTCTCCGGCTGGCTGCCGTTGGCCTTGCCCCGGCCGAACAGCCCACCCGACCTGGCCGGCTGCACCGGGTTGCGGGCGTCGGTGCCCCGGCGCGGGCCGGTGGTCGTGGTGGTACGGCGAGGGCTCTCGCCCGGCTTGGGCAGCCGGCCCATGTTGGGGGTGGGCGGCGGCGGGTACTTGCGGAGCACCCACTGCTGCTGGCCGAGGGTGAAGAGGTTGTTGGTGACCCAGTAGATGACCACACCGATCGGGAAGATCGCGCCGGAGATCAGCAGCGAGGCCGGGATGCCGTAGAGCATCAGCCGCTGGATCATCCGCTGCTGCGGGTCCTCCGCCCAGCCGGTCTTGAGGATCATCTGCCGGCTGGTCAGGTAGGTGGTGATGATCATGATGGCCACCAGCACCCCGGCAAGGATCTTCACGGAGGTGCCACTGGCGTTCAGCCGGGCCAGCTCTGCGGCACTGGAGCCGAACTTGCCGGCGATCGGCACGTCGAAGAGCCGGGCGTGGGTCGCGCTCTCGAACTGGTCGACGGACCAGCCGTACAGGGTCTTGTTCTGCTTCGCCGGGTCGAGACGGCGCAGCACGTGGAAGAGGCCGAGGAAGACCGGAGCCTGCAGGAAGATCGGAAGGCAGCCCATCAGCGGGTTGGCCTTCTCCTTCCGGTAGAGCTCCATCATCTCCTTCTGGAGCGTCTCCCGGTCACCCTTGTGCTTCTCCTGGAGCTCCTTCAGCTTGGGCTGGAGCGCCTGCATCGCCCGCTGCGACTTGATCTGCTTCACGAAGATCGGGAAAAGGATCACCCGGAGGGTGACCACCAGGAAGATGATCGCGAGGATCCAGGTCCAGTTCGTGCCCAGGACCGCGTCGGCGGACACCCCGACGGCCTCCCACGCGGAGTGCCAGCGCAGCAGGATCCACGAGATCGCCCAGTAGATCCAGTCGAGACTCAATTCGGGGCTCCAGTCACGTTGACGTGGCGGCGTCCGCCCGGCTCCGGCACCGGGTCATATCCACCGGGGTGGAAGGGGTGACAGCGCAACAGCCGCCGGACCGCCAGGACGGCTCCCCGAAGTGCACCGTGCCGCACGACCGCCTCCAGGGCGTACGCGCTGCACGACGGGTAGAACCGACAGCGGGCCGGCAGCGCCGGGCTTATCCAACGACGGTACGCGACGATGGGTCCTGCCAGCACTCGGGCACCGAGTGTCATCCCGGACGAACCCGTGGTCCCGCCGCTCACCGGGACCGCCGGCCCGGTTTTCGGGGCGCCAGCGCCGTGTGGAGCGCGGCGTCGAGGTCGGCGCCGAGCCGGGCGTACGAGGCCGACGCGGCATCGGGCAGCGCCCGTACGACCAGGGTGGCGCCGGCGGGCAGTCCGGCCAGGCGCTCGCGGACGAGGTGCCGGAGCCGGCGGCGGACCTTGTTGCGCACCACCGCCCCGCCCACCGCCTTGGATACGACGAAGCCGGCGCGGGACGGTGCGGGCTGTCGCCCCGCGCCGTCGGCCTGCGCCGGCTCGCGTGCTGCTCTGTTCGGTGCTGCGGTGTTCTCGGCCGGGTCCGGTGCGTCGGGGCTGCCGGCGAGATCCAGATGGACCACGACGGTGCCGCGACCGGACCGTCGCCCGCCTCGGATCGCCGCGGCGAAGTCGTCGCTGCGGCGAAGTCGCTGTGCGGCCGCAAGCACGACTACCTACCCCGGATCGGCCTCGCCGGCCGTCAGGCCGAGAGGGTGGTGCGACCCTTGCTGCGGCGGGCCGAGAGGATGGCGCGGCCGGCCCGGGTGCGCATGCGCAGCCGGAAGCCGTGGGTCTTCGCGCGCCGGCGGTTGTTCGGCTGGTACGTGCGCTTGCTCACGTCAGGCTCTCCGTCTTCGTACGCCCCGATGACGCGACACCGGGGTCGTGTGGTGGTCTGGCGTTGGTCGCCTCGGCGGGCGACCGGTTCCGGCACCGCCCGGCGTCGAGGTCCGGCCGGTGCCCGCGCTGCTCGGCACGGGCCGTGGTCAGCAGTCGCCCACCACCCTAGCAGAGGGCGGCAGAGCAACCGTTGGAGCCTACGCAGGCCGGCGACCAGCGTCAAACGCTCCCGTCCGGCACCCCCGGCGCGCCCCGGCCGCGCCGATCGGGACGAACCCGGTCCGCCCCGTCGAGAGCCGGCCAACCAGGCGTACCGCACGAAGCCACCGACCCCGGCGGCCCGGTACCGCGGCCTTCCGGCGGGCGGGGTTTTTCACCGATGTTGAGAAGGCCTCGGCGGGGGCGACGGTTGAAGGGGTGTGGACAACGCTGTTAGCGTGCCCGATTGCACGTCAGCGTCGGGGGGTCGGGGTGTCGCTGCCGGGCAAAACCGGACAAGCTCGTCGATCGTTCGACCAGGGGAACCCGCGTCAACGCCGGATCGCACAGGGGGCGGCAACACCGACGGCCAGCCGGGCGACACAATCGGTCGATACACAGGTTGTGGATAACCTGTGGACGACGTCGGTGGCCAATGCGCCGCGTCGTGCCTGTTCGAGCACGATAGCAAGCCTGGAACGGTCGGCTGGGACGGCAACGGCGGCCGGAAACGCAGAGGCGATGGGGGTGGCGCGACGGTGGCCGACACGATCGACCTTGCCGCGGTGTGGATGGCGGCGACCGAGGAACTGGCCGACGAGATCATCTCGGCACAGCAGCGCGCCTACCTTCGGTTGACCCGCCTGCGCGCGATCGTCGAGGACACCGCACTGCTCTCCGTACCGGACGCCTTCACCCGGGACGTGATCGAGTCCCGGCTCCGCCCGGCCATCACCGAGGCGCTCTCCCGGCGACTGGGACGGGCGGTCCAGGTGGCGGTCACGGTACGGCCGCCCGAGGATCCCTCGGGCCGCCCGGCCGGCACCGTCTACGGCGCCCCGCCGGCCACCGAGTCGCACCCCGGCTACGGCGGACCGGATCCGGCCGCCGGTGGTTACGGCCCGGCCGAGTCGGGTGGCGGATACCCCGCGGGACCCGGCGGCGGGTACCCCGGACCCGACCAGAGCGGCGGGTACGGCGGCGACCAGGGGCGTTACTCGGGCGGGCCGGACCAGGACCGCTATTCCGGTCCGCCGGAGCAGGACCGCTACCCCGGCGGGCCGGACCAGAGCCGCTATTCCGGCGGGGCCGACCAGGGGCGCTACGCCGGCGGGACGGGGCAGGACGGGCCGGCACACCGCGGCGCCGAGCCGGAGTCCGACCCGGGCGACCGGGGAGGCGCGCCCTACCCCGACCAGAACGCGTACCCCGACCAGAACACCTACCCCGGTGAGAACGCGTACCCCGGTTCGGCGCAGCAGCCCGCCCCAAGGTCCCCCATGATTCCGAACAGCCGGGACGCCCAGGAGACGCTCTTCGCCGCCCCCTACCCCGAGCCGTACCGGCCGAGCCCGCCGCAGCAGGAACGGCGGAATCTGGACGAGCGGCGCGGTGACCCCCGCGACATGGGCCAGTTCGGCGTCGACCCCCGGTCGTCGGAGCGACGCTACGACGGTGGGCGGGACAGCGGGCACCTGGGCCGGGACGGCGCGACCGACAACGGCCCCGGCCGGGGTGGCGGGCTGGCCGACCGCCGGCCCGGAGGCCGGGACGACCGCCGGCCCGGCGGGGTGGGCGGGGCCGGCGACGTCGGCGGCAACCGGCTGAACCCGAAATACATGTTCGAGACCTTCGTCATCGGGTCGTCCAACCGCTTCGCCCACGCCGCGTCGGTGGCGGTGGCCGAGTCGCCCGCGAAGGCGTACAACCCGCTCTTCATCTACGGCAGTTCCGGGCTGGGCAAGACCCACCTGTTGCACGCCATCGGCCACTACGCCACCACGCTGGGCAACGCCCGCTCGGTCCGGTACGTCTCGACCGAGGAGTTCACCAACGACTTCATCAACTCGCTGCGGGACGACAAGACGAGCGCGTTCCAGCGTCGTTACCGGGACGTGGACATCCTCCTGATCGACGACATCCAGTTCCTGGAGAACCGGGAACGGACCCAGGAGGAGTTCTTCCACACCTTCAACACGCTGCACAACGCCAACAAGCAGATCGTGATCACCTCGGACCGCAAGCCGAAGGACCTGGCCACGCTGGAGGACCGGCTGCGTACCCGCTTCGAGTGGGGGCTGCTGGCCGACATCCAGCCGCCGGACCTGGAGACCCGGATCGCGATCCTGCAGAAGAAGGCCGCCCAGGAGCGGCTCTTCGCCCCGCCGGACGTACTGGAGTTCATCGCCTCCCGGATCGCCAACTCGATCCGGGAACTGGAGGGCGCGCTGATCCGGGTCACCGCGTTCGCGTCGCTGACCCGCTCCCCGGTCGAGCTCTCGCTCGCCGAGGAGGTGCTGCGGGACTTCATCCCGGACGGCTCCGGACCGGAGATCACCGCCGACCAGATCATGGTCTCCACCGCCGACTACTTCGGGGTCAGCCTGGAGGACCTGCGCGGCCAGTCGAGGTCGCGGGTGCTGGTGAACGCCCGCCAGGTGGCCATGTACCTGTGCCGGGAGCTGACCGACCTCTCGCTGCCCCGGATCGGCCAGGCCTTCGGCGGTCGCGACCACACCACCGTGATGCACGCCGACCGCAAGATCAGGCAGCAGATGGCGGAGCGGCGCTCGCTCTACAACCAGATCGCCGAGCTGACGAACCGGATCAAGCAGAACACCTGAGAGCCTCGCCGACTCCTCCGGGTCGGGCCCGAGCCGTTCCGACGGCCGGGCCCGACCTTTTTTCATGCACAGCCCCCCGGTTTTTCATGCACAGCCCCCCGGTTCCTCGTGCACAGCTTCTCGGGTTATGCACAGCCCGTCGTCCCCAACGGTGGACAACCGCCGCCGGGGGTCGGGGCGCTGGACCCACATGTTGTGGACAAGGGTTGGGGAAACCGCTGTGGACAGGCACGGAGAGTGACCGAGTTCTCCACCGCCGCCGTCCCGCTGTGCACGGCCTGTTGAAGGTTCTGGGGACAGTCGTCGTCGATCTCCGGTACGCCGTCCCCACAACTGGGGAAAAGACGGTGGGCAACCCGGTGGACAACCGGTGGACAACCGTGGACAACTCTCACGTCACCCGGGGCTGTGGATCGCCGACCCCGGTTTCGGGCCGGTTCTCCACACCCCGCACACCGGTGGATAAGCCTCTGACCTGCCTCGACGGCACTTCTCCACAGTTTGCACAGCACCGATGAAGACGATTGAGTTATCTCTACTAAAGAACAAAAACCAATCACCGGCGTTGGGCATGCTGTGGATTCCTGCGTTCCGCCCACCGGCGGGGTGCGGTCGCAGCCGAGCACCGGGGTCGGGCGCACAGCCGATGCCGGTGGGCCCTAAGGTGCGATGGAGACCCGCACGGTTGGCGGGGCCGTTAGGCGGCCGCCGGCATGAGACAGTTGTCGCTGATGTCGACCCGGAGGCATGGCATGAAGTTCCGCGTGGAGCGTGACGCGCTCGCCGACGCCGTGGCGTGGACGGCGAAGAGTCTGCCCAACCGTCCGTCGGTGCCGGTGCTGGCCGGCGTCCTGCTCCGGGTCACCGACGGTGGCCTGCACGTCTCGGGCTTCGACTACGAGGTTTCCAGCCAGGTCAGCGTCGACGTGCAGAGCGAGGCGGAGGGTGCCGCGCTGGTCTCCGGCCGGTTGCTGGCCGAGATCACCAAGGCGCTGCCCGCGAAGCCGGTCGACATCGCCGCCGCCGGAGCGCACCTGGAGCTGGTCTGCGGCAGCGCCCGCTTCACCCTGCCGACGATGCCCGTCGAGGACTACCCGACGCTTCCGGAGATGCCGGCCAGCGCCGGCACCATCGACGCGGCGGCCTTCGCCACCGCCGTCGGGCAGGTCGCCGTCGCCGCCGGCCGGGACGAGACCCTGCCGATGATGACCGGGGTACGGATCGAGCTGAACGGTTCGACGCTGTCCATGCTCGCGACCGACCGCTACCGCCTGGCACTGCGCGAGATCGAGTGGCAGCCGGACGACCCGGAGGTCAGCATCAACGCACTGGTGCCGGCCCGGACCCTGCACGACACCGCCAAGACGCTCGGCCCGCTGGGCGGCACCGTCACGATGGCCCTCTCGCAGGGGGCCGCGGGCGAGGGCCTGATCGGGTTCAGCGGCGGCACCCGGCGCACCACCAGCCGCCTGCTCGACGGCGCCAACTACCCGCCGGTGCGCTCCCTCTTCCCGAGCAGCCACAACGCCGAGGCCCGGGTCGGGGTGGCGGCGCTCACCGAGGTCGTCAAGCGGGTGTCGCTGGTCGGCGGGCGGACCACACCGGTGCTGCTGAACTTCAGCTCGGACGGGCTGGTCGTGGAGGCCGGCGGCACCGAGGAGGCCCGGGCGAGCGAGGCGATGGAGGCCACCTTCACCGGTGAGCCGCTGACCATCGGCTTCAACCCGCAGTACCTGGTCGACGGGCTGCAGAACCTCGGCTCGGCAACCGCGGTCTTCTCCTTCGTGGACGCGTTCAAGCCCGCGGTGATCGCGGCCTGCGGCGACGACGGCGAGATCGTCCCCGGCTACCGCTATCTGATCATGCCGATCCGGGTCACCCGCTGATCGCACCGGTTCCACCGAAGGGAAAGTCAATGCAGCTCGGCCTCGTAGGGCTCGGCCGGATGGGCGGCAACATGCGCGAGCGCCTGCGCGCCGGCGGTCACGAGGTCGTCGGGTTCGACCGGAACCCGGGCGTGACCGACGTCGCCAGCCTGGCCGAGATGGCCGCCAAGCTGACCGCGCCGCGCGCCGTCTGGGTGATGGTGCCCGTGGAGTACACCGAGGCCACCGTGGACGGGCTGATCGAGGTGCTCGACCCCGGCGACGTCATCATCGACGGCGGCAACTCCCGGTTCAGCGACGACCTGCCGAGGGCGGAGAAGCTCGACCAGCACGGCATCGGGTACGTCGACGTCGGGGTCTCCGGCGGGATCTGGGGCCGGGAGAACGGCTACGGCCTGATGGTCGGCGGCTCCCGCGAGCACGTCGAGCGGCTGATGCCGATCTTCGACGCGCTCAAGCCCGAGGGCGAGTTCGGCTTCGTGCACGCCGGCCCGGTCGGTGCCGGGCACTACACCAAGATGGTGCACAACGGCATCGAGTACGGCCTGATGCACGCCTACGCCGAGGGCTACGAGCTGCTGGACAGGTCCGAGCTGGTGACGAACGTGCCCGGCGTCTTCAAGTCGTGGCGGGAGGGGACCGTTGTCCGCTCCTGGCTGCTGGACCTGCTCGACCGGGCGCTGGACGAGGACCCGGAGCTGGCCAACCTGAGCGGCTACACCGAGGACACCGGCGAGGGCCGGTGGACGGTCGACGAGGCCGTCCGGCTGGGCGTACCGATGAACGTGATCGCCGCCGCGCTCTTCGCCCGCTTCGCCTCCCGGCAGGACGACTCCCCGGCGATGAAGGCCGTCTCCGCGCTGCGCAACCAGTTCGGTGGACACGCCACCCGCAAGCGCTGACGTCCTCGTGTACGTCCGCCGGCTCGAACTGGTCGACTTCCGCTCCTACGAGCGCGTCGGGGTCGACCTGGAGCCGGGCCCGAACGTCTTCGTCGGCGCCAACGGGGTCGGCAAGACCAACCTCGTCGAGGCGCTCGGCTACGTGGCGACGCTGGCCAGCCACCGGGTCGCCACGGACGCCCCGCTGGTGCGGGCCGGGGCGACCACCGGGGTGATCCGGTGCGCGATCGTGCACGACGGGCGGGAGCTGCTGGTCGAGTTGGAGATCGCCCCCGGGCGGGCCAACCGGGCCCGGCTGAACCGCTCGCCGGCCCGGCGGGCCCGGGACGTCCTCGGTGCGCTGCGGCTGGTGCTCTTCGCCCCGGAGGACCTGGAGCTGGTCCGGGGCGACCCGGCCGAACGCCGCCGCTACCTGGACGAGCTACTGGTCACCCGGATGCCCCGGTACGCCGCCGTCCGCGCCGACTACGAACGGGTGGTCAAACAGCGCAACGCGCTGCTGCGTACCGCGTATCTGGCGCGCCGGGCCGGGCGGGACCGTTCCGCCCGACCGGTCGCCTCGGAGGAGCCACCGGCGGAGGGCGGCTCGGACCTCGCGACGCTCGCGGTCTGGGACACCCACCTGGCCCGGCACGGTGCCGAACTCCTGGCCGGGCGGCTGGAGCTCGTCGCCGCGCTGGCACCGCACGTGACCAAGGCGTACGACGCGGTGGCGGCGGGGCGCGGAGCGGCCGGCGTCGTGTACCGGCCGTCGGTGGAACTCGCCGAGCCGGTGCCGGACCGGCCGACGCTGGAGGCGGCGCTCACCGATGCGCTGGCCGAGGCGCGCCGGGCCGAGATCGAGCGCGGGGTGACCCTGGTCGGGCCGCACCGCGACGAGCTGGCCCTCACCCTCGGCCCGTTGCCGGCCAAGGGCTACGCCAGCCACGGCGAGTCCTGGTCGTTCGCCCTGGCGCTGCGGCTGGCCGCGTACGATCTGCTCCGCGCGGACGGTGTCGAACCGGTGCTGGTCCTCGACGACGTCTTCGCCGAGCTGGACGCCGGCCGGCGGGAGCGGCTCGCCGGGCTGGTCGGCGGGGCGAGTCAGCTGCTGGTCACCTGCGCGGTCCCCGACGACGTGCCGGTGGCCCTGGTTGGTGCCCGCTACCAGGTCATCGAGGGGGAGGTACGCCGTGCCGGATGAATCGGGCGCCGCGCGGCCGTCCGGTGCGGGCGCGCCGGGCGGGGGCGGGCAGCCGTCCGGCGCGGGCGCGCCGGCCGACGCCGGGCAGCCGGACGGAGCCGGCGAGCTGACCGGTCCCGAGCTGGCCCGGGCGGTCGTGGACGCCGCCCTGGCCCGGCGGCGGGCGGGCGGTCCGGCCCGGCGTAACCGGACCGGTGGCGACCTCGACGCGGCCGCGACGGGGGGCGAGCCCGGGGCGGGACGGCCGGGCCAGCCGCGGCGCCGGTTGCGCGGCTACTCCGGTCCGGGACCGGATCCCCGCGATCCGCAGTTGTTCGGCGCGGTGCTGGCCCGGCTGGTGAAGTCCCGGGGCTGGCAGCAGCCGGCGGCCGAGGCGACCGTCTTCGGCGCCTGGGAGCGGGTGGTCGGGCCCGAGGTGGCCAAGCACAGCCGCCCGGTCAAGCTGGAGGACGGGGAGCTGACGGTCGAGGCGGAGTCGACCGCGTGGGCGACGCAGCTCCGGCTGCTGGCCGGTTCGCTGCTCCAGCGGATAGCTGCGGTGGTCGGGCACAACGTGGTTCGCCGGTTGCACATCCACGGCCCCGCCGCACCGTCCTGGAACCGTGGGCCCCGGCGGGTACGGGGCCGTGGCCCACGGGACACGTACGGCTGACCGGGCCCGGCCGGCGGTGTCGGCCCGGGGCGTCCCGGGCGGGCTCAGGAGTCGGCGTAGACGGCGAACCCGCGGTCGGCGCACCGGCGGTAGAAACCGGCCAGGACGGCGAGTTCGGAGCGGGCGAAGCTCCACTGCGGGGGTGCGCCGGACTCGTCGCGCAGGGCGTCGAGCCGGCTTTCCAGCCAGCGCAGCTGCTGCTCGGCCAGCCGGCCGCCGGCGAGCGCGGCGCGCAGCACGGCACCGACCGTGTCGAAGGTCACCGAGTCGCCGTGCTCGCGGTGTCCGTCGACGAACCGCTCCAACCCGCCGGCGATCCAGGTGCAGCCGTCCGGGTCGATGACCGGATCCTCGTCCTCGGCCGCGGCCTCGGTGGCGTAGAGCACACCGTCCAGGCCGAGCAGCAGGTCGACCAGCTCGGTGTAGGCGGTCGCCCGGACCGAGCCGTTCTTGGCGATGTAGCCGGCCAGGGCCGCCGTCGGCGCGGCGACGTCCGGCGAATCTGCCAGCTCACCGAAGTCGACGAACTCCGCCGGGGCCACCGGATCGTAGAAGCGGCCGGTCCGCGGCCAGCGCACCGCGACGTTGTCCAGCCCCATCGAGCGTCACCTTCCTGTGCACCTGACGAACCGGTCGGTCGGGCCGTCCGGTGCGCTTTCCGGGCATCCTGGCCACGGAGCTTACTCACGGCGTCGCCAAATTACGGCACCGCGCGCCCTCTGCGCGACCCCCGGGGCCCTCGGGGCGCGGCGCGGTCGTCCGGCGGGCGGTCGCGGGCGCTCTGCGGGGGTGACCGGCGGGTAGGGTCGGTTGGCCAGGTCGGTCGTCCGGCGGCGCCCGATACCGCCCCCGATCCGACGGGGTGCGTGTGGGGGGAGTCGTGGGCGGAGGGGTACGGCCGCCTACGAGGGTCTGAGGGCGCCCCGCAGGGGTGCCGCATAACCGATCTGTCATCTCGGCACAGTAAGATTGACGGCGAGACGACGACACGGTGTGCGCGACGACCCGGGCCACGCGGTCCGGGGCAGCGCAGCGCCGCGTCCAAGCCGATCGCGATCCGTGGGCAGCCGCGGCGACCGGCGTGTCCGGTCGTACCCCGGGAACTCATCGTGGTGCCGGCCCCACGCGCTGCGTTCGTGGCCGCCCACCAAACCCGCGCTCTCCGTGCCGTTCCGGCCCGGACCGACGCGAGAAAGTGGCCAAGGTGGCAGCGCAGAAGAAGCAGGAGTACGGCGCCGAATCGATCACCGTGCTGGAGGGCCTGGAAGCCGTCCGGAAGCGGCCCGGTATGTATATCGGATCGACCGGTGAGCGCGGTCTGCACCACCTTGTCCAGGAGGTCGTGGACAACGCGGTGGACGAGGCGATGGCCGGCTACTGCGACACGATCGAGGTGGTCCTGCTCGCCGACGGCGGGGTCCGGGTCACCGACAACGGTCGTGGTTTCCCCGTCGACCTGCACCCCAAGCTGAAGAAGCCGGGTGTCGAGGTGGCGCTGACTGTGCTGCACGCCGGCGGCAAGTTCGACGGCAAGTCGTACGCGGTCTCCGGCGGCCTGCACGGGGTGGGCGTCTCGGTGGTCAACGCGCTCTCCACCCGGATGTTCGTGGAGATCCACAAGTCCGGGTACGTGTGGCGGCAGAGCTACGACAACTCCAAGCCGTCCCCGCTGGAGAAGGGTGAGACCACCAACACGACCGGTTCGGCGGTCTCCTTCTGGCCTGACCCGGCGGTGTTCGAGACGACCGACTTCTCCTTCGAGACGATCTACCGCCGGCTCCAGGAGATGGCCTTCCTCAACCGTGGCCTGACCATCCAGCTCCGCGACGAGCGGGTGCAGGAGGAGGACGGCAAGCCGCGCGAGGTCACCTTCTGCTACAAGGGCGGCATCGCCGACTTCGTCCGGCACCTGAACAACTCCAAGAGCCCGATCCACAAGACCGTGGTGGAGTTCGGGGCCGAGGAGGAGGGCATGTCGGTCGAGATCGCCATGCAGTGGAACGAGTCGTACGGCGAGTCGGTCTACACCTTCGCCAACACCATCAACACGCACGAGGGCGGCACCCACGAGGAGGGCTTCCGGGCCGCGCTGACCAGCGTGGTCAACCGGTACGGGGCGGAGAAGAAGCTGCTCAAGGGGGACGAGAAGCTCTCCGGCGAGGACATCCGGGAAGGGCTGGCGGCGATCATCTCGGTCAAGCTGACCGAACCGCAGTTCGAGGGCCAGACCAAGACCAAGCTCGGCAACACCCCGGTGAAGAGCTTCGTGCAGCGGGCCTGCAACGAGTGGCTGGTCGACTGGTTCGACCGCAACCCCGCCGAGGTCAAGCTGATCATCACCAAGGCGACCCAGGCCGCCCGGGCCCGGATCGCCGCGCAGCAGGCCCGGAAGCTGGCCCGGCGCAAGTCGCTGCTGGAGTCCGGCTCGATGCCGGGCAAGCTGGCCGACTGCCAGTCCACCGATCCGCGCGAGTCCGAGGTGTTCATCGTCGAGGGTGACTCGGCGGGCGGCTCGGCCAAGCAGGGGCGGGACCCGCGGACCCAGGCGATCCTGCCGATCCGCGGCAAGATCCTCAACGTGGAGAAGGCCCGGATCGACCGGGTGCTGAAGAACAACGAGGTCCAGGCGCTGATCACCGCCCTGGGCACCGGCATCCACGACGACTTCGACATGGAGAAGTTGCGCTACCACAAGGTGGTGCTGATGGCCGACGCCGACGTCGACGGCCAGCACATCCAGACGCTCCTGCTCACCCTGCTGTTCCGCTTCATGCGACCGCTGGTCGAGCTGGGGCACGTCTACCTCGCCGCCCCGCCGCTCTACAAGATCAAGTGGAACCGGAAGGGCGACGACGCCCAGTACGCGTACTCCGACCGGGAGCGGGACGGGCTGATCGCGCTGCGGCAGCAGAAGAAGCCGAACGCCAAGCCCGACGACATCCAGCGGTTCAAGGGTCTGGGCGAGATGAACTACCCGGAGCTGTGGGAGACCACGATGAACCCGGCCACCCGTACGCTGCGGCAGGTCACCCTCGACGACGCGGCGACGGCGGATGAGCTCTTCAGCGTGCTGATGGGCGAGGACGTGGAGGCGCGGCGCTCCTTCATCCAGCGCAACGCCAAGGACGTCCGTTTCCTCGACATCTGACGCCGGCCACGGCGGTGCCCGGCGACCCGTTCGCCGGGACCGCCGGACCTCGGCCGAACGGCCAGCTGGCGATGCCGTTCCACACAGTTATCCACAGCTTTCACGGTTTCCACAGCCGTTATCCACAGCGGAATGCGGCTTAGAGTCTGATAAGGGTTGACAGTGACGGATACTCCCGAGGCCTTCGAGGGCGAACCGGCGGAGCCGGCTGCCGCCGGTGCCGTGGTCGCCCAGCACGACCGCATCGAGCCGGTGGGGCTCGAGGTGGAGATGCAGCGCTCGTACCTCGACTACGCGATGAGCGTGATCGTCGGGCGGGCGCTGCCGGACGTACGGGACGGGCTCAAGCCCGTACACCGCAAGATCCTCTACGCCATGTTCGACTCCGGCTACCGCCCGGACCGGGGCTACGTGAAGTGCTCCCGGGTGGTCGGCGACGTGATGGGCCAGTTCCACCCGCACGGCGACTCGGCCATCTACGACGCGCTGGTCCGGATGGCCCAGACCTGGTCGCTGCGCTACCCGCTGGTCGACGGCAACGGCAACTTCGGCTCGCCGGGTAACGATCCGGCCGCGGCCATGCGCTACACCGAGTGCAAGCTCGACCCGCTGGCGATGGAGATGCTCCGGGACATCGACGAGGACACCGTCGACTTCCAGGACAACTACGACGGCCGGGCCAAGGAGCCCACGATCCTGCCGTCGCGCATCCCCAACCTGCTGGTGAACGGCTCCGAGGGCATCGCGGTCGGCATGGCGACGAAGATCCCGCCGCACAACCTGCGGGAGATCGCCGAGGCGGTGCAGTGGTGCCTGGAGAACCCGGACAGTGACGAGGCGACCACCCTCGACGCGCTGATCGGGATCGTGAAGGGGCCGGACTTCCCGACGTACGGGCTGATCGTCGGGACCACCCCGATCCAGGACGCGTACCGGACCGGGCGCGGCTCGATCCGGATGCGCGCGGTGGTGGACGTCGAGGAGGACGCGAAGGGGCGTACCAGCCTGGTCGTCACCGAGCTGCCCTACCAGGTCAACCCCGACAACCTGGCCGAGCGGATCGCCGAGCTGATCAAGGAGGGCAAGCTCGCCGGGATCGCCGACATCCGGGACGAGTCCTCCGGACGTACGGGCATGCGGATCGTGCTGGTGCTCAAGCGCGACGCGGTCGCCAAGGTGGTGCTCAACAACCTGTACAAGCACACCCAGCTCCAGGAGACGTTCGGCGCCAACATGCTGGCGCTGGTCGACGGCGTGCCGCGGACGCTCAACCTGGCCCAGTTCATCCGGCACTACGTCGCCCACCAGATCGACGTGATCCGCCGGCGTACGGCGTACCGGTTGCGCAAGGCGGAGGAGCGGGCGCACATCCTGCGCGGCCTGGTCAAGGCGCTGGACGCGCTCGACGAGGTCATCGCGCTGATCCGGCGCTCGCCGACCGTGGACGAGGCCCGGCAGGGCCTGATCCAGCTGCTGGAGATCGATGAGGTGCAGGCCACCGCGATCCTGGACATGCAGCTGCGCCGGCTCGCCGCGCTGGAGCGTCAGAAGATCATCGACGAGCTGGCCAAGATCGAGGTGGAGATCGCGGACCTGAAGGACATCCTGGCCAAGCCGGAGCGGCAGCGGAAGATCGTTTCCGACGAGCTCGGCGAGATCGTGGCCAAGTGGGGCGACGAGCGGCGTACCAAGATCGTGCCGTTCGAGGGCGAGGTCTCGATGGAGGACCTGATCGCCCGGGAGGACGTGGTGGTGACCATCACCCGGACCGGTTACGCCAAGCGGACCAAGGTCGACCTCTACCGCTCGCAGCGCCGGGGCGGCAAGGGTGTCAGCGGGGCCTCACTGCGCCAGGACGACATCGTCAGCCACTTCTTCGTCTCCTCCACCCACGACTGGATGCTCTTCTTCACCAACAAGGGGCGGGTGTACCGGGCCAAGGCGTACGAGTTGCCGGAGGCCAGTAGGGTGGCCAAGGGTCAGCACGTGGCCAATCTGCTCGCTTTCCAGCCGGACGAGCAGATCGCCCAGGTCATCCAGATCGCCGACTACCAGGTCGCGCCGTACCTGGTGCTGGCCACCAGGAACGGCCTGGTGAAGAAGACGAGGTTGGAGGAGTTCGATTCCAACCGCTCCGGCGGCATCATCGCGATCAACCTGCGCGACGAGGACGAGCTGGTCGGGGCGGCGCTGGCGGGACCCGGGGACGATCTCCTCCTGGTGTCCAAGAAGGCGCAGGCGATCCGGTTCAACGCCACCGACGAGGCGCTCCGGCCGATGGGGCGGGCCACCTCGGGCGTGATCGGGATGCGGTTCACCGACGACGATGTGTTGCTGGCGATGGAGGTGGTCCGCGAGGGCATGAATCTGGATGTCCTCGTGGCAACGAACGGGGGATACGCGAAACGTACCCCGATCGAGGAATACCCCGTGCAGGGTAGGGGAGGTAAAGGGGTGCTGACCGCCAAGATCACCGAGCGCCGCGGCGGTCTGGTCGGCGCGGTCGTCATCAGCCCGGACGACGAGCTGTTCGCCATCACCAGCAACGGCGGTGTGATCCGGACTCCCGTGAAGCCTGTACGTCGCACGCGTGACCGGAACACAATGGGGGTCAAGCTGATGGACCTACCTGACGGCGTGACTATTGTGGCGATTGCTCGCAATGCCGACGAGCCTGACGAACAGGACTAGTTGATGACGGAGACACAGGCGAAGTCGGGGGCTGCGGGGACCTCGACCAACCCGGTCGACGAGGAGGCCGCCGACGGCGGTGGCGCACCAGCGACCGGTCGCGCGGCCGTCGGCCGGGCGGCAGTCACCGCCGACGCGCCGTCCCCGAAGTTCACCCGGGCCCCGGGCATGCCACCGCCGCCGGACCAGCTCCCCGAGGAGTCGGAGAGCGGATCGGATCCGACCGGAGACACCGACGTGGCCGCCCCGGCCGCCGAGGCGGACTCCCAGGCGGGTTCGGCCACGGTCGACATCGGTGCGGCGATCCGGGCGGAGCGGTCGGCGGCCGCCGACGAGGCGAGCAGCACCCAGCGGCTGACCACCAGCGCCCGCGCCGAGCAGACCGGTGCCGCTGGTCGCGCCGGTACGCCCGGCCGGCCGGAACCGTCGCGGGCGTCCGCCGGCGGCAGTGCCGAGACGACCCGGCCGATTCCGGGCGCGCAGAGCGGCTACGGCACGGCCAGGCCGGCGGGCGCGTCCCAGTCGAGCGGTACCGGACGGTTCGGGTTCGGCACTCCGGGCCGTACGGCCGGCGCGGCCGCCACGGGCAGTGCCGGCGCGGTCGGTGCGGCCCGGGTGACCGAGGCGGTCCGGGCGGCCCGCAGCACGGTCAGCTCCGCCGCGTCACGCGGTCCTCGGCGGGCCCGGCTGAACCTCAAGCGGATCGACCCCTGGTCCGTGATGAAGTTCTCCTTCGCGGTCTCCCTGGTGCTCTTCATCGTCGTGATCGTCGCCACCTCCGTGCTCTACCTCGCGCTGGACGCCATGGGCGTCTTCGACAGCGTGAACGGCACGCTGACCGACATGCTCAGCGCGACCGGCGGCCAGGAAGGTGGCACCTTCAAGATCACGGCGAAGGGTGTCATCCTCACCTCCGGCCTGATCGGCCTGTTGAACGTGGTGCTCTTCACCGCGCTGGCCACGCTCGGCGCGTTCGTCTACAACGTCTGCGCCGACCTGGTCGGCGGCGTCGAGCTGACCCTCGCCGAGCGGGACTGACCGCTCGACTGAGCAGCACGGACGCCGGGGCCGCCGCAATGCGGTGGCTCCGGCGTTCGTCGTTCCGGTACTGTCTGCGTGGTTCGCGGGCGCGCGGTGATCCGGCGGGGCCGACCCGAGTTGGGTTCGGTGGCCGGGGTACGGTAACCTTGCTCGTCGCACAGGGGGCTATAGCTCAGTCGGTTAGAGCGCAGAGCTGATAACTCTGAGGTCGATGGTTCGATTCCATCTAGCCCCACTTCACACCGTCCGACAACAGGTCGAGCGTGAGGAAGACTCATGTTGAAGAAGGTTCTGTTCGTCGTCGGCGTGGTCGGTGTCGCGGCGCTCGTGTTCAAGAAGGTCAAGGAATCGAACGACGAGCGCGCGCTGTGGCACGAGGCCACCAACGCACCCGACCTGCGGTAGTTTCCTCTCGGCGGACGACCTCCCCGGGTGGCGTCTGCCAGCCCCGGGGCCGTAGCTCAACTGGCAGAGCACTGCCTTTGCAAGGCAGGGGTTAGGGGTTCGAGTCCCCTCGGCTCCACCAATCAACGCTCGTACCAGGGCATTGTCTTCCTATCAAGATCGTCGGGTACGAAGCCGGCGCGATCGCGCGCCCCGGAGCTTGAAGCCCCTTCCTACCTGTCGTGCTGTCGGCGCACCATCTCGGTGATCCAGGTGGGCGCGTACGGCGACGTGCAGCCCGGGGAGGTCGGGTAGTCCCTGAGCACCCCCAGACGCTCACCGATGTCGAGTGCCCGGCGCCGGTGCTCGGGGTGCGCGATCCCGATCTGAGCCAGACATTCGTTCATCGCCCACTGCAGGCGATCCGGGGCGTCCTTCATCTCCGCCTCGATGATGTCGAGCAGTCCGGCGAGGTCGAGGCCGCCGGGCTTCTTCGTCACACGTTCGCTGGTCAGTGCCCAGCCGGCACTGGCGACCACGGGATCCGGATCGGCGGACCAGGCCAGGCGCAGCTCTTCGGAGTGCGGGTTCTTCTTCGCCACGTAGTTCACGAGCCAGTTGTGCACCTTGGGTGCGCGCGCCTGGCGCACCATGACGTCCAACTCGTTCCGCTCGAACGCCTTCGGGCGGCAGATCAGGAGCGCCAGCAGTCTCGCTGCGGTGTCGTCGGTTGCCCAGAGCTGGCGCGCGAGGTCCTGCTGCGTCTTCAGCCGCTTCGCGATCGCGCGCAGCTTGCCGAGGTTGACGCCGTGATCGTCACCGTGTCGCTCGTTCACCTCGCGTGCCCTCGGGTCGTCGAGTTCGGCCAGTTCGGCCATCACCTCGGCCACCGTCGTTCCGGTCAGCGTCGTCTCGGCCACCTCGACCTCCTTTCCATCACCTGCCCGGAAAGCTCCTACCAGGGAAATGCGGGTACTCAGAGAATCAGCGCCGGTCCCATGTTAGGGGAACCCCCGTCGCCTTCGCCTACTCCTCGAACAGGGCAGTTGCTTGCCGTACCAGATTTCCGCGTACGTGCCGTCGTTGTACGCGGGGATCTCGACATATCCGTGCCGCAGGTAGAGCGCGCGAGCCTCGACCAGGTCGAGACGGGTGTCGAGCACGATCCGTTCCGCGCCCAGGTCATGCGCGGTTCGCTCCGCCGCAACCAGCAGCCGGGCACCGCCGCCCAGGCCCCGCAGCGCGGGGCGGACGAACACCCGGGTCAGTTCGACGGTATGCGGGTCGAGTATCCGCAGACCCGCGCAGCCGGCCGGCTCGTCGCCGTATCGCGCAAGCAGGAAGAGACCGGTCGGCGGGGCGAGATCGCCGCTCGGGGTGGCGGCAAGGCCCTCTTCGATCTCGGCCGGCGTGGACGGGCGGCCGAGGTGGAGCTGGTGGTAGCGGTGGCTGACCTCGGTGTAGTAGTCCCGCAGCAGAGCTGCCGCCTCGGCGGAGCTGACGAGGGCCGGGGCCACCTTCCAGGTCTGGGTGCGCGGGGCGGTGCTGGTCACGCGCGCCATTGTCGGAGGGCCGCCATGGTCGTACAAACCAGGGCGAGGCGCCGCTCCGGCCGGAGCCGACATCACCTCCAGCGCCCGGTCGCTACCTCTGCCGGTTCGTCCGGCGGCGGTCGGCGTCCTCGATCGCATGGCGTACCGCCAGGCGGATGACCCAGTACAGGACCACGATCATGACCACGGACAGGGCAAGCCTCAGGGCGAGCGCGAACACCAGCTCAGGGATCTGGTCGGCGGCGGGCATGCCTGCACGCTAACGACCTCGTGCACGCGGCCCACCGACGCGCGGTCGACCCGGTCGAGTGGATGACTGCACGGGTACCGCGTCGGAGTCGGGCCGCTCAGTCGCAGTGTTCGAAGGCGCTGTTGTAACTGGCCCCGCCGGCCGAACCGCCCCACCTGACGCAGACGCCGGCGGCCCGGGCACGCACCGGACCGGCGTAGTACGCGTAGGAGCCCCGGTCGGTGCTGCGGGCGCCGCCCTGCACCTCCAGGTACGTCGAGACCGCTGTCTTGGCGCCGACCGATGCGGCCTTGAGCGCGACCGTGCAGTTGTACCCGCTGCCGGCGTTGTAGAGCAGGTACACCCTGCCCTGCACCGTCCCGTCCCGGGTCAGGGTGGCCGAGTCGATGACCTGGTAACCGCTGCCGCAGACCCTGCCGGCCGTGTACGGATTGCTCGGCGAGGTCCCGGTGCGGGTGGCCGTCGGTTTCGGCTTCCCCACCCTGGTCGGCTCGGCCTCCGGGGGCACCGGCACCGACTTCTCCGGCGCCGCGACCGACTGGTGCGGCTGCGCGGTCGCCCTCGCCCGCGCCTGCACCCCGGTGTCGTCGACGTCGGCACCGGTGACCGGTGACCCGCCCTGCACCCCGGTCACCAGATCCGTCGGCTGCTCGCCGCCGCCCGAGGGCCGGAACGCCATGACCGCGACCAGCCCGACCAGCGCGACGGCGACCGCCCCCGCGGCCCCGGCGAGGGCCGCGTTGCGACGTCGGTTGCGGCCGGAGCTGGTCGGCACGATGGATCGCAGCTCCGGGTGGCCGTGCGGTCCGAGACCCATCGTCGGTTCGCCGTTGCCCGCCGGCGACGCGACCGTTCCGACACCGTGCGGGGCACCACCGGTACCGGGAACGGTGGCGCCGGGAAGGGTGGCGCCGGGAAGGGTGGCGCCGGGGAACGTGGCACCGGCCGTACCGGCAGGAACGGTGCCAGCCGTACCGGACAGGGCGGCGCGGGCGGCGTCGGAGAACGCGGCGGCACTCGGGTGGCGATCCCCCGGCTCCTTCGCCAGGGCCCGGCTCACCAGCGTCGCCACCGGTACCGGCACCTCCGCCGGCAGTGCCGGTGGGGCTTCCTGGAGGTGCTGGGTCACCACCTGCAACGGGTTGTTGCCGGTGAACGGCGGACGCCCGGTGAGGCAGCAGTACGCGACCGCGCCGAGCGCGTAGATGTCCGTCGCCGGCGAAACCGGCCGGCCGGCGATCTGCTCGGGCGCCATGTAGTGCGCGGAGCCCAGCACGATGTTGGTGCCGGTGATGCTGGTGACGTTCGCCGACCGGGCCACGCCGAAGTCGACGAGGACGACGCTGCCGTCCGGCTGGACCAGCAGGTTGCTCGGCTTGACGTCGCGGTGCACGATGCCGGCGGCGTGCGCGACCTGCAACGCCCGCGCGGCCTGGGTCACCACCGAGATGGTCTCCGTGGTGTCGAGCTTCCCGGCCGCCCTGATCCGCTCCGACAGCGGCACCCCCTCGATGTACTCCATCACCAGGTAGTCGACCCGGCGGCTCTCGACCACCGTGTCCTCGACGTAGTCGTAGACCTGGACGATGCCGGGGTGCCGCACGGCGGCCATCAGCCGCGCCTCGGTACGGAACCGGGTGATGAACTCGGTGTCGGAGACCAGCGAGGGGAGCAGGACCTTGACCGCCACCCGACGTCTGAGCAGAGTGTCCGTCGCCGACCACACCTCACCCATGCCGCCGGTCGCGACCCGTTCGTTCAGCAGGTAGCGGTCGTTGAGCACGAGTCCCGGAGACAGCACCGGATCACGGTACCCGGCGGCGCGTCCGGGCCTTCCACCGTGGCGGCGGGGTACATCGCCAGCCGCCGGCCGGGCACCTCACTGGCGGTGACCCGCTAGCCTCCGCAGGTGAGCGCAGCGGCGCGGACGACGGTGACGCGGGGAGGAACCAGTGGCGCGTACGGCGGTCTCCCATCCGGTTTTCGCCCGGGTCTTCGAACGGGCCAGTGCGCGGATGGACGACGCCGGTGGGACAGCGCACCGGCGAAGACTGGTCCGTGGGTTGTCCGGGCGGATCGTCGAGGTGGGTGCCGGCAACGGCCGCAACTTCGCGCACTACCCGGCACAGGTCACCGAGGTGCTGGCGGTGGAGCCAGAACGGCGGCTACGGGCGTCCGGGCAGCGCGCCGCGGACGCCGCGCCGGTTGCGGTGACCGTGGTCGACGGGGTGGCCGAGGAGTTGCCGGTCGAGGACGGCAGCGTCGACGCGGTGGTGATGTCGTGGGTCCTCTGCTCGGTGGCGAGCCAGCGCACCGCCCTGGCCGAGGCGTACCGGGTGCTCCGGCCCGGCGGGCAGCTGCGCTTCTTCGAACACGTCGTCGCGGCGCACCCCGGTCCGCTGCGATGGGTCCAGCGGGCGGTCGACGCCACCATCTGGCCGGTGTTGTGCGGCGGCTGCCACGCCAGCCGGGACACCGTCAGCGCGATCCACGCCGCCGGCTTCGAGATCAGCTCGCTGGACCGGTTCCGGTTTCCCGACTCGCCGCTGGCGCTCGTCGGCCCGCACGTGCTCGGAGCTGCCGTCCGGCCCGTCGCGGAGCCGGCACGATGAGCGACGCCGAACCGACGGTCACCGTCTACACCCGACCCGGCTGCCCGTACTGTTTCCTGCTGCGCCGGGCGCTACGCCGGCACCGGATCCCGTTCACCGAGGTGGACATCTGGCAGGATCCCGCCGCCGCGGCGGCGGTACGCGCCGTCGCCGACGGCAACGAGACGGTGCCGACGGTCTCCGTCGGCGTGCGCTGGCTGGTGAACCCCCGGGTCCGGCAGATACGTGACCTGCTCCCGGGCCAGAGCGGGTGACAGCCCTGAGCTTGTCGTTCCAGGAACCGGGAGATCGCTACTCCGGCCCGTGACCCGCCGGCCGACGGCGCCGGCGGAGCCGGACCGCATACCTCACCGCGACTCCGACCGCGATGAGGATGAGGCAGAAGGCGCCCATCCACACGGCACCGTTGACGACGAAGGCGCTGGTGTTGTGGACGACGTGCACACCCACCCCGGCCAGCAGTGCGCTGCCGGAACGACGGTAGACGTACAGCATCAGCACAGACAGGGAGGCCCCGAACACCAGGCCGGGCAGGAGGCTCAGCAGCGGGATACCACCGCTGGGTGTGACCCACGGGGGCACATGCCACAGTGCCCAGATCACACCGAGGACCGCCGCCGCGCTCAGATCACCGAGACGGGTCACCAGCAGGGGCAATGCGATCCCGCGCCAGCCAAACAGCTCCTCTCCGACCGGCCCGAGCAAACAGACCGTGAGCGTCGTCAGGACGGAGACAGTGTCGGTGGCGAGGAACGGCTCACCGGAGGCCGAGGCGGCCAGCCAGGTCGTACCGAGCATGAGCATCGGAAACGCGACGATCGTCAGGACGTACCACCGGATCGGCGCCCGCCAGTTCAGCGCCACGCCCAGCAGATGACGTCGGCCCCGCCGACCGAACGCGACTGCCAGAACGAGCAGGCCGAC
The DNA here is from genome assembly GCF_050936375.1 of Plantactinospora sp. CA-290183. Lineage (NCBI taxonomy): Bacteria > Bacillati > Actinomycetota > Actinomycetes > Micromonosporales > Micromonosporaceae > Plantactinospora > Plantactinospora sp. CA-290183. Next base: position 307,319 of record NZ_JBNJMX010000002.1, on the reverse strand, counting down.
GATCGACGGAGAGAACTGCTTGGCGTACATGACGATTCGGCCGGCCGGGCTCTCCAGGGAGACCACGCCGAACCCACCGGGCACGGGCAGCAGGGTGTAGAGCCCCCAACTCAGTGCGAGGACCAGCACGAAGAATACGACGAGCGGGTTTGTCCCGACTACATTCCCGAGCGCCCGATCACTGTCTGACTCGGACCGGACTCGCCGTTCGCGATCACGCGTTGACATCAGTACCACTTTCACGCAGCAGCCGACAGGACCCTCCGACGGTAGGGCCGGGCGGGTGGGCGCCGCGCCTACGCTGTCCCCCTACCGCGTGGCAGTGCTAGCCGTACCCCCGGGATGGCCGCACTCCCGCAGATAGGTGATGACGGCCAGCACCCGCCGGTGCTGCTCCTCGTTCGGTGGCAGGTCCAGCTTCATGAAGATGCCCCGTACGTGCTTCTCCACCGCCGTTTCGCTGATCACCAGTGCCCGGGCGATCGAGGCGTTGGACCGTCCCTCGGCTATCAGCGCGAGTACCTGCCCCTCGCGCGGAGAGAGTCGGTCGACCAGCGCGGTGGATCGCGTGCGGCGCAGCAGTTGACGCACCACCTCCGGATCGATCACCGTTCCGCCGCCGGCCACCTGCACCACGGCGTCGACGAAGTCGACCACGTCCGCGATCCGGTCCTTCAGCAGGTACCCGACACCGCCCCGGCCGCTCTGCAGCAGCTCGGCCGCATAGCTGAGTTCCACGTACTGGCTGAGCACCAGAATGGGCAGGTGCGGCACCCGTTCCCGCAACACCAGCGCGGCTCGCAGGCCCTCATCCGTGTACGAGGGGGGCATCCGGACGTCCGTCACCACGATGTCCGGCTCCGCGCGCTCGACCGCGCGTACCAGCGCCGCGGAGTCTGCTACCGCCTCGGTCACCCGATGCCCGAACCGGACCAGGATCTGGGTAAGGCCGTCACGGGCCAACGCGCCGTCCTCGGCGAGGATCACTCGCAACTGTGGTCTGGGGTACACGGAATCTCCAGCCGGACGAGAGTAGGCCCGCCGGGCGGGCTGGACAACAGTATGGTGCCGGCCACGACAGCCAGCCGATCCGCCAGCCCGGCCAGCCCGCTGCCCGGCCGGGTGCGGGCACCGCCGACCCCGTCGTCGTGAACCTCTATGACCAGCCGGTCGCCGTCAAGCCCGGCGCGGACGCGGGCGTCGCCAGCCCGACTGTGCTTTGCGATGTTGGCGAACGCCTCACAGACCGCGAAGTAGCCGGCCGATTCCACGGCCGGCGGCAGTCGGCGCGGCAGGTCGACGTCAACCGTGACCGGCACCGGCAACCGGTCGACCGCAGCCGCGATCGCGGCCGGCAGCCCACGGTCCGTCAGCACCTGCGGATGGATGCCGTGAATCAGCGCACGGAGGTCGGCCATGGCCTGCCGGGCCTGGTCGTGGGCCTGCTCGATGCGGTCGACCAGATCCCGTCCGGCACCCGCTTCGGCCGCCTCCAGACGGGCCAGCCCGAGCGTCACGGAGACACCGAGCAGTTGCTGCTGGGCTCCGTCGTGCAGGTCCCGCTCGATCCGTCGGCGTTCGGCTTCGAAGGCGTCAACCAGTCGGGCTCGGGACCGGCTGACCTGCACCAACTCTGACCGCAGCACCGCCTCGTCCGGCACCAGCAGGACCCGGCTCAGCGCGGAGCGCGCACCCGCGTAGGCGGTGACCAGATACAGCCAGAGCAGCAGGACCGGCACGCCCGCCGCCGTGGCGAACCAGGCCTTCCCCAGGCTGTCCATGACCGCCAGTTCCCGGAGTACGACCATCCCGGCCAGGTCCGTACCGACCAGCAGCGGCGCGGCGAGCAGGGTGCCACCGACCAGCAGCGGACCGCCGACGATCACCAGATCGAGGGCCCACAGCGGGCCAGCGAGCAGCAGCGCGTACCCGAGTTCCCGCCACGTGTGGCCCTCCCGCAACCGGGTCGTCGTCCACACCCACAGGCCCGGCCTGGACGGCGTCCGGTGCGGGTTGGCGGATCCCTGCCCGGGCCGGATCAGGCGTAACAGCCGGCGTTCGACGCCGGCGACCGGTAGGCCGATCAGCAGGGTCGCGATCACTACCGGCACCCCGAGGAGCAACGGCATCGTGGTCAGCCCGAGCGCGGCCAGGGCGGCGAGCGCGACAAGTACCGCGACCCCCAGCGCCGCGTCCCCGAGGAGGTACGCCAACGCCCGCCACGGCCACGCCGACCGCATGAGCCGCAGCGGCGGACCTGCCAACGCAGACCAGAGCGTCCCGGGAATCACGGTGCTCAGGATAGGAGCATGGCGGAAAGGTGACGGACAGCGGCGAACGACGAGACATGGCCGTCCTCCAGCCATCGACCGGCCTTCACCCGGCGCCGCCGCCGTAGCGCGCCGACAGGCCGCCGCGCTAGAGGTAGAGGCAGAACGGGTGGCCCGCCGGGTCGAGGCAGACCCGTACGTCGTCCTGGGGCTGGAAGTCGGCCACCGACGCCCCGCAGGCGGTGGCGTGCCCGACCGCCGACTCCAGATCGTCGACGCGGATCTCCAGGTGCGCCATCATCTGCTGCTCACCCGGTCCGGCCGGCCAGTTCGGCCGGGCGTACGGCGACTCGGTCTGGAACGCCAGTCCCACCCCACCGGCCGGGTCGCGCAGCAGTACCCAGTCCGGCGCCTCCTCCACGACCTCCATCTTCAGGAGGCGCTGGTAGAACCGGGCGAGCGCGACCGGATCCGGGGCACTGAGGTTGACGGTGGTGATGGTCAGCCCGTTGGGGCGGGTCATGGAAACGCCTCCCGTGGTACGGCGAGCGGACGTGCTCAGAAACCCTCCGGCGCGTGCGGCACGTAGTGCTCCTCCAGCCGGTGCAGTTCATCCTCGTCCAGCATCAGGTCGACCGCCGCGACGGCGTCCGCCAGGTGCTCCTGCTGGGTCGCGCCGACGATCGGTGCGGTGACCGCCGGCTGGTGCAGCAGCCAGGCGAGCGCCACCTGGGCGCGCGGCACCCCGCGCTCGGCGGCGACCGCGGCGACCGCGTCCACGATCCGGCGGTCGGACTCCTCCGCCTGCCGGTACAGGGTGCCGCCGAAGACGTCGGTGTCGCTGCGCCGGGTCCGGGCCTGCCAGTCCCGGGTGAGCCGGCCGCGGGCGAGCGGACTCCAGGGCAGCACCCCGATGCCCTGGTCGAGGCAGAACGGCAGCATCTCGCGCTCCTCCTCCCGCATCAGGAGGTTGTACTGGTCCTGCATCGAGACGAACCGCGTCCAGCCGTTCAGGTCGGCGACGTACTGGGCCTGGACGAACTGCCAGGTCCACATCGAGGACGCGCCGAGGTAGCGCACCTTGCCGGCCCGGACGAGGTCGTGCAGGGCCTCCATCGTCTCCTCGATCGGCACCTCGGGGTCGTACCGGTGGATCTGGTAGAGGTCGATGTAGTCGGTGCCGAGCCGGCGCAGGCTCGCGTCCGCCTGGGCGAGGATGGCGGCCCGGGACAGCCCGCCGCCCTTCGGCCCGGCACCCATCCGGCCGTAGACCTTCGTGGCGATGACCACCTCGTCCCGGCGGGCGAACTCGCCGATCAGGGTGCCGACGAACTCCTCGCTGGTGCCGTCGGAGTAGCTGTTGGCGGTGTCGAAGGTGGTGATGCCGGCCTCGATCGCCTGCCGGAAGAACGGCCGGGACTCGTCCAGGTCGAGCGACCACTCGTGCGGGCCGCGCCGCGGGTCGCCGTAGCTCATGCAGCCGAGGACGATGCCCGACACCTCCAGGCCCGAGCCGCCCAACCGTACGTACCGCATCAACGCTCCTCGTCTCGCTCCCGGCACGGCCGGAGGCGGGTCTCGCCCGTCGCGAGGAGGACGCTAGGTGAGCGTGCTCCGGTTGGCAACGCCCACCACTGAGCGTGACGGGTCGGCACGGTGACGCAGTCGACGCAGCATCCGGGCGTCCTCGAAGCCGACGACCCGGGCCGCCGCCTCGACCGTGCTGCCGTGCCCGATGAGGTGTTCGGCCCGCTCGATCCGCAGGAGCTGCTGGTAGCGCAGCGGGGTCAGCCCGACCGCCCGGCTGAAGGCCCGGGTCAGGGTCCGTTCGCTGACCCGGCCGGCGGCGGCCAGCTCGGCCAGCGCCAGACGCTCGGTGAACCGGGCGTCGATGACGTCCTGCACCCGGTGCACCACGTCGCTGATGTGGCCCCGGTGCCGCAGCATCGCGCTGGCCTGCCGCTCGTCGCCGTTGCGCCGGGCGTACACCACCATCTCCCGGGCCACTCGGGCGGCGAAGCCCGGACCGTGCCGGGTCGCCAGCAGGTGCAGTGCGAGGTCGATGCCGCTGGCGATCCCGGCGGAGGTGATCACCCGGCCGTCCTCGACGTAGAGCACGTCCCGGACCACGGTCGCGCCCGGACAACGGCGGGCCAGCTCGTCCTGGAGGTCGTGGTGGGTGGTGCAGCGGCGCCCGTCGAGCAGGCCGGCGCGGGCCAGCGCGAACGCGCCGGCACAGACGCTGGCCACCGTGCCACCCCGGCCGTGGTGGGCGGCGAGCCGCTCCAGCGTCGCGGCCGAGAACCCGGGGTACGCCGGCGCGGCGCCCTCCGCCTCGGCCCGCCCGACCGGTCGCGCCGGTCGCCAGCCCGGCACCACGACCAGGTCGTTTCCGCCGAAGGTGGGCCAGTCGAGCCGGGCCCGCAGCGTCACCCCCTGGCTCGACGGGATCTCCTCCCGCTCGCCCAGGTAGTCCAGCGCGTAGTCCGCGCCGAAGTCGGCCGCCGTGGAGAAGACCTGCGCCGGCCCGGCCAGGTCGAGCAGGTGCAGCCGCGGGGCGAGCAGGAAGAGCACCCGGGTCACCCGGAGACCACCTCCTCGACCGTACGGATGGTGGCGAACCGGCCGGCGAGGGCGTACTCGGTCCGGGCGATGACCTCTGCCACCGGCAGGGTGCGCGGGTCGGCGAGGATCTCCGCCACCGACCGGCCGGGCGGGGCGTCGCGGTGCTCGATCGGGGTGGTGGCCGTCGCCTCGGTCACGAACGTCACCTGGTAGCCCAGGTCGGCGCCGAGCCGGGCGGTGGTCTCCACGCACTGTTCGGTCCGGATCCCGCACAGCACCAGCTCCCGTACGCCCAGCGTGGTGAGCAGCTGTTGCAGGTTGGTGGTGGTGAAGGCGTTGTGCGAGGTCTTGTGCAGGACCGGCTCGCCCGGTCCGGCGTCGAGCCCGTCCATCAGCCGGACGAAACCGGAGGCGGGGTCGAAGACGTTCCCGGTACCGGGTTCGGTGTGCAGCACCCAGACGACGGTCCCGTTGGTGGCCCGGAACGCTTCGGTCAGCCGGCCCACCTGCTTCACGATCTCCGGGTTGGAACTCGCGGCCCAGTTCGGCCGCTGACGGAAGGACTCCTGGACGTCGATGACGACGAGTGCGCGCTTCATGTCCTGAGATCCTGTCCGCTCCGGTGCCGCGCCGACAGACACCATCCTGCCCGGCGGCGGACCGATCCGGTCACCGGGTCGCGGGGCATCCGCCGTCCGGACGGCGAGCGGCCCGGAAGCCGACCGGTTGTGGTCGGCCCCCGGGCCGCGTCGGTGGAGCGTGCCGGCTAGCGGGTCAGCGCGAAGGAGAGCCGGGTCAGGGTGTCCTCGATCCCGGTGGAGCCCTCGTTCGGGTTGAAGACGTCCTCGCCGAAGTCGACGTCGGGGTCGTCGGCGGTGCCACCGACGTTGTCCGGGCCGACAGCGAACATGACCGGGAAGTTGCCTCCCTGGTCCATGATGTTGGCCTGCTCGTTGAACTGGTCCACGTGCCAGTCACCGAAGAAGTGCCCCGCCTCGTGCGAGGTCACGTTCCCCAGCGCCCGGCCCACGAACGCGATCTTGTCGCTGGCCTCGGTCAGGTACGTGTTCAGCGAGGTATCCTCGCCGGCCGGGTCGCTGAGCAGGTCGAGCAGCACCAGCGCCGACTCCTCGGTGCCGAAGTTGCCCGGGTCGATCGTCTGGGCAATGCCGATCGTGGGAATCTGCGACTCGTCGATCGTGCCGCCGACGATCACCCGACTGACGTTGGGCTGGCCGAACGGGTCGGCGTGGTCCCGGCTGTTGAGGATCCGGAGGTCGAACCGGCGGTTCAGGCCACTCTCGGCCAGGTCGTGGCGCAGGTTCTCCTCGACCCCGGCGACGACCGCGTCGATCAGGGCGTCCTCGTCGTCGGCGGTCAGCCCCCAACGCCCGAGGAACGCCCGCAGCGGACTGAGCGTACGCACGCCCGGGCCGCCGAAGATCGCCGTGTTGATCCGTGCCCCGTCGAAGTCGAGGAAGAGCGTCTGCTTCGGACGCTGCCCCTCCAGCGCCGGCCGGTACGCCTCGACGGTGATGTCGTACGTGCCGTCGCCGCCGCTCACCCCGACGTAGTGCCAGCCGGCCTTGTCGGCGACGTGCTCGGTGACCGCGTTGCCGCCGCCCGGCAGCGGGCTGTTGGCGGGGTAGAGCGAGGAGGCGTCCTGGGCGGAGCCGTGCACCTCACGCCGATCGGTGTCGTAGATGGTGATCCGGCCGGCCGACCCCTCGACCGAGGCGCCGAGTACGTCACCCGGACGCAGCTGTACGGCGAAGAAGTCGGTGTCCTGCTCTCCGGTGTGGATCGCGACGTTGTACGGACCCTCGGTGCCGACGCCGAGCCCGCTGGCCGGGTCGAACGGGTCCTCCGGCACCGACGGCCAGCCGACGACGGCCACGAAGTACGCACCGTCGGCGGTGAACTGGTGCACGAGCAGGCTGTCGAACCCGGAGGCGGTGTCGTCGTTCGCCGCGACGAGGCCGCCCTCGGCGTCGAAGAGCAGCACGATCGAGTCCAGCCCGCTGTCGGCGGCGGTGTCGATGTCGACGGTCAGCGTCTCGCCGGTGACACCGGTGACCTCGTAGAAGTCGAAGTCGCCCGTGCCGGCCCCGGCGCTGCCGTGCGGGCCGTCCCCGATCTGACCCGAGGTGGTGACGCCGGCCTCCGTGGCGCCGACACCGGTCTCCCGGGCCAGTGGGATCGCGCCGTCGTCCTCGGTGTTCGGCTCCAGGTTGGTGAGCTCCACCCGCTCGGGCGAGAGCGTGCCGAGCACCCGGAGCAGGTGGTTCTGGTTGTTGCCGGTGCCGAACCCGCTGATCCGCTGTGCGTTCGCCGGGGTGTCGTTGCCGCCCCGTACGCCGGTCGGCTCCTCCTCGTCGGCCAGGAGCGGCGCGGCCGCGGCCGCCCGCTGCTGGGCCCGCTGTGCGGCGCGCTGGTCCCCCTGCGCGTTCATCCACTTCTGCCAGCCGATGTAGTCGGCCTTGGTCGGGTCCGGCAGCAGCGCGAGGTACGGATTGACCCCGGTCGGTGCCTTGCCCGGCGCGGCCGGCTTGCTGATCGATCCGGCCAGTGCCCGCAGGGCCGCCTTGCGGGCCTCGGCCCCCTCCCCCGAGCCGGGTCCGGCCGAGGCGCTGCCCGGCGACAACATGGCTGCCACCAGTACGGCGGCAGCCGTGATCGCGATAGGTCGGCGCATATATCCCCCTCCGTCGTGCCATGCCGGTGGCCCCCGCCGCCGGCGGCATCCGTGACGCTACTGACCTGGACGGAGAATTAATAGAAGGAGTGAGATAGACGAATTGATGCAACACGACGGCCGGATACACCGTCCATCGGGGAATCGGGCCGGCGTCGGGCGCCGTGAGGCGTCGGACGGACGCAGAGGACAGTCGCAGGTCAGCTACGGAAAAGGGACCTGCCTACCACGCTCGGCCGGCCGGCTGGATGATCGTCGGGCTCGCCCAGCCGACAGTCGCGACTCGCGCGCCGGGCTGCTGGGTGTCTCGGTGGTCAGTCGGCCCCGGTGGTCAGCCGGCCGCGGGTGCGCCGTCGCCGGGTTCCCGGTCGGCCGCGGTGGGGGCGCCGTCCTCGGACGGGGGCGTGATCAGGCGGCCGAGTGCCGTGTTGGTGAGCGTGGCGCTGACGGCGCTGCCGGCGGCGATGCTCCACCCGACCGGCCCGAGTGGGGTGCAGCCGAAGAAGTGGCTCAGCCCGGGGGTCTGGATGACCGCCGCGAGGACGGCAACCGAGCCGGCCGTCGAGATCAGGACGCTCGGGCTCGCCCCACCGTCCAGCAGGGTCTGGCCGAGTTGCGTACCGACCAGCGAGGCGAGCGCGATGGTGCCGGCACGCCGCCGCCGACCGGTGCACCGGGCCAGCGTCCAGCCGGTGGTCGCGCCGAGCGTGGTGGTGGCGGCGCGCAGCGCGATCTCCCGGGTGAGGGTCTGGCCGAGGGAGGTCTCCGGCCCCTCGGTGAGCAGGCTGTCGGTGTGGTCCTGTGGCGGTGGCCGTACCGCGATGGCCATCGCGGGTGCCAGGTCGGTGAGCAGGTTGACCAGCAGCATCTGCCGGCCGGTCAGCGCCGACCGGCCGGTCAGCGCGGCGGTGAGCACGCTGAAGGCGATCTCGCCGAGGTTGCCGCCGACCAGGATGCTCAACGCGTGCCGTACCGAGGACCACATGGCGCGGCCCTCGACCAGGGTGGCGATGATCGTTTCGAGCCGGTCGTCGGTGACCACCAGGTCGGCGGCGGCCCGCGCGGCCGGGGTGCCGCGCTGGCCGAGCGCGATGCCGACGTCGGCGAGCCGGATCGCCGGCGCGTCGTTGGCGCCGTCCCCGGTCATCGCCACGGTCCGGCCGCACCTCTGGAGGGCCCGGATCATCCGGACCTTGTGCGTCGGGGTGCAGCGGGCGACCACGTCGGTGTGGATCAGCCGCTCGGCCAGGGCGTCGTCGTCGAGCTGTTCCAGTTCGGTCGCGGTGACCACCCGCTGGTGGGTGTCGTCGGGGCTGATCACCGCCGCGATCGCCTCGGCGGTGGCCGGATGGTCACCCGTGATCATGATCGTGTGCACGCCGGCCTGGCGGATCCGCCGTACCGCCGGCGCCGCGCTGTCCCGTACGCCGTCGGCGAGGGCCACGAAGCCGACGAAGGTCAGCGCGTCGACGTCCTGCTCGGTGACCTCGCTGCCGGGCAGCGCCCGTTCCGCCACCGCCAACACCCGCTGGCCGGCGCCGGCGTGCCGGTCCAGCACCTCGCGCAGCGCCCGGCGGCCGGCGTCGTCCAGGGCCCGGTCCCCGTCCCGGCCGCGACGCCGGGCGCAGCGGGGCAGGATCGTCTCGGGTGCTCCCTTGACGCTGAGCAGGTACGCGCCGCCGTGCTCGCCGACGGTGGCGTGGTAGCCGCGGGACGGCTCGAACGGCAGCGCGTGCGCCTGCCGCCAGTTGTCCGCCCCGGTCCCGGTGTCGACCCGGGCGCGCTGGGCACCGGCCAGCACCGCCCGGTCCGTCTGCTGGTTGAGGTCCTCCGGCCGGTCCGCCCGGGGGGTGGCCCGCAACGCGGCGGTGAGGATCCGCCGCAGGTGCGCGTCCAGCCCGTCGAGGTCGGCGTACCGGTCGCCGTCCCCGATCCCGGCGAGCCGCAGCTGGCCCTCGGTGAGGGTGCCGGTCTTGTCGAAGCAGAGCACGTCGACCCGGCCGAGCGCCTCGATCGTGCGCGGGTTGCGGACCAGCGCACCGTGCTCGGCCAGCCGGCGCGCCGCGGCGAGCTGGGCGGCGCTGACCAGGAACGGCAGCCCCTCCGGTACGGACGCCACGGCGAGGTTGGCCGCGGTGGCGGCGGACTCGGCCAGCGGTACCCCGCGCAGCAGCCCGGCCCCGGACACCGCCAGCGCCGAGCTGGCCGCCAGCGGGACGGCCATCCGGGTGAGCCGGCCCAGCCGCGCCTCCACCCCGCTGGTCGGGGTGGCCTCGCCGGCCAGCGCCAGGCCCCGGCCGACCTCGGTGTCGGCCCCGGTCGCCACCACCACGGCGAGGCCCCGGCCGGCCGCCACGGTCGTACCCTCGTAGAGCATCGACCGCCGGTCGGCGACGGCGGCGGCGACCACCGGCTGGGTGGTCTTCGACACCGGCAGCGACTCCCCGGTGAGGGAGGACTCGTCGGTCTCCAGCCCCACCGCCTCGATCACCCGGCAGTCCGCCGGTACGGCGTCGCCCGGTTGGACCGCCACGACGTCGCCGGGTACCAGGTCGGTGCTGGCCAGCACCCGCTCGGAGCCGTCCCGCCGTACGGTGGCGGTGACCGCCGACTGGGAGAGCAGCGCGGCGAGCGACCGCTCGGTGGAGACCCGGTGCCCGGCGCCGATGAACGCGGTCAGCCCGATCACGCCGCCGACCAAGGCGGCGTCCACCAGCGAACCGACCGCCGCGGAGAGCCCGGCACCGGCGGCGAGGACCGGGGTGAGCGGGTTGGCCAGCTCCTCCACGAAGGCCCGGGCGAGGTCGAGTTCGCCGGTCCCGTCGGTGCTGCCGCCCCGGGCGCGCCCGCCGACCTCGTCGGCGGCCAGACCGCCCGGTCGGGTCCGCAGCCGGGCCAGCACGGTGTCGACCGGCATCAGGTGCCAGGGCGTCGGTGCCGTCGAGGTCGTCGCCGGGGGCTGCGGGAGGCGGCCCGCCCGCCAGACACCGTTGCCGATCGCCAGCCCGGCGGCGGCGTTGACCGCCGCCACCGCCGATCCGGGCAGCCGGGCCGGGTCGGAGGTGAACGCCGCCAGCGCGCCGAGCCCGCTGCCCCCGCCGGCGAGCGCGATGCTCTGCCGGGCCACCGTGCGGGCGACGCCGGCCGCCTCGACCACCAGCGCCGCCACCGTCAGGTCGGTACCGACCAGCAGGTGGGCGCCCCACGGCGGCAGCTCGCCGGTGTGCCACACCCCGAGCCCGCAGTCGGCGGCGGCCAGCGCCCGCCGGTCGGCGGAGACCAGGGCCACCATCGCGCCGTCGGCCTGCAACGACCGGATCGACGTCGCCAGGTCCGGCCCGCCGGCCAGCACGGCGTCGGCGAAGCCGTACTGCCGCGGGTCGGCACTGCCGGGACGGTGTTCGTCGTCGGCGACCAGGACGCGCAAGCCGGCGCGGCGGGCCGCCGCCGGCAGGGCGTCGAGTCCGGGTGCCGGCTCGGGGCAGACCCGCACCACGGCCGCCAGCGCGCCCCCGGAGGCGAGGCCGAGCACGCTGCCGCCCTCGGCCCGCAGTCGCTCCGTCTCCGGGGCGCCGGCCCCGTGGGGCAGCCGCAGCGCGGCGAGGGGTCCCAGCGTCCAGCCGTCTGTCTCCCGTACCCGGTCCGGCGCGTCCGGGTCGAAGAGGCCGAACGCCCGGACGGCGACCTCCTCGGCGTCGCTGCCGGGCAGCGGCACCAGGTCGGTGAGCACCCCGCGGTCGGAGCGGAGCGCGGCGGCGTCGAGCACGAGCGTGTCCAGGCGTTCCAGCTCCCGGAGCACGCGGCGGTCCATCGCGATGACACCCCGGCGGGCCAGCAACCAACCGAGTCGGGAGGCGTACGCCTCCCGGCCGCTGACGGCCGCGCTGGGCAGGCTGGACAGGGCGAGCGCGGCGGCCCGCTTGCGCCCGGCCATCGCCAGCACGCTGCCGCCGGCGACCGCGCCGGCCTTCAGCACCCGGTCCAGGTACCGTTCGACCGGGCCGTCCGGCTTCGGACGCGGTCGCTCGTCCGGCGGTGGTGGTGCGGTGGCCCGCTCCGGGGTGCCGGCGAGCAGGGGTTCGGCGGCCTCCCAGGCCGCCAGCTGGGCGCGGGCCTCGCCCCACTGGAGCGCCCGTTGTGCGCCGTCGAGCAGGATGCCGGCCCAGCCGCCGGTCAGGCCCTGGGCGAGCACGGTGGCCAGCGGCAGCACCGAGTCCGCCCGATGGTCGCCGCGCAGTCCCCGGCCCGCCAGGGCGTGCAGCCGGGGGTGCAGATCCACCGCCCGGATCAGGCCGGCGAGTTCGCCCGGCGCGCGGGTGAACGGCAGGACCCGGACCGCCGCGGAGAGGCCGAGCCCGAAGGCGTCGGCGGCGAGGCGGGACACGGCGCGCCGGGTCCGCGGTCCCTCCTCCGGCGGATGCGGTTCCACGCAGTCGGGGTCGGGCTCCAGTCCGTCGGTACGCTCCACCGCCCTGATCGCCGCGACCAGGTCGCGGATCCGGGGCTCGGGGGGTTCGACCGCCACCACCACCCGGCCGGAGGGGGAGTTGACCCGTGCCCAGGCGACCCCGGGCAACCGTTCCAGCGCCAGTTCGATCTGCCGGGCCAGCCGCTCCCCGCCGGCCTGTGCGACCCCGTGCACCTCGATGTGGTGCCGGCCCGGCCGGGACCAGATGGCCCGCCGGCTCAGGCCGGCGGCGCGCGCGGCGCGGGTGACCGCGGACTCGGCGCCCCGGGACAGCCCGGCGACGAGGTCCGGCACGCCCGGCGGGGCGAGCGCGGCCGGCAGGTCGGGCAGGTGGACGCGGGGCAGGCGTACGCCGGGGAGCCGCAGCCCGGGAGGGGTCATCCGGCCATCACCCTCCCCGCGCGTCAGGTCGTCAGTCGCCCCGGGCGGCGTACGACCCGCCCGGGACGCGCTGCCTTCCCGGCCGGCGGCCGGTTATGCGCACCCGGTCGACGTGGTCACGCAGTCGGACCGGTCGTCGGCGGCTCCGCTGCCGGATCGGGTGCTGCCCGGTCCGGCGCCGGCCGGGCCGTCCTCGGCGCCGTCCTCGGCGGGCAGGATCCCGGTGATCAGGCGGCGAGGCCCCGGGCCAGCCTTGGCCAGCACGTCGTCCGGGTTCGACAGCGCGCAGCGGTCCAGCGAGAGGCAGCCGCAGCCGATGCAGTCGGAGAGGTCGTCGCGCAGCCGTTGCAGCGCGGTGATCCGGGCGTCGAGCTGGGTACGCCAGGTCGCCGACAGCCGGGCCCAGTCGGCGCGGGTGGGTGTGCGCTGTTCGGGAAGGCCGGCCAGGGCCTCGCGGATCTCGGCGAGCGGCACGCCGACCCGCTGGGCGAACCGGACGAAGGCGACCCGCCGCAGGGTGTCCCGACCGTACCGGCGCTGGTTGCCGCTGGTCCGGGTGCTGCTGATCAGCCCCTTCGCCTCGTAGAAGTGCAGGGCCGAGACGGCGACGCCGCTGCGCTCGGCGAGCTGGCCGACGGTGAGCGTGAACGGAAGCTGGGTCACGGATCCCAGGGTACCGGTTACCTCAACTAATGTTGAGGTGTCGCTGGCCGGCCCGAGTTGACCTTCTACACCGAGCTGCGGCCGATCTCCGACGACTTCGTACCCGCCGCGCCGGCGGTCTCCGGGCTGGACCGGGACCGGTTGCTGCGTGAGGCGCCCACCGCCGAGGCGGCGATGACGGCGGCGGCCCGCTGGGGACGCGGTGCTGCGCCAGCCGCGCGGGTGAGGCCCGCACCGGCCGCCGGCCCGCACCCGTACGGGGGACCTCGGGATATGTGAGAACTCCTCAGCCGTCGACCGCTCCTACGCTGACGGCATGTTCTTCATCGCATTCGCGGCCCTCATGTACATCTGCGGCTTCGTCTTCCTCTACGGCGTGGTCCGGCTCGCCGTGCGGCACGGCATCGGGGACGTCCACGCCCGGCGCGAGCTGGCGGAGCGGGCGCCGGAGCGTCCGCGACTCCAGGAGCGCCTGGTGCCGGACAACCCCTCCCTGGCCGGCAACTGACCTCGACCCTCCCCGGCCCGGTGACCGGTGCGAGGATCGCAGGCATGATCGGAACGCTGAAGACGGAGCCGGCCCGTTCCCGGCCGGACCTGCTCGCGCCCCCGGTGACCGCCGCCCTGGACCGCTGGCCGGTCGACGCGTCGGTCGGGGTCGACGGGGTGCTCGTCGCGTCCATCGACGCCACTCTCGCCGACACGGCCGCCTTCTGCGCGGCGTACGAGGTGGGGCTGGAGGTCTCGGCCAACTGTGTGGTGGTGGCCGGCAAGCGTGAGGGAACGGTCCGCTACGCCGCCTGTGTCGTCCTGGCCACCACCCGGGCCGACGTGAACGGGGTGGTACGCCGGCATCTCGGCGTACGCAAGGCGAGTTTCGCCCCGATGGCCGAGGCCGTCGAGCTGACCGGGATGGAGTACGGCGGAATCACCCCGATCGGGCTGCCCGGGTCATGGCCCGTGCTGGTCGACCCGCGCGTACTCGCCACGCCGTACGTCATCGTCGGGTCCGGGGTCCGGCACAGCAAGATCGCGATGCCCGGCCCCGCCCTCGCCGTCCTGCCCGGCGTCGAGGTCGTCGAGGGTCTCGCCCGCCCCGTCGACTGACCGTTCCGGCCAGCACACCGGACATCCGCAGGACACCACCCGTGGCTCGCCGATCCCGGCGGGCATCCGCAGCTGCCCCGGGCAGCCGTGCGGCGGCGGGGTGACCGGTGCCCGCAGCGCAAGGGTGCACGGCAGGCACAGCGTCGTCTCGCCCATCCGCCATCCTCCCCGGCCGCCCCGGCGGTGCGGTCCGCTCCGGCCGGTCCCCCGATCGGGGGACACGGTACGGATGTCGATGTCTACCACACCGCCGAGCGGTCGCGTGGGCACGAAAGGGTCACGAACGGCGCGCGGGCGTACCCGGGGAGGTGCGGCGACCGCCGGCACCGGCCGCCGCACCCGGTGGAGCGCGTGACCGCCTCCGGGGGGAGGGCGACGGTCACGCGCCCCGGTCGGGGCGGACGCGGCAGTTCCCCGACGTAGGCGATGCCGGTCAGTTCACGGCATGCCACGCCCGCCGACCGGCCCTGGAGCCGGTGCCCGCGACCCGGTCGGAAATCGCTGGCGCCTTACGTTCATGGCCGGCGAGCGGTAGAACATTGAGCGAGAGCGATCCACCCCCCCACATTCCCGTAGCGGAAGAACTACCGATAGTAGGCGCGGTTTTCAGGTGTTTTCCGAAGCGCACAGACGGTGGACGGATGGATCACGTGGGCGCAAGGCTGAGGGTGGCGCGCGAGGCCGCGGCGGTCACGCTGACCCAGATGGCGGCCCGGACCAACTACAGCAAGAGCCACCTCTGCAACGTGGAGCTGGGCAAACGGCCGGCCACCCCGGACCTGGTGCTGGCCTACGAACGGGTGTTGGGAGAGAGCGTGAACCGTAGGGGGGTGCTGACCCTCGCCGCGACCCTGGTCGCCCCCACCGCGGTCGCCGAACTCATCCAGCACGGCTTCGCCGCCGCGATGGACGGGCGCCGCGAGGTCGACGACTGGGTGGCCCGCGCCGAGGCGTACGGCCAGGACTACATGTCGCTCGGCGCGGCGGAACTGCAGGGCCGGCTCGCCGCCGACCTGGTGGTGTTGCAGCAGGAACTGGACGACCCGCACCTGTGGGGCGTCGCCGCGCGGCTGATGACGGTGCACGGCAAGACGCTGCCCGGCAACGACGGCGGACGCGGCGCCATCCGCTCGTACGAGATGGCCGCGATCGCGGCGGACCGCTGTGGCGACCTGGAGATCCGGGTCTGGGTACGCGGCCGGGCCGCCCTGGCACTGGCGTACGAGGGGGCGCACCTGCCGGTCGCCGCCCGGCTCGCCGAGCAGGCGGTCGCGCTCTCGGACCGACCGACGCTCGGGAGACTCACCGCGCTCACCGCGCAGGCGCACGTCGCCGCGTTCCGGGGGGACGCCGCGACCAGCCTGGCCCGGCTGGACGACGCCCGGCGGGTCTTCGACACCGCGGGCAGCGACGAGCAGATCTCGGACTTCGCGGTGCCGGAGTGGCGGTTCCACACCTTCGAGTCGATGCTGCTCGCCCGGCTCGGTCACCCCCGGGCGGTCGCGGCACAGGAGGCGGCGGACCGGACCCGGCCGGCCACCCTGCCCCGCTTCGCGACCCACATCGAGCTGCACCGGGGCCTGATGATGGCCGCCGCCGGGGACGCGGCGGGCGGGCTCGACCACGCCCGGCGGGCGCTGGACCGGCTGCCGCCGGAGCGGCACAGCCTGTCGCTGCGGCTGCTGCTCGCCGAGGTGGAACGGGTCACCGCCGCGCCGCACTGACGGCCCGCCGATGAAGCGATGCCGATCAATGCCGTTGCACGTGAAACGTCGCCATCTTCAACAGGAGCCTGACCGGCAGGTCAGCCGGTCTGTTCCCGCACCTGTCGCTTGAGCCGGGCCAGGATGGCGTTGCCGCCCCGGACCCGCAGCGGACTGATCGCCTGGGTCAGCCCCATCCGCTGGTAGAGATCGTCCGGAACCGCCAGCACCTCCTCGGCGCTCGCCCCGGCCAGCCCCTCGGCGAGGATGCCGGCGAAGGCGCGGGTGGTGGGCGCCTCCGGCGGGCAGTCGAACCAGGTCGTGACGAGCCCGTCCGGAGCCACCTCGGCGCGGAGGAAGAACGCCGTCTGGCACTCCGGCACCTGCTCCATGCCGCTGCGGTCGAGCAGCGCCGGAGGCAGCGGCGGTACCGCGTCGGAGAACTCCAGCAGCATCTCCAGCACCAGCTCGCGAGGGGCGGAGGCGAACTCCGCCACGATCTCGGCGAGCTTCGGTGGCATCGACTGCGGCGTGGGCTGCGACATGGGGCCCAGGTTACCGATGCCGCCGCGTCGGAGCCGGGCCGCGGCCCGGGGCCACCATGGCGTACGTCACGCCTCGGCGATGTCGCTGAGCGCCGGGGCCGGGTCCAGGCGCAGCGCCAGGTCACCCAGGGAGACGATGCCGACGAGTTGGCGATCGATGTCACAGACCAGGATCCGGCGTACGGCGCGCTCCCGCATGAGGTTGGCCGCGTCGGTGACGGTCGAGTTCTGCTCGATCATCACGATCTCCCGGGTGGCCACCGACCCGAGCGTGGTCTGCCGGACGTCCCGGCCCTCGGCGATGGCGCGTACCACGATGTCGCGGTCGGTCACCAGACCGAAGAGGCCCGGCCCGTCGGTCACCACCACATCACCGATGTCGGCGTCCCGCATCGCCCGCGCCGCCTCGTCGAGGGGGGTGCCCGCCGGCAGGTAGACGACCTCCTTGGTCATGACGTCGCGGACCCTGACACCAGTCACGAGAGCCTCCGAACCTCCAGCTTTCCGATACCACCCGGTACCCCTGAGCCGGAACGCTAACACCCTGTCGCGTTTCTGATCGGCCACTCTCGGTTGTCGGCGGTATGGTGCGGTTGCCCCGGTAAGCCGGAGTGGTTCCGCAGTCAGCCCTGGAGGTGAGCGTGAAGGCCACCGAGTTGACGATCCCCGGTGCCTGGGAGTTCCTGCCGCCGCGCTTCACCGACGACCGGGGCAGCCTGCTCGTCTGGCACGACTCGGCGGCCTTCGCCGACGCGCTCGGCTTCGAGCTGACCGTCGCACAGGTCAACCAGAGCGTCTCGCGCCGGGGGGTGATCCGGGGCGTGCACTGGGCGGACGTCCCGGTCGGGCAGGCCAAGTACGTCTACTGCCCGCAGGGGGCGGTGCTCGACGTGGTGGTCGACCTCCGGGTCGGCTCGCCGACGTTCGGCCGGCACGAGATGATCCGGCTGGACTCCGTCGACCATCGCGCCGTCTACCTTTCCGAGGGGCTGGGCCACGCCTTCCTGGCGTTGGAGGAGGACACCGTCGTCAACTACCTCTGCTCGACCCGCTACGCCCCGACCCGGGAGCGGATCGTGCACGTACGCGACGAGGAGCTGGGGCTGGACTGGCCCGCCGACCTCGACCCGATCCTCTCCGAACGGGACGCGAACGCACCCGGCCTGGCCGAGGTGCGCGCCGCCGACCTGCTGCCCCGCTACGACGAGTGCCACCGGCTCTACCAGGCCCGGCGCGTGGGACGGTCCGTTTCCTAGCCGACTTGGCGTACTCCTCCGGAGCTGTTCTACCGGGTGCTGCTCCAGACCCGACTGGAGGCGGTCCTCGGCCGGTGGCCGGCGATCACGGCGACCGCGCTGCTCTTCGCCGCGAGCGCACCGGCCGACCCGGTGCTGGTGATCTGGTTCACCGTCCGGCCGTGACAGGCCGGTGCGGTGCGGGTCACCTTCGGCCGGTCGGGACTGTCGCGCCGATCGGGGCGGCTGCCAGACTGACCCGCGCGGTAAGGGGCGATGCGGGGGAGGCGGAAATGCGCTGGCGCAGTTTCGTGGCGGTCGGGGACAGCTTCACCGAGGGCCTGGACGACGCGTACCCGGACGGCCGCTACCGGGGTTGGGCCGACCTGGTCGCCGCGACCCTGGCCGCCCAGGTCGGGCCCGATTTCGGGTACGCCAACCTGGCCGTCCGGGGCCGCCTCTTCCCCGCCGTGGTGGCCGAGCAGGTGCCGACGGCGATCGACATGCGCCCCGACCTGGTCAGCTTCGCGGCCGGCGGCAACGACGTGCTGCGCCGCAACTTCGACCCGTACGCCCTGGTGGAGCGCTTCGACACGGTGATCGCCGAACTGCGGTCCACCGGGGCGGACGTCCTGCTGTTCCGGTTCGCCGACCTGATGTCCCGACTCCCCGGGCAGCGCCTCGTCGCCCCCCGGGTGACGATCCTGAACCAGGCCGTCGGCGAGATCGCCGAGCGGCACGGGGCGAAGCTGGTCGACCTCTTCGCCGACGACGCGTTCGGCAACCCGGCACTGTGGAGCCAGGACCGGCTGCACCTGTCGGCGGCCGGGCACCGCCGGGTGGCGGCCCTGGTGCTCGCCGCCCTGGGGCTGTCCCCGGACGAGCGGTGGCTGGTGGTGCCGCCCCGGCCGGCGCCGACGCCGTGGCTGGCCGCCCGCGGTGCCGACCTGCGCTGGGCCGGGCAGCACCTGGCGCCCTGGGTCAAGCGGCGGCTCACCGGCCGCTCCTCCGGGGACACGGTGACCGCGAAGCGCCCGATGCTCGGCCCGTTCACCGACGAGCACCCGTTCACCGGCTGACCACCGCCGACCGGCAGGGGCCGGCTCAGCCGACCTCGAAGCCGAGCGCCTGGGCCAGCACGACCGCCTGCCCGGCGTCGATGATCGCGCCGGTCCGCTCGACCACGGTCGGATCGAGCGCGCTGAGGTCACTGCCGCGCAGGTCACATCCGGTGAACCGGGCGGAGTGCAGTTGCGCGCCGGAGAGGTCGACGTCGACCAGCAGCGCGTCGGAGCAGTTGGCCCCGGTGAGGTCGGCCTCGCGCATCCGAACGCCCCGGATGGTCACCCCGCGCAGGTCGGCGCCGGGCAGACCGACGAACGACCAGTCTCCACCGAGCACGGTGAGCGGTCGCAGGGTGGACTGCTCGAAGCCGCTGCCGACCAGTTTGCAGCCGGAGAACTCGGCCTCGAAGAAGTTGCAGCGCCGGAAGGTGCAGCGCAGGAATGCCGAGTCGGTGTGCCGGGAGGCGTTGAACCGCACGTTGCCGAAGGCGCAGTTGGTGAAGCTGACCTGCCGGGTGACGGACTCGGTCAGGTCGACGTCGAAGAACTGGCAGTCGACGTACTCCCGGTCGGCCAGCTCGTCGCCGTACCAGTCCTCGTGCCGGAAGGTCTGCCCCCGGATCGGCTCGGTCATGTGGCGACGCTAACGGACGGAGCTGACATCTCCGGCGAGCCCGCGGGCGTAGCGTGGGGATCATGCCGATGCCGAGCGATCCCGCCCCGAGTCTCCAGGACTACGCCGACCCGCAGCGCCTGGTCACCACCGAGTGGCTGGCCGAGCACCTGGGCTCCGAGGGCCTGGTGGTGGTCGAAGCCGACGAGGACGTGCTCCTCTACGAGACCGGCCATATCCCCGGCGCGGTCAAGGTCGACTGGCACCTGGAGCTGAACGACCAGGTGACCCGGGACTACCTGGACGCGGAGGCGTTCGCCAAGCTCTGCTCGGCCAAGGGGATCGGCCGGGACGACACCGTCGTCTTCTACGGCGACAACTTCAACTGGTGGGCCGCGTACGCGCTCTGGGTCTTCACCCTCTTCGGCCACCCGGACGTGCGGCTGCTCGACGGCGGTCGACAGAAGTGGGTCGCCGAGGGACGGGAGATGACCCGGGACAGGACCGGGCGGCCGGCGGCGGACTACCCGGTCCCGCAGCGCGACGACGCGCCGATCCGGGCGTACCGGGAACAGGTGCTGGCGCACATCGCGGCGGCCCGGCCGCTGGTCGACGTCCGGTCACCGGCCGAGTACACGGGCGAGCTGACCCACATGGCGAACTACCCGCAGGAGGGTGCGCTGCGCGGCGGGCACATCCCGGGCGCGGTGAACAAGCCGTGGAAGGCGGCGGCGAACGACGACGGCACGTTCAAGCGCCCCGACGAACTGCGGGCGATCTACGCCGACCAGCTCGGCCTCTCCCCGGACGACGACGTGGTCGCGTACTGCCGGATCGGCGAGCGGTCCAGCCACACCTGGTTCGTGCTGCGCCACCTGCTCGGCTACCCGAGGGTGCGCAACTACGACGGCTCGTGGACCGAGTGGGGCAACCTGGTCCGGGCGCCTGTGGTCCAGGGCGACCAGCCCGGCGGCCTCACCCCCTGACCCGTACCGGTCCGGCGGCCCTGACAGCCGGGTGACAGGCCCGTGACAGGGCGCCCGGCCAGCATGGGTTCATGACAGACAACATGACGAAGGCGACGCGCCGGTCCGGACGCGTCAACCGGTTGATCTCCGCCGCCGCGCTGACCGGTGCGGCCCTGCTCGGCGTCGTGGCGGCCGGGGCCCCGGCCCAGGCGGCCCCCGCCAGCCCGGCGCGGGCACCCGGCGTCGCGGCCCCGCTGCCGGCCCAGTGGTGCGGCTCCAGCGGCGGGTACACGGCCTGCCTGTTCGGGGAGGGCGGACTGTACGCCGCCGCTGCGACCGGGCCGGTCGGCACGGTGGTGGAGCTGATCGGTGCGAACGGGGTGGTCCTGGCCTCCGACCGGCGCGAGTCCTGGGAGGGTCAGGCGGAGACCGGCTGGTACCCGGGTGGTCGGTTCGCGTGCGTGATCGGCGGCCCCTGCGCGACCTACCTCGACTAGACAACCTGCCCGGGGCGGGTACCCAGCGTGGGGACGGTCGTCACGAGTTCCGGGCCACGACGTGGCGCAGTGCCACCAGGCCCGGTACGGCGATCCGCTGGCGTACCCGCCCCGTGCCCGCGTCGACCCGGAGCACCGCGTCGGGCTGCCCGACGTACAGCCGGGCGCCGTCGGGTGGGCCGGCGAGGCCGCGTATCTCGGCGGGGGTGGACCAGCGGGGATCCGTCCCGCCGCCGGCGGTGACCGCGGCGCCGACCACCTCGCGTCCGGCGCCGACCAGGAGCATCCCGGCGCGGTCGAAGGCGGCGCCGGCCGGTGCTGAGGCCGTTCCGCCGCCGGCCGGGGCCGCCGGTGCGGCGAACCGGAGGGTACGCGCCACGGTGAGCCCGACCGGGTCGACCGCGGCCAGGGCGCCGCTGCCGCTGTCCGCGACGTAGAGGGTGTCGCCGTTGCGGCTGAGCGCGATGGTGTGCCCGGCCGCTGCCCGCTCGCCGAACGGCGTGGGCAGGTCGACGCAGTACGCCCATCCCTCGACCAGGCTCAACGTGTGCACGAAGGCGTGGACGTGCGGGGCGTCGGGTCGGGCTCCGGCGATCCGGTCCCGGGTGTGCAGGTGGTCCGGCTGGTGGGTGTAGAGGGTGAACAGCCGTTGCGTCCGCCAGTCGTAGACGGCCTGCCGCCCCTCGCCGCGCATCTCCTCCTCGGCACCCGGCGGTACCGCCGTCTTGGTCCTGGTCAGCAGCGGCCCGACCTGCCCGGTGGCGAGGTCGACGACCCGCACCCGGTAGCGGTCCGGCGCGGCCGGCGGCAGGTAGTCGAGGACGAAGAGCTGCCGCCCGGACGCGTCGAACGCCTCCGGCTCCAGGTTGCCGGCCAGTTCCAGCCGGTTCCGTTGCCCGGTGCCGTCGGCGACCACGATCGTGGTCCGCTCGCGCGGCCCCGGCCGGTATGTGGTTCCACCCGTTCCGCCCGGATCGGCGAGCGCCACCAGCGACCCGTCGGGGGAACTGACCCGGACGGCGAGCCGGTCGTCCAGGGTGCCGCCGCCGACCGCCGTCCCATCGGGCAGCCGGTGCGCGGCCAGCCGGGTGCCGCCGGTGGCGCCGTCCGGCTGGTCGGCCCGGATCAGCCGGTTCCCGTCGCCGCTGAGTACCGCCGGGGCGGGGTTGACCAGCAGCCGCCCGGTGAGCGCGTCAACCACGGCGAGCGCCCCGCCGGCCACCTCCACCACGAGCACGTCCCGGGACGCCGGCTCACCGCCGGCGGATCGGTCATCGGATCGGAACCGACATCCCGCGACCGCCGTCAGTGCCCCGGCCCCCGCCACGCCTGCCGTGACGCCGGCCAGCCGCAGTGCCGTACGCCTTGTCGTCATGCCAGGTAGAGGCGCGACGGACCGGGCGGGTTCCGGGTTGGCCGAGGTCGCCTGATTCATCGATTCCGCTGGCGGCGGGCCCGCGCGATGACGAGCCGGGGTTTCGGCCAGCCGAGGAACCGGTTGAAGAGCTGGGCCGGGTCGCGGCCGGGATCGTGGTGAGCAGGTTGCGGGCGGTGGGGCAGGGCCAGTCGACGGCGCAGGTCCGGCAGAGCCAGATCGGGCGTTGTGGCAGGTGTTGTAGGGGTGGCGCGGACCTGTAGAGCTGCCCCGCCTGTGCGCCCAACTGTCCCGGGGTGGGTTCGGTCGGGTGGCCCGGGGTGTGTCCCGGTGGTGCGCCCAAGGGGGCCGGGGTGGTTCGGGTCGGGCCGTTGTCCGGGGTTTGTCCCGGTGGTGTGCGCGACTGGGCCGTGCTGGGTTGGCCCGGGGTGTCCCGGTGGTGTGCGTAACTGGGCCGGGGTCGGTTTGGTCGGGTGGCCCGGGGGTGTCCCGGTGGTGCGCCCAGGTCTACAGGTTGGTCGGTGGGTTCGTGGCGTCGGTCATCCGGTGGCGCCTCGGGCGCGGTGGGCCCGGGCCGGGGTGTGCTGGGTGGGGCCGGGTTCGTGGATCGCGGTGGTGGCGTTCCAGGCCCGGAAGTGGCCCCGGTTGGCCGGTGGCGCCGAGCCGCGCGCGGCGGGTGCGGGCGCGGCTGACGGGCGGGGTCGCGCCGGGCAGACGGGCCTACTGGTGCACGACCCGTCGGACGTAGTGTGGATTGCCAAGGTGTGGGAGTCCGT
Source organism: Plantactinospora sp. CA-290183 (assembly GCF_050936375.1). Classification (NCBI taxonomy): domain Bacteria; kingdom Bacillati; phylum Actinomycetota; class Actinomycetes; order Micromonosporales; family Micromonosporaceae; genus Plantactinospora; species Plantactinospora sp. CA-290183. The sequence goes on along the minus strand of NZ_JBNJMX010000002.1, from coordinate 284,394 downwards.
CAAGACGGAGGCGCTGCCGCACCAGCAGTCCATCGAGCTGATCTCGGGAGTGGCGGAGCAATGGAGCTGATCGGGGCGACCTGGCGCAAGAGCAGCCGCAGCAACGGGGCCAGCGGGGCCTGCGTCGAGGTGGCGGACAATCTGGCCGGTGTGGTCGGGGTGCGGGACAGCAAGGACCCGAGCCGGGCCTCGCCGTGGCCAGCGTGAGCGGCGATCGGACATCTCCGACGCCGGGAAATTGTCTCGTCCTCGTGCACGGCGAGGAGGGCGCCGGCAAGTCGACCATCATCCGTGCGCTGCTGCCCCATACCCCCAACGGCGCCCGCATCGACGCGGAGGACATCGGACAGACCAACCCCTGCCCGATGGACGACGAGTTCTTCGATCTGCTTCGCCGTAACGTCGCCGGCCTCGTGGAGAGGTTCTGGGCCGCCGGTTACGTCAACGTCGTCGCCGGCAGTTTCCTCCGCGACTACCCCGACTACCTGGCGTTCCGCCGGTTGCTGACCCGGCCGCCGGCGGTGTTCCTGGTGGAGCTCCTGGTCGACAAGGACGTGCGTGACCACCGGCGCGTGACCCGAGCGAAGCAGACCACGCGGGAGTGGCGCGCCATGGTCGACACGATCCCGGAAGACCGGACGATCCGGCAGGCAACCGATCCCGACTACCGGTACGTCGGCGTGGACACGACCGGTCTGGACGTCGCCGAGACCGTGCGTCGGATCAGGAGCGCGATCCCGGAGGTCTACGCCCGGTAGCCGTCGCGACGTGCGCTACTGCCCGACCCGGCCGTCGATGCGTTCGCGGAGCAGATCGGCGTGCCCGCAGTGTCGGGCGTACTCCTCGATCCGGTGGACCCACAGCTCGCGGACGGCGAAGCCGTCCTTACCCACCCGCTCACCCAGATCCGGATGCGCGGCCAGTGCCGTGTCCGTGGCCGCCTGCTCGCGTGCGAGATCGGCGAATGCGCCGTCGACCACCGCCTGCTCGGCGACGGCTCCGTCGAAATCCCCGTCACCCGCTCCGTACAGCTTCGGCGCCGGGTCCCCTGGCCGGATCCAGTTGCGCCAGTCCCGTTCCACCTCGGCCAGGTGGCGGAGGAGTCCGAGCAACGACATTGTCGACGGCGGCACCGACCGACGGGCCAACTGCTCCGGGTCCAACCCCTCACACTTCATCCGCAGGGTCAGTCGATAGTTCCGCAGGAAGTCCTCCAGCGTCGCCAACTCGCCGTCCGGGCTGACCCCGTCATTGTTCCGGGGATCCTTGTCCGGATCCGCCCACATGTCGGGGTAGACGCTGGCCTGGCCCCACCGCTCGGGTACGTCGCTCATCCTGCTCACGGTGCTGAGCAGTGGCCCGATACGCAAGCGAGTATCCGAGCGGCGCCCGACCGGCACACCGATCTCACCCGGTGCCGGCCCAGCACCCGTTGCGCGGAGTCCACCGCGGCCGGCGGCTAGCCAGAACGGCCGGGGCGGCGGACGCGGTCCAGGTGGCCGGCCAGGGCGGTCTGGACGTCGTACAGACGGGCGTTGGCGAGCGCGACGACGGCGTGGCCGGCGAACGCCTGCGCCAGAACGATCGCGTATTCGTCGAACGCCTTCGGTTCGATGGCGTAGATGTTCAGCACGCCGGAGGCGGATTCGTAGCCGGGCAGCCCGACCGACAACGAGCTGTGACAACCGGCGTCGAGGGCGCGCGTGGTGAAGTCCGGCCACCGGTCCTCGCTGCCCATCTCGTCGATGACCAGGGTGTCACCGGAGGCGAGGGCATCCATTCCCGGCCCACGGCCCTGCTCGTACTGCGTCTCGTCGAGCGACAGGGCCAGGCCGCCGGTGAACGCCACCGTGGAGGCGTCCCCGCCCTGCCTGAGGGTCACCGACACCTCCACAGCGCCGGGGATGGCCCGTTTGGCCAGTTCGGCAAGGTCTTTCAGGACGCCGTCGAGGTCCGTGGCGCTGAGATCGATCCCGGCGACGGCGGCGAACGCGTCGGTCCGGTCCAGCAGGTATTTGTCGGTCATGACGAAGGGTGTCCCTTGCGTCGGGCACCGCGAGCGACCGGGTCAGGATCCGCAGAGATGCGTGGGTTACTGCAGGAACCTTCGAGCAGGTTCGGGACCCACGCCACTGTGACGCACGCACGTCAACGCCCGGAAAGGCGTCGACTACAGGCCACAACCATAGCCCGCTTCGAGCCCGCGAGCAGCGGATGATCGGATTGGACCGCGGTGGTCGGGCACGGCCGGGGTGTACGCGGCCAGGATTGACGTCGGAAGGAGGCCTCTCGTGATCTCGGCACTCAACCGGCTCGTCGACCTTGTCGAGGAGCACCTCACCGAGGAGTTCGACGTCAACGGACTGGCCACGGCGCTCGGCACGACCGAATACCACCTGCGCCGGATGTTCTCGTCGTTGGCCGGCATGCCGCTGTCGGAGTACGTCCGCCGGCGGCGCATGACCCTCGCCGTCGCCGACGTCGTCCGGGGCGAGGACGATCTGCTGAGCATCGCCGTCCGGCACGGGTACGGCTCGACCGAGGCGTTCGGACGTGCGTTCCGGGCAGTCCACGGCGCCGGCCCCGGTGACGTTCGCCGCGACGGAGGCCCCCTTCGCACACAACCGCAGCTCAGGTTCCGCCTGACCGTCGAAGGGAGCACCCCCATGGACACCCGCATCGTCGACCGCCCCGTGTTCCGGCTCGTCGGACACGCGGCCCGGGTTCCGCTCGTCCACCAGGGCATCAACCCGCACATCCAGCAGCACATCACCGCACTGCCGCCGCAGGAGCATCTCCGGCTGAAGGGCCTCGGCGACACCGAACCCGGTGGCCTGTTGCAGGTCTGCGACGACCTCGACCCCGACGCCACCGAGGGCAGCGAGCTGACCTATCTGCACGGGGTCGCCGTCTGCCGGGACACGCCGGTCCCCGACGACCTCGACGCCATCGAGGTACCGGCCGGCAGGTGGGCGGTCTTCCGCACCGCCGGACCGCATCCACAGGCCCTCCAGCAGACCTGGGCCGCGACCGCGACGGAGTGGTTCCCGTCCAACCCGTGGCGGCTGCGGCCAGGTCCGTCGATCGTCGCGGTCCTCGAGCGCGCGGACGACTTCAGCACCGCGACCTGCGAGCTGTGGCTACCCGTCGAACCGACGTAACCGGCCCCGAGGGCGTCCAGACAGCCTTCAGGGGCTGACGCGCCGCTCGGCCTCCAGGTCGTCTGCCGGCACCAGCGCGGAGACCAGATCGTGGACGGTTGCGACCGAGGAGCGCATCCGGCGATGATGCCAGCACGGCCGGTTGACGCCACCTCGGTCCGCACGACGCGGCGCTCGACGATGATGCCGACCTCGTCCCGGTGACGGACCGGGGAGGGGTCCCGGCACCGACGCGGTACGACCGGGTGGGTCCGGTGTGAGCCGGGACGGCGGACTGGGTCGAGGGGCGGACATGACCGGAACACTGTCGCGAAGCGGAATCGCCGTGTACGCCGAGCGGATCGGCTTCGGGCGAATCGCACGGGTGCACTGGCAGCGCCGGGAATCGGCGTTGGCGAACGCCCTGGCGGGGCTGAGCGCGGTGGGCCTGGTCCTGGCGGCCCTGATCGTGTTCGGGCTGCTGATCAGCGGCGCGCCGCAGTGGCGGCTGCCGGTGCTCGCCTGGACGGCGCTGGCCGGGGCCACGTACGCGTGCTGGCGCTGGGGGCCGGTCGACGACCCGGACCGGCGACTGCGACTGGTGGTCACCGAGCGGGGCCTGCTGGTGTGGCAGCCGGAGTCCGCCGAGCCGCCGACGGCCGTTCCGTGGCCCGAGGCGCGCGTCGCGAGTCGGGCCGTCCTTCCGGGGAAAACGGCCGACTGGCTGGTGTGGAGCGACGGTACGGAGACACACGAGCTCGCCCTGGCGGCCGTTGTCGGACGCGGTGACCTGGTCCGGGCGGTCGGCCAGGGCGCACCCGTGCCAGGGTGGCCGATCGGCCGGCTGGCCGCCACCGGCGGCGTCGGGTTGGCGCTCGCGGTCGTGCTGGGGCTCGCGGCCGGACCGGTGGCGTTGGACATCGTGCTCGGCGAGCGCCCGCACGACATCACGGCCCTCTCCCGGATGTGCGAGGGTGGCGACGCCTTCGGCCGGGCCGTGCCCTACCGGGGGCCGGGCCCGCACCCGGTGGCCGTGTACACCGGCGAATCGGATTACCCGAGACACCTGGCGGGCCTCGACGACGCCGACGGCTGGCCGCCGCCGGACGACGTGCAGCTCGTCGGCTGTCTGCACCTCATCGGCCGGGTGTCCCCGGAAATGCTCGAATCCTGTGACTACGAGGGTGGCTACACCCTTGTCATGTTCCAGGGCCGGTACCGGATCGATGTCCACGAGGTCCGTACCGGTCGTCGGGTGGCTTCCGTTCCCGTCGACGGTACGTCCGGCGGCAGTTGCGCGGAATTCACCTATGCGAAGCGCGACGCGACCTACGACGAGCGCGACACCGCGCCGGACGACGCCGCCTATGCCGCGAAGCTGTCCGCGCTCGTCGACGGCGAGGCCGTCGGTTAGGTCCTGTGACCGGAAGATGATCATGTGACGTCGGCTGTGCACGAGATCCTGATCATCGGACTACCGTGTCGGTTGATGAACGCGGACGGCTGGTTGGCGGACACCCGGGCTTCCTACGACACCGTCGCGGTGAGCTACGCCGAGCAGACCCGCGAAGCCCTGCTCGGGGCACCGTACCTACGAGCTGTTCTGGCGTTGTTCGCCGACCTGGTGCACGCCGCAGGCGGCGGGCCGGTCGCGGACGTGGGCTGCGGGCCAGGAGTCGTGGCTGCCCACCTGCACAGGCTGGGTGTCGACGTCTTCGGCATCGACCTCTCACCCGTGATGATCGACGTGGCTCGGCGCGACCAACCCCACCTGCGGTTCGAGGTCGGCTCGATGACCGACCTCGACCTCGCGGACGCTTCGGTCGCCGGCCTGCTCGCCTTCTGGTCGTTGATCCACGTGCCCGACGACGCGGTTCCCGCGGTCCTCGGGCACTTCCGGCGGGCGTTGCGTCCCGGCGGACCACTGCTGCTCGGCTTTCACGTCGGCGACGAATCGCGACTGAAGACGCAGGGCTATGGCGGGCACCCCATGAAGGTCGTCGTCCACCGCCGCCAGCCTGGTCAGGTGGCAGCCTGGCTGCGTGCCGCCGGATTCGCGGTCGAGGCCCAGATGCTGATCGATCCCGACGGAAGCCTCCCAGGGGCCGTCATCTTCGCGCGCCGCCCAGCCCGGTAGGAGTGGCTCAGACTAGCTCGATGCGGGTACGCGCTCCACCCCGGCCGCGTGCGGGCACGGGTGTCACGTGCGGGCGGTGTCGTCCAGGTGCGCGAAGGTTTGGCGCCAGTTGGCGTACCAGGTCGCGTACCAGAGGTGCCGGTCGGCCAGCGGCAGGAAGGTGGCGACCGTCTCCCGGTAGTACGAGCGTCGTTTGGCCGGTCGCGGGTGCGTGTCGAGGCGCTGGACGTTGCTCAGCCGGTCGGCCAGCTTCAGGCACAGCGCGTCGTCCGGCGCGTTGGTGAGCCGGGCGAGATAGCGGGCCCGGGTCGCCGCCTTGTCCTCTTCGGGGCGGGCGTCCGGCTTCGTCACCCAGGCGACGAGCGTGGCCACGCGCGGGCCGAACCGGTCGCGTACCTCCTCCAGCGTGGTGTCGGTGTCCTCGACCACGTCGTGCAGCACGGCGGCGACCAGCATGTCGGGGTCGCTCACCCCCACCCCGTCGGTCAGCACCGTGACCGTCTCCAGCAGGTGCTCAAGATAGGGCTCGCCGGCCGGGCGGGTCTGCCCGCCGTGGCGCGCGGTCGCGAAGTCCACCGCGTCGTCCAGCGCCGCCAGAGTGTCGGCGGGCAGCCTGCCGGACAGTTCCGCCCGGAGCGGCGCCCAGGCCCGTACCGGCCCGAAGGTCCGCAATGCCTGTCTCCCCATGGCGCCCACTGTAGACCGCCCCACCGACACCCATGGAGCACTCAACCGACCAGTCTTCGCCACGACACGACGGTGACGAGCGCGAAGAGGGCGGTCGCGGCGTAGAGCACCGGGGGCAGTCCGGCGGCGCCGGCGAGGAACCCGGCCGCCGCCGCGCCGACCGGTGCGGCCAGCAACCCGACCGTACGCTGGGCACTGCCCACCCGCCCCAGCAGGCCGACCGGCACGTTCCGCTGGCCGTACGCGGACCAGAGCGCGTTCCAGCTCGCGGTGCCGGCGGAGAAGACGGCGAGCGCGAGCGCCCCCGGCACCGGGTGCCGGGCCAGCGCCAGCCCGGCGAGCGCGAGCGTCTCCGCGACCAGCACCCAGCGCAGTCCGGGCAGCGTGCCCAGCCGTGCGGCGAGCCGTCCGGCGAGGAGCCCGCCGGCCAGCGCACCGAGCACCGCCGCCGACATGAAGAGCCCGTACCCGGCGGTGGGGACCTTCAGCACCTCCAGCGCGTACAGCACGACGACCGCGATCAGTCCGCTGGTGGCCACGTTGGTCACCATGGTCAGTACGGTGACCAGCCGCAGGGTCGGGTCGCGCCAGATCCACCGCAGCCCGTCCCCGACGGTCCGCCAGGCAGCGGGGCCGGGCGGCGCCGGGACCTGGGCGGGCGCCGCCGGCGGGACCGTCGGGCGCAGGGTCAGGACGAGCAGCGCGGCGACCGCGAAGCTGAGCGCGTCCACGGCGAACGGCAGCGCCGCCGCGACCGCGAAGAGCACCCCGGCCAGCGGGGCGCCGACGAATCCGCCGGCCACCGCCGTACCCGCCTGCAACCGGCCGTTGGCGACGGCGAGCCGGTCCGCGGGCACGACGGCCGGCACCATGGCGAGCGCGGCGGCGTCGAAGAGGGTGCCGAGGGCGGCGAGCAGGAACGCGCAGCCGGCGAGCGCGCCGATGCCGGCGTTGCCGGTGCCGACCAGCAGGGCGAACCCGGCGACCACCACCGCCCGAGCGCCGTCCACTGTGGCCATCGTCCGCCGCCGGTCCCAGCGGTCCGCGTACACCCCGCCGAGCAGGCCGAAGAGCAGCGGCGGGAGCTGCCCGGCGACCACCACCGCCGCGATCGTCCGAGGGTCGCGGGTGAGCGACGCGGCGAGCAGCGCCAGCGCCGGGGTACGCAGCGCGTCTCCCAGCCGGGACACCACCGCGGCGCTGCACAGCCGCCCGAACCCACCCACGGTCCCACCTCTGTTCCGTCCAGTCCCGGTGCCGGCCGGTGACGTTGCCGCCTCGACCGGGCCGAGGGTCAACCGGGCGGTGCCGGCCGCGGCTGGGCACAGGAAATTCGGCAGGAAACGGGACAGGGAACCGGAAAGCAGCCGGCGGAAACGCGGCCGGAATGAAAGGAGGAAGCGGAGCGTCGGGCCGGCCCGGTACGGTGAGCGCCGTCATCGCACGGGAGCGGCAGAAGTCCCGTCGCCGAACGGGAGTGAAGGACATCGTGGACCGCACCTTCCAGGTCGACCTCCGGGGCGTGGTCGACCTGCTCAGCCACCACCTCTACGGCAGTCCCCGGGTCTACGTCCGGGAGCTGTTGCAGAACGCGGTGGACGCCGTCACCGCCCGCCGCGCGACCGAGCCGGGCGCGCCGGCCGTGGTCCGGATCGAACCGCCGGAGCTGACCGGCGACGGCACGCTGCGGGTGCACGACACCGGCATCGGGCTGACCGAGGCGCAGGTGCACGAGCTGCTGGCCACCATCGGCCGCAGCTCGAAGCGGGACGAGCTGGGCTTCGCCCGGCACGAGTTCCTCGGCCAGTTCGGCATCGGCCTGCTCTCCTGCTTCCTCGTCGCCGACGAGGTCCGGGTCCGCACCCGGCACGCCGACCAGCCGACCGTGCTCTGGACCGGCTACGCCGACGGCCGCTACCGGGTCGAGGTGGCCCCCGCCGACGCGCAGCGCGCGGAACCGGGCACCACCGTCACGCTGGTGCCGCGCCGCGACGCCGACCAGTGGTTCGCCGGGCCGACCGTGACCGAACTGGCCCGCCTCTTCGGCTCGCTGCTGCCGATCAGGGTCCTCGTCGGCGACGTCGAGACGACCGCCGGGCCGCCGCCGTGGTCGGCCGCCGCCGGCACCTCCGCCGCCGCCCGCCGCGAGGAACTGATCCGGTACGCCCGCGAGGTGCTCGGCTTCACCCCGTTCGACGTCGTACCGCTGTCGGTGCCGGAGGCGGGGCTGACCGGGGCCGCCTTCGTGCTGCCGGTACCGGTCAATCCGGCCGGGCGGGCCGGGCACCGGGTCTACCTCAAGCGGATGCTGCTCACCGAGGGCGCCGAGGGGTTGCTGCCGGACTGGGCGTTCTTCGCCCGGTGCGTGGTCGACGCCAGCGAGCTGCGCCCGACCGCCAGCCGCGAGGCCCTGTACGAGGACGGCCTGCTGTCCAGCACCCGGGAGGCGCTCGGCGACCAGCTCCGGGGCTGGCTGGTCCGGCTGGCCGCCACCGACCCCCGGCGGCTCGGCGAGTTCCTCCAGGTGCACCACCTCGGGGTCAAGGCGTTGGCGCTGCACGACGACGAGATGCTCCGGCTGGTCGAGCGCTGGTGGCCGATGGAGACCAACACCGGGCAGACCACGCTCGCGGAGTTCCGCGAGCGGCACGGGCTGATCCGCTACGCCGCCACCATCGACGAGTTCCGGCAGCTCGCGGCCGTGGCGGCGGCCCAGGACCTGGCGGTGGTCAACGCCGGCTACACGTACGACGCCGAGATCATCGAGCGGCTGCCGACGATGGACCGGTCCGTGCTGATCGAGCGGCTGGAGCCGAGCGACCTGACCACCCGGTTCGACGCCCTCGACCCGGGGGTGGAGCTGGCGCTGCGGCCGTTCCTCACCGCCGCCCAGCGGGCGTTGGACCGGCTCGGCTGCGAGGTGGTGCTGCGCTCGTACGCGCCCGCCTCGCTGCCCGCCCTCTACCTGGTCAGCCGCTCGGCCGCGTTCCAGGAACAGTTGCAGTCGACCCGGGAGCGGGCCGACGAGATGTGGGCGGGGGTGCTGGACGCGCTCGCCGCCTCCGGCCCGCCGGACCGGCCGCAACTGGTGCTCAACCACCGCAACCCGCTGGTCCGCCGGGTCACCGCGCTGGGGGACCCGGCACTGGTCGGGCTCGCCGTCGAGGCGCTCTACGGCCAGGCGCTGCTGCTCGGCTACCACCCGATCCGGCCGGCGGACGCGGCCCTGCTCAACAGCTCGTTCCTCGGCCTGCTCGGGCGGGCCGTGCCCGGACAGGAGTAGACACCGACGTGCCTCCCAGCAACGACGAACTCTGGCGGGTCCTGGACCGGGTCAGCGAGATGCCGTACGGCAGCGGTCAGATCGCCGCGGTCGAGCAGCTGATCCGGCAGGCGGACGCCGCCGGTGACGAGCAGGTGGCGTTCGCCTCCCGGATGCTCGCCACCACGGCCTACGTGTACGGCGGCGAGCCGGCCCGCTCGTTCGTCACCTTCTCCTGGTGCCTGGCCGACTTCGACCGCGACCCGAAGCCGTTCCACCGGCGCTACGAGCACAACCTGCTCTGGTACTTCAAGTACATGGTCAACGCCCTGCTGAACTTCCCCGAGGTGCCGTTGGACCGGACCAGGTCGGTCCTCGACGACATGGAGCGGCGCTACCGGGAGGGCGGGCACAGCCTCCAGGCCGTCTACAAGCACCGGCACCGGGTCGCCCGGCACCTGGGCGCGGACGAGGAGGCGGCGGAGTGGTACCGGCGCTGGACCACCACGCCGCGCGACGACCTCTCCGACTGTGCCGGCTGTGACCCCTCCTCGCAGATCGACTACCTCTCCTCGACCGGACGCCACGAGGAGGCGGTCGCGCTGGCCGAACCGGTGCTCGCCGGCCGGCTGAGCTGCACCGAGCAGCCGCAGGGGGTGCTCACCGCGCTGCTCGGGGCATACCTGCACACCGGCCGGCGGGAACAGGCGCGGGACGCGCACCTGCGGGCGTACCGCCGGCACCGGGGCAACCTGGCGGACCTGTGGGACATCGGCGACCACGTGACGTTCTGCGCGGTGACCGGCAACGAGGCGCGCGGGCTGGAGCTGGTCGAACGGCACCTGGAGTGGCTGGACCGGCCGCCGTCGCCGGCCGCCGCGATGGCCTTCGCCGCCAGCGCGGCGCTGCTGCTGCGCCGGCTCGTCGCGGCCGGCCACCCCACGCTGACCGTACGCCGGCAGGGGCACGCGGAGCGGCCGGCCGCGGACGTGCCGGTGACGGAGCTGGCCGACGAACTGGCCGGGATGGCGACCGGGCTGGCGGCCCGGTTCGACGAGCGCAACGGCAGCACCGCCCAGTCGGAGTGGGTGGTCGAGCGGATGGCGCTGGAGCCGGTCGTGGACCATCTGCCGCTCTCCGCCACGGCGCGGCGCCGGCCCGTCCCGGGTACCACCGGTCCCGGGCCGCAGTCCGGCACCGCAGCGGACCCGGACTCCGGCCGGAACGCGGACGGTGGAGCGGAGCCGGACCGCGCCCGGGGTGTCGACAGTGGAGCGGGCGCGGACCGCGACCGGCGTGTCGACGGTGGCGCGGCCGCGACCCGGGTGACCCCGGATCCGTCGCCGGTCCGGCCACCGGCGCCGCTCGACCTGCCGGCGGACGCCACCCCGGAACGCCTGCTCGACCTCGCCGAGGACGCCTGGCGCGCCGAGCGGACCGAACAGTGGACGACGGCGCTGTCCGCGTTCGACGACCGTTTCGGCGGGTCGGAGCTGGAGCTCGCGGTGCTGGCCCGGCGGACCGAGTTCCGGGCGGTGGAGCGGCAGGCGGCCGGGGATCCGGCGGGCGCGAAGGCGACCCACCGGGAGGCGCTGGAGCTGTACCGGCAGGCGTCGGACGAACCCGGTACGCAGGTGGCGGCCGGCCGGCTCGGCATGCTGCTGGTGTTGACCGGCGAGCCGGACGAGGGATTCCCCCTGCTCCGGGCGTCGACGGACTACCTGACCGAGCACGGCGACGCCGCACAGCGGGCCGCCGCGTACGACCGGTTGACCGTCGCGCTGACCGAGCTGGGGCACGCCGACGAGGCGTTGGCGGCGGCGGACCGGGCCGCGGCCGAGGTGGTCGACGCCGTGGACCCGTACCTGACCGCCCGGGTCGCCCTGCACCGGGTGCACGTCCTTGAGCTGCTCGACCGGCGGGCCGAGGCGGCCGAATCGGCGCTGCGGGCCCGCGACCTCTACCGCGAGCTGGGCATGCCGGAGCGGTACGCGGCCGCCTGTCTCGGCTACGCGAGCTGCCTGGTGGACCCGGCGCAGGCGGTGGTGGCCTACGACCAGGCGGTGGGGGTCGCCTGGGCGGGGACCGTACTGCCGGCCCGGGTGGGTCGGGCGCGGGCGTTGATGGCGGCGGGCCGGGCCGACGAGGCGGTCGACGACCTGGTGGAGGCGGTCGCGCTCTGTGTCGAGCGGGACTTCCCCGACCGGGCCGCCTACCTGCGCTGGGAGCTGGCGGACGCGTACCGGCAGGCGGGCCGGGAGGTGGACGCGGCCGAGGCGGCGGAGGAGGCGGTCGGCGAGCTGGACCGGCTGGGTCAGCAGGCCGACGCGGACCGGTGCCGGCATCTGCTCGCCACGGTCTACGTCACGCTCGGCGAGGAGACCGCGGCGCTCGCGCTGCTGGACCAGCTCGCCGGCAACCTCGACGGCCCGGACAACCTCCTGGGGCGGGCACAGGTGCTGGAGGAGGCCGGTGACCTGCTCTACCGGCAGGACCGGGACCATCTCGCGGCACAGCGGTTCGCGGCGGCGGCGACGGCGTACCAGCTCGAGGGTCTGGTGCTCGACGAGTTGCGGGCCCGGCGCCGGGAGGTTTCGGCGCTGCACTGGGCCGGCGACCCGGTGGCGGCGCTGGCCGCGCTGGAGCGGGCCGACCGGGTGGCGGGGAACCTCCTGGAGCGCGCGGCGGAGCCGGCGGGCCCGGCGGAGCACCCGGACCCGGACGACCCGGCCGGGCGCGACGCGGCGGGCGACGCTCCGGCCGGGCACCACCGGTCGGGCGGCGACCCGGCCGGGCGCGACGGGACCGGGCACGACGCGGCGCACCATGATGAGGCCGGCGGCGACGACTCGGGCGGCGACGGTGCGGCCGGCGACGGTGCGGGCGAAGCCGCGGTGCGCTGGGAGCGGGCGATGCTGGCGGACGCGGCGGCCCGGGCGCTGGTCGGCGCGGACCGGGCCGAGGAGGCGCTGGACCGGCTGGCCGGGGTGGCCGACGCGCTGCGGTCGATCCACGCCTTCGGCGAGGCGCTGCACGTCGACATCCTCACCGGCGAGGTACTGCTCCGGTTGGACCGGCCCGCGGAGGCCGAACCGCTGCTGCGGAGCACCCTCGGCGGCCTGCCCGAGCACTCCGAGGCGGTACGCCGGGTCGCCTGGCTGCTCGTGCAGGCACTCAGCGGGCTGGACCGGACCGCCGAGGCGGACGCCCTGCGCGAGGAGTACGCCCTGGACCCCGACGAGTGACTCCGCCGGGCACCGTTCCCGGTTGATCGGCTTCCGCCGATCCGTGACCGGTCCGCGATCGCGGCGAGTGGCGACCGACACTTGTCGGGTGGCCGGCGATTGACAGCTGACTAGGCTGGTCGGGTGACGGTGGAAGAGCAGGTACTTCAGGCGGCGGCCGGCGGCCGGCGGCGGCGTTCCCGCCGGGACGAGATCCTGGAGATCGCGGTCGGGCTCTTCGCGGCCCGGGGCTACCACGGCGTCTCGATGGACGACATCGGATCGGCGGCCGGGGTCACCGGGCCGGCGCTCTACCACCACTTCGCCGGCAAGGAGGCGATGCTGATCGCCGCGCTGATGCCGGTGAGCGACGGGCTGCTGGCCGGTGGCCGGCAGCGGGTCGCCGAGCACCCGGAGGACGCCCGGGGAGCCCTGGAATCGTTGATCGACTTCCATGTCGACTTCGCCCTGGCCAACCCGGCGGTCATCGCCCTGCACCTGCACGAGCTGGACCGGCTGCCCGAGGAGCCGCGCCGGCAGATCCGCCGGTTGCAGCGGCTCTACGTCGAGGAGTGGGTGGGGGTGCTGACCACCCTGCACCCGAAGCTCTCCGCCGGCGAGGCGCGGGTGCTGGCACACGCCGCGTTCGGCCTGATGAACTCCACGCCGTTCCTCGGCGGCGAGGTCGACCGGCAGCGCCGGGCCGTCCTGCTGCGGGCCGCGACCCTCGCCGCCCTGCTGGTCGAGTCGGCCGACTGACCCGTCCGGCCCCCGGTGCTGCACCGGTGCCCGGCACCCGCACCATGGGGACGCACCAAGGACCCGTGAGGAAGAGGAAGAGAGCAGACATGATCGAGTCGCTGCTCGTGGCGAACCGTGGCGAGATCGCCCGCCGGATCATCCGTACCGCCCGGCGGCTCGGGGTGCGGACGATCGCCGTCTACTCCGAGGCGGACGCCGACCTGCCGTTCGTCCGCGAGGCCGACGAGGCGGTCTGCGTCGGACCGGCCAACCCGGCGCAGAGCTACCGCAACGCCGAGGCGATCCTCGCCGCCGCGAAGTCGACCGGCGCGCAGGCCGTCCACCCCGGCTACGGCTTCCTGTCGGAGAACGCCGACTTCGCCCGTACCGTCGAGGCGAACGGCCTGATCTGGGTCGGGCCCGGCGCGGACGCGATCACCGCGATGGGCGACAAGATCAACGCCCGGAACCTGATGGCGGCGGCCGGGGTGCCGGTCGCGCCCGGCACCACCGACCCGGCCGCCGACGTGGACGCGGCGCTGGCCGCCGCCGCGACCATCGGCTTCCCGGTGATGGTCAAGGCCGCCGCCGGTGGCGGCGGGATGGGCATGGCGGTCGCCGCGGACTCCGCCGGCCTGCGCACCGAGTACGACAGGGTGCGGGCGTTCGCCGAGCGGATGTTCGGCGACGGCTCGGTGCTGATCGAGCGGTACTTCCCCCGGGTGCGCCACGTCGAGGTGCAGATCCTGGGCCTCGCCGACGGCCGCGTCGTCGCGCTCGGCGAGCGGGAGTGCTCGGTGCAGCGGCGCAACCAGAAGCTGGTCGAGGAGTCGCCGTCGCCGGCGGTCTCGGCCGAGCTGCGCGAGCGGCTGCTCGCGGCGGCGGTCCGGGCCGGCGAGGCGGTCGGCTACCGCAACGCCGGCACCGTCGAGTGCCTGTTGGTGCCGCGACAGCGGGACCCCCAGGGCGCTGGCCCCGACTCCGACGAGTTCTTCTTCCTGGAGATGAACACCCGGCTTCAGGTCGAGCACCCGGTGACCGAGCTGGTCTACGGGGTCGACCTGGTCGAGGAGCAGTTGCGGGTGGCGGCCGGCCTGGCGCCGAACTTCGACCCGGACGCCCTCGCCCCGCGCGGGCACGCCATCGAGCTGCGGGTCAACGCCGAGGACCCGAAGCGGTTCCTGCCCGGACCGGGCGCGGTGACCACCTGGACCGAGCCGACCGGCGAGGGGATCCGGGTCGACTCCGGGTACGCCCTCGGCACCACGGTCACCCCGTTCTACGACTCGCTGATGGCGAAGCTGATCGTGTACGGCGCCGACCGGGCCGAGGCGATCGAACGGGCCCGGGCGGCGGTGGCGGGCTTCGAGATCACCGGCCCGAAATGCAACCTGCCGTTCTTCGCCGAACTCTTCGACAATGCCGAGTTCGTCGGCGGCGACTACGACACCGGCATCGTCGGCCGGATGCGGGCGAAGAAGTGAGCAGCCCCGCCGACCTGCCGCGCGCGGTCTCGATCCGGGAGGTCGGGCCGCGCGACGGGCTGCAGAACGAGGACCCGATCCCGACCGACGGCAAGATCCGGTTGCTCGACGCGCTCTCGGCCACCGGGGTACGCCGGATCGAGGCGGTCTCCTTCGTCCACCCGAAGGCGATCCCGCAGATGGCCGACGCCGACGAGGTGTGGCAACGGGCGAGCCGCGCCCCCGGGGTGCGCTACTCGGCCCTGGTGCCGAACTCGCGCGGCGCCCAGCGGGCCCTGGCCGCCGGGTTCACCGAGATCGAGGTGGTGGTCTCGGCGAGTGACACGCACAACCGGCGCAACGTCAACCGGTCCACCGCCGAGTCGCTGGACGACATCGCCGGGCTGATCGCCCTGCTGCACGACGCCGGGGCCAGCGCCGAGGTGATCGTGGCGACCAGCTTCGGCTGCCCGTACGAGGGTGACGTCGACCCGGCCCGGGTGGCCGGGATCGTGGACCGGGTGGTCGCCGACGGGGCGGACCGGGTCGCGTTCGGCGACACCACCGGGATGGCCACCCCGCGCCGGGTCCGGGAGCTGGTCACCGCCGTCCGGGACCGGCAACCGGAGATCCCGGTGCTGCTGCACTTCCACAACACCCGGGGCACCGCCCTGGCCAACCTGCTCACCGCGCTCGAACTGGGCGTCACCGAGTACGACGCCAGCGTCGGCGGCCTGGGCGGCTGCCCGTACGCGCCCGGGGCGAGCGGGAACGTCGCCACCGAGGAGGTGGTGCACATGCTGCACGACATGGGCGTCGAGACCGGCATCGACCTCGACGTGCTGCTGGCGGCGGCGGCGCTGGCCGAGGAGCTGGTCGGCCGTCAGCTCCCCTCCGGGGTGCTCCGCGCCGGCCCCCGCACCCGCCTGACCCAGACGTAAGGAAGGGCCCCTTCTTATCGTTTTCGGTATAGGAAGGGCCCCCTCCTAACCGGGCTGAGCTGTCACAGCGGAGGGCCCCACCCGTGCGGGAGGGGCCCTCGCTGTGACAGCTCAGCCGATCGGGGCGAGGGCCGGCGCCGGCCAGCTGTCCCGGAAGACCTCGCTACCGGCGGCGTCCTTCTCGGCGCTGACCCGGCTGCCGGCGAAGAGGCTGCTCACCCGGTTCGCCTCGGCGCTGCTCGGGTACGGGTTCGTGCAGCCCGTGCCGGCGCTGCCACCGGACATCAGGAGCGCGCAGTTGCCGTTGTAGTTGTCCGGCAGTCCGAGGATGTGCCCGATCTCGTGCGTCATGATCCGCAGCGGGCTGTACTGCGCGGCCTGCTGGGTGTCGATGTAGACACGGCCGTTGCCGAGGCTGGTCCGGACGGCGTACGAGCCGCCGCCGGTGATCTGGTAGATGCGCAGGTTCGTGCCGCAGTTCGCCGTCAGGGTCAGGTTCGAGGTGGCGTTGTTCCAGATCGAGGCGGCCTGGTTGGCGATGCTCGCGTAGCTGGGGGCCTGGCTGGTGTTGTAGCAGATGGTCGCGGCGGCGGACGCCGGTGCCGGGTTGGCGATGGTGACGCCGAGCGTGGCACCCGCCGTCGCGAGGAACGCGACCGCGAGCCGACTGATCCGTGAGGTCATGGCGCACTCTCCAGATTCGGTGCTGTGGGGGTGCCAGGAGCCTAGTTATCGAAGACCATGGATTCAACATCCCGCCCTGGTACGTGGTCCTCTGGTATGGGCGCCCGGTCGTGGCGGCCGGGGTCGGCCTTCGCCGGCGGGCGATGTCGGGTTCCCGGCAGGAACAGATCCTTGTGCGTGCGCAACCAGCCACCTACGGTGTGTGATCAACGGCAGGCGTTACCCCGCTCTGACCGGCGGATCCCACCACCCCCGAGGAGTTCCTCCATGCCCATTCGTCGTGCCCTGGCAGTGTTTGCCGCCGCCCTGGCGGGCGCGCTCGTCGCGCCCTCGGCGGCCTCGGCAACGCCGGCCGTGCCGTTCATCATCGGTGGTGGCACCGTCTCGTCGGCGTCCTGGGCCGCCGCCGTGTACAGCGGCTACGCGTACCGCTGCTCCGGCACCCTGATTTCGTCCCGGTGGGTGCTCACCGCCAGGCACTGCGTCAGCGGCAACATGTCGGTCAACGTCGGCAACGTCTACGCGGGTCGGGGCGCCCAGCACCAGGTGATCTCCACCCACACCCGCAACGATGTGGCGCTGCTGATGCTGGACTGGCAGGCGACCGGCGCCGCCGCGCGACTGGCCGGCAGCGACCCCGCCGTCGGGTCCACCGGGTCGATCTACGGCTGGGGCCTCACCTGCGAGGAGGGCTGCGACCGGTCGAGCCAGCTCAAGACCGCCTCCGTGCGGGTGACCCGCCTCGACGCGCAGGACCGTCAGGGTGGCCGGGCCATCGAGAGCGCCGGGGTCAACGGCTACGCCTGGAGTGGTGACTCCGGTGGTCCGATGTTCCACGACGGCGCGGTGGTCGGCGTCGCGTCGACGGTCCTGGTAGACGCGGCGACCGGTGCGGGCCTGGGCGTCCAGAACTACAGCAGCGTGGCCGCCAACCGGGCCTGGATACGGTCGGTCAGCGGCGTCTGAGGCGGTCTCGACCCGGCGGTCCGCCAACCGCGAGGTTGACGGACCGGCTGGCTGCGCCAGGCTCCGGTACGCTAGCCTAACGATCGTTCAGGTCGGTCTGTACTGGCTAGGGGGTCGGCGTGACGCTCGACGGCGACGAGCTGGAGCAGCTCGGCAAGCGGGTCCGGGCCGGTGGCGCGGAGAAGTACCACGCGGCCAACGCCGCCAAGGGCAAGCTCTTCGCCCGGGAACGGATCGCGCTGCTGGTCGATCCCGACACGTTCGTGGAGGACGGGCTCTACGCCAACGCGCTGGCCGAGGGGCTGCCCGCCGACGGCGTGGTCACCGGCCAGGCCAGCATCGACGGGCGGCCGGTCTGCCTGATGGCCAACGACTCGACCGTCAAGGCGGGCAGCTGGGGCGCCCGTACCGTCGAGAAGATCATCCGGATCATCGAGCGGGCGTACGACGCCGGGCTGCCGATGGTCTACCTGGTCGACTCCGCCGGGGCCCGGATCACCGACCAGGTCGAGCTCTTCCCCGGCCGGCGGGGCGCCGGCAAGATCTTCTGGAACCAGGTACGCGCCTCCGGCTCGGTTCCGCAGGTCTGCGCGCTCTTCGGCCCCAGCGCGGCCGGCGGGGCGTACATCCCGGCGTTCTGTGACGTGGTCGCGATGGTGGACGGCAACGCCAGCATGTACCTCGGCTCGGACCGGATGGTCGAGATGGTCACCGGGGAGAAGACCACCCTGGAGGAGATGGGCGGGGCCCGGGTGCACTGCGCCGAGTCCGGGGTCGGGCACTTCCTCTGCAAGACCGAGGCGGACGCGCTCGACGTGGTCCGGCGCTACCTGTCGTACCTGCCGGCCAACTGGACCCAGCCGGCACCCGCCGCGCCCGCCGTGCAGGCGCCGGGCAACGTGGACCTGGCCGCGCTGGTGCCGGCCAGTGAGCGGCAGGCCTTCGACATGCGCCGGTACGTCAAGGGCCTGCTCGACGAGGGTTCCTTCTTCGAGATCCAGGCGCTCTGGGCGAAGGAGCTGACCATCGGCTTCGGGCGGCTGAACGGCGAGGTCGTCGGCGTGGTCGCGAACAACTCGATGTTCAAGGGTGGGGTGCTCTTCGTCGACTCGGCCGACAAGGCGACCCGGTTCGTGCAGCTCTGCGACGCGTTCAACGTGCCGCTGCTCTTCCTCTCCGACGTACCCGGGTTCATGGTCGGTACGGCGGTGGAGAAGCAGGGCATCATCCGGCACGGCGCGAAGATGATCACCGCGATCTCCGAGGCGACCGTACCCAAGATCTGCGTGGTGGTCCGGAAGGCCTACGGCGCCGGGCTCTACGCGATGGCCGGTCCCGGCTTCGAACCGGACGCGACGATCGCGCTGCCCACCGCGAAGATCGCGGTGATGGGCGCCGAGGCGGCGGTGAACGCGGTCTACGCCAACAAGATCGCCGCCATCTCGGATCCCGAGGAGCGCGCGGCGTTCGTCGCCGAACGCCGGGCCGCCTACGAGCGGGACATCGACATCGTGCGGCTCGCCAGCGAGCTGGTGGTCGACGCGATCGTCGAACCGGCCGACCTGCGTACCGAACTGGTCCGGCGGTTCGCCGCCGCCCGCGGTAAGGACCGGCGGTTCTCCCGGCGCCGGCACGGCGTCACCCCCGTCTGAGGCGCCACGAGCGCCCGCGACGGTCCACCGCGTACACCCGATCGCGTCTTAGGAGGAACCGATGGACTTCCGGCTCAGCGAGGAGCACGAGGCACTGCGGGCCAGTGTCCGGGAGTTTGCCCGCGACGTGGTCGCGCCGGTGATCGGCGGGCACTACGAGCGGCACACCTTCCCGTACGAGGTCGTCGCGCAGATGGGCAAGATGGGGCTGTTCGGGCTCCCCTTCCCGGAGGAGCACGGCGGCATGGGCGGGGACTACTTCGCGCTCTGCCTCGCCCTGGAGGAGCTGGCCCGGGTCGACTCCAGCGTGGCCATCACCCTGGAGGCGGCGGTGTCGCTCGGCGCCATGCCGATCTACCGGTTCGGCACCGACGAACAGCGGGCGCGCTGGCTGCCGAAGCTGCTCAGTGGCGAGGCGCTGGCCGGATTCGGCCTGACCGAGCCGGGCACCGGGTCGGACGCCGCCGGTACGGCCACCCGGGCGGTGCTGGACGGCGACGAGTGGGTGATCAACGGCTCGAAGGCGTTCATCACCAACTCGGGCACCGACATCACCGCGCTGGTCACCGTCACCGCGGTGACCGGGGTGCGGGCGGACGGCACGAAGGAGCTGTCCACCATCATCGTTCCCTCCGGTACGCCGGGCTTCACGGTGGCGCCGGGCTACTCCAAGGTCGGCTGGTGCGCCTCGGACACCCACGAGCTGACCTTCGACGACTGCCGGGTGCCGGCGGAGAACCTGCTCGGCGAGCGGGGCCGGGGCTTCGCGCAGTTCCTGCGGATCCTGGACGAGGGGCGGATCGCCATCGCCGCGCTGTCGGTCGGCTTGGCCCAGGGCTGCGTGGACGAGTCGATCCGGTACGCCACCGAGCGGCACGCGTTCGGCCGGCCGATCGGCGACAACCAGGCGATCCAGTTCAAGATCGCCGACATGGAACGGCGCGCGTACACGTCCCGGCTGGCGTACTACGACGCGGCGGCCCGGATGCTGGCCGGTGCGGACTTCAAGCGGCACGCGGCGATCGCCAAGCTGCACGCCAGCGAGTCCGCGGTCGACAACGCCCGGGAGGCGACCCAGATCCACGGCGGGTACGGCTTCATGAACGAGTTCCCGGTGGCCCGCTTCTGGCGGGACTCGAAGATCCTGGAGATCGGCGAGGGCACCTCCGAGGTACAGCGGATGATCATCGCTCGCGATCTCGGGCTCTAGCTGTAGGGACCAGCACCGGCATCCGCGGCCGTCGGGACGGGTCGGACCAGTACGGCGATCGAGCGTGATGCCTGAGCGGCATGATTATGCCGCTCAGGCATCACGCTCAAAACCGTGTTCGGTCCCGGTCCGGTCCGCGCCCGCCGGGGCGGGCATGACGCTCAGTCGCGTCCGGTCAGGCGGGCTCGCCGCCGCACCAGCAGGAGTAGCAGGAGCAGGGTGCCGAGCGTGGCGGCGGTCGGGCCGCCCACCAGGAGCAGCCAGTGGCCATCCCGGTGCCGGCCCGCGAGCGGTTCGCCCGGCCGCACCTGGTGGACTCCGGCGACCGGTGCCGGGCTCCGCCCGGCGGCGGAAACCTGGCCTTCGGTGACGAGCTGCCCGACGCTCGCGCCGGCGGGCAGTCCGAAACCCCAGTCCAGCAGCGCGGCGCCCTGCTGCCAGCCGGCCAACGGCTGGGACTCGGCGCCGAGCAGGGTGACCAGGAGCCGGCGGCCGCCCCGCTCGGCGGCGCCGACGAAGCTGTGTCGGGCCAGGTCGGTGTAGCCGGTCTTGCCGCCCAGCGCACCCGGGTACCGGTGCAGGAGCTGGTTGTCGTTCCAGATCGGGTACCCCTTCGGGTCCGTCGGCGGCTGGGCCGGAATCCGGGCCAGCTTCGTGCCGACGTACCGGCGGAAGTCCTCGCGGGCGAAGCAGGCGCGGGCGATCAGCGCCATGTCGTACGCGCTGGTGTACTGGCCGGGGCCGTCCAACCCCGACGGGGTCGCGGCATGCGTCTGGTACGCGCCCAGCCGCCGCGCCGCCGCGTTCATCGCCGCCAGCCCGCCCGGCTGGCCGGCCGTCCCGCCGCCGAGCCGGGCCAGCACGTTCGCCGCGTCGTTGCCCGAGTTGAGCAGCAGCCCCAACCAGAGCGTCGCCACGCTGTAGCGGCCGCCGCGCAGCAGGCCCACCGCCGAGCTGCCCGGTTCGAAGTCCAGGTCCGACTCGGTCACCTCGATCACGTCGGCCGGATCCAGCATCGGCATCACCGCCGCCGCGAGCAGCAGCTTCTGCACGCTGGCCGGCACGCCGTACTCGTGTGGTCCGCAGCCGCCGAGCACCGCGCCGGTCGTCAGGTCCGCGACCAGCCAGGAGGTCGCCGTCACCCTCGGCGGTGCGGGCACGCCGGCCGGCACCACGAGCCCGGCGGTGGCCAGGTCCGACCCGCCCACCGCGCGGGCGGCGGGATCGCCGGCCGGCGGTGCCGGCCGGGTCGGTCGGGGCACCGGCGGCGTCGGCACCGGGCAGGGCCGCTGCGGGGTACGCGCCGAAGCGGGCGCCGGCTGCCAGGTGAGGCCCGCCGGCAACACCAGAAGCAGGGTACTGAGCAGTCGAATCGAACGCGAGCAGCCCATAATCCGGAGAGTAACCGGGGTAATCCGTACCGGTGGCGGTTTGCGGCGTTCCGCGCGTGCCCCCGAATTCGGGAGCCGACCTCGCCGACCAGGGCGCCGCGGCCGACGGCTGACGGACGGCACTGCTGATGATGCCGCCAACTCTGCCGGAACGGAGACTGGCCGGCCGACTGCTCAGGGTGCTTGCATATGCGCCGAGGGCGACGACCCACGTCGCGGCCGGGAGGTTCAGGGCATGTTCGCTGCGCTCGGGCGGTCGATGTGGCGGTGGCGTTGGCCGGTACTGCTCGTCTGGCTGGCGCTGGCCGTCGGCGGGGCGGCCTTCGGTGGCCAGGTCTTCGACCGGCTGAGCAGCACGGAGAGCCTGCGCCCGGACGCCGAGTCGCAGCAGGCGCAGCGCCGTGTCGACCAGCTCCTGCCGGAGGGGCCGACCGTGGTGGCGGTGGTCCGCGACCGCGACCCGTACGACCCGGGGTTGGTGGCGAGCGTGGGCCGGGTCCGGGCCGAGCTGCTGGCCGTACCGGGCGTGGTGGCGGTCGAGGACCTCTACAACGCGGCCGGTGGCCGGATCGGCGCCGACAACCGCAGCACGCTGGTGCGGGTCGAGCTGGCCGGGGCACTGGCCGCCACCGGCCGCGACGGCGAGCGGGAACGGGTCGAGGACCGGGTCGTCGTCCTGCTGCGCGACATCGACGCCCCGCGGGTGCTGGTCGGGGGCGAGGAACTGGCCGAGCGGGCCTTCGGCGAGCAGGCGGTCCGGGATGCGGCCGTCGGGGAGTCGATCGCGCTCGGCGTACTCCTGGTCGCCCTGGTGGTGATCCTCGGCGGCCTGCTGGCCGGCCTGATTCCGCTGGCGGTGGCGCTCGGCGCGGTCGCGGTGACGCTGCTCGGGCTGCTCGGCCTCGGCGCGGTGACCGAGGTCGGCGAGTTCACCGTCAACGTGGTCACCCTGCTCGGCATCGGCCTGGCGGTGGACTACGCGCTGCTGGTGATCTACCGGTTCCGGGAGGAGCGGGCCGCCGCCGGTGACGGCGGGGCGGAACCGGCCGTCCTGCTGGCCCGGACGATGGCGACCGCCGGCCGGGCCGTACTCGTCTCCGGCCTGGCGGTGGCGGCGGCGATGACCGGCCTCTCCGTCTTCGCCGAACCGCTGCTCGCGGCGATGGCACTCGGCGGCGCGCTGGCGGTGACCGTGGCGACCGCCGCCGGCCTGACCCTGCTGCCGGCCCTGATCGCGGTCGCCCACCGGCGCATCCCGGACCTTCGCGCCGACACCCGGGTCGGCCGGGGCCGGGCCGCCGTGACCCGCCTGCTCCGTCGGGGCGCGCCGGCCCGCACCGCACCGGCGTCCCGGACCTCCGGGGGTACGCCGGCAGCCGGCACCGGCCTGCTCGGCCGGCTCGCCGGGTACGCCCAGCGTCACCCGCAGCCGGTCACCTGGACGGTCTGCGCCGGCCTGCTGCTGCTCGCCCTGCCGTTCCTGTTCGGCGCGAACCTGGCCAACTCCGACGCCCGGGCCCTGCCGTCGGGCATGGAGGCACGTCAGGTGCACGACGTGCTGCTGCGGGACTTCGAGGCGGGCCGGGCCGCGCCGGTGACGGTGGTGGTCGAGGCGGATCCGGCCAGCGCCGCGGTACGGGACCTGATGAACCAGCTCAACGTCCTGCCCCAGGTGATCCGGATGCAGCCCCGCCCGGACGTGCCCGGCAACGCCGTGGTGATCGACCTGACCCCCCGGGGCGAGACCGGCGGTCCCGAGTCCCGGGAGGTGGTACGCGCGGTCCGGACGCTGGACCAGCCCCTGCCGCTGCTGGTCGGCGGTCCGGCCGCCGAGCTGGTCGACTACCGGGAGTCGGTCGCGGACCGGTTGCCGCTGGCCGTACTGGTGCTGCTGCTGGTCACCGGCGTGCTGCTCTTCGCGCTGACCGGCTCGCTGGTCATCCCGGTCAAGGCGCTGCTGATGAACGCGCTGACCCTGCTCGCCACCCTCGGCGTGCTCGTCGTGGTCTTCCAGTGGGGCGTCGGCGCGGCGCTGCTCGGCGTCGAGAGCTGGGGCGCGATCGACCTGACCACCCCGGTGCTGCTCTTCGTCTTCGTCTTCGGACTCTCGATGGACTACGAGGTGTTCCTGCTCGCCCGGATCAGGGAGGAGTGGGACCGCTTCTCCGGGCTGCGTACCCCGGCCGCCCGCGCCCGGGCCGGCCAGCGGGCGGTGCTGACCGGGATCACCCGTACCGGTCCGGTGGTGACGGCGGCGGCGGTCTGCATCGTCATCGTCTTCCTCGGTTTCCTGCTCGGCGAGCTGACCGCGGTGAAGGAGATCGGCTTCGGTCTGGTGGTCGCGGTACTGCTCGACGTCACGGTGGTCCGCGGGCTGCTGCTGCCGGCGGTGATGACGCTGCTCGGCGAGTGGAACTGGTGGGCGCCGGCACCGCTGCGCCGGCTGTACGACCGGTTCTCGGCCCGTCGGCCGGTGCCCGGGGCCGCGCCGGCCGCACCGGTCCCGGTGGGCGCCGCAGCGCGGGCCGACATTGACGGTACGTGATGGAACGGTGTCCATCTGGGACGGATCACGGCCGATCTGTCAGATATCTGTGCCGGCTGCGTCGGCAGCGCGACGCATTCCTGACGGTGCCTGTCCGGACCCGTAGTCTTCCTGGCCATGACCTCGGATCATGGCGCTGGCCAGGTCCCCGCCCCGGGCTTCGCCGAGCTGCTGCGTCGGCGCCGGTTGGCGGCCGGCCTGACCCAGGCCGAGCTGGCGGGCCGGGCCGCCGTGGGGGTCCGTACCGTTCGTGATCTCGAACGTGGTCGATCCTCCCGCCCACAGCGGACGACGGTGGAGTTGCTCGCCGAGGCGCTCGGCCTGACCGGTGCGGAGCGGGCGGAGTTCGCCGCCGCCGCCCGGGGGCAGGGTGGGTCGGCGGCCGAGCCGGCCGGCCGCCGGGCCGCCGCCGGCCCGGCCCGGCACCGCCCCGCCGGCCTCGGCCTGCCCGCGCCGGGCGAGCTGATCGGGCGGGACCGGGACGTGATCGAGCTGGCCGCCATGCTGACGGGCGCCCCCGGGGTGTCCCGGGGCCCGGTGAGCCTGGTCGGCCTCGCCGGAGTGGGCAAGACCGGGCTGGCCCTGGCGGTCGCCCAGCGGGTGGCCGAGGAGCATCCGGGCGGGGCCAACGGCATTGTCGTGATCGAAGGGTCGACGGAGAGCGACGTCCTGTCGGCAGCGGCGACCGTGTTCGGGGTCGGCCGCCCCAGCGACCTCGCCGGCCGGCTCTCGGACGCACCGTCGCTGTTGCTGGTCGACGCGATCGAACGGGCGCCGGGAGCGACGGCGAGCGCACTGCAACGGCTCGCCGTCGTCGCGCCCACGTTGCGGGTGCTGGCCACCGGCCGGCATCCGGTGGGGTTGCCCGGTGAACGGGTCTGGCCGGTCACGCCCCTGGAGGTGCCGCCGGCCGACGCGCCGGCCGAGCTGTCGGCGGTCACCCGCTATCCGGCGGTGGCGTTGCTGCTCGCCCGGCTTCGCCAGGTCCGCCACGAGCCGCCGCGGCCCGACGAGGTCGGCGCGCTGGTCGAGCTGGTACGCCGGCTCGGCGGGTTGCCGCTGGCCATCGAACTGGCGGCGGCGCACACCCGGGTGCTCAACCTCAACGAGATCCTGGACCGGTACGGCAACCGGCTGCTGGACCTGGCCACGCCGCCGGTGGCCCGGGAGGCGGTGGGGGTCTCCCTGCGGGACGCGGTGGCGGCGAGCTACCGCCTGCTCCAGCCGGACGAGCGGGTGGCGCTGCGCCGGTTGTCGGTGCTGCGCAATCGCTGGTCGGTCGAGCTGGCCGAGGCGATGCTCGCCGACCGCCGCCCCGGCGCGGACGCTGGGGCCGGGTCCGGCGTTCCGGCCGGGTCGGGCAGCGCCGGGGCGGCGGTCGCCGGCGGGTCTTCCCCGGGCGGCGCCGACCCGGTTCCGTTGCTCGACCGGCTGCTGGCGCTGGGGCTGGTCAGCTCCCGGGGCAGCGGGCCGCTCCGGTTCCGTCTGCTGGACGTGGTGCGGGACTTCGCGATGGAACGGGCGGCGGCCAACGGCGAGCTGGGCGCGATCCGCCGCCGCCACGCGTCGGTCTTCGCCGAGCTGACCGCGCGGGTCGCGCCGGACCTGACGGGTGCCCGCTTCCTCGACGCGGTGAGCCTGCTCGACGAGGTGACGGGCGACCTGTGGGCGGCCCTGGCGCATTCGGCCAACGACGATCCGCACACCGGGCTCCGGTTGGCTGCCAACCTGGCCCGCTGGTGGCGTTACCGGGGCCGGGACGTCGCCGGCCGGCAGTGGTTGCGGCGGCTTCTCGACGATCCGCGTACCGACGACGCGGAGCCGGCGGCCCGGGCCTGGGCCCGGGTGGGTGTGGCGCAGCTCGCGCAGGAGCACGGCGCCGGTCCGCAGGAGCTTCCCGCCGCAGAGGCCGCGTTGGCGGAGTTCCAGCGGACCGGGGACGTCGCGGGTGAGCTCGCCGCCCGGAGCGTGCTCTGTGGACTGTGGACCGGGGTCGGCGGCCACGACGAGGCGCGGCAGCACGGCGAGGCGGTGCTGGCCCTGGCCACCCGTACTGGGCGGGTGCGGGACATGGCGGTGGCGCAGAACAACCTGACCTGGCACGAGATCCGGGTCGGTGATCTCGGGGCGGCCCGGCGCCGGCTGGCCGCGGTGGACCGGCTGGCGGGCCAGTGTGGCGAGGAGCGGTTGCGCGTACTGGCCCGGGCGAACCTGGCCGAGGTGGCCCGGCTGGAGGGCCGGTACGCGGACGCGGTCCGGCAGGGCCGTCGGGCGGTGGCGGCGCTGGCCGACCTCGGCGATCCGGGACACCGCCGGCGGGTGCTGGGTACGGTCGGGTTGGCGCTCGCCCAGGACGGCCGGATCGAGGAGGCCGGGGCGGTGCTCGCCGAGCTGCGTGCCCGCAAGAGTCTCGACGAGGGGTTCGGTACGGACCCGCTCGGCACCCGCGCCGAGCCGGGTGAGGACGCGGGGCCCCGGGACGACGGGATCTGCGCGCTGATCGAGGCGAGTCTGGCGATGCAGCGCGGTGATCGGGAATGGGCGGCGGAGTGGTTCGCCTCGGCTGCCCACTCCCAGGCCGGGTTCCGGGACCTCAGAGATGTGGTGGAGGCGCTGGTCGGGCTCGTTGCCGCGACCGACGATGCGGGCGGTCGGGCGGCGGCGCTGCGGCGGCTGGAGCAGGTGTGCCGGGAGGGCGGGATCAGCCTGCTGCCCCGGGAGCGGGCGCTACTGGGCGGGTGACGTGGACGGATGCGCGCGCCGCTGTCGGCCTGTTGCTCCCGAACTGGGCTCGACCGCCTCGGGGGTGTGGCGCGGGCGAGGCAGCCCCCCGACAGAGCCCCTCGCTTCTCCTCGCCCGCGCCACGTCCCCCAGACCCCCGGTCTGCTGAACAGTAGCCAGGCGGAACGTCCGGTCTATCCCCTAAACCGAGCTGCTGTCCCGTTTCCGCCGTGACTTCTGCCGGTCTTTCTGCCGGTATCGCCGCCGGGTGTCCATGGCATCAGCGGGCGCCCGGGGCGCCGCCGCGGGCCGCGTCGGCGGTGGCGTCCGGCGGGGTGGCGCCTCCGGCGGCCACGCCTCCGGATGCGCTGCTGCCGGCCGTCGCCCCCGGATGCACCGCGTCCCGGACGACCCGGAGCGAGTCGAGCAGGCCCTCCAGCGCGGCCGGCTCCAGTTGACCGACGAACCAGTCCTGGATCAGCTGGACGTGCCCCGGCAGCGTCTCGGTGAGCCGGTTCATGCCGGATTCGGTGACGACCGCGTACGCGCTGCGCCGGTCGGAGGGGCAGGCGCGGCGGCAGAGCAGCCCGTCGCGCTCCATCCGGTCCACAACCCGGGTGACGCCGCTGGTGGAGAGGGAGGTCTGGGCGGCCAGGTCGGTCATCCGCAGCTCGTGGTTGGGCGAGCGGGCGAGCCGCATCAGCACCTCGAACTCCACGGCCGAGAGGTTGTGCTGCTCGAACTGGACGGCGAACCTGGACATGAGGCCGGCCTGCACCTCCATCAGCAGGCCGATGGCGGTGATGCGCGGGTCCTCGTACTGGTCGGTCACGCGTCCCATCCTAGCAGTACTTGACATGAGGAATATTGCTCTGACTATAGTTGCTTCGTCAGACATTGGACCGCACGAACGATCGAGACCTTGGGAAGGTGTCATCATGACCAGCACCCCGTCCGTCACCCGATCCTGGGAAGGGCTCACCATTCCCGCCCCCGGGACGTACCTGCTGGACCAGGCGCACAAGCGGGTCGGATTCCTCGCCCGGCACATGATGGTGAGCAAGGTGCGCGGGCAGTTCGGCGAGGCCGAGGCGACGATCACCGTGGCCGAGAACCCGCTGGAGTCCTCGGTCTCCGCGACCATCCAGGCGGCCAGCATCGAGACCGGCCAGACTGACCGGGACAACCACCTGCGCAGCGGTGACTTCCTGGAGGCGGAGAAGTACCCGACCCTGGAGTTCCGCAGCACCAGCGTCAAGTCGTACAGCGGCAGCGAGTTCGTCCTCGCCGGCGAGCTGACCATCAAGGGCGTGACCCGGCAGGTCGACCTGGAGGTCGAGTTCGAGGGCGTCGGCCGCAGCCCGTTCGGGCAGGACATCTTCGGTTTCACCGCCAGCACCGAGATCGACCGCGAGGACTTCGGGCTGACCTGGAACGTCGCGCTGGAGACCGGCGGCGTGCTGGTCAGCCGGAAGATCAAGATTGAGATCGAGGGCGAGGCCATCCGCCAGGACTGAGCCCCGACGCGGGCCCGGACGACGGCGCCCCGGTCACAATTTCGTGGTGACCGGGGCGCTTCATGGTGACCCGGGCGCTTCTGTGGGTAAGACCGCCCGACAGTAGGGGCGTCACGATCGTGTGCGATGGTGGACCCACCGCTGCCGTCCGGTCACCCGGGCCGGTCGGCTCCGGTGGTTGAAGCCACCCGCGCGGCGCTCTTACGGTGATAGTTCGAACACGCTTCCGGGCGGGCAAGGCCTTCCGGACTGCGCCGACAGCGCCTTGCGGCGGGAGGGCACATGGGTCAGGAGGTGTCGCAGCTCACCTTCTCCCGGGAGGACCGCATCCGCTACCGGCAGAAGGTACGCCGCTGCCTGGATGTCTTCGCGCTCATGCTCGACGACTTCGGCTTCGACGCCGACCGGCCGACCACCGGCCTGGAGATCGAGCTGAACCTGGTCGACGCCAACTCCGAGCCCGCGATGCGCAACGCGGAGGTGCTGGAGAACCTGGCCGACCCCAGCTTCCAGAGCGAGCTGGGCCAGTTCAACCTGGAACTCAACGCCAGCCCACGGCTCATCGAGGGCGGCGGCTTCGCCGACTACGAGCGGGATCTCCGGGAGAGCCTGGGGCGGGCGGAGGACCGCGCCGGCAAGTCGGACGCGAAGGTCGTCCTGATCGGCATCCTGCCCACGCTGACCCCCCGCCACCTGGTGCTGGACAACCTCTCCACGAACGAGCGCTACCGGGTGCTGAACGAGCAGATCGTGGCCGCCCGGGGCGAGGACATCGAGCTGGACATCCGGGGTGTGGAGCGGCTGCAGACCCACACCGACTCGATCGCCTCGGAGGCGGCCTGCACCAGCGTGCAGTTCCACCTCCAGGTCGCGCCGGACAGCTTCGCCAACTACTGGAACGCCTCGCAGGCGATCGCCGGGATCCAGGTCGCGCTCGGCGCCAACTCGCCGTTCCTGCACGGCCGCCAGTTGTGGGCCGAGACCCGGGTCGCCCTCTTCGAACAGGCCACCGACACCCGGCCGGACGAGCTCAAGGCCCAGGGCGTACGGCCGAGGGTCTGGTTCGGCGAGCGCTGGATCACCTCGATCTTCGACCTCTTCGAGGAGAACGTGCGGTACTTCCCTCCGCTGCTCCCGATCTGCGACGACGAGGACCCGGTGGAGGTGCTGCACTCCGGCGGCGTACCCAAGCTGTCCGAGCTGCGGCTGCACAACGGGACCGTCTACCGCTGGAACCGGCCGGTCTACGACATCATGAACGGCCGGCCGCACCTGCGGGTGGAGAACCGGGTCCTGCCGGCCGGACCGACCGTGGTGGACATGCTCGCCAACGCCGCCTTCTACTTCGGGCTGGCCCGGGAGATGGCCGAGGGGGACCGGCCGATCTGGAGTCAGCTGACCTTCAGCGCGGCCGAGGAGAACTTCCACGCGGCGGCCCGGCGGGGCATCGACGCGGTCGTCCACTGGCCCCGGCTCGGCGACATCCGGGTGACCGAACTCGTGCTCGACGTGCTCCTGCCCCGGGCCGCCACCGGGCTGGACCGGTTCGGCGTGGGCGCCGCGCACCGGGACCGGCTGCTCGGCGTCATCGAGCAGCGCTGCCTCACCCGGCGCAACGGTGCGGTCTGGCAGACCGAGGCGGTACGGTCGGCCGAGCACCGCCGGGGGATGGACCGTACGGCGGCCCTGCACCACATGCTGCGGCGCTACGGCGAGCTGCAGCACACGAACGAACCGGTGCACACCTGGCCGGTCGACTGACCCGTCGCGTCACCCCGAGCGGCGGCCGAACCGGCCCAGCCGGCCCTTCGACCTCGCCTCCGGCGCGGGCTCGACGCGCCGGGACGGGTCCGTCCCGGCGGCCGGCTCCGGTGCGTGGTCGGCCGCCCGTGGCGGTCCGCCGTCGACCCCGACCGGCGGTTCCCCCGGGTCGTTGAAGAGGTCCGCCGGTCGGCCGGCCCCGTCGGGTTCGTCGAGCGGACGGTCGGGTTCGCCCCGGGACTGCGCGGGCACCCGGCCGGGCCGGCCCGGGGCGTCGTGCTCCGGACCCGGCTCCCCGGACCTTCCCGGCGCGGCGTCGGCGCCGCTCGCCGCCGTGTCCGGGGCCCCGGCCGAGGTGGCGGGGTCGCCGAGCTGCCGGGTCGGGTAGCCGAGCCGCCAGGTCGGGTCGCCGTCCGGTTCCGGGGTGGCCTCGGCGGCCGGCGCGGCCGTCGGGTCGCCATCGGGTCCGGGCCGGCCGGCGTCGTCCGGTCCGGCGTCGTCGGCCGATCGGGGCGTCGGCTCACCGTCCCGCTCGGGCATCGGGTCGGCACGTTGCGCGAGCGCGGCGACCAGCGCCGACCCGACCAGCCCGGCGACCAGCGCGTAGGGCGCCACCAGGTGCGCCGAGAGCTGCTCGGGACGCAGGCCGGGCAGCCGGGGCGTCGCGACCAGGTAGGCGGCGGCCACCAGCGCCGGACCCGCCAGACCGGAGACGACGGCCCCGACCCGGGCCTCGGGACGCCGGACCGCCCGCCGGGCGGCGAGGGCACCGATCAGCAGCGCCGCGCCGACCGACAGCGCCGCACCCGGCCAGTAGAGGTAGTCCCGGAACCAGAACAGGCCGCTCTCGGGCGTCATCCGCCAGACGCCGAGCTGGGCGTCGGCCAGGCCGGCACCGGAGAGTACGCCGTCGACGACCTCGACGACCGCGAGCGCCCAGAGCCAGCCGACCGTGAGCGCGATGTTGCCGGCGACGGTCGGCGAGGAGATCGCCCAGAGCGCGACCAGCAGGCCGATCAGTACGCCGAGCGCGGCGTACCCGGCGGCGCTGGCCGGCGCCGACCCGGTGTCCGTCCGGATCGCGGCCCGGGCGGGTACGGCCACGAGCAGCACGGTGAGCAGGCCGCCGAGCGCGGCGGCGACCGCCACCGCGGCCCGCCACAGCAGGGCGGGCGGAGCGGTCGCGGTAGCCGGGGCGCCGTGCCGTCCGGGGCGTCCGGGGCGTCCGGGGCGTCCGGGGCGTCCGGGGGCATCCTCCGGTGCGGGCGGCGCGGTGAACCGGTGCGCGCAGACCGCACCGGCGATGGTCGAGGTGGCGGCGATCCAGACGGCCCAGGTGAGGCTGGCGACCCAGCCGCCATCGCCCCCGGCATCGGCGGGCGGCAACCACGCGATGATGCCGAGCCCATAACCGAAGCCCAGTTGTGCGGCACCGGCGCCGGCCGCGACCCCGACTGCCGTCGCGACCGTTGCTCCCCAGCCTCGTACGGCCATGCCGGGCAGCGTAGCGTTCACCCGCCGGTGGGGCGAGCCGCCGATGCGGTCGTACGGCACACTCACACCGGTTGGCGGTGCGGACCGGTGGGCACGTACCGCCGCAGCGGAGGCAGGGGCGCCGGATGGGGAGGCAGGGTCGTCATGACGGATGAGAGCGTGGCGGTACGCCCACAACCGGCCGGGTCGAGCCGGACCACTCTGCTGGCCGGTACGGCCGTCGGGCTGGTCATCTGCGCCGTCGTCGGTTCGGTCGGCGGTTACCTGCTGGCCGACGGAGACGGGGATGATCCGGGCTCCGAGGCGGGGTCGCCGCCGGCGGCGACGGCGTCCGCGAGGCCCACCGCCACGACCAGGAGCGTCAAGCCGACCCAGCCGCGCCCCTCCAGATCGGTGTCGACGCCGCCACCCGTCGGCCAGATGGTGCTGCCCGACCTGGTCGGGACGGACTTCGAGGAGGCCCGCGACGAGCTGCGCCAGCGCGGGCTGGGCTGGCGGATCGTCTTCGGCAGCGCCGGCAGCGACCGCCGGGTCGGCAGCACCGATCCCCGGGCCGGCACCACCGTGCGGCGGGGCATCACCGTACGCCTCTCGGTGGTCGGGGCGGCGCCCTCCGTCGCCGTCCCCGATCTGGTCGGACGGTCCTGCCAGGAGGCGGCGAAGCGGCTGGTCGACGAGGGCCTCTCCCCGGACTATCCAGCCGGTAGGAGCGGTGAGGTGCGCAGCCAGGACCCGGAGCCGGCGGCCACCTCGCAGTGGAACGGGCAGGTCCGGATCTACTGCGGCGAGGCGGACGGTCCGAGTTCCCCGCCGGCCGGGTGACCGCCCGGGGCCGGCGGACACGCCCGGGTCGCCTGACGCCGGCCGGTCGGCGTCCCGCCGGATAGGTTTGTGGTGGCTGCCGAGAGGACGCGCCATGGCCGAGGACCCGCAGGAATCCCGGAACACCCCGGAGGAGCCCCGCAAGGCCGGGGGCGCGCAGCGGCGTGGCCGTGGCCCCGACGACGAGCCGCCGACCGCCGACCGTGCCGCCCCGGACGCCACCACCGCAGGGCCGCCGCCGGATGCCACCGCGGCGCTGCCGCCGCCGGATGCCACCGCGCCGCTGCCGGGCCCGGCGGGCGCCGGACCGCCGGTGGGCGCAGAGCCGACGGCGCGGCTACCCCGTCGCGGCGCCTGTCCGGCCACGCCCCCGGAGGGGGCCACCCCGCCCGCCCGGCCGCCGTCCTGGTCGGGCCGGGCCGGAGTGCCGGTACGCTCCGCCAACCCGGCCGGCGATCCCGGCTCCACCGAGTGGGCGTACGGCGCCGAGCCGGACGACCGGCGGTGGTGGATGCCGATCCTGATCGGGGTACTCGCACTGATCCTGTTCGCCGTGCTGGCGGTCGCCGGTTGGCTGATCTACTCCTCGCCCCGGGGCGCCGACCCCGGCCCGCCGCCGCCGGCCCCGACCAGTGCCCCGGTGGCCACCTCCCAGGCCACCTCGGCGGCGCCGACGAACACCCCGACGGCCACCACACCGGCCGCCACCGTGCCGATGCCGACCCTCGTGGGGCTGCCGGAACAGGCCGCCCGCGACCTGCTCGACCAGCTCGGGCTCGTACCCCGAGTGCGGTTGCGCCCCTCGGACCAGCCGGCGGGGACGGTGCTGGAGACGGACCCCCGGGCCGGCGAACCGGTCGGTGCCGGAGACCTGGTCACCCTGGTGGTCGCCGAACCGCTCGCCCCGACCCCGGCCACGCCCACCGGGGCAACGCCGGACCAGCCCACCCCCACGCGCTGACCCCGGCCCGGTCCGGACCGGAGTCTCAGCCGACCCGGACCCGGTGGGCGAGCACGGAGGAGTTGTTCCGGGTGGGACGCCGGGCCGGCGGCAGGTGGTTGCGGCGTACGGCGTTGGTGTGCAACTGCCGCAGCCCGCTGAGCTGTACGAAGATGGACCGGCGCTCGACGGCGTCCCCGGCGGAGTCGAGTTCGTAGCCGTCGAGCCAGATCCAGCCGTAATAGGTCGGCCAGTCATGTACCCGGATCACCCGGAAGAAGATCGGCTCGGCGAACTGGACGCTCGCCGTGCGGGTCACGTGGAGCACATCACCGGAGCGGGGAAGCACCATCAGCTCCTGTCCGACTGGCCGGAGAACCGGCGTGGGTGGCGGGCGGTGGAATGGGCCGGATGCGTCTGGCGCCGGCGTATGTGAATGGATTTCTGGGGCGTTGGCCGGGGCGACGCGCCGAGACGAGTCGACGCCCCGCCCCGGCCAACACCTGTCTACTCCGGGACGCGCCAGCCGCCGTAGCGGCCCTGGCTTACAGCGGCGGGGGCTCTTACCCCGGAGCGGGGCTCCTCGCCGTGCTGGTGGCACGACCGTCGCCCGGGTCAGGCGAGAATGGGGGAGCATCGCGTCGCCTGACCGGATGGAGACGCTGTGTAGCCCTAGGCATACGGACAGGGTGCATCAAGGACATGATCAATGCAAGTTGCAGTTTGCCCTTTGCTCCGGGATGGCACAGTCGGCCGCACGGTCCTTGATGGGCCGAACGTCGAAGCGGCAGACTGGACCAGGTTTCGCTCCGCCGCGGCCACCGTTCGCCGTTCCACCCGTCCGGGACGATCATTCGATCGCTCCACCGTCCAGAACGATCATTCGCCGATCGGCGGTCGCACCCGCAGCGGCGATTCCGACCTCTCTCCATTGATCGACCGGAGGTGACCCGGTGACCGAGCGCCGGAGCCCGACCATCCGCCGCCGCCGACTCGGGGCCGAACTCCGCCAGCACCGCGAGCGAGCCAAGGTGACCATCGAGGCCGTCGCGGATCTTCTGGAGTGTTCGGCGTCGAAGGTTTCCCGCATCGAGACCGGACACACCACGGCCACCGTCCGCGACGTACGCGACATGCTCGGCATCTACGGGGTGACCGGCGCGGAGTGCGAGGAACTGATCCAGATCGCCCGCGAGGCCCGGCAGAAGGGCTGGTGGCACCCGTACAGCCCGGTCCTCGCCGGGGCGTACGTCGGCCTGGAGGCCGCCGCGGGTTCCGTCCGGGCGTACGAGCAGCAGACGGTGCCCGGCCTTCTGCAGACGAAGGAGTACGCCACCGCGATGATCCGTTCGGCCCGTCCGGACTGGGTCGCGTCAGAGGTCGACCAGCGGGTCCGTGTCCGATTAGGGCGTCAGTCGTTACTGAGCCAGGACGATCCTATCGACCTCTGGGTGGTGCTCGATGAAGCGGTGATCAGTCGACCGGTGGGCGGTGACGCGGTCATGCGGACCCAGTTGGAGCGGCTGGTGCACGCCGCCGACCTACCGAACGTCACGCTCCAGGTCCTGCCGTTCGAGGTCGGCGCGCATGCCGGCATGGACGGTACCTTCGCCATCCTCAGCTTTCCGGAACCGGGTGATCCGGACGTGGTGTACGCCGAAAATGCCACGGGCGGACTCTTCCTGGAAAAGCGGGATGAATTGCAAAAGTACATCTTTATCTTCGACCATATCCGAGCAGCGGCAATGCGCCCGGAGGAGTCCGTCGCTCTGATTGCGAAGGTGGCAGAGGAGCCATTGTGGAAGTGGAGACAAAGGGGTTCCGCGTCGACCTGACTCGGGCGGTGTGGCACAAGAGTTCGCGTAGCGGACCCAATTGTGACAACTGCGTCGAGGTGGCCTTCGCGGGCGGCGCGATCGCGTTACGAGATTCGAAGAACCCGACCGGGCCAGCCCTGATCTTCACGCCGGACGAGTGGGATGCGTTCGTCGGCGGCACCAAGGACGGCGAATTCGACCTGGACTGACGGTCCGACCTGGACTGACGGTTCGGCCGAACTGATGGTTCGACCGACCCTGTGGTCCGACCCGGACCGACGGCCAATCCGATTGGAAGAGAACTGCCGGTGATCCGGCCTGCGCGCGGTCACCCGGTCGGCGACGAGCCGCCGGGTGGCCGCGCGCTTCGGCGTAGGCGTACCCGTCGATCGTGGCCGGCCACGCCGTCGCCCGCGACCGGCCGGATCGTTGTACCGGACGGCGCGGTGTCGTACGTCGACGGCGCGGCATCGGCGGTACGGCGCCGCGAACGCCGGCCCGCCGCGAGGGTGCCCAACCGAGCGAGGCAGGCGAGGCTGATGACGATCGGGTCGGAGAATCTGGGCAACGGTGCGGCCAAGCCGGACCGGTTCGTCGGCAAGTACCGAGGTGCCCGTCGCGACGGCGGTACGGCGGTGGAGGAGCCGCTACCCGTACCGGAGCTGGGTTCGCCGGAGAACCGGGTGCCCGACCTGCCGCCGGAGCGCCCGCGCGAGCGGCTGCCCTCCCTGCCGTCGCTGGACGGGCTGACCGAACCCGTCTTCCCGCCGCCGGACTGGCCGGACCTGCCGGCCGAGCCGCTCGTCGACCACCCGCTGCTGCGCGGCCTGCTGCTGGAGCTGCCGCCGAAGGGCACCATGCCGGACCCGGCCTGGCTGGACCGGTGGTTCGAGGCGGCCCGCTCCATCCTGGAGCTGCTATACGTGCAGGACGCGCGACGTCCTCGGTGACCGCGTCCGGACGGTGACCGCCCGGTCGAGCAGCCGGCTGTGCCGCAGCGCGAGCCGTACGCCGATCGTGCCAACCGCGACGACGGCCACGGTGAGCACCAGCCCGATCGTGCCGGGCTCGGTCAGCGGGGCCAGCCCGGCGGCGGTGACCAGCGCCGGCAGCATGACCAGGCCGGTCACCTGCACCGGCAGCGCGATCATCGGATGCGCCGCCGCGGCCCGGGAGCGGGGCGACGCCGGGGTCTGCGGCGCGCTGGCGAAGGCGCCCGTGCCGGACCGGATCCGGCGCAACCGGCGCAGCGTCAGTGCCGCGACCGCCAGCGCGGGCCCGGCGGCCAGCGCCAGGGCTCCGGCGGCCCGGCCGGTCAGGGTCGGCTCCGCACCGAGCGGTCCGGCCACCGCCATCCCGACGATGCCGGCCAGGCCGGCCAGGCCGGCCAGGCCGGCCAGGACGAGATTGAGCAGCAGGCCGGTACGTCGGCGCAGCGCCCGGGCGGTACGCAGCCCCGGCAACCCCTCGGCGACGACACCGGCGACCAGCCAGACGGCGGCGACCGCGAGCAGGATGACAAGGTCGGTGTCCATGACATGAAGCATTGCCCGAATTAGCCGCCGGCAAATCGGGGACCGTCCCCCGCACAGCCCGGAGAAGTCCCCTTCGTCGGGTGGGAACGGACCCGTAGGGGGCATCCTGTCAGAGGTATAGAAGTTTCGACATCTGCCATTTCCGCTCCGCGCTGACTAATCTCAGCTCGATCGGTCTCGCTGATCCCTCAGGTGAAAAGAGTGGACGGTCGTGCCGGTCGGAGGGGAGGAGGGAGATGAGTCTCCCGCGTAGGTCCGTTGTCGTTGGTGCGACGACGCTGGCCCTGATTGCCGCTGTGGCCGTACCGGCCGTGGCGGCCGAACCAGAGGGTGTCATCCGCAGCGCCGGGGGTGTCACCGCTATTTCGGACAGTTACATCGTGGTATTCAAGGACAACGCGGTCAGCCGCACGGGGGTCGGTACGGCCGCCCACGGTCTGACCGGCAGGCACGGCGGGTCGGTGGCCCGCACCTACACGGCGGCGTTGCGCGGCTTCGAGATCAGTGCCTCCGCGAAGGCGGCGGCCCGGATCGCGGCCGACCCCAGCGTGGCGTACGTCGAGCAGAACCACACGGTCCACATCACGGGCACCCAGCCGAACCCCCCGTCCTGGGGCCTCGACCGGATCGACCAGCGCAACCTGCCGCTGAACAGCTCGTACACCTACCCGAACGCGGCGGCGAACGTCAACGCGTACGTCATCGACACCGGGATCCGGTTCAGCCACAACGAGTTCGCGGGGCGGGCGGTGAGCGGGTTCGACGCCATCGACGGCGGCTCCGCCGACGACTGCCACGGCCACGGCACGCACGTGGCCGGCACGGTGGGCGGCTCGTCGTACGGGGTGGCCAAGGGCCCGCGCGTCTACGGCGTACGGGTGCTCAACTGCTCCGGCAGCGGCAGCAACGCCCAGGTGGTGGCCGGTATCGACTGGGTCACCGCGAACGCGGTGCGTCCGGCGGTGGCCAACATGAGCCTCGGCGGCTCGGCGAACGCCGCGATCGACACCGCGATGAACAACTCCATCAACACCGGCATCACCTACGTGGTCGCGGCCGGCAACGGCGACACCCTCGGCAACCGGTTGGACGCCTGCGGCTTCTCGCCGGCGCGGGTGCCGAACGCCATCACGGTCGGGGCGACCCAGAGCAACGACGCCGCGGCCAGCTTCTCCAACTACGGCACCTGCGTCGACATCCTGGCGCCCGGTGTCAGCATCGCCTCGTCCTGGTACACCAGCAACACCGCGACCAACACCATCAGCGGTACGTCGATGGCGTCACCGCACGTGGCCGGCGCGGCCGCGATGGTGCTCTCGGCGAACCCGACGTGGAGCCCGCAGCAGGTCCGCGACTACCTGGTGAACAACTCCACGCCGAACGTGGTCAGCAACGTGGGCACCGGAACCCCCAACCGGCTGCTCTACCTGGTCAACGACGGCACGCCGCCGGCCAACGACTTCGCCGTGTCGGTCTCGCCGACCAGCGGGTCGACCGCGCCGGGTGGTTCGCTGTCGGCGACCGTGGCGACCACGACCACCTCCGGGGCGGCCCAGTCGGTGAGCCTCTCCGCGAGTGGCCTGCCGGCCGGGGCGACCGCATCGTTCAGCCCGGCCACGGTCACCTCGGGCGGCTCGTCCACGCTGACCATCGCCACCTCGGCGAGCACGCCGGCCGGCACCTACCCGGTGACGGTCAGCGGTACCGGGGCGGCGGGCAGCCGGACGGCGACCTACACGCTGACGGTGACCGGCGCGGGTGGCGGCGGCTGCTCGGGCACCAACGGCACAGACGTGTCGATCCCGGACACGAACACCAACGTGACCAGCGGGATCACCATCGCCGGTTGCGACCGGAACGCCTCCTCGGCGTCCACGGTGGCGGTGAACATCGTGCACACCTTCCGTGGTGACCTGGTCATCGACCTGATCGCCCCGGACGGCACGGCGTACGGGCTGAAGGGCAGCAGCTACTTCGACAGCGCGGACAACGTGAACACCACCTACACCGGCAACCTCTCCTCGGAGGCGGCGAACGGCACCTGGCTGCTGCGGGTGCGGGACGTCTACAGCGGGGACGCCGGGTACCTCAACACCTGGACCCTCACCCTCTGACGAGCCTGTAAGGAAGGGCCCCTTCTTATCGCTTTTTGCATAGGAAGGGGCCCTTCCTAACACCTCGGGCCGTCCGTGGCTCCGGCGCTCGGGCGTCAGAGCGTACGCAGGTGGAAGCCGCCGTCCACGTCGATCACCTGACCGGTGCTGAACGGGAGCAGGTCGGTGGCGACCGCCACCACCGCCCGGCCGACGTCGTCCGGCTGTCCCCAGCGCCGGATCGGGGTCAGCCCCTGGTTGAAGATCAGGTCGTCGTACTTGGCCCGGACCGAGCCGGTCATGTCGGTCTCGATGATGCCCGGCCGAATCTCGTACACGTTGATGTCGTGCTCGGCGAGCCGGGCGGCGTAGAGCTGGGCCGTCATCGCCAGCCCCGCCTTCGCCACGCAGTAGTCGCCCCGGTTGACGCTCGCGGCGTACGCGCTGATCGAGGAGATGATGACGATCTTCGGCCGCGTCGTCCGGCCGGCCGCCTGCTGCTCGATCATGGTGTTCGCGGCGAGTTGGACGAGGAAGTACGGCCCCTTGAGGTTGATGGCGACCAGCCGGTCGAACGACTCCTCGCCCGCCTCCAGCAGGTCGGCCCGGACGGACGGTGCGACCCCGGCATTGCTCACCAGCAGGTCGAGCCGGCCGAACGCGGCGGTCGCCTCGTCGATCAGGTGTCGCCGGTCGGCGTCGACGGAGACGTCGGCGCGGACCAGGTGGGCCCGTACCCCGAGCGCCTCCACCTCCTTGCCGACCTCGGCCGCCGCCTCCGCGTTGCTGGCGTAGTTGACCACCACGTCGTACCCGGCGCCGGCCAGCGCCAGCACGATGCCGCGACCGATTCCCCGGGAGCCGCCGGTGACGACGGCGGCCGGACGCCCGCTCACGCGGTCGCCCCGTTCCCGACCGCGGCGACGGCCGACGCCACCGGCGCCGCGTTGTCGCGCGGGGGGCCGAAGAAGGTGTAGTACGGCTCGTCCCGGGCCACCCGCGACAGGTAGAGGGCCAGCTCCCGGGCGTGGTAGTCGCCCCACATGCTGGACTCGCCGTTCGGCACCCGCTGCCCGGCCGGTACGTGGTCCCAGCCGTTGGGCCGGTGGTAGACCGAGTGCAGGATCAGGCCCTGGTGCGTGGGATCGGTGCTCAGGTACGGCTCGTCGAAGAGGGTGCCGGCCACGGTCAGCCCGGCCTGCCAGTAGCGCCGCCCCTCCTCGGTGCGCCCGTTCCCGCTCAGGTAGCGCCCCAACCGGAGCAGGCCCTGCGCGCCGATCGCCGCCGCGGACGAGTCCACCGGCTCGTGCGCGTTGTACGGGTCGGCCGGGCGGTCCAGGTAGTCGCCGAGCCGGGTCAGCCCGGGTGCCCCGGTGTCCCAGTACGGCACCCCGTCCGTCGGGGTGTGCGACAGGTAGAAGTCGCAGGTGGCGGTGGCGGCCCTCAGCAGCATCGCCTCGACCTCGGCCCGGCCGCCGTACGGGCTCAGTTCCTCGTCCGGCAGGGTGGCGACGAACTCCAACTGCTCGGGGAAGCCGAGCATCGCCCAGGCCAGTCCCCGGGTCCAGGTGCTGAACGGCGAGTAGCCCTGCTGGGTGCT
This sequence comes from Plantactinospora sp. CA-290183, assembly GCF_050936375.1. Taxonomy (NCBI): domain Bacteria; kingdom Bacillati; phylum Actinomycetota; class Actinomycetes; order Micromonosporales; family Micromonosporaceae; genus Plantactinospora; species Plantactinospora sp. CA-290183. The sequence goes on along the minus strand of NZ_JBNJMX010000002.1, from coordinate 244,050 downwards.
CGGGCACCGGTAGCTGCCGTCGTTCACGTTGAAGATCGACTCATGCGCGGTACGGCCCCACAGGTCGTAGCTGTCCCGGCCCTCGCCGTAGTAGACGTTCCACCGCGCGGTGTTGGCGGCGTGCTCGACCAGCCGGCCCAGCAGCGAGATGCGCTCGTCCCGCTCGCCCATCAGCACGTGCCCGAGCAGGTGCGAGACCGCGAGCGCCCGGCAGGAGCGGATGGTGTCGACGAAGAGCGACTGCGGGCCGTTGAAGGAGTAGATGTAACCGGTGCCGTCGGAGGTGTCCCGCCAGCGCGCCGCCTGCACCGCCCCGGTGAGCTTCAGCGCCAGCTCGTAGAAGTCGCGTTCGGCGCGGTCGGCCGGTATCCGCCCCTCGTTCATCAGCCGCCACAGGTTGCCGTACGTGCTGACGTTGTTGAACCCGTGGTCGTGTACGCCGATGTGGCTGACGTGGCTGGCCATCACCGCCACCGTCCGCTCCCGCCCGGAGTCCAGGAAGCGGCGGTCGCCGGTGGCGTCGAACTGGAGCAGCGCCGAGCCGTACTGGAAACCCTGGGTCCACTCGGTCCAGCCCCGCGCCGTGTACCGGCCGGCGACGGTGAAGACCGGCGACGCCAAGTCGGGCGGGCAGCTCCGCTCGATCGAGTCGATCTTCTGCGCGGATGCCTCCCAGAGCCGGTCGATCTTCGGGAGCAGCGCGGCGGGGGTCAGATCCTGGTCGATCCTCATCATCGGCCCAGCATAGGAAAGCGCTATCCCGAGCGACAGCCCACCCGGCCGATGGCTGTTAAGAGGGGGCCCTTCCTCTACCAAAAGCGATTGGAAGGGGCCCTTCCTTACACGCTCAGACGGCGAAGCCGGCGGGGGACTCGGTGGCCGGGGGTGGCGGGGTGGCCTTCCACAACCCGGTCTTCTGGGCGGTCAGCCGGGCCACGTAGAGCGGGTTGAGCACCAGGTAGCGGTGCCAGAGCCGCTTCGGCTCCAGACCCAGCCGCCACAGCCACTCCAGGCCGCGGCGCTGCATCCACGCCGGCGGCTTGCGCAGCAGGCCGGCGTGGTAGTCGAAGGCGGCGCCGACGGCCATCAGCGGCATGTCGAGCAGCGGCCGCATGGCGTACGCGAAGACCTCCTGCCGGGGGCAGCCGAGCCCGACCAGCACCAGCCGGGCACCGGAGGCCCGGATCCGGTCGGCGATCTCGACGTCCTCGCCGGGCCGGGCGGGGCGGAACTTCGACGACTCCACGCCGGCGATCTTCAGCGCCGGGAACATCCGCTCCAGCTCCGGGATGAGCCGTCCGAGCGTGTCGTCGGTGGAGCCGTACAGGTAGACCGGCAGGCCCTCGTCGGCGCACCGGTCCAACACCCGCAGGGTCAGGTGCGGGCCGTAGACCCGTTCGGTGAGCGCGGCGCGGTGCAGCAGGTTGAGCGCCCAGCGCACGGGCTGACCGTCGGGGGTCACCACGTCGAAGGAGTTCAGCCGGGCGTTGTGCGCCGGGTCCTGCACGCCGGTCATCACGCCGTGCACGGCCAGCGCGGTCAGCGCCAGCGGACGCCGGTCCCGCGCGGCGGCGAGCACCTGTTCGGTGGCCGCCTCGTAGTCGAGCGCGTCGACCAGCACACCGAGTACGTTGCGCTTGCCCTTGGAGATCACGGCTTGGGCACCCACTTGTCGACGTTGGCCGCGTGGATCTCCTGCAGGATCATCGGTACGTCGTACACCTGCTTCCACTCCGGATAGTCCTGCTGGAACGCGGCGTTGGAGCCGATCCACCACTGGTGGTCGCCGATCCGGTTCGCCTCGTGGTACTCGGTGATCATCTCCTGGCCGGAGATCTGCTCGGCCAGCGCGAAGGCCTCCAGGTGGGAGCAGTTGGAGTGCCGCCCGCCGCCGAGGTTGTAGACCGCCGCCGAGCGCGGGTTGCGGAAGAACGCCTCGAAGGCGGCGACCACGTCGTGGCTGTGGATGGCGTCCCGCACCATCTTGCCCTTGTAGCCGAAGATCTTGTACGTCCGGCGCTCCATGTTGCAGCGCATCACGTACCCGAGGTAGCCGTGCAGCTCGGTGGCGGAGTGCGCGGGCCCGGTCAGCGTCCCGCCCCGGAAGCACGCGGTACGCATGCCGAAGTAGCGGCCGTACTCCTGCACCATGACGTCGGCGGCGACCTTGGAGGCGCCGAAGACCGAGTGCAGCGAGCCGTCGATCGACATGTCCTCCTTGATGCCGTTGTGGTACGGGTGGTCCGGCGCGAGCTCCCACCGGGTCTCCTGCTCCACCAGCGGCAGGCTGTTGGGGCGGTCGCCGTACACCTTGTTCGTGGAGCAGTGGATGACCGGGGCGTCGATGCAGTGCTCGCGCACGTTCTGCAGGACGTTGAGAGTGCCGCCGGCGTTGACGTCGAAGTCGGTGAAGGGGTCGCGCAGGGCCCAGTCGTGCGAGGGCTGTGCGGCGGTGTGGATCACCACGCCGATGTCGCGGCCGTAGCGCCGGAAGATCCCCGCCAGCGCCTCCCGGTCGCGGATGTCCACGTCGTGGTGCGTGTACGCGTCACCGAGGTCGCTGGTCAGCCGCACCACGTTCCAGGCGGTGGAGGCCTCCGCGCCGAAGAACCGGCGGCGCATGTCGTTGTCGATCCCGACGACGTCCAGACCGAGCCCGGCGAAGTGTCGGACCGCCTCGGATCCGATCAGGCCGCCTGAGCCGGTAACCAACGCGACAGTCACACGTCACTCCTGGATCGCCCTCGGGGTCGGAAACCACCGGAGCATAGCGCGGAGGTGGCTTTGCCCCGATATGAACGAAGGGCCCCGCGTCGCCACGGAGCCCTTCTGCTGTGGGGAAGGGGGGAGTTGAACCCCCACGCCCTTTCGGGCACACGGACCTGAACCGTGCGCGTCTGCCATTCCGCCACTTCCCCTTGGAGGGTGAACCGCGTCACCCGGAACTCCTCGCGGAGCCCGACCGAACGCCTCAACCTCCAGCGCAGCACGGGACAATAACAATTCTGTCCGGAGCCCGCTGATCGGCAGGTGCCGGGACATACTACGCTATCCCTACTGCGGCCACGGACGTTACCGCTCGTGGCGGATGGAAGAGTAGCACGACAGTTGCCGGCCCCCGGACAGGGCCGGCAGTAGGGCGGCCGAGCGGCGTGCGAGCTGCGCGAGCGACGGCCGGATACCATCATGTCCTCGGAACCCGAGGAGGAGCCGGTGAGCGTGCTGCAACGCTTTGAGAAGCGTCTGGAGGGCCTGGTAGAGGGGGCCTTCGCAAAGGTGTTCAAGGGGGTCGTGCACCCTGTCGAGATCCTCAACGCGATGCAGCGGGAGGCAGAGGCGCACAAGGCGATCCTCGCTGGTGGGCGCACCCTGGTACCCAACCGCTACGTGATCGATCTCTCGCCGTACGACCACAGTCGGCTGGCGCCGTACGCGGCCGCGCTGGCCCAGGAGCTGGCGCAGTCGCAGGCCGAGTTCATCGGCGAGCAGGCGTGGACGGTCTACGGCGACGTGATCGTCGAGATCGAGCGCGGCGACGGCCTCGACACGGGCATGTTCCGGGTCACCGCCGAGGTCTACACCGGCGGCGACGTCGCCCCGGTGCACCAGGGGCCGTACGACGCCGCGCCGGGTCAGCAACCCGGCTACCCGCCGTACGACCAGGGGGGCGGCTACGGCCCGCCACCCGGGCACGGCGCGCCCGGGGGCCGCAACATCCGGCTGGTCTCCGGCGACGGGCGGACCTATCCGCTGCAGATGGGCTCCACCGTGATCGGCCGTGGTGACCAGGCCAACCTGCGGCTGCCCGACGTCGGCATCTCCCGCCGGCACGCGCGGCTGGACTTCGACGGCGCCCAGGTGGTCCTCACCGACCTCGGCTCGACCAACGGCACGATGGTCAACGGCCAGCGCGTCTCGGCCGTGGCGCTGAACCCGGGCGACATGATCCAGCTGGGCACGACCACCCTGACGTTCCGCGTGGACGGTTGAGGCCTTGCCTCCATTCGTCATCACCGTCGCCCGGGTCGGGTTCATCGTCCTGCTGTGGATCTTCGTGTTCACGGTGGTCGGCGTGATCCGCCGGGACCTCTTCGCCGGGGCGAGGTCCACCCGCCTCGTCGCGGCACCGCGGGGGGTCGGGGCCGCGACGGGTGGGAACAAGCCGGCGAAGGTCAAGCGGGGCCGGGCGGCACACCAGCTGCACGTCACCGCCGGCCAGCTCGCCGGCACCCGAATAACCCTGGGCGAAACACAGATCACCATCGGGCGCGCGGAGGACTCCACCCTGGTGATCACCGACGACTACGCCTCCGCGCGGCACGCCCGGCTCGTCCCGAGGAACGGGCAGTGGTTCGTGGAAGATCTCGGATCCACTAACGGTACGTACCTCGATCGCGCTAAGGTCACCGGACCTACCCCCGTCCCCCTCGGCGTGCCGATCCGAATCGGCCGCACTTCCCTCGAATTACGGCCATGACTCTGACCCTGCGTTATGCGGCGCACAGCGACCGCGGGCTGATCCGAGACGGCAACCAGGATTCCGTCTATGCCGGGCCGCGGCTGCTCGCCGTCGCCGATGGCATGGGCGGGATGGCCGCCGGTGACGTCGCCAGCAACATCGTCATCGGTGCCATGGCCCCGCTCGACGAGGACGTCCCCGGTGACGCCCTCGTCGACGCCCTGCGGTCGGCCGTGGACACCGCCAACCAACAGTTGCGCGACACCGTGGACGCCAATCCGCACCTGGAGGGGATGGGCACCACGCTGACCGCCCTGCTCTTCTCGGGCAGCAAGATCGGCATGGTGCACATCGGTGACTCGCGCGCGTACCTGCTGCGCGAGGGCGAGTTCGCCCAGATCACCAAGGACGACACGTACGTCCAGATGCTGGTCGACGAGGGCCGGATCAGCCTGGAGGAGGCGAGCAGCCACCCACAGCGCTCGTTGCTCACCCGGGCACTGGACGGCCGCGACATCGACCCCGAATACTCGGTCCGCCAGGTGCTGCCCGGCGACCGGTACCTGATCTGCAGCGACGGCCTCTCGGGCGTGGTGAGCGCGGAGACCATCGCGGACGCCCTGCGCGACTATCCGGACCCACAGCACTGCGTCGAGCGGCTGGTGCAGCTCGCGTTGCGCGGCGGCGGCCCGGACAACATCACCGTGATCATCGCCGACGCCAGCGACCAGGACATCGTGGAGGCCGCCCCGATCGTCGGCGGCGCGGCCGCCCGGGACCGGGGCATGGCGACCTCGGCGGACGACTCGACCCCCGCCGCGCGGGCCTCCGCGCTCTCCCCGCCCCGCCCGGCCAGCCCGGAGCCGGCCGACTCCGGCTCCGACGACGAGGCCGACCGGCCGCGCCGGCATCCCGTACGGACCGCGCTGCTGCTGGTCGTGGTGCTCGCCGTGATCGGCGGCGGCCTCTGGTTCGGCTGGACCTACACCCAGCGGCAGTACTACGTCGGGGCCACCGACGACGGCCAGCTCGCCGTCTTCCAGGGGGTCCCCGGGCGGATCGCCGGCCTCGACCTGTCGAACGTGCACTCCACCAGCCCCACCGAGCTGGACGACCTGACCGAGGCCGCGCAGGAGGAGGTGAAGCAGGGCATCCAGGCGAAGAACGAGCCGGACGCACAGCGTCGGCTCGCCGAACTGACGACCGAGGATCCCGGCAACCCCAACCTCAAGCCGCTCTGCCGGCCCAGCACCTCACCGAGCGCGACCGCCGTCTCCCCCTCCGGCACCCCGTCGCGTCCCGGTCCCGACCCCACCACCCCCGGTCCGACCGTGCGGGCCTCCGCCACCCCGGCGGGTACGCCCGACGCGCCACCGTCCGATCCGATCACGCCGGTCGACCCGGCGGACTGTCGGTCGATCGAGTGAGCGTCAGCTCCGACGATCCGAGGGAACTATCGTGACCGCCCCGCCTGGATCGGCAGCAACGCCCGCGCCAACGGGCGAGCTTCCGCGCGTCCGGTTCGCCAGGACCAGGCGCAATGCCGAGTTGGCCCTGCTGCTGTTGGCGATGGCCGTCGTGGCGGCGTACGCGGCGGCCGTCGAGGCCAACCAACTCGACACCGTGTCGCTCGACTTCTGGGTGCCGACCGCCTCGCTCACCGCGGTCTTCCTCGCCCTGCACCTGGTGATCCGCTTCCTCGCCCCGTACGCCGATCCGGTGCTGGTACCGGCGGTGGCGCTGCTCAACGGCCTCGGCGTGGCGTTCCTGCGCCGGCTGGACCTGGCCCAGGCGTCCCCGGACGAGCGGGGCGACCTGCCGATCTTCGCCGGTGTCGGTGGCCGCCAGCTCGCCTGGACCCTCGGGGCGGTGGTCCTCGCCGCCGGGCTGCTCGTGCTGCTCCGCGACCACCGCTCCATCTCCCGGTACGCCTACACCCTCGGCCTCGCCGGCATCGTGCTGGTGATGATCCCGGCCGTGCTGCCGAGCCGCTTCTCCGAGATCAACGGCGCCAAGCTCTGGGTCCGGATCGGTGGCTTCTCCATCCAGCCCGGCGAGTTCGCCAAACTGGCCCTGCTGGTCTTCTTCGCCTACTACCTGGTACGCAAGCGCGAGGTGCTCTCGCTGGCCAGCAAGCGCTTCCTCGGGGTGGACTTCCCCCGGGGGCGGGACCTCGGGCCGGTCGTGGTGGTCTGGCTGATCAGCCTCCTGGTGCTGATCTTCGAGAAGGACCTCGGCACCTCGCTGCTCTACTTCGGCATGTTCGTGGTCACCCTGTACATCGCCACCGAGCGGGTCAGCTGGCTGATCATCGGCCTGCTGCTCTTCTTCGGCGGGGCGTTCCTGGCGTATTTCCTCGGCAGCACCGTCGGCGGTCCGTTCGCCAACTTCTACGTACGGGCGGAGATCTGGCTCGACCCGTTCGCCGACCCGCACGACTCGGGCTACCAACTGGTCCAGGGGTTGTTGGCCCTCGGCACCGGCGGGCTGTTCGGCGCCGGGCCCGGTGGCGGTCAGCCGACCATCCTGCCCGAGGTGCACAACGACTTCATCTTCGCCGGGATGGGTGAGGAGATCGGCCTCTTCGGCCTCTCCGCGCTGCTGGTGATCTACCTGCTGATCGTCGAGCGGGGCCTGCGGGCGGCGCTGGCCGTACGGGACTCGTTCGGCAAGCTCCTCGCCGGCGGCCTGGCCTTCACCCTCGGCCTCCAGGTCTTCGTCATCGTCGGCGGGATCAGCAAGCTCATCCCGCTGACCGGCCAGACCACGCCGTTCCTCTCCGCCGGTGGCTCGTCGCTGATGGCGAACTGGTTGCTGGTCGCGACGCTGCTGCGGATCTCCGACGCCGCGCGCCGGCCGGTCGACTCGGCCGCGGCACCGCGGGCGAGCGGGGTGCCGGCGGGACCGCCGCCCCAGTTGCACGGCGCGACAACGGAGGTGATCCGACCGTGAACGCACCCCTGCGCCGGGTGGGCGTCGTCGTGATGGTCCTGTTCGGCCTGCTCTTCGTCAACCTCAACTACGTGCAGGCCTACAAGGCCGACGAGTACCGCAACAGCGACTACAACGGCCGGGTCCAGGTCGCCGAGTACGAGCGCAAGCGGGGCTTGGTCGAGGCCGGTGGCACCACCGTCGCGACGAACCGGGAGACCAGCGGCCGGCTCAAGTTCCTCCGGACGTACCCGAAGGGCGAGATGTACGCCCACGTCGTCGGGTACAAGCCGGTCAACGGGGCGGAGACCGGCATCGAGCGACTGGAGGACGAGTACCTCGCCGGCACCAGCGACCAGCTCTTCGCCGACCGGGTGAAGGACCTCTTCACCGGCGACCAGACCGCCGGCGGCAACGTGCTGCTCAGCATCTCGCCCCGGGCCCAGGAGACGGCGTTCAAGCAGCTCGCCGACAACCAGGTCGGGGCGAGCAAGGGCGCGGCGGTGGCGATCGACCCGGCCACCGGGGCGATCCAGGCGCTGGTCTCCATGCCGAGCTTCGACCCCAACCCGCTGGCCGACCACGACCCGGACACTGCCCAGGCGGCGTACCAGCGGCTGGAGGGTGACAAGAACGGCCCGCTGAAGAACCGGGCCCTCTCCGAGGTGCTGCCCCCGGGCTCGACCTTCAAGGTCATCGGCGCGGCGGCGGCGCTGGAGAACGGGTACACCAAGGAAACCCGGATTCCGGCGGGCTCCAGTTACCTGCCGCCGACCGCCGGCGACGACATCCGCAACGCCGCGTCGAGCATCTGCCCCGAGTCGTCGGTGACCCTGATCGAGGCGCTGACCGAGTCCTGCAACACCGGCTTCGCCCGACTCGGCGTCACCCTCGGCTCGGCGAAGCTCAAGGACGAGGCCCGGCAGTTCGGCTTCGAGGACCAGGAGCTGACCGCCGGCCGGCTCGGCGACGGCGGGCTGCCGGTGGCGCCCAGCCGTACCGGCGAGATGCTGACCCCCGACGGCCGGGACGACCCGCCGTCCGTGGCGCAGTCCGCGATCGGGCAGAACAACGTCCGGATGACCCCGCTGGAAGGCGCGATGATCGCCGGGGCCATCGCCAACGACGGCCGGCAGATGCGCCCGTACCTGGTGCAGAAGCAGCTCGGCCCGGACCGGACGACGACCCACTACACGGCGGCACCGCGCGAGCTGCGCCGGCCGGTCGACTCGCAGGTCGCCGGCGACCTGCAGGACATGATGGTCAGCGTGGTGCAGAACGGCACCGGCCGCAACGCCCGGATCGACGGCTACCGCGTCGGCGGCAAGACCGGTACGGCGCAGGCCGGCGAGGTCACCGACGACCACGGCTGGTTCATCGGGTTCGCGCTCGACGACAACGGCAAGCCCGTCTCCGCCGTCTGCGTGATGCTCGAGTCGGCCGGCTCCGGCGGCAGCGCCGAGGCCGCGCGGATCAGCCGCGAAATCATGCGCGCGGTGATCGCCGACCGAGGGGGCCGCTGACATGCTCAAGCCCGGGGTGCTGCTCGGCAACCGCTACCGTCTCGACGAGCGGATCGCCGGTGGTGGCATGGGCGACGTCTGGCGGGGCACCGACGAGGTGCTCGGCCGTACGGTGGCGGTCAAGATCCTGCTGCCGGCCCTGCTGGACGAGCCGGGCTTCGCGGAGCGGTTCCGCGGCGAGGCCCGGACCATGGCCACCATCAACCACCCCGGCGTGGTGGACGTCTACGACTACGGCAGCGACCAGCAGATCGCCTTCCTGGTGATGGAGTACGTCGAGGGCGACGCGCTGTCCCGCACCCTGGGCCGGGTCGGACGGCTGACCCCGGCCCGGACCATGGCGCTGGTGGCGCAGGCCGCCGACGCGTTGCAGGCCGCGCACGACAAGGGAATCGTGCACCGGGACGTGAAGCCGGGCAACCTGCTGGTCCGGCCGAACGGCACCCTGGTGCTCACCGACTTCGGCATCGCCCGCTCGGATCTCGTCGGCCAGCTCACCGCGGCCGGCTCGGTGCTCGGCACCGCGTCGTACATCTCGCCGGAGCAGGCGTCGGGCGCCGTCGCCACCCCCGCCTCCGACGTCTACGCGCTCGGCGTGGTGGCGTACCAGTGCCTGGCCGGCCGCCGGCCGTTCGAGGGCAACAGCCCGGTCGAGATCGCGATGAAGCACGTCCGGGACGTGCCCCGGCCGCTGCCCGGGGACATTCCGCCGGCGATCCGGGCGATCGTCGAACGGTCACTGGCCAAGGAGCCGGGGGCCCGCTGGCCGACCGCGGCCGCGCTGGCCGCCGTGGCCCGGCAGGCCGCCGCCACCATCGCCGGCCCGGGTCACTCCGGACGGCCGGCGGCGGCGCCGGCATCGCCCCCGGTCGGGGCGCCCCACTCGCCCGCCGCCCCGCACCAGCCCTCGCCTCCGCACGGTCCGGTCTCCGGGGCACCCGTACGGCCGACCTCGGGTGGCGCCCGGGTGGCGCCCCCGTACGCCCCGCCGGCCGGGTCGTCCCGTCCGCCGGGCGGACCGGTCGCGGCCACCGCGCCGGTGGCCCGCCAACCGGCCGGTGCCCCGGGCGGGCCGTCCGGTTACAACCGGGGAGCGGCGTCCGTCCCGGCACCGGGATCGCCCCGGCAGGCGGGCGGGTACGCCTATCCGGGCCGGCCGGAGGCGGTGCCGTCGCAGCCCTCCGGAACCCGTCCGTTGCTGATCGTGTTGGCTGTCGTGCTCGGCCTGTTGGTGCTCATCTGCTCCGGCGTGATTTCCTACCGGGTGACGGAGAACAACAGGGGCAATGCCGCACCGGCCACCTCGGCGGCGCTGTCAGGCTCACAGACCGAGGACGGACGCGACGCGCCACGGATTGCGCCGTACCGTCAGGTGGAGCGAGTCGTGTATCCCGGCGGGGTGACCAGATGAGCGAAGGACGACAGACGAGATGACGGCGCAGGCCCGCCTGCTCGGTGGCAGGTACCAGGTCGGCGAGCTGCTTGGTTACGGCGGCATGGCCGAGGTGCACCGGGGGCGCGACCTCCGGCTCGGCCGCGACGTCGCGATCAAGATGTTGCGTACCGATCTCGCCCGGGACGACACCTTCCAGATGCGCTTCCGGCGGGAGGCGCAGAACGCCGCCTCGCTGAACCACCCGGCCATCGTCGCGGTCTACGACACCGGCGAGGAGATCGCCCCCACCGGCGAGACCCTGCCGTTCATCGTGATGGAGTTCGTCAACGGTCGCACCCTCAAGGAGGTGCTCGCCGCCGAGGGCCGGTTGATGCCCCGGCGGGCCCTGGAGATCACCGCCGACGTCTGCGCCGCGCTGGAGTTCAGCCACCGGCACGGCATCATCCACCGGGACATCAAGCCCGGAAACGTGATGATGACCCTGAACGGCCAGGTCAAGGTGATGGACTTCGGCATCGCCCGGGCACTGGCCAGCGGTGCCAGCACGATGACGCAGACCAGCGCGGTGATCGGTACCGCGCAGTACCTCTCCCCGGAGCAGGCTCGCGGCGAGGCCGTCGACGCCCGCTCCGACGTCTACGCCGCGGGCTGCGTGCTCTTCGAGCTGCTCTGCGGGCATCCGCCCTTCGTCGGCGACAGTCCGGTCAGCGTGGCGTACCAGCACGTCCGGGAGGACCCGCCGGCGCCGAGCGACATCAACCGGGACGTCACCCCACCGATCGACGCGATCGTGCTCAAGGCGCTGTCGAAGAACCCGCTCAACCGCTACCAGAGCGCCGGTGAGATGCGCGCCGACCTGCTCCGGGCGGCGGCCGGCCGGCCGGTGATGGCCACTCCGGTGCTTCGCCAGGACGAGACGGTCGCGATGGCGCCGAGCGGGGTCCGTCCGCCTCCGGGGTCGACCCGGCCGATGCCGCCGCAGCGCGGCGACGCCCGCCGGCGCCGCGCCTCGGCCTGGGTGATCGCCTCGCTGAGCGGGCTCGGTGTGCTCGCGGTGATCGCCCTGGTGGCGGCCCTGATGTTCAACGGGCAGGAGACCCCGCAGACCGCGACGGTACCGAACGTGGTCGGCCGTACCCAGGCGGCGGCCGAGGCCGCACTGCGGGACGCCAACCTGGTCCCGGTGGCCGAGTCGGTGACGGCGGCCAACTGCACCGAGGGCCAGGTCACCGGGCAGGACCGGGAGCCGGACAGCCAGGTCGCGCCGCGCACCGAGGTCGGCTTCCAGGTCTGCGCCGGTCCCGGGACGGTCAAGATCCCGGCCAACCTGGTGGGCTCGAAGTACGACTCCGTGAAGGGCCAGCTGGAGGACCTCGGCCTGCGGGTCGAGCGCAAGGAGCAGGACAGCGAGGAGCCGCCGGACATCGTCCTCGCGGTGGACCCGCCGGGGGGCCGGGAGGTCCAGCCGAACGAGACGGTGACGGTCACCGTCTCCAAGGGCAACGTCGACGAGGTGCCGAACGTCGTGGGCGACCAGGAGGCGGAGGCGCGGGAGACGCTGGAGGACGCGGGCTACCGGGTCCGGGTGCGGGCGGGGCAGGAGGTCGACCCCGACGACGCCGGCCAGGTCACCGCCCAGGATCCGCGCGGCGGCTCGAAGCGGGCGCAGGGCTCGACCGTCACCATCACGGTGACGGTGGCGAGGGAAGAGGAGCCGCTGCCGCCCAGTTCGAGTCCGCCGCCCACCCCGGGCGCCGGGGGCATCGGGGGGATCTTCCCGCCGCTGACCCCGCCCACGATCCGCCGCTGACCCGCCCGGGTCACCGCCCCCCGCTCGGGTGCGGTGACGGCGGCGGCCCGTCGCTCAGGTAGGGACGAAGCGAGCCGCCGCTCAGGCGGTGGCGAAGGCGCCGCGCCGCCGCGCCTCCACCTCGGCGGCCAGTGCGGGCGCCCGGTCCAGCGCGCCCGGCAGCCCGCATCCGGCCAACCAGTTGGCCAGCATCAGGTGCCCGCCCTCGGTCAGCACCGACTCGGGGTGGAACTGCACGCCCTCGACCGGCAGGCTGCGGTGCCGCATCGCCATCACCACACCCGACCCGGTCCGGGCGGTGACCTCGATCTCCGCCGGCAGCGTCTCCGGCAGTACGGCCAGCGAGTGGTAGCGGGTGGCGGTGAACGGGTCGGGCAGCCCGGCCAGTACGCCGTCCCCGGTGTGCCGTACCTCGGAGGTCTTGCCGTGCAGCAGCTCGGGGGCCCGCTCCACGGTCCCGCCGTACGCGGCGCCGATCGCCTGGTGGCCGAGGCAGACGCCGAGGATCGGCAGCTCACCCGCGTACCGCCGGATCACGTCCAGGCAGATGCCGGCCCGCTCGGGGGTGCCCGGTCCGGGTGAGAGCAGGATCCCGGCCGCGCCGACCCTGCCGACCTCGTCGAGGTCGATCTCGTCGTTGCGCCGTACCTCGCACTCGGCGCCGAGCTGGCCGAGGTACTGCACGAGGTTGAAGACGAACGAGTCGTAGTTGTCGATCACGAGGACGCGCATGCGGGGCCTACCTGGTGGGACTCGGGGGCGGGGTGTTGTTCCGGCTGGGGTTGTACGGCAGCTCGTGACCGTCACCGGCCGGCTCGGTGGGCTCCTCCTCGACACCGGGCTCGCCACCGGACGGTACGCCGGAGTCCTGGGTCACCTGCACGTCGTCGAAGGGCAGCAGCGGCTCGGCCCACGGAAAGACGACGTACCAGAGCAGGGCGAGCACGCCTGCGGTGAGCAACAGCGAGCCGAGCAGTTTGCCCGGCAGCCCGAGGGGGAACTTGCGCCAGATCCAGCCGTACATCCGCGCCTCAGCCGTCCAACTCGGCCGGCCGTACCGCCCCGGGGGTCTTCGGTTCGGTGCGGACCAGTTCGGCGTGCACGATCAGTCGCTGGTAGTTGTCGAACTTCGGGTTGCAGGTGGTCAAGGTCAGCATCGCCTCGGTCGGCTTGGCGCGCGGCTGCCCCGGGACCGGAGCGACCACCTCGACCTGGGACGGCCGGACGATCCGGCTCTGCGAGACGTGGTAGACGAACCACGCCTCCTTGGACTCGACCACGATCGGGTCGCCCTCGCGAAGCTCGTCCAGGCGCCAGAAGGTGGCCCGGTTCCGGTGGCCGGCGACGGAGAAGTTGCCCACCTGTCCGGGCAGGGCGCTCTTCGGGTAGTGACCGGGCGCGTACCGGATGTCCTTCTGGCTCACGCCCTCGACCACCACCCAGTGCTTGTCCAGCTTGGGGATGTAGAGGCCGGCCATCGGCTTGCCCGCTACCGGCTTGCCCGGGGCGGTGGCGGCACGGGTGGGGCCCACCGTGGGGTCGGGCTGGTCCCAGACCTGGGCCAACTGCTGGCTCAGGTCGTCCTGGTGCGCGTTGACGATCGTCGACTTGCCCCAGACCTCGTACGCGGCGAAGAGCAGCACGACCAGCCCGAAGGTGATCAGCAGCTCTCCGGTGGCCCGTACGCCGGTGCGGATGCGGGAGCCGAGCGACGGTCGGGTCAGCTCGGAGTAGACGCTCTTGTAGCCCTCGCCGGTCTGCTCGGGGCGCAGCGGGACGACCCGCGCGCCGCGGGGCGGTCGGCCGTCGCCGCCGGAGGGCCCGTCCCCGTCGTCGTCGGCGGGCGCCGGGGGGATGGCGCCGATCAGTGCGGTCGCCTCCATGTCGTCCCGGCGCGGTGGTCCGGCCGCTGCGCGCCCCGGCACCGCTCCGCGCACGTTCGGTACCAGCGCGGCGGTCTGCTCCTCGGTGCCGGACCGGCCGGCGGGGAGCACCGGGATCAGCGCGGTGGCGCCGGGGTCCCTGGCGGGCAGTTGCGGGATGAGCGTGGTCGGACCGTCGACGGCGCCGCCACCCATGCCGGGCAGTGGGCCGGTGCGCTCGTCCGGGAGCAACCCGGGCAGCGGGCCGGTGCGCTCGTCCGGCCCTTCGGTTCGGCTGGACGGCGGGCTGGCGGCGGTGCCCCGGCCCGGAGCCGGCACCCAGGGATCCGGATCGGCGGGCGGTGTCGCGGCGGCGCCGGTACGCCGGTGGTCCGGCCCAGGTTGCCACCTGTCCCGCTCGGGTGCCGGCTGCCAGCCGTCGATCCCGGGTGCCCGGTGCGGGTGGTCGGCGTCGGGCGGAGATCCCCACCGCTCCGGTTCGGGTGTCGGACTCCACCGGTCCGTTTCGGGGGCGGGCTCCCAGTGCTCGGGTTCGGGTGACCGCCGCCGGCGCTCGGGCCCGCCGCCCGCCGGCTCCCAGCGCTGGGCCGGCTCTGCGGCGGGCTCCCAGCGGTCCTGCGCCGGCCCTGCGGCCGGTTCCCAGCGGTCCTGCGCCGGCTCTGCGGCGGGCTCCCAGCGGTCCTGCGCCGGCCCTGCGGCGGGCTCCCAGCGGTCCTGCGCCGGGCCCGCGGCCGGTTCCCGGCGCTCCTGCGGTTGCCGGCGGTCCTGCGCCGGGTCCGGTGCCGGGTCCGGTGCCGGCGCCCAGCGATCCGGGGCGGGGGCCGGTCCGGGCTCCCACCGATCCCGGGTGGAGCCGGGTGCCGGTTCCCAGTGGTCCGGGCCGGCGCCCGTGGTGGGGTCGCGGCGGTCGGCGCCGGGCGGGGTCGCGGGCGGCCAGCGGTCGGAGTGCGGAGACGGTCTCGGTGCCGGGCGCGCGGTGTGGTCGGCCGGGGTGTCTCCCCAGGTGCCGGCGGCCGCCGCCGGCCTCGGCTCCCAGCGTCCGGGGGACGCGACCTCCCACGGACCCCGGTCCGCCGGGGGCACCGCCGACCGGGCGTCGGAGGCCGCCCCACCCGGCGGGTAGCGGTCGTCGGGGGCCCGGTCGCGCGGCGGGTACTGGTCGTCAAATGCCGCTCCGCGCGGCGGGTACTGGTCGTCAAATGCCGCTCCGCGCGGCGGGTACTGGTCGTCAAATGCCGCTCCGCGCGGCGGGTACTGGTCGTCAAATGCCGCTCCGCGCGGCGGGTACTGGTCGTCAGATGCCACCCCGCGCGGCGGGTAGCGGTCGTCGGGCGCGGCGCCGCGTGGCGGGTACCGGTCGTCGGGGACCCGGTCGCGCGGGTGCCGGTCGTCGGGGGCCGGGTCGCGCGGGTGCCGGTCGTCGGGGGCCGGGTCGCGCGGGTGGTACCGGTCCGCGCCGGGCCACTTCTGCGGGGCGGCGCCCGGCTGGCGGTACCGGTCCTCGGGGTCGGGGCGCGGCTGGCCGTAGCGGTCCTCCGGCGCGGTACCGGACGGGCGCGCGTGGTCGTCGGAGCGGCCGGTGGGGTCGTCGCCGGGCGGGCGCGGGGCGGAGGCGGCGGCCCACTCGGCGGTGTCGACGTCGTCCGGGTCGCCCTGCGGCGGCAGGATGTGATCAACCGTGATCTTGGGACGGCGGGCGGGCGGGCCCGGTCGCGGTGCCCGGTCCGGCTCGGTGGGCGCGCGGTGCCGGCCGTCCCGGAGGGGGTCGTATTCCCCGGGCGCCGGACTCATCCGGGAACCTTCGCCGACCGCAGACCGCTGGGGCCGTCGTACGCGGGTACGGTCACGGTGGGCTCCACGGTTTCCCTGTATCCGAGTTGGTAGTGGACGACGGCGTCCTTGAACGACCGGACCCCTTCGGACGCGGCGAGAGCCCGCTGGAGTGCGGCGGGATCACCGATCGCGGTGATCTTGAAGGGTGGCGAATACACCCGACCGTGCAGCAGCAGGGTGTTACCGACGCAGCGTACCGCGCTGGTCGCGAGGATGCGGACATTCATGATTGACATGGCCTCGGCGCCGCCGGCCCAGAGCGCGTTCACCACGGCCTGTACGTCGCCCTGGTGCACCACGAGGTCGTCGTTGCTCGCGTCCTCCGGCTGGGTGCCGTCGCCGTACTGGGGTGCGTCGTCGAGCTCGACGCTGATCCCGGGACCGGTCAGCGCGGTGAACCCGGCGGCCTGCCGGCTCGCCGCGGCCCGCTCCCGCTGGGCGGTGACTCCGGTGTCGGAGCCGCCGAGCGCCGATGTCTGGTCCTCCACCTTGTCGCGCAGTGCGGCGGCGCGTTCCTCGCTCGCCTCGACCCGGTCCCGGCGGTCCTCGATGAGCTGGGCCAGCTCCGGGCGGCGGTCCTCCCGCAGGGACGTGCCGCCGGCCGTGGTGGCCGTAGTGGTGAAGAGCAGTCCGGCGGCGAGGGCGATCAGGGGGACGCCCACGGTCCAGACCGATCGGCGGTGCTGCGCGGCACGCCGGGGCAGCAGGGCGACGACGACGCGCCGGAGCACCTTGCGCCAGGAGGCGGCGCCGGATGTGTACTCCACCGATGCTCCTCCTCCGGATCGTACCGATTTAACCGATTATCTCCCGAACGACGGTACGGTCCGCAGGGTATCCGGCGATCCGCCGTCGACAGCCATCTGATCGGGTCCGTGGCCTGAACGGGTCTTCGCGACTACGCTAGCTGTCGAACATTATTGGCCATGGACCGTCGCCCTTGCGTCCGGTTGTCAGGCCGGACGAGGATCACCACCCCCTCAGGAGAGCGCCGTGCCCAAGTCCCAGGTCCGCAAGAAGAAGGTGTACACGCCGCCGACCGACGTCCGACCGACGTCCGCCGCGACGACGCGTAAGCCTAGCCCCGTGTGGTTGCCGGTCACCGCTGTGTCGCTGATCGTCTTCGGCATCGGCTGGCTGGTCGTCTTCTACCTGTCCGAGATGCAGTACCCGGTCGCCACCTGGCGCTACTGGAACCTCGCCATCGGCTTCGGCGCGATGGTCAGCTCGCTCGCCCTGCTCTCCCGCTGGCGCTGAACGCCGGACGCCCACCCGGCGCGGCCCGCTCGGCCGCGCGTCGGGTTCACTGCGATGATGCTCACGTTACCAACGGGTAACCTGGCCGCGTAGGCTGCGCAGAGCGCTGGCAGCCGTGTCATGGATCGCTGGTCGGTCCCGGTGGGCGCACGGCAGCCAGCCGGGTCGGGCAGTAGACGGGGAGGCCAGAGGGATGGGCAGCGTCCAGATCGTCACCACGATCCTCGCCGCCGGCATCACCGCGGTCGCGGTGTGGCTGGCGGTGCGGGCGGTCCGCCGGATGGTGGCGGTGATCCGGCTGGGTCAACCGGCCCCCGAGCGCTTCTCGGACAAGGGCACCCGGTTCAGGACGATGCTGACCGAGACGGTCGGCCACACCCGGATGCTGCGCTGGACCGTGGTCGGGGCCGCGCACTGGTTCGTGATGGTCGCCTTCGTGGTGCTCTCGCTGCTCGTGCTGGAGGCGTACTTCGAGGTCGTCACGCCGACCGGTGGGCTGCCGGTGATCGGCCACTGGGTGGTCTACGGCCTGGTCACCGAGCTGATCGGCGTACTCGGGCTGGTCGGGATCACGGTGCTGACCGCCATCCGGCTGCGCAACCGGCCCACCCGGCCCGGTGGTCTCTCCCGGTTCACCGGATCGACCATGTGGCAGGGCTACTTCGTCGAGGCCGTGGTCGCCGCCGTACTGGTCTGCGGCTTCCTGATCCGGGGCTTCAAGGTCGCCACCGACCACTTCGAGTTCCCGGCCTGGGCCACCCCGGTCAGCCACGCCGTCGGCAGCCTGCTGCCCGCCTGGTCGGCGGGGGTCAGCGTGACCGCCCTGGTGAAGATCATCATCTCGATGACCTGGCTGATCGTCATCGCGCTGAACGTGACCATGGGCGTCGCCTGGCACCGGTTCGCCGCCTTCTTCAACATCTTCTTCAAGCGGGACCCCGGCAGGGTCGCCTCGGGGCTCGGCGGGCTGCGCCCGATGACCAGCGGGGGCAAGCCGCTGGACTTCGAGGAGGCCGACCCCGAGTCCGACCAGTTCGGGGTGGCCCAGGTGGAGCAGTTCACCTGGAAGGGGCTGCTCGACTTCACCACCTGTACCGAGTGCGGGCGCTGCCAGTCGCAGTGCCCGGCCTGGAACACCGGCAAGCCGCTGTCGCCGAAACTGCTGGTGCTGTCGCTGCGCGACCACGCGTACGCCAAGGCGCCGTACCTGCTGGCCGGCGGCGGCAAGGACCTGACCGGCGAGGAGAA
This sequence comes from Plantactinospora sp. CA-290183, assembly GCF_050936375.1. Classification (NCBI taxonomy): domain Bacteria; kingdom Bacillati; phylum Actinomycetota; class Actinomycetes; order Micromonosporales; family Micromonosporaceae; genus Plantactinospora; species Plantactinospora sp. CA-290183. The sequence goes on along the minus strand of NZ_JBNJMX010000002.1, from coordinate 225,710 downwards.
GGCGACCGCGGCGCAGCTCGCGCACATGGACGTGCTGGCGCTGGCCGAGGCGGACCGGCCGCTGATCGGTGGTGCCGAGGAGGGCGGCGTCATCGATCCGGACGTGCTCTGGTCCTGCACCACCTGCGGCGCCTGCGTGGAGCAGTGCCCGGTGGACATCGAGCACGTGGACCACATCGTCGACATGCGCCGCTACCAGGTGCTGATCGAGTCGAGCTTCCCGTCCGAGGCCGGCGTCATGCTGCGCAACCTGGAGAACAAGGGCAACCCGTGGGGTGCCCCGCCGAACACCCGGGAGGACTGGACCAAGGGTCTGGACTTCGAGGTCCCCCGGGTCGGCGAGGTCGAGGACTTCGAATACCTCTTCTGGGTCGGCTGCGCCGGGGCCTTCGAGGACCGGGCCAAGAAGACCACCCGGGCGGTGGCGACCCTGCTGCACTCCGCCGGCGTCAGTTTCGCCATCCTCGGCGAGGGTGAGACCTGCTCCGGTGACCCGGCCCGGCGAATCGGCAACGAGTTCGTCTTCCAGATGCTCGCCCAGCAGAACGTGGAGACCCTGAACGAGGCGTTCGGCGACCGGGAGCCGGTGAAGCGCAAGATCGTGGCGACCTGCCCGCACTGCTTCAACACCCTGGGCAACGAGTACGGCGAACTCGGCGGCCAGTTCGACGTCGTACACCACACCCAGCTCCTGGCCCACCTGGTCGCCGAGGGCCGGCTCACCCCGGTCCAGCCGGTCGACGGCGGCGTCACCTACCACGACCCCTGCTACCTCGGCCGGCACAACCGGGTCTTCACCCCGCCGCGCGAGGTGCTCGGCGCGGCGGCGGCCGACGGGGTGACCGAGCTGCCGCGCAACCGGGAGCGGTCGTTCTGCTGCGGCGCGGGCGGTGCCCGGATGTGGATGGAGGAGCGGATCGGCAAGCGGATCAACGTCGAACGCGTCGAGGAGGCCCTCTCCACCGGTGCGAAGACCATCGCCGTCGGCTGCCCGTTCTGCTCGACCATGCTGGGTGACGGTGTCACCGGCAAGGGCGCGGCCGAGCAGGTCGAGGTGGTCGACGTGGCCACGGTGCTGCTCCGCTCCGTCAAGGGAACGTGACCCCGCGCGGCGGGATCGGGCCGCTCGTGCGCGCCCTGACCGGCCGCTGGCTCCGGCTCGGCGTCGGGGTGCTGCTCGGCGCGGTGACCGCGACGGTGGAACTGACGTACCTCCTGGGTCTCGGGTCGGTCCTGCTGGTGGCCAGGGCCCGTCCGGACGGGCGGCGGGCGACCGTCCAGCGGATCGTCGAGCGGATCGAGGCCGGCGCCCGCCATCTCGCCGAGGTGGAACGGTGGCGGCTGGCGACGTTCCTGGACAGCGAGAACGCGTCCGACTACAGCGGTCGCCGGGCCGTGCGGTACCTCGCCGTGCGCTGGGCGGTGGGGATGCTCGGCGGCTTCGTGCTGGCGCTCTTCGGCTGGGGCGTACTGGCCGGCGGGGTCTGGATCTGGGAGGCGGTGCGCGGCGAGAGCACCCCGCTGATCCTGCTCGGCCAGCTCGTACTCGGACTGGTCGGCCTCTTCCTGGTGGTGCAGGGCACGGTCGGCCTGGTCGCGCTGGACCGCCGGCTGGCCCGGCGCTTCCTCGGACCGAGCGGGCGGGAGGCGCTGGAGCGCCGGATCACCGAGCTGGCCACCAGCCGGGCCGGGGTGGTCGCGGCGGTCGACGCCGAGCGCCGCCGGATCGAACGGGACCTGCACGACGGCGTACAGCAGCGGTTGGTCGCCCTGGGCCTGCTGGTCGGCCGGGCCCGGCGCAGCACGGATCCGGCGAAGGCGGCGGAGCTGCTGCGCCAGGCGCACGAGGAGTCCGGGCGGGCCCTCGACGAGTTGCGCGAGGTGGCCTGGCGGGTCTACCCCACCGCGCTGGACAACCTGGGGCTGGCCGACGCCCTGGCCCGGGTCGCCGAGCGGGCCGGACTGCCGGTCCGGATCGACTACCGGCTCACCGAGCGGCCGCCGGCGGCGGTCGAGACCGCCGCCTATTTCGTGATCTCCGAGGCGGTGACCAACGCCGCCAAGCACGCCCGGGCCACCGGGGTCGACGTCGAGGTCCGCGCCCGGGACGGCTGGCTCGTGGTCGCGGTCGTGGACGACGGCACCGGCGGCGCCGACCCGGGCGGCGGCGGGCTCTCCGGGCTGGGCCGCCGAGTCGCCGCGCTGGACGGCCGGTTCCGGCTGACCAGCCCGGCCGGCGGGCCCACCACCGTCGTCGCGGAGCTGCCGTGCGGGTGATCCTGGCCGAGGACTCGATCCTGCTCCGCGAGGGTCTGGTCCGGCTGCTCGCGGAGGAGGGGCACGAGGTCACCGCGACCGTGGGAGACGCGGACGCGCTGGTCGCGGCCGTCGCGGCGGACCCGCCGGACGCCGTGGTCGTCGACGTACGGATGCCGCCGACCCACACCGACGAGGGGCTGCGCGCCGCGCTGGAGATCCGCCGCCGCTGGGCGGGCGTCGGGGTCCTGGTGCTGTCGCAGTACGTCGAGAAGCGGTACGCCGTGGAGTTGCTGACCGACTCCAGCGGCGGGGTCGGGTACCTGTTGAAGGACCGGGTGGCCCAGGTCGGCGAGTTCCTCGACGCGCTGGCCCGGGTGGGCGACGGCGGCGCCGCCTTCGACCCGGAGGTGGTACGCCAGCTGCTGGCCCGGACCAGTCACGCCGATCCGCTGGGCCGGTTGACCGCGCGGGAGCGGGCGGTGCTCGACCACATGGCGCAGGGGCACACCAACGGCGCCATCGCCGAACACCTGCACGTCTCGCAGAGCGCCGTCGAGAAGCACGTCAACGCGATCTTCGACAAGCTCGACCTGTCACATGTCACCGGCTACAGCCGGCGGGTCCTGGCCGTGCTGCGTTACCTCGGTGGATGAGCTGACAGGCATACCGCGGCGGAGCGATATGCCTGTCAGTCATATTCATGCCTCAAAGTCATCACGCTCGACGTCGCATTGCCCCGCCGGCGGGACGTGACCGGCGAGGGGTCAGGCCCGGTGCCGGCTGCGCGGCCGGTTCCGCCGGGCCAGCCGGTCGACGACGAACCAGGCCACCGTGAGGAGGACGGCGACGATGACCACCTTCTGGAGTACGCCGGCGTACTCCTCGACCCGGTGCCAGTTCTCCCCGAGCAGATAGCCGGCCAGCACGAAGACGGTGTTCCAGATCAGGCTGCCGAGGCCGGTGAAGAGGAGGAAACCGCCGAGCGGCATCCGTTCGACGCCGGCCGGGATGGAGATCAGACTGCGGAAGATCGGGATCATCCGCCCGAAGAAGACCGTGCTTCGCCCGTGCCGGAGGAACCACGCCTCGGTGCGGTCCACGTCGCTCAGCTTCACCAGCGGCAACCGGGCCGCCAGCGCCCGGGTGCGGTCGCGGCCGAGCAGGGCGCCGACGTAGTAGAGCGCGAGCGCGCCGACGACCGAGCCGAGGGTGGTCCAGAAGATCGCCGACCAGAGGCTCATCTCGCCCTGGCTCGCGGCGAACCCGGCCAGCGGCAGGATTATCTCGCTGGGCAGCGGCGGGAAGAGGTTCTCCAGCGCCACCGCGAGCCCCGCGCCGGGGGCGCCGAGCCGGTCCATCAGGTCGGTGGCCCATTCGGCGATTCCGGAGAGCGGGGGCGGTTCGGCGGCGAGTGAGGCCGTACTATCGATCATGGTTACGACGCTAGCCGGCGGCGCCTGTACGAACCCTGAGGATCCACGCCCGATTCACCACCCGTTCGCCACAGTTCCGTACTGCGGTGAACCGCATTCCCGGCGGGCCCGTACCTTTCCACGAGTTGGGTTAGAGTCACGATCGCTGATCCGGTCCACACTGGACCGGCCCGTTACCGCGAGGAGGCTGGCGGCCCGTGGCGGAGAATGCAGCGGCCCGATCGGATCTGGACCCGTCCGGGCGGCATCGGGCCCGGTCCGGCAGACCGGCCGGAGCCGCGAGGCGGCGTGACCGGTCGGACCTGGGCATCCGGATCGTCTCGGTGGTGGGGCTCGGCGTCGGACTGATCGTCCTCGCCATCGGCTTCGGCGGGGACACCCTGCGCCCGTTCATCTTCGACAGCGGGCCGGAGCCGCAGGTCGGTGTGCCGGTCGCCGTGGCCAGCCCGCCGCCGCTGCGCCAGCCGGCGCCGGCGGACGTACCGGGGCCGACCCCGACCGCCGGGCCCGCCAGCGGTACGCCGGATCCGTCGTCGCCCGCGACGCCGACGCCGACCCCCTCGGTGACGCCGAGCACGTCCACCTCGCCGAGCGCCGCCGCGGTGCCGACCCCGTCGGCGACGCCGTCGTCACCGGTGGTCAACCCGCCGCCGGTCGCCGACGTCCCGCCGCCGCCTCCGCTGCCGCCCCCGCAGCCGGTTCTGCTCGGCCCCGGCGGCAGGGGCGAGCTGACGCAGCTGGTGGAGCGCTACTGCGACCGGCGGGTCGGCAGCCTGAGCTGGGCGGACGCCCGCGGTGACGGCCGCTGGGAGTGCGGGCAGCTGCTCTCGTCCCGGATCGTCGACATGGACGTCGCCTGCCGCGACACCTACGGCGACGGCGCGTTCGCCCGGAACACCGAGCCCGGTGACGCCTACGGCTGGCGCTGCTTCCGCAACTGACCGCCGCGGCACGGACCCGCTGGTCCGGCCGGTAGTCTGCTCGACATCGACGCCCTGGTCCTGACCACGCTGCTGCCGCTGCTCGGCTTCCTCCTGCTCACCGCCGGCAACGCGTTCTTCGTCGCGGCCGAGTTCGCGCTGGTCACCGTCGACCGCTCCGAACTGGACCAGCGGGTGGCGACCGGGGACCGCCGGGCCCAGACGGTCCGCAAGGCGCTGCGGGAACTCTCCTTCCAGCTCTCCGGCGCGCAGCTCGGTATCACCATCACCGCCCTGCTCACCGGCTACCTCGCCGAACCGGCGCTGGCGAAGCTCTTCGCGCCGGCGCTCCGGCCGCTCGCCGGGGAGGCGACCGGGCAGGTCACCCCGCTGCTGGCGCTGGCCCTGGCCACCCTGCTCTCGATGCTCTTCGGCGAACTGGTGCCGAAGAACGCCGCGCTGGCCCGGCCGATGCCGGTCGCCCTGGCCACCGCCGCACCGATGCGGACCTTCTCCCGGGTCTGCGGCTGGCTCATCCGGGCCCTGAACAACTCGGCCAACTGGCTGGTCCGCCGGCTCGGCGTGGAACCGCAGGAGGAGCTGGCCAGCGCCCGGTCGCCGGAGGAACTCGGCCTGCTCGCCGCGATCTCCGCGCGGGCCGGTGCGCTGCCCCGGGACACCGCGATGCTGCTCCAGCGGACCATCCGGTTCGGCGAGAAGCGGGCCGCCGAGGCGATGACCCCCCGGGTCGACGTGGTCGCGCTGCGGACCAGTGCCTCAGTGGCCGAGCTGCTGGCGCTGGCCCGGCAGACCGGCCGGACCCGGTTCCCGGTCTACGAGGAGACCCTGGACCTGGTCACCGGGGTGGCCGGGGTCTCCGACGCGCTGGGCGTACCGCCGAACCGCCGGGACGGCACGACGGTGGCCGCGGTGGCGCGCGAACCGGTCTACGTGCCGGAGAGCCTGGACCTCGACGGCGTCCTCGCGGCGCTGCGCGCGGCCGGCGCCGACCTGGCGATCGTGGTCGACGAGTACGGCGGCACGGACGGCGTGGTGACGGTGGAGGACCTGGTGGAGGAGCTGGTCGGGGAGATCGCCGACGAGTTCGACCCGGCCATCGTCGACGACAGCGGACGGCTCGAACTGACCGTGCCGGGTGGCGAACGGACCCTGCTCGTCGACGGGGTGCTGCGCGAGGACGAACTCGCCGAACAGACCGGTTTCCGGCTGCCCGAGGGGCCGTACGAGACACTGGCCGGGTTCCTGCTGGCGCGGTTCGGCCACATCCCGGTCGCCGGGGAGACGGTCGAGGAGCAGGGCTACGAGTTCACCGTGGTGGAGGTGGTCCGGCACCGGATCGAGCAGGTCCGGGTGGTCCGCCCCGAGGAGCCGGTCGACCGGTGACGAATCTGCTGATCACCGTCGCGCTGCTGCTCGGCAACGCCTTCTTCGTGGGCAGTGAGTTCGCCCTGATCGCCTCCCGGCGTACCGTGATCGAGCCGCTGGCCGCGCACTCCAGACGGGCCCGGTGGGCGCTCTCGGCGATGAACCAGATCCCGCTGATGATCGCCGGCGCCCAGCTCGGCATCACCGTCTGCTCGCTCGGCCTGGGCGCGATCGCCGAGCCGGCCCTGGCCCACCTGCTGGAGGGGCCGTTCCACTCGCTGGGCCTGCCGGAGCGGGCGATCCATCCGGTGGCGTTCGTCATCGCACTGGGCATCGTCGTCTTCCTGCACACCGTGGTCGGCGAGATGGTGCCGAAGAACATCACCCTGGCCGGCCCGGAGCCCTCCGCGCTCTGGCTCGGCCCGGCGATGCTGGCGTTCTGCGTGGCCACCAAGCCGCTGCTGCTGGCGATGAAGTGGGCCTCGGCCCGGATCCTGGGGCTGTGGCGGATCGAGGCCACCGACTCGGTGAAGACGGTCTTCACCGCCGAGGAACTGGCCGGGCTGGTCTCCCAGGCCCGCACCGAGGGGCTGCTCGGTTCGGAGGAGCACGCCCGGATCACCGGCGCGCTGGCACTGAACCAGCGCACCGCCGCCGACGCGCTGCGGCCGTGGGCCGCGGTGACCACGGTGGCCGAGGACGTCTCACCGGCCTCGCTGGAGGTGCTGGCGACCAGGACCGGACGGTCCCGCTTCCCGGTGGTGCAGCGCTCGACCCGCCGGGTACTGGGCTTCGTGCACGTCAAGGACATCCTCGGGTACGAGGGGGCGGCCCGCCGGGCGCCGGTGCCGGCAACCCTGATCCGCCCGCTGGCCGTGGTGCCGCCGGAGCAGACCCTGGCCGACCTGCTGCTGGCGATGCGCCGCGAGCGTCGGCACGTGGTGCTGGTCAGCGACGGCCGGGTCCCGCTGGGTGTGGTGACCCTGGACGACGTCCTGACCGCGGTGGTCGGCGCACCCGGGCAGCCCTCCGGGGAGAGTCCGCCGGCCACGAGGTCGTCGCCGGCTCCGGAGGCGGAGACGGCGACAACCCCGTGACCATGCGCACGGGATCAGCGCGGTGACGGCAGCAGCAGTACGTCGTCCAGGTTGACGAACATGATCCGGTGACCGAACTGGATCTGTACGTACCGCAGGTCGCCGCGGATCACCGTCCAGTCACCCGGTGACGAGCCGTCGAACGTGGTGGCCCGGTAGTACTCACTGGGCAGCACGTCGCCGACGGCGTACCGCTGACCGGCCGGCAGGGTGTACGGCAACGGCGTGACCGTCTGGTACGGCACGCCGGCCGGGTAGGCGTCCGCCTCCGGGTAGGCCCGGCCGTACACCGGAATCGTCGCCCGGCCCGGCCTCGGGGTCGCGACCAGACCGGCGGTCCATTTCGCGGTGGGGTTGCCGGCGGGGTTGTGGAACCAGGCCTTCTGCCCGAGGTACCAGATGGCGGTCCAGTCCCCCCGCCGGTCGGCCAGCGCGTACGTCTGGCCGGCCGAGGCGCGCGCCCCGTGGTCGGAGATGTGCATCGTGTTCGGGGTGCCGTCCGGGCGCAGCGCGACGTCGTTCACCAGCGGCGCGTCGGCGGCCGGCGCGGTGTGCAGGACGACCGACGACGAGCCCCGGGACGGGCACGGTACGCCGGCGGTCTCGCAGCCGGTGAAGGCGGGCCGGTTGGTGGCGAAGTCGGGGTCGATGGTGACCAGGCCGGCGCGCGGGGTACCGACGCCGCGCAACGGCGCCCGGAGCAGGTCGAAGTAGTGCGACCAGTTCCAGTACGGTCCCGGGTCCCAGTGCATGCCGGCGACGGTCGACGGGATGGTGCCGGGCACGTTGTCGTGCCCAATGATGTGCTGCCGGTCCAGCGGGATGTCGTACCGGGCGGCGAGGTAGCGGACCAGTTTGGCCGAGGTCCGGTACATCGCCTCGGTGTACCAGGTGCCCTGCGCGGCGAAGCCCTCGTGCTCCAGGCCGATCGCCTTGGCGTTGACGTACCAGTTGCCGGCGTGCCAGGCCACGTCCTTGGCCCTGACGTGCTGGGCGATGTGCCCGTCCGCCGATCGCAGCGTGTACTGCCAGCTCACGTAGGTGGGGTCCTGCACGAGCCGCAGCGTGGTGTCGTAGCTGCCCTCGGTGTCGTGGATGACGATGTACTCGATCTTCTGCCGGCCGGGCCGGTCGGAGAGGTCGTGGTTGCCGTAGTCGCCGGCACCGAACGCCTGGTAGGGCGCCGGGATCCATTCGCAGGAGATGTCGCGGGGGCATTCCAGCCCGTCCGGCCGGGGCGCCGGCCCGCCGAGGCCGAGCCGGTCCAACCAGGACCGCTGGGGGGTCAGTCCGGCGTGCGCGGGCAGGGTGAGCCGGTGGCCGTCGTCGGTGGTCCGGCTGGCCCCTTCGGTGATGGTCCGGTAGACCTCGTCGGCGAAGGCCGCCGCGGCGTCCGCGCGGTCGCTGCCGGAGTACCGGGCCACCGCGCCGTACCAGGTCGCCGGGTCGCTCGCCCGGCCGGTCGGCCCGGCCAGGGCCCGCTGGTACGAGGCGAGCAGCGCGGCGCCGCCGCGGATGTTCACGGCCGCGTCGGTACGCAGGGCGGGCGCGGCGGCCCCGGTCAGCGCGGCGGCGGCGTCCAGGGTCTGCCCACCCGGGGTACCGGCGCTCGGGGCCGTCCCGGGCGCGTGCGGGCCGGTGGCGTGGGGCAGTGGCCGGGCGGGGTCGCCGCGCCGGTCCTCGCCGTGCTCGTGGGCCGGGCCGGCCGCCGTGGCCAGCCGGGCGGCGTCGGTGAGGTGCATCGGGCCGTACCCGCCGCTGGTGCTGGGGGTGCCGGCGTTGGTGTCCCAGCGGGACTGGAGGTAGGAGACGCCGAGCAGCACGCTCTCCGGTACGCCGAACTCGGCAGCCGCCGCGGCGTACTCCCGTTGCCGGCTGTCCTGTGGGTGCTGGCCCTGTGGTTGCTGCCGCTGCGGCGGTGTGCCCGCCGCGGGCGCGGCGCCGATCGGCACCAGCGCGGCGGCGCCGAGCACGGCGGCGCCGAGCACGGCGGCGCCGAGCACGGCGGCGCCGAGCCTGTTTCGTCTGCTCAACGGGGTTGTCGTGGGAGGCATGGGGACTCCGTTCCGCCGGGGGTGGGCGTTGAGGTCACCCTCCACCCCGGACGCGAAGTCGTCAATGGGTTCCGCGTTACGTCCTCGCGACGTAAGAAACCTTCACCACACCCTGTGCGATCACCCCGATACGTAACGAATCGACCTGCGTCACGGGTTGCTTTTGCATAACGGCCTTCTCTATGGTTGGGGACCGTCGAGACCGCAGGCACGCCGCCCAGCCGGGCGACAACGGCTCGACACCGCCGAATCGTCGACATCGGCGAACCGGGGACCCGGGCATCATGGGGTGAATCCGCAGAACAGCGGTAGGGCGAATCTCTTCCCGCCCGAACCCGTCAGCTAACCCGGTAGGCGGGCTACGGAAGAAGGAGCACGGACCTCGGTGGCCCTTTCTGCCCCGCGGCCGCGATTCCCCAGGTGGGCGACCACCACCGAGGGAACTACGCGGATCCGCTCACGTCGGTCCATTCTCACCACCGCCCTCGCCGCTCTGGCCAGCGTCGCGGTGCTGGTCGTGGGCCCCCCGCCGGCGCACGCCGAGCCCACCGTCGCCGAGATCGAGAGGCAGATCGACGAGGCGTGGCGGAAGATCGAGCCGATCATCGAGAAGCACAACACCACGCGGCAGGACCTGAACGCCAAGAAGAAGCAGGTCGCCGAGCTGGCCAAGAAGATCGAGCCGCTGCAGAAGCAGATCGACGCGGCGATGAACCGGGTCAGCGAACTCGCCGTCGAGGCGTACAAGGGTGACCGCGCGTCGGCCGTCAACGCGGTGCTGACCAGCAAGTCGCCCAGCGCGCTGGTCGGCCAGCTCACGGTGCTCGACCAGTTCGCCCGCCGGCAGCAGCGCGAGGTGCAGTCCGTGGTGGACCTCCGGGCGAAGTACGCCGCCCAGAAGGCCCCGCTGGACCGGCTGGTCGCCCAGCTCAGCAAGACCGAGAAAGAGCTGGCCAAGAAGGCCAAGGAGATCGACGCCCAGATCGACAAGCTGCAGACCGATCGGATCCGGGCGTACGGCAACGGGGCCGGCGGCTCGCTGCGCCCGGCGCCCTGCCCCGCCACGTACCCGGGCGGCGGGGCCGGCAAGGCGGTCAAGTACGCCTGCGCCCAGATCGGCAAGCCGTACGTCTGGGGCGCCGACGGACCCAACTCGTTCGACTGCTCGGGCCTGACCTCCGCCGCCTGGCGCCAGGCCGGCATCTCGCTCCCGCACAGCGCCCGCCAGCAGCGCGGCGTCATGAAGCGGGTCAGCCGGTCCGACCTCCGCCCCGGTGACCTGGTCTTCTACTACGCCGACCTGAGCCACGTCGGGATGTACGTCGGCGACGGCTGGATCGTGCACGCCTCCCGGGCCGGCGTACCGATCAAGATGAAGCGGGTCGACGACGGCCAGATCCACAGCTTCGGCAGACCTGGCTGATCTCCGGCATCATCACCGCATCGAGCAGGACCCCGGTCGCCTCCCGCGCGACCGGGGTCCTGCTCGTAACGGGTCCGTTTCGGTGGGGCGCGCGGCCGTCGCTCCGGGTGGGCGGCGCCGCGGTGGCTCAGCGGGTGGGCCAGGTACGCCAGTTCTGCCAGGAGCGGCTCGGCGTGGGCCCCCGCTGGCCCTGGTAGCGCGAGCCGTAGACGGCCGAACCGTACGGGTGCGCGGAGGGCGAGGAGAGCCGGAAGATGCAGAGCTGGCCGATCTTCATGCCGGGCCAGAGGGTGATCGGCAGGTTCGCCACGTTGGAGAGCTCCAGCGTGACGTGACCGGAGAAGCCGGGGTCGATGAAACCCGCCGTCGAGTGGGTGAGCAGGCCCAGGCGGCCGAGGCTCGACTTGCCCTCCAGTCGGCCGGCGAGCTGGTCGCCGAGGGAGATCACCTCAAGCGTGGAGGCGAGCACGAACTCGCCGGGGTGCAGCACGAACGGCTGCCCGTCCGGCACGTCGACCAGCGAGGTCAGGTCGTCCTGCTGGAGCGCCGGGTCGATGTGCGTGTAGAGGTGGTTGTTGAAGACCCGGAACAGCCGGTCCAGACGTACGTCGATGCTCGACGGCTGCACCAGGGCGGGCTCGAACGGCTCCAACGCCAGCGTCCCGGCCTTGACTTCCATCACGAGGTCGTGGTCGGAGAGCAGCACCGTGCCACCTTAGCGAGTGCGGGGTCCGGCAGGGTCCACCGGGCCGGCGACGCGCGCGGTCGGGGCGCGTCGGGGTGTCTTCTCGTACACATGTTCGATAGAATCTTCGTATGGCTTCCTGGTCCGAATTCGCCACCGACGAGCCCCGCCTCGCGGCCGCGATCCGCCTCCTCCTCCAGCAGTACGGCCCGGGTCTCGGCTACCTGGCGACCGTGCGCGCCGATGGCGGCCCGCGCGTGCACCCGGTCTCGCCGGTCATCACCGACGAGGGACTGTTCTGCTTCGTCGTCGACTCGCCGAAGCGGCGCGACCTCGAACGTGACGGGCGCTACGCGCTGCACTCCTTTCCACCGGAGGACAGCGACGACGAGGCGTACGTGGCGGGCCGGGCCCGGCCGGTGACCGACCAGGCGCGGGTCGACCGGCTCGCCGGCAACCTGCGGGCCGCCCCGCAGGTCGACTGGCGGCTCTTCGAGTTCACCGTCGACGTGGCGATGGTCGCCCGGCACGGCAGCAACGGCGCCACCCCGCTCGCCAACGAGCGGTCCGAGCGTCCGGCGGTGCAGGTCTGGCTGGATCCCGCGTCCGCCTCCGCGTCGCCGGCCCCGTCCCGCCGCCGGGGCCGGCGCCGGGCGGTCCTGGAAGAGGAGCCGGTGCCGACCCCGTGAGCGGGGCCGGCACCGGCGGGCTGGTTCGGAGGTCGGGCGGGTCCGCGGTCAGCCCCAGGGCTGCCGGTAGGCCCGCCAGGCCCGGACCATCCGCGTCGTCTGGCCGAAGGTGAACTCGTACATGCACGAGTCGACCGAGTAGTCCATGAAGTTGTGGACCGGGTCGCGGCCGGGGCTGCGCGGGCAACTGTCCCGCCCCGCCGGGCAGCCGAAGGCCGGCTCGGCCTCCGCCGGAGTGTCCGTCACCAGGTCGCCGTGGCCGCCACAGCCGTCCTGGAACGTGTGGTACAGGTTCAGCCAGTGCCCTACCTCGTGGGTGGCCGTGTCGCCCTCGTCGTACGGCTCCGCCGTGCCGCCGGGCAACGACTCGGCCAGCACCACCACCCCGTCGTACGGGTCGAGGACCCGCTGCGGGAACGTCGCCCAGCCCAGCAACTCGTCGCTCAGCTGGCCGCTGTAGATGTTGAGCGTCTCCTTGCCGCCCGACCGGAGCGCCCGCTTCATCTGGGACTCCGCCGGGCTCTCCAGCACGATCGGGTACCAGGCCGGGTTGACCACGCGGTTGACGCGTTTCAGCTTGAACCGGAACGGCGTCCAGGCCCCGCCGGTCCGCCCGGCGTACGCCTCGTTCAGCACCCTGATCTGGTCGTCGATCAGGGACTGCGGGATGTTGCCGCCCGCCCGGGTGCGGTTCTTCGCGACGACGTGGAAGACCACCGGGATGACGATCAGGTGCAGTGGAGAGACGGCCAGTGGCGCCCTGCCGACCCGCTCCGCGTACGCCGCGTCGAGTTCGCGCTCCAGCTCGGCCGCCTGAACCGCGGTCAGTTCGTTCGGATCCGGTACGTGTGGGGTGCCCGGTCTCGCCCTGGCGTACGGCCCGCTCTCGGTCGACCCCGCGCAGTCCGGGGCGGTCACGGGCGGCACCGCCGCGACCACCGGTACCGCGTACGCGGTGGACCCGACCAGCAGTACCAGGGACGTGGCCGACGCGCCAACCCAGCGCGGCGCCCACCTGATGCGGTGCAACCCCATTGCCTCTCCTCTTCGCTCACTGAAAGTGGCGTGATCATTGCACAGTGCCACTGTTGCAGGTGAGGCGGACGTTACCTTGGGTCATCGCCCCGGCAAATGAGGCTGATCGGTGTGGTTACGTACGAAATCTGCCGGTGGGGTGCCGGGGTGAGCCGGCGCGCGAGGGGGGATGGGTGAGTGCGCCGTCCCGGTCGACCAGGTACAGTGGGGGCCGCTCGCGGGTGTAGTTCAATGGCAGAACATCAGCTTCCCAAGCTGACAGTGCGGGTTCGATTCCCGTCACCCGCTCCAACCCAAAGGCCCTGGTCAGGACGTCAGTCCCAGCCAGGGCCCTTCGATGTTCCAAGATCCGCAATCAGGCCGCGTGCCATTAGCCCAGCCCCGTCGCACCAGGGCGCCGGTCGCGCCGTCGTCCGGATCTTCGGACCGCTCGCCGCCCTTCGTGCCAGCCTTCTTCCTGCCCTTCTTGCCGCCGGACTTCTTGTCCGCCTTCCGGTCGGTCTTCTTCGCCTTCTTCCGCTCGCCCTTCTGTTCGGCCCGCACGGCCGCGTTGAGCGCGGCAGCGATGGCCTTGTCAGCCTCGGCCGTCGCGTGCCGATGGATGAGCGCGGCTTGCGGAGAGTCGTGACCCATCCGGGCCATCAGGTCACGGGTGCTCGCCCCGGTCTGCGCAGCGAGGGTGTTCCCGGTGTGCCGCAGGTCGTGAAAGTGCAGGTTCGGCTGACCGACCTTGGCAACGGCCGCCTTCCAGTTGGCCAGCTTGTTGAAGCTGCCCCGCCAGATCGGCCCGCCCGTTCTCGGTGGTGAACACACAGGCGTCCACGTTGTCGTCGACCTCGGCGCAGGCACAGGTAGTTGAGGCGGCGGTGGACATCGTGCGGGGCGCGCTCTTATGGGCATGCGAAGATCGCTGGGCCAAACGATCGTTTACTTAGCATGTTCAGCGTCGCTGAGCCTTGTTGCGGGCATTTGGTTAGATCATGGCCACTCCCAGTGGACGTCGTTTGCGACGATGGCGTTATGAGCCGTCAGCTGTATAAAAGCCGCAGGTTGTTGCTTCACATCCTCGCCGCCGTATGCGGCCTGGTGTTCATCTCGTTCATTCTTCTCATTCCAACCGTTATGCGGGGAATCTCCGGAGATGGGGCTACCTGGCATGAGTTGTCGGAGATCGGGCAGGCGTACGGCGGGGTGTCGGCAGTGCTTTCGGGATTGGCGTTCTGTGGCGTCGCTATCTCCCTGATACTGCAGTCGAGGCAGAACCGGCTGACGCAGGTTGTTAGCGCCCGCGAGAGGCATTTTGAGCTAGTTAAGCTTGCCCTAGAGAGGCCGGAGCTGATGTTTCAGCGGCGCACCGACGAGAGCATCGAGGCGCATGGTAAAAAGATGTATCTGAACCTTTGGGTCGCTCACTGGGGAATGCTTTGGGACGTCGGGAGTATAGATCGAACAAGCTTGCGCCAAAATTTTGTAGAGTTGTTTAGAGATGAGGTATCTCGCCAGTGGTGGAGCGAATGGGGCCAAGACTGGGGAACGGTTAGGTCCCGAGAACGCCGAGAGTTTATGCAAATTGCTACAAATTGCTACCGCGCTGCCCTGCAAGATGAACCGGCTGGCAGGTTCTCCGCTGACGCGCCACCTCCAACAGGCTCCCATTCAAGCAGCGACTCTGCTGGGGTGCCCATGGGGCGACAGGGAACGTAGCTGCTCAGCCCCCGCCCCAGTGTTTATCTCATATGTCCGAGCGAATGTACAAGGATCAGCCAAGCACATCGGCGGCTATTCGGTTCAACCACTCAACGTCGACGAACTTTGGTGTCGCTGACTACGGGTCGAAGTTGCGCTACATCTAGCGCCATAACATTGACTGCCCGAACCTGCTCCTCTGGCCTAGAATTCGCACATCCAACTTGTCCGAGCGGTGAGTCAGGTCTCTTATCGCTCCTGCCTGCCGAATTAGCCTCTATTAGAGCAAGGTGCGGGCCAGGCGCGGCAAACCGGCTCCTGCGGAGCCGCCGCCCCGGCCGCTTACGGGGCCGGGGCGGAAAGTCAGCCGGCCCGCAATCCACGCCCGTCCCGCGCGTCACCTGGACACTGCCGAGTGGTGGCCCATCCGCGCCATCAGCTCTCGCGCTCGCCTCGGTCCGGGCCGCCAGGGTGTTCCCGGTGTGCCGCAGGTCGTGGGAGTGCAGCCCCGGCGCGCCGGGTTTGCCGGCCACCGTCGACCAGCGACGAGCTTGCTCAAATTTCCCCGCCAAATCGGCCGCCCGCACCTGGTAGCGGCCGGATTTCCGCTTGCGGATGCTGCCGAACCGCCGACGACCGCATCGTGCACTACATGCGAATGTCGCGCGGTTGAGTGGGCTTGACTGAGGTCCGCTACAG
The DNA here is from genome assembly GCF_050936375.1 of Plantactinospora sp. CA-290183. Lineage (NCBI taxonomy): Bacteria > Bacillati > Actinomycetota > Actinomycetes > Micromonosporales > Micromonosporaceae > Plantactinospora > Plantactinospora sp. CA-290183. The sequence continues at coordinate 210,344 of NZ_JBNJMX010000002.1, read as the reverse complement.
CGGCGTCCGGCACGGCGTAGCCGTTATAAGTGGACCCCGACGCCCCAGCGTCCACACGGCGAGCGCCAAGCAGCAGAGCGCGGCTCCCGCGATCGTGACCGCTGTCCAGCCGGCCGCGGACCAGAGGGCGGTAGCGGCGGCGGAGCCGATCGCGCCGCCGATGAAGTTGCCGGTCCCCAGCGCCGTGTTGAGCCGGCTGCGGGCCTCGTGGGAGATGGCGAACAGCCGGGCCCGGCTGAGCAGGGCCTGCGCCTGGAGGGCGACATCGACGATGACGATCACGACGACGAGGAGCACGACGGACCGGCCGGCGAACGCCGCGCCGACGAAGGCGCCGAGGGCCAGTACCCATGCCGCGCCGGTGGCCGGAAGCGACCAACCACGGTCGTGCAGCCGACCGGCGTGCTGGACGGCGAGAGCACCGACGAGGCCGGCCAGTCCGAACAACCCGATCATCGGTACCGGGTACTCGAACGGTGGGCCGCTGAGCAGGAACGTCAGCGCCGTCCACAGCAACGAGAACACGGCGAACCCGGTTGCGGCGAGGACCAGTGTCCATCGGGCCGCCCGCTCGCGCAGGACCACCGCGCCGACCGAGGCGATGAGCGCCGGGTACGGCATGCGTGTCCGCGGCGCCAGCGGTGGGATCGCGCGGTAGAGCAGGACCGCGAGCAGGACGGCGACGACCGCGGCGAGGGCGAAGACGGTACGCCACCCGGCGGCGCCGGCGACGAAACCGCTGATCGTACGGGAGGCGAGGATGCCGGTGAGGGTCCCGGACCCGACGGCGCCGACGACCTGACCACGGTGGGCATCGGTGGCAAGGTCTCCGGCCAGCGGCGTGAGGACCTGCCCGGAGATCGTCGTCACGCCGAGTAACCCGAGTGCGAGCAGGAGTACGCCGATCGACGGCGCCAACGCGCACAGCAGCAGTGCGGCGGCCGAGGTCAGCAGCAGTACCGGGACGAACCGGCGGCGGTCGAGGACGTCGCCGAGCGGCACGAGCAGCAGTACGCCGGCGGCGTACCCGATCTGCGTCGCGGTGACGAGCCAGCCGGCCGTCGCGGTGGCGGCGCGTAGATCGCCGGCGATGAAGCCGAGTATCGGCTGCGCCCAGTGCAGGTTGGCGATGGCTGCTCCCGCCGCCACTGCGAACAGGAACGTAAGTCGGGGGCTCATCTCCGACGGCGGTGCCACCCGGGGTGCTGCCACCACGCCACGCTAAGGCGCGGGGTCACGGCGTGGGGCCTCGCAGGCCAGCAACCGCACCGCCGCCGTGCTCGTGGCACAGGCATCACCGTCCGCTGTGGATGCTACAAAACGCGTCATGGCGATCACCGCGGTACTCATCCCCAGTCCCTTCCTCGGTCCGGCGGTGTGGGCGTCTGTCGCCTCGGTGCTGCGGTCCGATTTCGGGATCACCGCGACGGTGCCCGCGCCGCCCGATCCGGCGACCTCCTCACCCGCAGCGGTCCTGGCGGCCATCGAAAAAGGGCTCCCCGACGCGGACGACCTGGTGCTCGTGCCCCACAGCAACGCGGGTCTGTACGTTCCGGCGCTCGTCACGAGGCATCCTGTGCGCGGCGCGGTCTTCGTGGACGCGGTGCTGCCGCCAGCGAGGGGCAGCGTGCCTGTGGCACGGGCTGACCTGAGTGACATGCTCCGTGATCGCGTGGGCCCGGACGGCAGCCTGCCGCTGTGGACGCGCTGGTGGCCGGAGGAATCCGTGGCCGGGTTGTTCCCCGATGCCGAGACGCGCGCCCGGGTGGAGGCGGAGCAGGCGCGGGTGCCGTTCGCGTACCTCACCGCCCGGGTGGACCTGCCTGACGGCTGGGACGCGGTGTCCGCGGGATACCTCAGTTTCGGTGACACCTATGCCGACGAGCGAGAGGATGCCCGAGCCCGCGGTTGGCCGGTGCGCACGATGCCGGGGGGACACCTCCACATGTTGCGCGACCCAGCAGGTGTCGCGAGGGAGATCATGGAGCTGTCGACGTCGTTCTAGCGACGGGCCCGTGCGGCTCCGCTACCAGCTCCGCCGCCTGTGCACGTGGTCGCGGCGGACGGTGGCGAGGAGGCCGGCCCAGAACAGCACCTCGATCACGACCAGCACCACAACCACTGCTGTCTCGATCATCGAACACCTCCGGAACTCTCCGTACCCCCAGTCTAACGACGAGCGGGCACACATCTGGTGACTCGAACAGCCGGCAAGGGTCAGGTACGGCCCTCGGTGAGCAGCAGTCGGCCGTGCAGGAAACGACGTTCGGCGTCGGTGGGCGCGAGGTCGAGGGCCGCCCGGTAGCTCTCGCTCGCCTCCTGCCGGCGGCCGGCGCGGCGCAGCAGGTCGGCGCGGGTGGCGTGCAGCAGGTAGTAGCCGTCGAGCTGTCCGGTCCCGGTGATCGCGTCGACCAGTGGCAGCGCGGCCTCGGGGCCGTCGGCCATGCCGATCGCGACGGCACGGTTCAGGTCCACGATCACGCTGGGTGCGATGCGGGCGAGGTGCGCGTACAGCCCGACGATCTGTGGCCAGTCCGTCCGGGCGGCGGTCGGCGCGGTGGCATGGCAGGCCGCGATGGCCGCCTGGAGCTGGAACGGCCCGGCCCGGCGCTGGCGCAGGGCCCGTTCGCAGAGCGCGGCGCCCTCCGCGATCTGCGCCTGGTCCCACCGCGAGCGGTCCTGGTCGGCCAGGGTGACGAGATCCCCGGCCGCGTCCAGCCGCGCCGGCCGCCGGGCGTCGTGCAGCAGCATCAGCGCGAGCATGCCCGATGCCTCGGGCTCGTCGGGCATCAGCATCGCCAGTACCCGGCCGAGCCGGATGGCCTCCTGACACAGCCTGTCCTTGCGGATGTCGCCGTACCCCTCGTTGAACAGCAGGTAGAGCACGTGGAGTACGGCGGGAAGGCGGTCCGGGAGCAGGTGCGCGGGTGGGACCCGGAACGGGATGCCCGCGTGCGCGACCTTCTGCTTGGCCCGGAAGAGGCGTTGGCCCATGGTGCGTTCCGGCAGGAGGAACGCGCGCGCGATCTCGGCGGTACTCATGCCGGCCAGGCTGCGCAGGGTCAACGCCACCTGGGCGTCGAGATTCAACGACGGGTGGCAGCAGGTGAACAGCAGCTCCAGACGCTCGTCCGGGATGTCGCTGTCGCCGGCGTACGGCGGCTCCGGTCGCATCGCGGCCACCTCTCGCAGCTTCGCCGCCTCGGTCGACGCCCGGCGCATCCGGTCGATCGCGCGACGGCGTGCCGTGGTGGTCAGCCAGGCCAGTGGCTCGTCCGGTACGCCTGATTCCGGCCACTTCACGAGTGCCTGCGCGAACGCCTCCTGCGCACACTCCTCGGCCAGGTCCCAGTCGCCGCCGGTGAACCGGACCATGGTGGCCACGATCCGGCTCCACCCGTCGGCGTAGATCCCGGCGATCAGGTCCTTCACCTGATTTGTCACCAGCGTCGCCCGTCCGGTCGCTAGTCCTCGTCGTCGGGCCAGAACGGACGCAGCTCGATCATCCCGGACCAGGCCATCGGGTGTTTGGCGGCGACCTCGATGGCCTCGTCGAGGTCGGCACAGTCGAGGATGTCGAAGCCGGCTATCTGGTCCTTGGTCTCCGCGTACGGGCCGTCGGTCAGCAGTACCTCACGGTTGCGGACCCGAACCGTGGTGGCGGCGCTCGCCGGTCGGGTGCGGTTGCCCATGAGCCGGATCCCCTTGCCGTCCATCTCGGTGACCCAGTCCTGTACGTCCGGGGCGCCTTCGTCCTGTCCGGGGGTGTAGTCCGGGTCGATGCAGACCAGCATGAGGTACTTCATCGGGTTTCTCCTGTTCCGGTAGTGCCGGCGGTCATCGCGGCGATCGTCGTGGTCATGTTCTGACCCAGGGTGGCGAGGCGGCCGTTGAGCGCTCGGGGGTCGGCCTGGCCGGGCTCGCGGGCGCCGCTGGCGCCGGGACCGTGGGTGAACGAGTGATGCACGAGGGCTGTTCCTGGCTCGCCGCCCTCGCGTAGCTCATAACGCCACGTCGAGCCGACCAGCCCGGAGCCGTCCAGGACCGTCCAGGCGAAGACCCTTGGCCGCTCCGATTCGATGACCACGCAGGTCACCGTACTTTCGAACCCGCTGGGGAAGCGGTTGCGCCCGGTGAATCGGGCACCCGGAGCCGGGCCGTGGGTGCCGTCGCACCAACTGGCGCCGGTCGCCTCCGGGCTCCACTCGCCGATCCGCTCCACGGCGGTGATCAGGTCCCAGATCCGCTCGGGCGGCATCGGGACGGCCAGGGTGACCGCGACCTGTGCGCCGGTAACCATGTCCATGAGTTCTCCTTTCCCGTACGTCAGCTGGATGACGAACGGGCCAGGCGCTCCACTACCGCCGTTACCAAGATTTTTTTGCCGGCTCCGGGCCGGCAGCCTCCGGAGCTATCCCGGCAGCAGCTCGGTCCGCTCTCCGTGGACGAGGAGCACCTCGCCGTCCCGCAGCGCCCAGTGCGGCTGCCCGGCGGCGGTGTACGCGGCCGACAGGGCGTCGCAGGCCGCGCTCTCCGGATGGTCCGGGGTGCGCACGTGCGGGACCAGCGGCCGGTCGAGGAGGGCGAGACCGGCGGTGACGGGGTCCGGCACGGCGCCGGGATCATCGATCAGCGCCAGGGCGGCCAGGTCGGGGGCCAGCACGCAGGCACCCGCGCTGTAGCCGCCGTAGACCACCGCGTCGCGGCGCACGAGATCGACCAGTACGGTGTCGGCCCCGGTGTCGGCCAGCACCCGACGCAGGACGAAGACGTTGCCGCCGCGTACCCAGACGATGTCGTGGTCGGCGAGGCTTCGCGGTGCCCCGGGCCGGCGGAGATCGACCACCGTCACGTCGAGTCCCAGCGCGGAGAGGTCGTCGAGGTCCCGCGCCAGCCCCGCGGCGCGCACGTCGGCGGGCAGTCCGTCCAGGGCGTGGGGGATCAGGGCGGTACGGCCGCCGTCGGCCAGTTCGAGGAGCCGCTCGGGATGCGCCCCGGTGCGGAACGACGACAGGTACAGGCGCACCCGCCCAGTATGCCGAGCCGGCGCCCCTGTTGCCGGAGTGGCAAGGAAGTTTGCGGGACGGCGGGGGCCGACGCAGGGTACGGACATGACCGAGACGACGGACACCAGGCCGGGCAGCCCCGACGCGCAGTACTGGGAGGACTTCTACCGGGAGCGGGAGCAGGTCTGGAGCGGCAGGCCGAACCAGCTACTGGTCCGGGAGGTCGCCGCGCTGACCCCCGGTACCGCCCTGGACCTCGGCTGCGGTGAGGGCGCCGACGCGATCTGGTTGGCGCAGCAGGGCTGGCGGGTCACCGCCGTCGACATCTCCGCCACCGCGCTGGAACGAGCGGCCGTACGCGCCGCCGGACTGGGCGTCGGCGAGCGGATCGACTGGCAGCGGCACGACCTTCCCGACTCCTTCCCGACCGGCACCTTCGACCTGGTGTCGGCCCAGTTCTTCCACTCCCCGGTCGCGCTCGCGGGGGAACGGGAGCAGGCCCTCCGCGCCGCGGCCCGGGTCGTGGCGCCGGACGGGATCCTGCTGGTCGCCGGCCACGAGGGCTGGCCGTCGTGGATGCAGACCCCGCCGGCCCACCACGTGCACCTGCCCAGCACCGCCGAGGTGCTCGACGCGCTGGGCCTGGAGCCCGGTCGCTGGCGGGTCGAGCTGGAGGACGTCATCGCCCGCGACTTCCCCGGACCCGAGGGGCAGCCCGGGACCCGTACGGACAACCTGCTGCGGGTACGCCGCACCGGTTGACGGCGGGACGCCCCGGGCGGCGCCCGGAGAGTGCCGGTCACCAGTGGGCGGCGAGGCGGGGCAGCCGTACCGAGAACGCGGTGTGCCCGGGGCGGCTGGTGAGCCGGACGGTCCCCCGGTGCGCCTCGACCACCGCCGCCACGATGGCCAACCCGAGCCCGGTGCTGCCGGCCCCTCGGGAGCGCGAGGTGTCCGCCCGGGCGAACCGCTCGAAGACCTCGCCCTGGAGCGCGGCCGGTACGCCCGGCCCGTCGTCGAGCACGACGAGTTCGACCCCGCCGTCGCCGGTGGCGCCCAACCTGGTGCAGACGGTGGTCCCGGGCGGGGTGTGGATACGGGCGTTGGTCAGCAGGTTCGCCAGGATCTGGTGCAGCCGGGCCCGGTCTCCCTCGACCCGGAGCGCCCGGTCCGGCAGGTCTAGCCGCCACCGGTGCTCCGGGCCGGCGACGTGCGCGTCGCTGACCGCGTCGATCGCGACCGCGCAGAGGTCGACCGGTTCCACCGCGAGCGGGCGCCCCGCGTCGAGGCGGGCCAGCAGCAGCAGGTCGTCGACGAGGGCCGTCATCCGGACACTCTCCGACTCGATCCGGCGCAGCGCGTGGGCGATGTCGGGCGGCACCGGGTCGGGGCTCCGGCGGGTCAGCTCGGCGTAGCCGCGGATCGCCGCCAGCGGCGTACGCAGCTCGTGGCTGGCGTCGGCGACGAACTGGCGTACCCGGGTCTCGCTGGCCTGCCGGGCGCTGAGCGCGGCGCCGACGTGGCCCAGCATCCGGTTGAGCGCGGCGCCGACCTGGCCCACCTCGGTGCGCTGGTCGGTGTCGGCGGCCGGCACCCGGACGGCGAGCGCGACCTCGCCGCGGTCCAGCGGCAGCTCGGCGACCCGCCCGGCGGTGGCCGCGACCCGGCGCAGCGGGCGGAGTGACCGTCCGACGATCAACGCTCCGGCGGTGCCGGCGAGGAGCAGCCCGACGACGGCGATCCCCGCCTCCAGGCCGATCATCTGCCACACGGTCCGCTCCAGCCCGGCCAGGGGCAGGCCGGTGACCAGCACGTCGCCGTTCGGCATCGGGTCGGCGGCCAGCCGGTAGTCACCCAACCGGCCCAGGTTCCGGGTGCGGGGTCTGCCGTCCGCCGGCAGGGCGGCCAGGACCGGTTGCTGCGCGGCCGGGACCTCTTCCTGCGGTGCGGTGGTGTCGGCGGGCAGCGTGGCGGCCCATCTGACCCGTCCGTCCCGCACCCGGGCGGCGAGGGTGCCGACCGGCTGCCCGCGCGGAAACGCGCTCTCCACGCCCGGCGTGCCGGGCTTTGCCGGCGCGACCGGCACCCGGGCACCGGATGGGCGGCCGGCCCGGGTGGCGACCGCGTCGAGCTGCTGGTCGAGCTGGTCCAGCAGGGAGTGCCGGAGCGCGACGGTGGTGCCGGCACCGATCAGTACGCACACCACCGCGAGCAGCGCCACCACGGCGGCCACCAGCCGGGTCCGCAGGGACCAGCCGGTCAACGGACTCCATGGTGGAGCGTCGCTCGGCGGCTCGGCCGGCAGCGACCGGGCCGCCCTGGCCGGCGACGGCTGGGGAACCGGAGGGTCAGCCGGCCGGCTTGAGGACATATCCGGCCCGGCGCAGCGTGTGGATCATCGGTTCCCGGCCCGCGTCGATCTTCTTCCGCAGGTAGGAGATGTACAGCTCGACCACGTTCGCCTGCCCGCCGAAGTCGTAGTTCCAGACCCGGTCCAGGATCTGTGCCTTGCTCACCACCCGGCGCGGGTTGCGCATCAGGAAGCGGAGCAGTTCGAACTCGGTCGCGGTCAGCGGGATGAGCTGCCCGGCCCGGTGCACCTCGTGGCTCTCCTCGTCCAGGGTCAGGTCGCCGACGACCAGCACCGCGTCCGGCTCGACGGCCACGCCCACCCCCGCCCGGCGGGTCAGCGCGCGCAACCGCGCCACCACCTCCTCCAGGCTGAACGGCTTGGTCACGTAGTCGTCCCCGCCGGCGGTCAGGCCGGCGATCCGGTCCTCCACCGCGTCCCGCGCGGTCAGGAACAGCACCGGTACGGCCGGGAAGTGCCCGCGCAGGCGGCGCAGCACCTCCAGGCCGTCGAGGTCGGGGAGCATGACGTCGAGGACGACCGCGTCCGGCTTGAACCGCTTCGCCACCTGGACGGCGCGTACGCCGGTGTCCGCGGTGGACACCTCCCAGCCCTCGTAGCGCAGCGCCATCCCGAGCAGGTCGGTCAGCGCCGCCTCGTCGTCGACGACCAGCACCCGTACCGGCGCTCCGTCGGGTCGGCGCAGGTCCGACTGCCGACCGGGCGAGCGTGCATCCCTGGTCATCCGACCATGGTGCGGCCGGCGCCTGTGCTCCGGCTCGGCCCGAGCTGTGCGCCGGCTGTGTACTCAGCCGTCCAGCTCGTCCGCCGTCAACAGGGCGCGCAGCCGCAGTTCGGCGGCCACCTCCGGTGGGCAGTCGGCGACCAGCACCGCGGCGCCGAGCGCCCGCCCGCCGCGCGCGGCGACCACCTCGTAGAGGGCCCGGAGCTGGGCGCCGGTCGCCGCCCAGTCGTCGACCACCAGGGCGCGGTCGCCGGGACCGAGATGCCGGTCGCGTACCCCGAGGGAGAGACTGCGTCCCCGGTAGTCCGGCGCGGTCCGGGCCCAGGTGGTGGGCTCGACGATCCGCCGGTCACCGCTCTCCTTGTACGCCGGCACGAACCCGACCCCGAGCGCGGTCGCGACCAGCGGCCCCAGCAGCAGCCCGGTCACCTCCGGGGCGACCACCACGGTGGGGCGCTCGGTCCGGAACAGGTCGGCGAGCGCCGGCCCGATCCCGGCCAGCAGGTCCGGGTCCCGCCACCAGCCGGAGACGTCGCTGACCAGGTGGGTGCTGCCCTGCCCGGGATCCGTCCAGCGGAACACCTCGACCAGCCGCCTGCTCAGCTCCGTGCGCACGCGGTCCATCTTGCGGCACGGCCGCGCCGACCGGCGTACGGGCACGTCCAGCCCAGGCGGGGTCGGATGATCGGTCACACGTTTCCCCACATAACCGGGCAAACGGCCATGATCACGTTGACTTCCGAAGTGCCTCTCTCGTTACGGTCCGACCCGATCTTCGTTTTCGCAGGTAGGAGGGGTCAGTGGCGGGAAAGCACGCACGGGCGCGGATGTTCGGCTCACGTACCGGCCTGGCGGCCACCGGTGTGGTCACGATGGCGGTGCTCGGCGCGGGCGCGCTGGGCGTGGCCCAGCTCGGTGCGGGGCACGACGACGCCGGTGGCAGCGAGCGGGTCGCCGTGGGTGACCTCGGGCCCACCGGACCGACGAGCGCCCCGGCCACCCCGACCGCGACCCCGGGCACTCCCGAGCCGAGCCGGTCGCCGCAGCGCGCGTCCCGGTCGAGCAGCCGCCCGACCCCGACCGCCGCCCGGTCCAGCGCGACGACCCGGGCCGCCGCGAAGCAGCCGGCGAAGAAGACGGCGTCGCCCCGGGTGGTCGAGACCGGCTCCTGCGGCGCGTCCTACTACGACCAGGGCCAGGTCACCGCCAACGGCGAGGCGTTCGACCCGGACGCGCTGACCGCCGCGCACAAGACCCTGGCCTTCAACACGAGGGTACGGGTGACCAACCCGGACAACGGCAGGTCCGTGGTGGTCCGGATCAACGACCGCGGGCCGTTCGTGGACGGCCGGTGCATCGACCTGTCCCGGGGTGCGTTCGCGGCGATCGCCTCGCTCGACCAGGGCGAACTCAACGTGCGGTACGAGGTCCTCGGCTGACCCCGGCCGCCGGGTCGTCCCGCCCGCCGGGCCGCCCCGGGGCGGCACCCCGTCCCGGGGGCGACATCCGAAGATTGTTCATTCGGCGGGCAACCGCTGGCTGACTGCCGGACGGCCTTCGGCGGAACCGGGACGGTTGGATGCGCCGGGTGGGCAGAACCGGATCGGACGAGGAGCCAACTTCGTACAATCGTGCCCGTCGATCAGGCATGCTGTTCCGCGTACCCATGCAACTTCTGCCGCCGGGCCCCCGCCCGCTGAGCCCTGGTTCCCGCGCCGGTCTCGGCGCGGCCTTTGTGCTGCTCGCCCTCGTGGCCGTGACGGAGCTGGCCAGCCGTCCGGAGGCCGACCGGCCACCCGGTGAACCGCCGGTGGACTACGTCGGCCTGATCCTCGTCGCACCCTTCCTGGCCGCCGCCTTCGCCTCCTGGCGGGTGGTGGTCGCGGTCGGGGTGGTGGCCATGGCGCTGAGCGTGTCGCTGGCGGCGACCGGGCACCTGGTCTCCGAGGTCGCCTCGGTCAACGCCGTCGGCGTCGTGCTCGCCACCACCGTGGCCGCCCTGGTCGCGAGGATCCGGCAGCGTCAGGTCGAGCGGATCGCCGAGCTGACCAAGCTCGCCTCGGTGGCCCAGCAGGCCGTGCTGCGACCGCTCGGGCCGCAGGTGGGGAGCCTGGCCGTGGCCGGGCACTACATCTCGTCCACCGCCTCCGCCGAGATCGGGGGCGACCTGTACGAGGCGATCGACACCCCGTACGGCGTCCGCATGATCATCGGGGACGTCCGGGGCAAGGGGCTGGACGCGGTCCGCCTGGCCAGCATCGTGCTCGGGTCGTACCGGCACGTGGCCTACGAACGGGCCGACCTGCGGGCCATCGTCGCCGACCTCGACCGGGCGGTCGCCCGCAACGTCGGCGACGAGGACTTCGTGACCGCCGCGCTGGTCGAGGAGCGGGGCGGCACCCTGACGATCGTGAACTGCGGCCATCCGGCGCCGCTGCTGCTGCGTCGCGGCCAGGTGATCCCGCTGGAGCCGCCGGCCCCGGCGCCGCCGCTGGGCTTCATGCCGGTGGTACGCCCCCGGGTGGAGCGGCTGGAGCCGGGTGACCGGTTGCTGCTGTTCACCGACGGTCTGGGTGAGGCGCGCCGGGATGGCGAGTTCTTCCCCACCGCCGACCGGGCGTGGCGGCTGCTGGGCCACGGCACGGTGGCCGACGGGCTGGTGTCGCTGGAGGCCGCGCTGGTGGAGTGGGTGCACGGCCGGCTGGACGACGACATCGCGCTGGTGCTGATGGAGTACCTCGGGCCGCGCCCGGTGCGCACCACGGTGGTGCCGAGCTGGGAGGTCGGCGCCTCGGACGGGTGAACGGTTGTGGCGGTCGTCACTCGGGACCGGCGTCCATGACTAGCTACCGGCGAGTAATATGAGCTGTGTTACTGCTGGGTAACACCTGTCCAGACGTCGGGGGGCCTGCTGCCATGACCCACTACCAGAGCAACGTGCGTGATCTCGAGTTCAACCTCTTCGAGGTCTTCGGTGCCGAGCAGGTCTTCGGCACCGGCCCGTACTCCGAAGTGGACACCGAAACCGCCCGGGACGTCCTGGCCGAGGTGGACCGACTGGCCCGCCACGACCTGGCGGCCAGCTACGCGGAGAGCGACCGCAACCCGCCGGTCTTCGACCCGGCCACCCACTCCGCCCCGCTGCCGGAGGCCTTCAAGCGGTCCTACCGGGCGCTCATGGAGTCGGAGTTCTGGCGGATGGACCTCCCGACCGAGCTGGGCGGCACCCTCGCCCCACGGGCGCTCTGGTGGGCCGCCGCCGAACTGGTGCTCGGCTCCAACGCTCCACTCTGGATGTACGCGAGCGGTCCGTCCTTCGCCCACACCCTGCACCGGGAGGGCACCGAGCGGCAGAAGAAGTGGGCCAAGCTCTTCGTCGAAGAGCAGTGGGGCTCCACGATGGTCCTCACCGAACCGGACGCCGGCTCGGACGTCGGCGCCGGGCGCGCCCGGGCGATCCCCCAGCCCGACGGCTCCTGGCACATCGAGGGCGTCAAGCGCTTCATCACCAGCGGCGAGCACGACCTGACCGACAACATCATCCACTACGTCCTCGCCCGGCCGGTCGGCGTCGAGGGCGTCGGCGGGCCGGGCACCAAGGGCCTGTCGCTGTTCGTGGTCCCCAAGTTCCACTTCGACGAGGAGACCGGCGAGCTGGGCGAGCGCAACGGCGTTTACGCCACCAACGTCGAGCACAAGATGGGTCTCAAGGTCTCCAACACCTGCGAGCTGACCTTCGGCGAGCACGGCGTACCGGCCCAGGGGTGGCTGCTCGGCGACGTGCACGACGGCATCCGGCAGATGTTCCTGGTCATCGAGTACGCCCGGATGATGGTCGGCACCAAGGCCATCGCCACCCTCTCCACCGGCTACCTCAACGCCCTGGAGTACGCGAAGAACCGGGTCCAGGGCGCCGACCTGCTGCGTTCCGCCGACAAGCACGCGCCCCGGGTGCGGATCACCCAGCACCCCGACGTACGCCGGTCGCTGATGCTCCAGAAGGCGTACGCCGAGGGCCTGCGCGCCCTGGTCTGCTACACCGCCAGCTGGCAGGACCGGATCATCCTGGCCGACGCGGCCGGTGACGCCGCCACGTCCAAGGTCGCCAAGGGGGTGAACGACTTCCTCCTGCCGCTGGTCAAGGGCGTCGGCTCGGAGCGGGCGTACGAACTGCTCGGCCACGAGTCGCTACAGACCTTCGGCGGCTCCGGCTTCCTCCAGGACTACCCCCTGGAGCAGTACGTCCGGGACGCGAAGATCGACACCCTGTACGAGGGCACCACGGCGATCCAGAGCCTCGACCTCTACTTCCGGAAGATCGTCCGGGACAACGGCAAGAGTCTGACGGTGCTGGCCGGCGAGATCAACGCCTTCGTCGAGTCCGGTGTCGGCTCCGACCCGGTCGCCGGCTCCGCCGACCCGGTGGACGGCCAGCTCAAGGAGGAACGGCTCGCCCTCGGCCGGGCGCTCGGCGAGGTGCAGCGGATGCTGGGCACCATGACCGGCTGGCTCGGCGAGGCGCAGGGCGACGACCCGCGGGCGCTGTACAAGGTGGGACTGAGCAGCCGCCGGTTCCTGCTCGCGATCGGCGACCTGATCGTCGGCTGGCTCCTCCAGCGGCAGGCCGAGGTGGCGCTGCGGGCACTCAGCGGCGAGGTATCCGCCGCCGACAAGTCCTTCTACACCGGCAAGCTGGCCGCAGCCCGGTTCTTCGCCCGCGAGGTGCTGCCGCGGATCGGCGCCGACCGCCGGATCCTGGAGAGCGCCGACCTCGACCTGATGGAACTGGACGAAGACGCCTTCTGAGCTGCTGTGTAAGGAAGGGCCCCTTCTTATCGCTTTTTGTATAGGAAGGGCCCCTTCCTAACCGGCTGGACCAGCCGGACGGCCGGACCGGCCGGACTTCGGGCGGGGTGGAGACGGCGTGACGGCAGCCCGACCGGGTACCCCAGGGGCTGAGGCGGTGCCGCCGTGCAGCTGCCTCATCTGTCGGGCAAGCCCACGACCCATCGCACGAGGGAGTGCAGCGGACATGGGCATCGGTACGGGAATCTTCCTCATCACCCTGGGCGCCATCCTGACCTTCGCGGTCAGGGCGAATGTCTGGTGGCTGGACCTGCGCGCCGTCGGCTGGGTTTTCATCGTGGCCGGTGCCGGCGTCCTGATCACCACGCTCTGGTACTGGCAGGACCGGAAGAAGCGGGCCCGGACCCTGATCGTCGAGGAGAACCGGCTCTCGCATCCGACCGCGATGATGCCGCCGCCACCCGATCCGCCTCCGCCGCCCGCGCCACCGACCTGAGGCGCGCAGACGCGACGCCGGGCGCGACCGACCTGAGAGGCCCGCAGGCGTGACGGTCGGGCGCGACCGACCCTGAGAGGCCCGCGGATGTGACGGCCGGGCGCGACCGACCCTGAGAGGCCCGCGGATGTGACGGCCGGGCGCGACCGACCCTGAGAGGCCCGCGGGCGTGACGGCCGGGCGCGACCGACCTGGAACCGCGCGGGCGTGACGGCACGGGCGCGACCCACCTGAGAGGCTGCGGACGTGACGGCGGCGCGCTACCGGCCTGAGGCGCGTGGACGGGGCTTCCGGGGGCGGGAGCGACGGGTGGTGTCCGTTCTCAGCCCCGGGCGGTGTGCCACTTCACGATCGGTCCGCTCTTGGCCGAGACGTCCGCCCAGTCGCCGTCGATCCGGTGGATGACCATTCCGCTGGTGCGCAGCCCCTCCGGGTCGGCGTGTACCGGATCGAGCAGGGTGGACAGCTCCGAAATGGTCGGATTGTGCCCGATCAGCAGCACGGTCCGCGCGTCCGGGTCCGTGGCGCGGATCAGGTCCAGAAGGTCACCGGGGTGGCCCTGGTAGACGCGCCGGTCGTAGCGGACCTGCGGCACGGCAGCCGGGCTCCCGCCGGTCCCGCCGACGGGCCGGGACGGCGGCGCCCCCATCCCGAGCGCGGCGTCATGCCAGGTCTGCCGGGTCCGTTTCGCCGGCGAGCAGATGACCACCGCCGGCAGGAAACCCCCGTGGGCCAGCCAGGCCCCGGCGGCGGCGGCGTCGGCATGGCCCCGGGCGGTCAGCGGGCGGTCCGCGTCGGCGGCGCTGGTCGGTCGTTCGGCCTTCGCGTGACGGAGCAGCACGAGGGTACGGTGCGACGGGTCCACGGGCCAGCCGGCTCCGGTCGGGCCCGCCCCACTGGTCTCGGTCACGTCAGTCCCTCCTCCGTTGTCCGCACTGTCCCGGGAAGCCGGCGCGTCGGCGGGGACAGTGCGACGTTCCCACCAGCTTGCCTGATTGGGGATTGAAACGCCTGGGTAAGTCGATGTGTGCCGCAACCTCACCAGCAGCAGCCGGCTGACGCAGGTCAGCCGATAGCCAAGGAGGCGACACAGTGGGCATCGGTGGAAGCATCTTCCTGCTTGCCCTGGGTGCGATCTTCGCGTTCGCGGTCAACGTCGAGCTGGGCTGGCTCAACATCCACGTCGTCGGCTGGGTGCTGATGCTCGCCGGCCTGGTCGGCCTCGCCCTGACCCTGCGCTTCTCGCGGACCCGCCGTCGGCGGGTCGTCGCGGAGACCGCCGCACCGACGACGACCCGGGTCGTTCCGGCGCCGCGCGAGCAGGTGGTCGAGGAGTACCACGAGGTTCGTCGTCCCGCACCGCCGGTCTGACCCCGGGAGCGGGTTTCTTCGTTCAGGCGGCGGTGTCCGCACGTGCCGCCCGGGCCGGCTCACGCAGGACCCGGGTGGTGCGGCTTGGGGTTGCCCAGCTCACGGATGGGGGCGTGGGCGGCGGCCGGTCCCGCCGTAGAGATGCACGCGGTGGTCGGCATCGTGGTCCGGCTGGCCGTGCACGAAGCGGTCGTGGGGCACCTGGCCGTAGCTGACGTGCAGCAGCCAATCCTCGTAGTACCAGCTCGGGTCGCTTTCGCAGCCGGTGAACCGGAAGTTGGCCCGGTAGCGGCCAACCTGCCCCGGTGTCAGCGTGAACAGGCGAGTTGACACACCCGGGCGCGGATAGGCCGCCGAACCGGGTAGCCGGTCCACGGTCACCGTGGCCTCGTCACGGCTCAGCCGAAGACCGATGTCGCGGGCCCGCTTGACGCCTCCGGCCAGTACCTCGTCATGGCGTTCGTAGTTGACCGCCTCGTCAGCCAGGACCTCGTGGATCACCACGTCGGTTTCCGGCAGTGACCGGGGCAGGGCCACCGCCTGGTCGAGGCCGCGACGGGCATTCGCGGCCGGCGCACCGCGCGCCGCGGCGGTCCACCGCACACGAACCCGCTGGATGACGATCACACCCCAGCTTCACCCAGCCCGCGTACCACCCGCCAGCCGATATCCGTACCTGCGGCGAGGCGCTCGCCGCCGTCTGCCCCGACTGCCCCGCCGGGGTGGGGTACTACGGTGAGTATTCAACGTGCAGGTGGGTGTACGGCCGGCGTTGGTCGGGGTAGGGCCGGGGTCTACCCATGCCGATCTCGGCGCAGCAGTGCGTCCCCGGTGCGCGGGCACGATGAGCCGGACACTCCTCGGCCAAGGCGCGGACCCGGTCGGCTTCCAGTTCGAACGCCTCGCGGCTGCCGGTGAGCACCAACGTGTCGGCGGCTATGTCCCACCGAAGATGATCGCGGAACTCCTGGTACCGAAACCGCGCGTGGTCGGCGATCGACCGCGACGACCACGCGTGGGTGGATAGGACGATGCTGTGCGGTCTGCCGGTGCCCAGCCGGGAACGGACCTGCTTCCATCGTGACGGCGGGAACGCGAGACGGTGGTGCAGCAGCACCAGGTCGAGCGGGCGTCCCCAGGCATGGTGGGTGGGCAGTTCCGCGCGGCGCAGTGGGAGGTAGACGATCGTCCGCGGCGACCGGGCGGCCAGGCCCCACGCCTGGGCGAACATCACCGCTGTCTCCTTGTCGAGGCAGAACTGGGCTCCGAGACGGCCCTCGTAGAGGCCGGCAAACCTCGGCGCCTTCGCCGGCCGCACGACTCGGTACTGGTGGCATCCGAGCTGGACTGTGCTGACCATCACCGGCCACCTGCGCCCGCCCAACCGTTGACCCCACTCCAGCAGTACCCTTCGACCATTCGCCGTCTCGCCTTTCGCGAGCATTGTCGCCGAACCCGGCACGAGAGGGCGACGGAGTTTCCGAACGGCGTTGAACCGGGCCGTCTGGCCTGGAAGCGCACCGGATCTCGCTGCGGGATTGAGCCGAATGGTGATGTGCGCTCACATGGCGCGGTAGCTGTCCATCATGGCGTCGAGTACCTGCTGTTGGGTGGTGACCGTGTCACCGAAACGGTCCGGACGGAGCAGGCCGAACTCGTTGGCGTCGTCCTGGCGTCCGGTGATGAGTTCGGCGAGGGCTTTGGCGTAGCCGGGTCCGTAGGTGATGCCCGACTCGTTGTCGCCGGCGAGGACGTACCCGCCACTGACGCCCGGGATCGGGCCGACCAGCGCGCGCATGTCAGGGGTGTAGCACGGTGCGCCGTGCTTGACCACGAGCCGTTCTCGGCCTGGCAGCGACGGGATCGCCTCGGCGCCGCGGTCGGCGACTCGAAGGATCTCCAGAACGCCGTCGATCGGTAGCTCGTCCAGCCGGTCGGGCACCGGCGCGTCGACGAAGATGTGGCGTGGGTGCACGTCGTAGGTTCCGCCCCACACCAGGCCGCCGTGATGCCCGCGCACCCACAGCATCGTCCCGCCTCCCGGTTCGTCCGGAACCAGCCCGGAGAAGAACAGCGTCGGCAGCGTCAGCGGCACCTGCCTCGCTCCCGTCGTGATCCTCGACGTCACCTGGGGCACCACGGGGAGGAAGAAGCCCAGCTGACGGCAGAGGTCGCTGCTCCACGCGCCAGCGGCCACCACGACGGCGTCGCAGGCCACGGGACCGTGAGCCGTCTGCACCGCTTCGACCCGGCCGCCGCGAGTGGTGATCTCGGTGACGGGTCGGCGGGTGTCGATGATGCCCCCGGCGGCGCGGACCCGGGCTGCCAGGGCTGCCGCGACCTTCGGAGCATGCACCTGCGCGCCGTCGCGGTCGTGTAGACCACCACGGATCGCGGCTGCCCGGACGATGCCGCCGGTCAGCTCTTCGATCTCCTGCGGGCTGACGACCCGGGTCGATGGGTCCCCGTCGCGCCCGAGGTCTTCCCAAGCGGACTCGCTGGCCGCGACGTACAGCATGGAATTCTCGCGGTAGTCGATATCGACACCGGCCGCATGAAGGCCGGAATAGAACTCCCGGCCGTAGCGATAGGCGGCCGTTTCAGGACCCTGCGGGGTCCAGTTCCCGAGAAATCCACCACCCGCCGCGGTGGTTCCGCCGCCGACGTCATCCCGCTCCAGCAGCCGAACATGGGATACGCCGGCCGCCAGCAGCTGCAACGCCGTCGCGCAACCGAGGATTCCGCCACCGATCACCACGACATCGGATCGATCCACCTTGTTCACCCTCGTTCTTCTCGGGCCTGCTGCGCACACACGATCGCGCGCGCCAATGGGGGTTGGGAATTCGTGATCCGAAATGTCAAACCCGAATTCCCGAACCGACGCTAGCGGACCGGCGGCCGTATTCGCATATTGGAAATCGGCCTATAGAGGGGTGACCTGCGTCACGTAAAGGTGCCGTGTCGAAAGGACCTGCCTGCCGGCCCGTCATCGGCCAGGACGGCCGGAAGTGTCGAGGGCCGGCCTGATCGTCGGCCTGAGACGCGGCCCAGCCGACGTCAGCGGGTATCAGGGGCGCTGGTCGGCTCGCCGGTGCGTTGGAAAACGAGGCAGTAGTCGCCGCTGATTCCATCGGGCTGTTCGTCCCAGCACAGGAACGACTCCTGCCGGAGCGTGAGATGGTGAGCGACGGTGCGCGCGACATCCCAGGCCAGCGGAGTGAGCGTACCCCTTGTTTTGATGTTGGCGACGTTGATGACGGCGTGTCCGCCGGGGCGCAGCAGGACTGCCACCTGCCGGAAGATGTCACCGATTTCGGCCAGGTAGGTCGGGTAGTCGCCGTCCAGCGTCTGGTAGGCGTTGAGCGGGTTCTCCGGATGGTCGGTGGCGGTCATGTACGGCGGGGAGGTGACGCACAGGTCCACCGGTCCGGGCACCAGCGCGGTGAGGTTGCGGGCATCGCCGTTGATCACCTCGGCGTCGCCGGCCAGTCGGCTCCGGATGAGTCGCACCCGCTCCGGCAGCAGTTCGACGCCGATCGCGTGCCGTGCCATGCGTTCGGCCACCAGCAACGTCGTGCCGTAGCCGGCGAAAGGGTCAAGTACCCACTGCCCACGTGTCGTGTACTCGTCGACAACGGTCGCCACCAGAGACTCCGGGAAGCGGACGTCGGGCTCGGCCCCGACCGGTCGCTGGTCCGCCAACTCGGCGATCTTGAGGCGCAGCCAGGGCTTCATGGGTGCCATCATGGGGTGTCCGCCGTCTGGCGCGGCCCTGCCGGCGTGACCCCGGCCCCGCTGGCGGCGGTCAGGCGAAGAGGGCGAAGTAGATCGCGATGTGGTGGCAGATCGCCGCGACCAGTGTGCAGGCGTGGAAGAACTCGTGGTGGCCGAAGACGGTCGGCCACGGATTGGGCCGGCGCAGCGCGTAGCAGATCGCCCCGACGCTGTACGCCGCGCCGCCGGCGACCAGCAGCGTCAGGACGGTCGCCCCGCCCCGGTGCAGGATGTCCGGCAGCACCGCCACGGCGACCCAGCCGAGCGCGAGGTAGAGCGGCGCGGAGACCCAGCGGGGCGCGTGCGGCCAGACCAGCTTGAGCGCCACCCCGGCCACCGCGCCGGACCAGACGATCAGCATCAGGATCGTGGCGCTGCGCGCGGAGAGCAGCAGCAGGCAGAACGGCGTGTACGTGCCGGCGATGAACACGAAGATCATCGAATGGTCCATCCGCCGCATGGTCTGGTAGCCGCGCTCGGACCAGACCCGGCGATGGTAGAGGGCGCTCACGCCGAAGAGCCCGCAGACGGTGACGCTGTAGATGGCGCAACTGATCAGCGGCGTCCAGCCGGGCCGGGTGGCGGCGATCGCGCAGAGCACGATGCCGGCCACGACCGCGACGAAGAAGGCGTACGCGTGCAGCCAGCCGCGCATCCGGGGCTTGCCCAGGTCGGCCGGGCGTCGTCGGAGTGGGGCAGATGTGCTCACCAGGACAGGTTACGACAGCGTAGGTTACTAATGGGTAGTGGAACGCGTCACGTCGCCGTACCTCGGGTGACCCTCAGGCGTCCATGCCCCGCAGGATCAGCGGCAGGCGGTGCGCGCCGTCCACCGTGACCCGGATCGGCACCCCCCAGTCCTGCCGGGTCAGGTGGCAGGCGGCGTGCTCGGCCTCGGCGTCACAGGTGGCGGCCTGGGCGACGACCTGGAGCACTCCGGCGGGCACCCGGTCACTGAGCACCAGCCGCCGGGAGAGTTCGGTGCCGGTACCGGCACCGTCGAGCAGCAGCTCCGGCGGAGACGCCGACACCTCCAGCCGGGTCGACGGGCCGAACGAGTCGTCCAACTTCTGCCCCGGCGGCGGCTCGAAGATCACGTCCAGGGTCAGTTCACCGGCGGCGAGGTCGGTCGGCGGTCGCTCCGTACGGTGTCGGGCGCCGGCCACGGTGCTGGCGCCGGCCGCGGAGAGCGACCCCGGGGCCAGCCGGGTCAGCCGGTGCGCGGCGGACTCCACCACCAGCACCTCCCCGTCGGCGGTGAGCACCAGGTCGCTCGGCTCGGCCAGCCCGCCGGCCACGGTCGAGACCAGCCCGGTCGCCGGGTCGAACCGGCGGATCGCGCCGTTGTAGGTGTCGGCCACCAGCACCGAGGAGTCCGGCAGCGCGCAGACCCCCAGCGGGTGCTGCAACAGCGCCTGCCCGGCCGGCCCGTCCACGTGCCCGAAGTCGAACAGCCCCTGCCCGACGGCGGTGTGCAGCGCCCCGTCCTCGACGTACCGCAGGGCGCTGGTCTCGCTGTCGGCGAGCCAGAGCCGCCGGCCGTCGGCGGAGACCGAGAGCCCGGAGGGCTGGGCCAGCCAGACGTCCGGCAGCGGGCCGTCGCGCAGCGCCTCGACCGTGGTGCCGGCGTAGATCCCGGCGGTCCGCTTCACCGGGTCGAACCACCAGAGCTGGTGGATCCCGGCCATCGCGATGATCACCTTGTCGTCGTACCAGGCGAGGTCCCAGGGGGAGGAGAGGTCGATCGAGAGCGCGTCGTGGGCATGGTCGTCGACGGTCGAGCGCCACTGCCGGCCCGTACCGGCGACGGTGGTCACCTCGCCGGTCGCCAGCCGTACCCCTCGAAGCAGGTGGTTGACGGTGTCCGCGACCACCAGGTCGTAGCCGGCGATCTCGGCGGTGTGCTCGGGCAGCCGGCACAGGCCCTGCGGCTCGGCGAACCGCGCCACCTCGCCCGGCCCGTCGGTGCGGCCGCGTTCGCCCGCCCCGATCCGCCGCAGCACCGTCTCGGCGTCGGGCGCCAGCTCGACCAGGGAGTGCCGGGCCGAGTCGGAGACCAGCAGGTTGCCGCCGTCGAGCGCCAGTGCCTTGCCGGGGAAGCGCAGCGTGGTCGCCGGTTCGGCGGGCGGGACGTACGGCCCCTCGCCCCGGTGCAGGGTGCCCTTGGCCTCGTGCGTGGCGATCAGCTCGTCCAGCAGCCGGGACAGCCCCTCGGCGTGCCCCTCCCCGGCCATGGTGGCGACCACGTACCCCTCGGGGTCGATCACGCAGAGCGTCGGCCAGGCCCGGGCGGCGTACTGCTCCCAGGTGGCCATCTCCACGTCGTCCAGCACCGGGTGCGCCACGCCGTACCGCTCGACGGCGGCGGCCAGGGCGTCCGGGTCCCGCTCGTGCTCGAACTTCGGCGAGTGCACCCCGATCACCACGAGGACGTCGCCGTACTTCTCCTCCAGCGGGCGCAGCTCGTCCAGCACGTGCAGGCAGTTGATGCAGCAGAACGTCCAGAAGTCGAGGATCGCGATGCGTCCCCGCAGGTCGGCCAGGGTCAGGTCCCGGCCGCCGGTGTTCAACCAGCCCCGTCCCCGGAACTCCGGGGCCCGCACTCGTGCGCTCATGGCCCCATAGTGCAGGACGCGCGGGGGAACCGCCGGGCCGACCCGTGCGGCTGTCCGCTCCGGCACAGCCGCCCGCCCCCGGCCGGGCCGCCCCGCGCCGGCCCGGCACGGGACGACCCAGGGGCGGGGGAGTCAGGGGCGGCGGGGCGGGGTGCGCGGCACCCAATAGACGATCCGGGCGGCCAGGTGCCCCGGGTCCAGGTCGGGCCGGTCCTGGAGGGCCCGCGTGAGCTGTGCCGCGAGGTAGATCCGCAGGCCGATCCGGTCCTTCCGGTACGCGTGCAGCAGGTTTAGCCGGGCGGGCGAACAGGGCCACGGGGCGCCACACACGCAGCACCGGAACGACGGGCGCGCGGGTACGTGCGGGCGGCGGCGCGCGTGCGGGAGGTGCCGGGTCACGGCCATCCCGCCGGGCCGGGGCGCCGGGGCTCGTTCCCGGGCCCGGTCACCGAGGTCGTCCGGCCGGGGCGGGCCGCTCGGCGTGCCGGGCGCGGTACTCCTGCGCCGGGGTCAACCGCTCGGGTCGACCGTTGCTCAGGTGGACCGCGGTCGGCCGGTCCCAGGCGGGCCGGGTGTTTCTGACCCGTCCTCGGGCCGGCGGGGACGGCAGGGCCGATGGTGTGGGTGGCGCGGGCGGTGCGATGGGCCGGTGCGGGCGCGTGCACCGGCGACGCCAGCGGTACCCGCAGGCACAGAACAACCAGAGGAAATACCACACCCCTCGGTGTTTCCTGATCATCATTTGTTCCTCCTCTCCGAAATCGACGCGGGGCCGCTCCGTTTGCCGCCGGAGCGGCCCCGCGCAGTTCCGTCCCGCGTCATTGCCCGCTGAACGGTTCCGCTTGTTCCACCCTGGACGGTGGCCACAAAGCAGCGGAAGATAGAGCGACGGCACTAAAAGCCGATACCTCGGCTGAAATCGCTTATACGGAGGTGACTAGGTGAGCGGTCTTCCGATGATCCTGAAGCGTCTTCGCGCGGAACGTGGTGTGACCCAGGATCAGGTCGGGGAGTCGATCCAGGTCAGTGGCTCGTTGATCGCGGCCTTCGAGACCAGCCGGCTGGTCCCGCAGCCCGACACGGCCGAGCGGCTGGATGCCTTCTTCGGCAGCGGGGATCAGATCCAGGCGTCGTCCGCCGAAGCTCGAAAGCAGGGCCGCCCTACAGCCCCGTGGTTCCGGCCGTGGCGGCAAATAGAGGAGTCCGCCTCCACGCTCCGATACTTCGACGTGAGCCTGATCCCCGGGCTACTGCAAACGGAGGCCTACGCCCGATCGGTACTCGACAGTGGACTGCGGTGCGCCCAGGAAATCGAGGAGCAGTTGGCCATCCGGATGGAGCGGCAGAGCGCCGTCCTTGATCGCGACAATCCGCCGGCCTGTGCCTTCGTCCTGGACGCCGCCGTGCTGCGCTGCGGCATTGCGGAGGTGGCGAAGACCCAGCTGACGCATCTGGTGGAGGCGGGCGAGCGGCCCGGCGTATACGTTCAGGTCATTCCGGATACGGCCGGGATACATCCCGGACGGTCCGGCGCGTTCGCGCTTGCCACGCTCGACACCGGTGGGATGGCCGGCTACCTCGAAGACTTCTTCGAGGGGCGGGTGCTCGCCGAGCCCGCCCGGGTGACCGGACTCGACCGGACATGGCAGTCTGTGAGCGCGGTCGCGTTGCCCTGCGACCAGTCGCGAGACCTGATCCTGAAGATGGTGGATGAGCTGTGACGATCGATAACCCGCGCTGGCGGACGTCGAGCCGGAGCAACCAGTCCGGCGGCAACTGTGTCGAGGTGGCGGACAACCTGTCGGACCGGGTACTGGTCCGGGACAGCAAGGATCGGCAGGGTTCGGTGCTGGCCTTCGGCCCGGACGCGTGGCGCGCGTTCGTTGCCGAGGCCGCCGACCGGCCGTAGCGGCGGAGTGACCAGACACGAGACCTGATCCTGAAGTTGGTGGAGAGACTGTGATCGGCACCGATACTCCACGTTGGCGCACGG
Source organism: Plantactinospora sp. CA-290183 (assembly GCF_050936375.1). Lineage (NCBI taxonomy): Bacteria > Bacillati > Actinomycetota > Actinomycetes > Micromonosporales > Micromonosporaceae > Plantactinospora > Plantactinospora sp. CA-290183. The sequence continues at coordinate 187,185 of NZ_JBNJMX010000002.1, read as the reverse complement.
CGGCCCGCAGCAACGCAAACGGCGGCGCATGCGTCGAGGTGGCGGACAACCTGCCCGGCCGGGTGCTGGTCCGGGACAGCAAGGACCGGCAGGGGCCGGCGCTGGCCTTCGGCCCGGACGCGTGGCGTGCGTTCGTCGCCGAGGTCGCCCTCCGGCCATAGGGCTGGCCAGAGATGCGACGGAGCCTCCGCCGCCCCGGATCAACCGGGCGTTGGGGCGCTGCGTCGTCAACCGGCTGTGACCGCCCTTGCGCCACTTCGGATAGCTGAGCGATGGCGTGGAAGCCGGTAACCGAGTCCCGCACCAGTCGCGAGACCTGATCGTGAAGTTGGTGGATGAGCTGTGACGATCGATAACCCGCGCTGGCGGACGTCGAGCCGGAGCAACCAGTCCGGCGGCGACTGTGTCGAGGTGGCCGGCAATCTGCCCGGCCGGGTGCTGGTCCGGGACAGCAAGGACCGGCAGGGTTCGGTGCTGGCCTTCGGCCCGGACGCGTGGCGTGCGTTCGTCGCCGAGGTCGCCCCCCGGCCGTAGCTGCCGAGGCGCCTGCGGTAGGGCGCTCGCGCATCCCCCGCTCGCGGCATGGGGACCGGTCCCGGGTGGCGGTGCCACACTGTCTGGCATGACAGCGGTGATCGATTCGACGGCTGCCCGTACCCCCAGAACGCTCTGCCTGGTCGCCGGCCTGCTGCTGGCGGTCGCGGTCGCCGGTTGCGGCGGGTCCGGCGGCGCGCCCCGGGGCGAGGCGTCCTCCGGCACACCCGGCCTCCCGTCCTCCGGCACGCCCGGTCCCACGCCGAGCGGCGCACCGAGTCCGGACGCGACGCCGGAGGCGGGGTTCCCGGCGGCGGCGAACGGCACGAACGTGCGGTCCTGCTACGACGGGAGCTGCGAGATCCTGGTGACGAAGCGGGTGACGATCCCGCTCGATCCCCGCTTCGGCTTCAAGACCTTCTCGTTCGACCCCGCCGACTCCACCTGGCGGTACACCTATCCCGAGGGCGGGAGCGGGTCGCTGAAATTCCTCGAACCCCCGTATTCCGGAGAGTGGGCCGGGCCGAGCGCCAAGCAGGGCCTCGCCATGCGGGTGGTCGCCACCGAGGGAAGCAGGGCCGTCATCTCGCTGCGTCCGCAGAGCTGACCCGCCGCCCGGCTACTCCCCGGTGAGCCCGTCCAGCGACTCCCGGATGAGGTCGGCATGGCCGTTGTGCCGGGCGTACTCCTCGATCATGTGGCACAGGATCCAGCGCAGGCTCGGTGCCCGACCGTCCGGCCAGGGGCGCTGGGCCAGCCGTCCCAGGCCCCCGTCGGCCAGCGCCTCCGTGGTGAGGGAGCGGGACCGGGCCACGGTCTCCTGCCACCGCGTACGAAGTTGTTCGGGGCTGTCCTCGGCGGCCGAGTGCCAGTCCCAGTCGGGATCGGCCTTCCAGTCCACCGTGTCCCACGGGGACCCCAGGCCCCGCCCGTGCAACCAGTGCGAAAACCACCAGTCCTCGACGTGGGCCAGGTGCTTGAGCATCCCGCCCAGGGTCATCGACGAGGCGGCGACCGTCGCGGTCAGGCCGGCCTCGTCCAGCCCCGCGCACTTCCAGGCCAGGGTCGCGCGCTGGTAGTCCAGGAAGCCCAGCAGAGTGGCGGACTCGTCGCCCGTTAGCGGAGGCTCCGGGCGTCCCTGCTCGTCCAGTTGGGTCATGGGCGGCGAGCTTACCCGCCGGACCGGCGGGCCGGGGCGGTCGCGGTACCCGCCATCGCGGGTACCGGACGGCGCAGCGCCGGCCGGACCGGTGAACGGTCCGACCGGCGCTCGCGGATGCCGGTTGTGCTGGCCGGTACGGCTACCCCGCGGTGGCCTGCTGGAGGCAGAGCACCTGCCGCCTGCCCTCCGCGTTGGAGATGACGACGGTGGGCAGCGTCGGGTCGGCACACTGCTGCGCGTCGTCGACCTTGGAGACCACCTTGAACGCGTCCTGTGCGGCGCAGTCCGCGGCGACCGGCTTGCCGCCATCCTCCTTGACGCACTCGCCCACGGCCGGGTTGAACGGCGGCGGGGAGTCCCCACCGGTCCTGCCGAGCAGCCAGAGGGTGCCGAGCGGGATCGCCAGCAGCAGTACGGCGGCGGTCAGCACCAGGAGCAGCACCCTGCCGTTGCGTACCTGCGGGATCGGCGGCTCGGCCGGCTCGGCCGGTTTGGCCTCCTCGCGCGGCTCCGGCTTGAACGAGTCGAACCGGCCCTGCTCGGCCTTGTCCGGCGTGCCCCAGTCCGGGCTGGACTGCGGTGCCGACCCGTACGTCTGCCCGGAACCGGACTGCTGCTGCCCCGGACCCGACTGCTGGCCCGGACCCGACTGCTGGCCCACCCCGGGCGGGCCGTAGGAGGCCGGTGAACCGTAGGAGCCCGGCACGCCGTAGCCGGGCGCGTTGCCGGAGGCGGGTACCACCGGGGCGAAGTCCGCCTGGCCGGAGCCACCGAACCGTCCGCCGTCCGCGCCGCCGGGGGCATTCGGCGGCGAACTCGCCGGGGCCTGTCCGGGGCCGAGTAGGTCGGCGAAGGGCGCCGGCCCGGCTCCGGGGCGCTGGCCCGGCGGCTGTGCGCCGGGTGCCTCCGGGGTCGGCGCGCCCACCCGTGCGGTACCGGGGGCGAGTGCCCCGAACCGGTCTTCGGGCGTCTCCGGGAACCGGTCCGAAGGTCCGCCGGGGAACCGGTCCGAAGGTCCGCCGGGGAACCCGTCCGAAGGTCCGGGGAACCGCTCCGAGGGTCCGCCGGGGAGCCGCTCCGGTGGCGGCGCGTCAGCGAACCGGTTCGGGTTCGCGTCCGGGAACCGGTTCGGCGGAGCATCGCCGAAGCGGTCGCCGGGGCCGTCTCCGGGCCTCTCCCCGAAGCGGTCGCCGGGGCCGTCATCCGGCCTCTCGCCCGGCCTGTCCGCGAACCGGTCGCCGGGGACGTCGCCGAAGCGGTCTGGGGCGCGGTCGGGGCCGCCCTGTGCCGGCGGAGCGCCGTAGACGCCGCCCCGCCCGGCGGCCTCGCCGTCCGGCCGCTCCTGGTCCCGGCCCGGCTCGGCCGGCCCCGCCTGGCCCGGCGCGTCCGGGTCGGCCGGCCGGCCGTAGACGCGTGGCCGGGGCACCGGCATCGCGGACGGCCGCATGGCATGGTCGGTCGGGGGCATGACCCGGCTCGCCAACGGCACGGAGGCGCTTCCCGCGACGGCCCGACCGGTGGCCGGCCGCTCACGGTCGGCGGACTGCTCCTGCTGGTCCGACCCGGGCACCGAGACCCGGGCGGCGGCCGCGGCGTCGCCCGGTACCCGTGGCTGCGGGACGACCGGTGCGCCCGGAGCGGCCTGCGGCCCCGGGTCCGGCGCGAAGCCGGGCGGAGCCCAGCCGGCCGGTTCCCGGGACGGCTGGCCGTAGCCGGCGGGGGACCGCTGGTCGGTGCCGGCACCCGGTGGCAGGTCACCGCCGGGCTGGAACCCGCCCCGGGCCGGATAGCCGGCCTGCCCGGGTGCCTCCGGCGGCTGCGGATAGCCGCTGGGAGCGGGGTAGTCGCCCGGCGGCTGGTAACCGGCGGGCGGTGCGGCGGCCAGGCTGGCGCCCGGAACGCGGGTCTCCTGCGGCGGCAGCGGCACCGGGTTGCCGGCGGAGATGCCGGGCGCGGAGGTCGGCCGGTAGGGCGGGCCGTCCGGCTCGCGCCGGTCGAACTCCTGGCGCGGCGGCTCGAAGGCACCACCCGCGCCGCCGGCTCCGTTCGATCCGCCCGCGCCGGAACCGTCCCCGGGGAACCCGCCCCGGTCGTACGGGTCGGCACCGAACCGGTCGTCGGCGCGGCGCGGCAGTTCGTCGCCGCGCGACTCAGCCGGGCCGGCGGAATCCGTTCCGGCGGAGCCCTGCGGCCCGGCGTCGGGCCAACCGCCCGGCGGCGCCCAGGCCGCGGGCTGGGCCGTCGCCCGCGCGGCGGCGGCCGGGCCGGAGCCACCGGGCTCGGGATACTCGGCCGGCTGCGGGGCCTGCGGGGGCGCGGATTCCGAGCGGGGCGCCGGAGGACTCCAGGTCTCGTTCGCCGCCCACGGTTCGGCGACCGCCGCGGCGGCCCGGCCGGGGGCCGGCTGCCCTGGACCGTCGCCCGGCTGGCCGGAACCGTCCGGTCCCGCCTCGGTGCGGCGCGGGCCGTCGGCCGGCGGGTACGGGCCACCGGGGGGCGGTGGCGGGTAGCCGGGGCCGCCGGCGGACTGGACCGGGTACGACGCGGGGGTCGGCGGGGGGTACGGCGCCGTGCCGTTGGCCGGGGGCTGGCCGGCGCCGGCCCAGCGCGGAGGTCCGGCGGGGGCGGCGCCCCAGTCGGACGAGGCACCCGGCCCGTCGACGGGCGCGGTGCCCGGTCCGGTTGGCACGCCCGGTCCCGGTGGCGTGGCCCGGCCGGTCGGGGCGGCCGGTGGTGGACCCCAGGCGGGCTCGGGTTGCGGGCGCTGGGGGGCTCCGTCGCCGCCCGGTCCGCCCCAACCCGAGGGGCTGGCCCCGGCACCGGGCTCGTCCCAGCCGGGCGGAGCGGACTGTCCGGCACCCGGACCGCCCTGCGGGCCGTCCCAGGCGCCGGCCGCGTTCGCCCGGCCGGCCGGGGGCGGGGGCGCCCAGCCGAAGTCGGTGGGCGGCGCGCCGCCCTGCGGCGGGAACCGGTCGCTCTCGCCCTGCGGCGGGAACCGATCGTCGCCGTATGGTGCATGACTGCCGTACGGGGCAGGGCCTGCGGCGCCCGGCGCAGCCTCGTCCGGCCGTCGGCCGGGGTGCTGCGGATCCTCGGACGTCATGCGGTTGCCTCCTCCATCACATGTCGGCCGCACCGGTCTCCCGCCATACCTCCGGCTGACGGCCGGCGACACCGGCGCGGGAACCGGCTGAGCAAGCTCCCCGCACCGTAGCCGGTCTGGACCGGTGCCGCTCGGGCAGCGCCGGTCGTCGGGTCCGGTTCAGCCGAGGTTCGCCGAACGGTCGCATCTGTTCGGGCATCTCGGGCAATCGGACGGGCGACGACCGAGCCCCACCGTACCGGGCGGTGCGGTGGGGACGGAATCCCGGTGGGCGGCGGGGTTGAACGGCCGAAGACCCGTACCGGCCGGGCCGGTACGGGTCTTCGGTGGTGCGGAGGTGAGGAGTCTGCTCAGCTCAGCCGTAGTAGCGCTGCGCGGCGATCAGGATCTCGTCGCGGACCGCCGGCGAGTTGGCCGAACGCAGTGCGCGCTGGATGGCCCGGGCCCGACGGGCGTCGCTGCGGCGGTTGCGGAATCGGTTGATCATGCTCATGGTGTGCGCCCCCTGGCTATTCGGTTGTCGTCCCGTCTGATGTGTCCATTCAACCTCATCAGACCGAGGATTGCCATCGATTATTAGGTGAGGTGGACCACGTGCCTAATAATCTTAGGTGACAGCGAGGTGTGAGCGACGGTTCTTCGTCACCTGACGGACGCGGCCGGTGTGCCGGGTCGTAACCCGGAGCACACCGGCCGCGTCGTGCCGGACGGCGGAGCGTCAGGTCCAGGCCAGCAGGGCCGCCTCCGGATCGGTGAGGAACACCCCGACGTCCCGCAGGAACTTCGAGCCCAGCTCGCCGTCGATGATGCGGTGGTCGAAGGAGAGACCCAGCGTGGTCACCTGGCGAACCCTGACCTTGCCCTTGTGCACCCAGGGCATCTCCTTGACCGCGCCGAGGGCGAGGATCGCCGACTCACCCGGCGGCAGGATCGGGGTGCCCGTGTCGACCCCGAAGACCCCGACGTTGGTGATGGTCAGCGTGCCGCCGGACATGTCCGCCGGCGTCGTACGCCCCGCCTTCGCCGTCTGGACCAGGTCGGTCAGCGCGTCCGCCAGCTCGCGCAGCGACAACCGACCCGCGTCCTTGATGTTCGGCACGATCAGGCCCCGCTCGGTGGCCGCCGCGATGCCCAGGTTGACGTACTCCTTGACGACGATCTCCTCGCCGGCCCAGGTCGAGTTGACCATGGGATGCCGCTGGACGGCGAGCAGCACCGCCTTCGCGACCAGCAGCAGCGGGGAGACCCGGGCGTCCCGCCACTCCGGCCGCTGCCGCAGCCGGTCGAGCGCCTTCATCGACCGCGTCACGTCCACCGTGAGGAACTCGGTCACGTGCGGCGCGCTGAACGCCGAGGAGACCATGTTCTGCGCCGTCAGCTTCCGGACGCCCTTGACCGGAATCCGCCGCTCGCGATCCGGCCCGAAGGCCGGCGCCGAGCTGAGCGCCGCCCGGACCGCCGGCTCGGCCGCCGCCGTGCCCCCGCTCGCCGCCAGCTGTACGTCGTCCCGGGTGATCGACCCGAGCGGGCCGGACCCGGTGACCGTACGCAGGTCGACGCCGAGATCCTTGGCGAGCTTGCGTACCGGCGGCTTCGCCAGCACCAGTCCATTCGCCCCGTTCACGGCCGGCGCCGCGACCCCGGCCACCGGCTGCGCCGGCACCGCCGCGCGGACCGGCTCCGGCGCCGGGCGTACCGGCTCGGGCGTGGCAGCCGGCGCGTCAGCGGCGGAGGTGCCCGCCGCCGGCGCGGTGCTCTTGCGGGGCCGCCGCTTGGCCGCGCCGGTCTTCGGACCGTAACCGACCAGCACCGCCGTCCGGCCGCCCGGCGCGGGACCACCGATCAGGCCGGGCTCGATCGCGCCCTCCGGGGGCGCCAGCTCGACCGCGGCCAGCGACGCCGCCGAGGGCACCGGCAGGTCGCCGGCCCCCGGATCGGTGTCGACGGCGAAGATCGGCGTACCGACGTCGACCACGGTGCCCTCCGGGTGGAAGATCGCGGTCACCTGGCCGGCCCACTTCGCCGGGATCTCGACCGCCGCCTTCGCCGTCTCCACCTCGACGATCGGCTGGTTGAGCTCGACGGTGTCGCCGACCTCGACGAGCCACTTGAGGATCTCGCCCTCGGTCAGTCCCTCGCCGAGGTCGGGCAGGGGGAACTCCCTGACTCGCGACATGCCGCTCACCACCCGAAGGTGCGGTCGACGCCGTCGAGCACCCGGTCGAGGTTGGGCAGGTAGTCCTCTTCCAGCCGGGCGGCCGGGTAGGGCGTGTCGAAGCCGGTGACCCGCAGCACGGGGGACTCCAGGGAGTAGAAGCACTCCTCGGTGATCCGGGCCGCGATCTCGGCGCCGAGGCCGAGGTTGTTCGGCGCCTCGTGCACCACCACGCAGCGGCCGGTGCGCCGGACCGACTCGTACGCCGCCGCCAGGTCGAGCGGGGAGAGCGTACGCAGGTCGATCACCTCAAGCTGCCGACCGTCCTCCTCGGCCGCGGCCGCCGCCTCCATGGCGGTACGCACCATCGGCCCGTACGCCAGCAGCGTGGCGTCCCGGCCGGGCCGGACCACCCGGGCGGAGTGCAGCGGGTACGCCGCGTCCAGGGGCGCCTCCAGATCCACCTCGCCCTTCTCGTGGTAGCGCCGCTTCGGCTCGAAGAAGACGATCGGGTCGTCGGAGGCGACCGCCTGCTGGATCATCGTGTACGCGTCCTGCGGCGAGCTGCACGCCACCACCTTCAGCCCGGCGGTGTGCGCGAAGTACGCCTCCGGGGACTCGGAGTGGTGCTCCACCGCCCCGATGCCGCCGCCGAACGGGATCCGGATGACGATCGGCATCCGGACCCGCCCCTGCGAGCGGTAGTGCATCTTCGCCACCTGCGACACGATCTGGTCGTACGCCGGGTAGACGAACCCGTCGAACTGGATCTCGCAGATCGGCCGGTAGCCGCGGATGGCGAGGCCGACCGCGGTGCCGATGATGCCGGACTCGGCGAGCGGGGTGTCGATCACCCGGTTCTCGCCGAAGTCCTTCTGGAGGCCGTCGGTGATCCGGAAGACGCCGCCGAGCTTGCCGACGTCCTCGCCCATGATGATGACCTTGGGGTCCTGCTCCAGCGCGCGCCGCAGGCCGCGGTTGAGTGCCTTGCCCAGGGTGAGGGTCTCGGTGGCCATCAGTGCGCGCTCCCCTCGAACGAGTCCAGGTACCGGGCCAGCTGCTCCCGCTGGGCGTCCAACTCAGGGGAACCGTTCGGGAAGACGTGGTCGAACATGGTCAACGGCTGGGGATCGGGCATCTCCAGCACCCGCTCGCGCAGCCGCAGTGCCGTCTGCCGGGCCTCCTCGTCGACCTCGGCGAAGAACGCGTCGTCGCCGATGCCCTGCTTCGCCAGGAACGTCCGGACCCGGGCGATCGGGTCCTTGGCCTGCCACGCCTCGACCTCGCTGGCGATCCGGTAGCGGGTCGGGTCGTCGGTGGTGGTGTGCGCGCCCATCCGGTAGGTGAACGCCTCCACCAGGGTCGGGCCCTGGCCGTGCCGGGCGTGGTCCAGTGCCGCCCGGGTCACCGCGTACGTGGCCAGCACGTCGTTGCCGTCCACCCGTACGCCGGGGAAGCCGAATCCGGCGGCCCGCTGGTAGAGCGGGATCCGGGTCTGCCGCTCCAGCGGCTCGGAGATCGCGTACTGGTTGTTCTGGCAGAAGAAGACGATCGGGGAGTTCAGCACGCTGGACCAGATGAAGGCCTCGTTCACGTCGCCCTGGGAGGAGGCACCGTCACCGAAGTAGGCGATCACGGCCTCGCCGTCATCGGCGCCGGTCCGGCCGTCCATGGTGATGCCCATGGCGTACCCGGTGGCGTGCAGGGTCTGCGCCCCGATGACGATCGTGTACATGTTGAACTTGAACTCGTTCGGGTCCCAGCCGCCGAGGTCGACGCCCCGGAACAGCCCCAGGGGCATGATCGGGTCGATGCCCCGGCAGTAGAGCACGCCGTGCTCCCGGTAGGTCGGGAAGGCCATGTCCTGCGGTCGCAGCGCCCGGCCGGAGCCGACCTGCGCCGCCTCCTGGCCGAGCAGGCTGGCCCAGATGCCCAGCTCGCCCTGCCGCTGCAGCGCGGTCGCCTCGCTGTCCAGCTTGCGGACCACGACGAGGTCGCGGTAGAGCCCGCGGTACTCCTCGTCGGTGAAGTCGACCTGGTACTCCGTACCGTCCGACCAGGTCACCTTGTCGATGCGCTCGCCGTCGGGGGTGAGTAGCTGCACGAGATCCGGGGTGCCCGCGGTCTGACCGCGAGCCCGTCCAGACCGGGGTGTGGCCCGCTTGCCGCGGGCCGTGCCCGCGGGATCGCCCTTCGCCATCCCTATCTCCTGTCGTGTGTGCGTCGGCAGCGGGGGTGTCCCGACCGCGCAGCTCGTAGCCCGTCCGGCTGCTGCCGGGCGGTGGTGGCTACCGCGCCTGACCCCGGTAGGGGCAGCCACGCGGCATGGACCAGGGTCCTTGGGGGCGAACCTGGTCCGCCGAGCGTCGGCTCCGAGCCGCGCCTACCGCGGGTGCGCGGAGGGTACGGCCGCGATGCCGTCGGCTCCATATTCGCAGAGCAGGTCAGCACACCTGTAGTTCGGTGGGGCTCGGATTTCGACGGGCGCCGGGTTCGCCACAACTATGGCGATTTGCTCTGGTACGTCGGCGAAGACACGACAAACTCCGGGGCCGACACGCTGTGTGACGCTGGCGAACTCAGGGTCACTACGACACTGTGAGGGACGAGAAGCAGCCGTGGTCGAGACGAGGTCCGCCCGGCCCCACCTGGCCGATCACGCCGACGACGAGGAGTTTCCCGTGCCCGAACACGGCGCCGACGACCGAGTCCCGTCGTTGCTCGCCCGGCACCGCCGGGCAGGCGGCACCCACCAGGTCCACCGCCGGGTGAAGGGGGTGCACCGGGCCGAGGGGCTCGCCGGCCCCACCCGGCGCTACCTGTTCACCGTCGCGCTGCTGGCCGGTACCTCGTCCCTGCCGATCCTCGCGGCGATCAGCACCGGTTCGGCGACCGTCAGCAGCGGGATGGCGCCGTCCGGCACCACCCCGTTCATCGCGCCGCCGCTGGGTGGTCCGCTGGTGCTCGTACCCCCGGCGCCGCCCGTGCGGCGCACGTCCGCCGGGGTGGGCGGGGTGCCGGGAAGCTGGCGGGCGCTGGCGCCCGTGCCGGGGCCCGGACCGGCCGGCACCGGACCGTCGGGTACGGAACCGGGCCGGCCCCCCTGGCCGGGCGGGCCGGGACCGGGCGGGCCGAGGCCGCCGCTCCCGCCGGCACCCGAGCCGACCGGCCCGCAGTTCCCGGCGCCCGAGCCGACGGACCCGGGCTGGCCACCGTCCCCGACACCGGATCCCACCGACCCGCCGGCACCGGAGCCGACCGACCCGCCCACCCCGGAGCCGAGCGAGCCGCCGACACCGGAGCCCAGCGACTCCTCCGGAGCCCCCGGGCCGACGGCGAGCTACACCTCGCCGGTGCCGGAGCCGACCGTGAGCACGGAGCCGACCGTGAGCACGGAGCCCACCGCACCGGAGCCCACCGCACCGGAGCCCACCGCACCGGAGCCGACGGTCAGTGCGACGGGTTCGGCGGACAGCGTGTCGCCCGCGGACCCGGCGGCGTTCGTGCGCAGGCCCGAGGCGCCGTCACCGGTCGTCTGGTAACGCCGCCGCCATCCGACGACTATGCCGACGGCCGCGCGAGGAACGCCAGGAACCGGCCCATGCTGGCCTGGTCGGTAAAGTCGGCCCGCATCTTGTCCGAGAGCAGCAGCGGCGTCGATCCCGAACCGGTCGAACCGTCCAGGCTCAGCGGGATCACCCGGCGCGACGTGTCGCCGCTGAACTCGCGGTACAGGATCGGTCCGTACTCGGCGCGGCACCATCCCGACGACACGAGGTTCGCACTCAGGCACACCACCACCGAGCGGCTCTGCTGCAAGCCCTCCTCGATCTTGGCCACGATGGGGTCGCCGAACGTGATCTGCTCATGGTCGATCCAGTACGGGATGTTGGCCTCGCGCAGCCTCGCCACGAGCTGCGCGACCGCCTCCTGGTCGGTCGCCGAGTGCGAGATGAAGGCGGCGAAGCGGTGCGGGTGGTCAACGCTCTCCGGCTCCTCCGGCAGGACGGGCTTGGTGCCGATCTCCTCGATGTGAACTCCGCGGACCAGCACCGAGGTGTTGTAGAACCGGACGACACCGCCGTACCCGGGAAAGGGCAGCCCGGGGACACTGCTCCTGAGCGTGTGCACCTCGTCGCCGACCATCACCTGGCCGACGATCTCGCCGGAGAAGAATTGCAGCGCCAGGTGGACCTCGTCGTTGGCGCCGAGGTCGACCGGCTTGCGTAGCCCGACGATCGAGGAGAGCTGCCCGTGTTTGAACGTGGCGATCCGCAGGGCGAACAGCTCAGGTGAGTCGGGCTCGGTCACGAAGTAGTACGCCACCAGCGACCGGTGTTCGTCGGCGCGGCAGACCAGCCCGGCAGCCTGGGTTCCGGACCGCCGCGCAAGCCGGATGCGCGCGGAGACACGACCGTTGAGGAACGGACCGATGCCGGTGTCGACCGCGTACGACAGCCCGTACGGGCCCTCACCGGGACCAGACCCGCTCATGGTCCGGCCGATCGCCGACCAGGTCCGCTCAGGAAAGACGCGCCAGTCGCTCATCGATATCCCGTTGGATCCCGCCGAACTCCTCCGCCAGGTCCGGATACTGCCGAAGCAGCGCCGGAATAGCCCGGCGGGCTCGTAGCAGAGCCTCCTTGGCCGACCAGTCGTCGCTGAGAGACCGCGAGTTCCACGCCATGTTGTTCTCTCCACGGAGGCGATGCTTCTTGCGGCCCAGCTCCAACAGCCCGTCCGCCCTCCCGTCCTCGCCGAGAGCGCGCAGCAGGCCGATCAGTTGCCCGACCGCGATCAGCGCATCGTTTTCGAGGATCTCCCGTTCGAGCCGGCGCCGCTCACGTGCCTGGCGGTCATCCATCTCGTCCCACGCGACGGTCCGGGCGCCGCCGAGCTTGCTCTGCAGCTCCTTCATCAACGTGGACTGGCTCTGCAGCATTTCGACCATGGTCGTCACCTCCCCGGCATCTATTTTCTCGATGATCTGCTCGTCGGCGACCGCCGCGACGTACTTCGACACGACAAGCGCGACGAATGGTTCCTCCGGGCTCGCCGCGAACTCGTCCAGCGTCCCGAGCCCGATGTCAACAACCGCCTCCCGTGCCTGCGCACCACCATCCAGAAGGGCCGCTCCGATGGTGATCCGGCCGTCCTCGACCTTTTCCGGGTTGACGCGCAGCCGTACGGCGAAGCACACCTGGTCGTTGGCCTTGACCGGCCGGAGCCGGTAGCGGCCGCCGATCTTCGGCAGATCGTTGAGCTCCTGCTGGATCGTGACGCCCGGTGGAAGGTTCACCTGCACGCTGGGTCGTTCGAGGAACACCGACAGCGCTCCGCTGAACTCCTCGCGGATGATCTCCTCGATCGCCGAATCGCCGATGTACCAGAACCGGCCGCCGGACTGCCGGGCGAGCGCGGCGAGCAGATCTTCCTGGAAGTCGTTCCCGATGCCGATGGTCGAGGTCGTGACGGACAGCTCGTCCAGTGCCCGCGCGGACTCCGCCCCGAGGACCGTCGGCTTCTGCTCGCCGAGGTTGGCATGGCCGTCGGACAGCAGTACGAGCCGGTTGATGTGGCCGGGCGAGGCGTAGGTCTGCAGTTCGAGCAGGCCCAGGTACCAGCCGTTGGAGAGGTTCGTCATCCCGCCGGGCTGAAGGGCCATTATGCGTTTCTTCACCTCGTCCGGCGGTGTCTGTGGGTTCACGACCGAGACGACCTCGTCGTCGAACGCGAGGACGGTGAGGTGGTCGGCCGGGTTGAGACTCTCCCAGATGCTGACGCAACTGCGCTTGGCCTGCTCCAGCTTGTCATTGGTAGCCATGGAGCTGCTGCGGTCGATGACGACACAGAGATTCAGCGCGTGCATCGCTGGCTGGTCACCGATACCCCGGCTGGTCGTCACCTCGACCACCAGGTCGAGGTCGGACGGGACATCGTTGCGGGCCGTCGGCCGCTCGGGAACCACGCGGAGATCGAGTTTGGCGGAACTCATGACGATCGACTCCTTATCCGATGGGGTGCCGGATCCGACGGGGTGCCTGCTCGATGGCCGGCTGGTTCGGTGGAGTGTTCTTTTGCGGAGTTGGTTGGTCCGGGCGCGTACGCGATGAGGCGCCGTAGGCCCCTGGCGCGCCTTCCCCTGCACCCTAGGCGGGTGCGATCGGATGCGATATCCCCGGCGGAACCGGCCGCTGTCCGAAGTCCGACCGCCACCAGCGCTTCCGGCAAGGATGGCTGTGGTGCCGCGGCTGGCGATCGGCTCTGATCAATTCTGTCGGCAGGGTTTCGGTCCACCGCGTCCACCGCGTCACCCAACCGCCTGCGCGGTGCCAATCGCCATCTGGCCGGATCCCGAGCACCACCTGCCTGGTGACCCCGGGACCCGAACGACGGGCCAGGGGGCTCATCTGGACGATTCACGAGCCAGTGACCCCTGGCTATGCTGACCTCCCTCGACAGGCCGGATAACCCGGCGTCGGCAGAGTAGGAGTCATCGTGGGTCAGACCAGCGGTAGATGGGGCCGAGGCCTGGTGGCCACGGCGCTCGTCGGAGCGCTCGTGGTGGTGGCGACCCCCTCGCCCGCCGAGGCCAGCTCGGGAAGCCTCGGCTCCTGGGCCGTGCGCAAGGCGGTCACGGCGAAGGGTGTCGTGCAGCATCTCAAGGAATTCCAGAAGATCGCCGACCGCAACGGGGGCAACCGCGCCTCCGGCGCGGAGGGTTACAACGAGTCGGTCGACTACGCGGAGAAGATCTTCCGCCGGGCCGGATACCGGGTCAGCCGCCAGTCGTTCGACTTCCAGACGTTCCTGATCAACACACCGTCCGAACTGGAGCGGGTGTCGGCCCCGGCCGGCGACCTGCCACACAGGATCATGAGCTACTCGGGCAGCGCGGACGTCACCGCACCGGGCAGCGTGCCGACCGGCGACTCCCAGGGCTGCGCCGCCGGCGACTTCGGACCGGCCAACGTCGACACCATCGTCGTGATCAGCCGGGGCACCTGCGCGTTCGGACAGAAGGCCAGCAACGCCGCCGCCGCGGGGGCGGCCGCCGTGGTCATCTACAACAACATCAGCGGGGACCTCTCCGGGACCCTGGGCAACACGTACACCCTGGACTTCGCCGCGGTGGGCGTCTCCCAGGAAATCGGCCAGGAACTCGTCGCGCAGGTCGCCGGCGGGCTCACCCTGCGGGTCTTCACCGACACCTTCCGCGGCACGGCCACCACCGAGAACATCTTCGCCGAGTCGCGCTGGGGCAACCCGGACAACGTGGTGATGGCGGGGGCGCACCTCGACTCGGTACCGGAGGGCCCGGGGATCAACGACAACGGCAGCGGCAGCGCCGCCCTGCTGGAGATCGCCGAGCAGATGCGGTGGCTGCCCACCCGCAACAAGGTCCGATTCGCGCTCTGGGGCGCCGAGGAGGCCAACCTGGTCGGCTCGACGCACTACATCGCCAACCTGCCGGCCGCCGAGCAGGACAGGATCGCGCTGTACCTGAACTTCGACATGGTGGGCTCGCCGAACTACGTCCGCTTCGTCTACGACGGCGACAACTCGGCCTTCCCCGTCGGCACCGGGTCGGCGGCCGGCCCGCCCGGCTCGGGCGCGATCGAGAAGCTGTTCCACGACTACTTCCGGTCCCAGCGGCTCGCCTCGGCGGAGACGCCGTTCTCCGGACGCAGCGACTACGGGCCGTTCATCGCGGCCGGCGTCGACATCCCGTCCGGCGGCCTCTTCACCGGAGCCGAGCTGGTCAAGACGCCCGAGGAGGCCGAGGTCTACGGCGGTACGGCGGGGCAGCCCTACGACCCCTGCTACCACCAGGCCTGCGACGACATCGACAACATCAGCACCAGGGCGATCGACGAGATGTCCGACGCGGTGGCGCACGCCATCGTCACGTACGCCTTTGACACCCGCAGCCTGACCCGGCCGCTGTCGGGGCCGACCCGCGGCACCACCGCGCCGGCCGGTGGCGGCGGCGGCCTGCACGACGACCACCACGAGGTCGAGATCTGAGTCAGCGCAACAGTACGGCGGGGCGGTCCATCGGGCCGCCCCCGCCGCCGTTTGCGTGATCTTGTCAGTGCTCACCGTTACGCTGGCGCCCGTGAACGCCCCACCCGTAGCCTTGACCTCGTGGCTTCCCCGACCGATCCCGGAGGTCGTCCGATGACCGCCGCCCCGATCGCCCTCGACCGGCCCGGCCCGCACGGCTACACCACGGCAGACCTGCACGCCCTGCCCGATGACGGCCGGCGCTACGAGCTGATTGACGGGAGCCTCATCGTGTCCCCCTCGGCCACGATCGACCACAACACCATCGCCCGCTGGATCGCCAACCTGCTGGAGGATTCGGTCCCCTCAGACGAATACGCGGTCGGCACCGACCAGTCCACCACCGTCGACGAGCACAACGAGCCCCGGCCGGACGTGGTGGTGACCCGGGCCGAGCACCTGCGCTGCACCCCGTTCCCGATCACCGACGCGCTCCTGGTCGTCGAGGTCGTCTCGCCGACCTCGGCGCTGCGGGACACCGAGACCAAGCGGGCCCTCTACGCCCGTGCCGGCGTGCCGGCGTACTGGATCGTGGTGCCGGAGGAGGACAAGCCGACGATCGCGCTCGCCGAGCTGGTGCTCGACCCGGGCGGCCGGCAGTACCGCTACGTCACCCACTACACGACCGAGCCGTTCGCGACCGACAGCCCGTGGCCGGTCCGGGTGGACCTGCCCGGCCTGACCGCGCGCCGGGCCCGGCTGCTCGGGCAGCCCGACGGCGAGCGCTGACCGGGCGGCGCTGACCGGGCGGCGTCCACTCGGCAGGTGTGCCCGGCCCCCGCGCGCGGGGCGCGGGGGCCGGGGCAGCACCGTTCGCCGGTCGGCTACGCCGGGTCGTCGCCCAGCCGCTGCCGGTTCGCCTCGATCCAGGCGTCCAACGCCTCCGGGTCGTCCGGGTCGACGCCCTCGGCGATCAGCTGGGCCACCGCCGCCGTGGCCGGGCTGCGCCGTTCACCCGTGGTGTAGAGCCGGACGAACTCCGGGACCATTTCGTCGATCGCCTCGTCGGTCTGGGCGGCCGCCTCGGCCGGCAGCCCTCGCTGCCGGGCCGCGTAGGCGGCCCAACCCCGGACCACCCGGGGCAGCATCGCCGCGTCGTCCATGTCCAGCACCGCCCGCCGGTGCACCCAGTCGAGCAGGAACAGCCCGGCCACGGCCGGACTCCAGCGCATCGGGTCCGCGTCCGGCAGCGTCGCCGAGTGGTCCAGCACCAGGCTGAGGCAGAAGTGCAGCGAGGCGAGATCCGCCTCCGGCACCTGGTGCAGGTTGAGCCGGGCGGCCTCCGGAGAGCCGAGGAAACCACGGACCAACCGGTCGCGTCCGTCGGCCGAGAGCGCCTCCGGTTCGTCCCGTACGGCGCTGAGGAGAGGGGTGGGCAGCAGGGCCAGCCGAGCACCGACCAGCGCCCGGTCGGTGGCGAGCGAGCCCTCGTCGGGCAGCGCTCCCAACTCGTCGGTGATGTTCAGGTGCCGGGCCACCTCGCCGCGCAGCCGCGACGGGTCCTCCTCGCGGAACCAGGTCAGCGCGTCACCGGCGCACATCTCGCGCACCTGTCCGAGGATCCGTTCGGCGGGGCCGCCGACGAAGACGTCCTTGGTGATCCCGATGTTGTGGTCGACCAGCGCCACCACGGCATGCTCCGGCCCGCCGGTCTCGGTGTCGTCGTAGGCGAAGGTGGCCAGGTAGGAGGTCTGGTCGCCGTACACGTCGCCGTAGGCGTAACTGCCGGTCAGCCGTACCTTCCCGAGCTGTTCGGACCAGGAGGGCGACTGCGTGCCGGGCTTGACCGCCGCGGCGCCGGCGGCGTCCGGCACCAGCGAGGCGAAGACGGTACGGATGGTGCGCGCCGCCGCCGTGCGGCGGCGCGAGGTCGCGGTGAGGAAGCCGCCCACGAACTCGCGGACGGCACTGTTGCGATCTTCCTCGGCGATGGCGTAGACGCTGCCCAGCAGCGCCGTGCCGAGCATCTCGGCGTCCAGCGCGCAGTCGAGCTTTGTCACGTCGCGAGCGGCGTGCAGCACTGCGTCATAGGGGTTCTGCGGCGTGGCCATGAAATCGACCCTACGCCGGGGGCCGGCCATCGAGCACCAGGAGCGCGCCGGGAGCGGGCACCCCGAAGATCAACGGGTACGCCCGGCGCGGAGATCGGCGCCGGTCAGCTCGCTCCCGTACCCGCCGGAAGATCACCTGGACGACGAGGCGGCGCGGAGCGCGGCCCGCGCCTCGGCGTACGAGCGGAGCACCGCGCGGACCGGCGCGACGACCTGTGCCCGGGCCACCTCGGCCACCGCGTCGTGCATCCGGCCCTCGGCCCGCCACCGCGCCCGCCGGGCGGCCCAGCGGATCACCGGTTTGACCAGCAGCGCGACCAGTACCCCGAGGAGCAGTCCGCCGAGCAGCAGCAGGGTCGGCAGCGGCACCTCGCCGACCATCGGATATTCCAGGCGGGGCAGCCCGACGGCGCGTACCAGGTAGCCGAGGACCAGCCAGGCCAGGCCCGCCACGGCGGCCACGGTCACCAGCCACTGCACCCCGTTGACCAGCCGCCACCAGATCGGCCGGCGGGCCACCCCGAGGTCGGTCGTGGCGACCGCCCGGTCCAGCGCGTCGGAGAGGTCGGTGAGCCGGGAGCGGGCCGCGGTGGTCACCGCCGCCGCCCAGGGGGCGGGCAGGGACGTACCGGCCTGGTCGGCGACCGCCCGCAGGGCCAGCCCGACCGCCGAGCGCTGTGCCACGGTCGGCTCGGGCAGCGAGGTGGCCGCCGCCGGAACGACGGCCTCGCCGGTCTCCGCGAGCTGCCTCGACCGGTCGTCGGCGGGCCCGGCCAGGTGCAGCCGGCGAAGCGGGTCCGGCCGCAGCCGTCGCCAGCCCCGCGCCACCGGCCAGCCGGTCGCGGCGACCGCCCGGTGCCGGTACGCCTGCTCGGTCGCCTCGGCGACCGCCGGTACGCCCGCCGCGGCGGCGAGGGCGTCGATGAGCCGGCGCATGGTCGGCCGGTCGACGTCGTCGCTGGCCGGTGCCGAGCCCATCATCTCGGCCAACCGCTCGGTCACCGCGTCCGCGTCACCGGCGAGCCGGCGCAGCGCCGCCTGCCGTTCGGCGACCGCCTGACCGAGCACCGAACGCAGCGGGGCCGTGGCGTGGTCGCTCAGTGCGGACGTGGCGAGCAGCCGGACCCCGGCGAGCTGGTCGGCGTTGAGCAGCCGCCGGAGGTCGGCCATCAGCCGGGGCACCTCGGCCGGTGGCAGCCGGTCGGCCTGGTTGAGGACCACGACGGTGACGTCCCGGTGGCGGTGGAACTCGCGCAGGTAACTGGCGTGCACCACCCGGTCGGCGTACTTCTGCGGGTCGACGACCCAGACGACCAGGTCGACGAGGCCGAGCAGCCGGTCCACCTCCAGCCGGTGGGACCGCTCCACCGAGTCGAAGTCGGGCAGGTCGAGCAGGACCAGGCCGTGCAGGTCGGCCTCGTCCGCACCGTCCAGGGCGCTCTCCCGGACGAACCGGTGCCGGGGCAGTACGCCGACCCAGTCGAGCAGCTTGGTGGCGCCGTCCAACGGCCCCCAGACGCAGGCGTGGGTCACTCCGGTGGTCGGCCGGCGGACCCCGACCGGGGACATCTCGAACCGCGCCAGCGCGTTGAAGAGGCTGGACTTGCCGCTGCCGGTCGCGCCGGCCAGCGCCACCACGGTGTGGTCGCGGGAGAGCGCCAGCCGGGTGCCGGCCCGCTCGACGAGGGTGTGCGCCGGTACCAGCCGCTCGTCGGGCAGGTGGCCCTCGACGGCGGTGAGGAACCGGCTGACCGCCGTCAGCCGCTCGGTCAGCCGGTCGGCGTCGACCCGCTCGTCGGCCCGGAACACGTCGCGCACCCTGCCCATCATGTCGGTCACCGCGCCGCCGGTGTGGCTGACCCCGCTCACCGGGCCGTCCCCGCTCCGGCCGGCGGCTCTTCCACGGCCGGCGCAGCCCCGACCTGCGGCGTGGCCCCGGCCTGCCCGGCGTCGCCGGCCCCGGAATCGTCTCCGGCCGGCGGAACGGTACCGGTCAGCGAGGTGCGGGAGCGGGCGTCGCGCACCAGTTCGGCCGCCCGGCGCAGCCGCTCACCGGGGTCGCCGTGCACGCCGGCCGCCGAGGTGCGGGTCAGGTAGCGGGCGGCCTCCTCGTCCAACAGCGTTCCGACCATCGTCATCAGGTCGGCCCGGGCCCGGTTGGCCAGCGTACGGATCGCCTGGTCACCGAAGATCGCCTCCAGCACCTTCTGCGCCGCCACCGTGGTCCCGCCGGCCGCCGCGACCTCCAGCCCGGTCGGGATGAACGCGGTGGAGGCGAACACCGCGATCATGACGGCCAGCCCGGTGGCGTTGACCGCGTACGCCGCACTGCGCGCCACGAACCGCTTGTCACCGCCCGTGGTGCGTACCAGCTCCAGGACGCCGCGCTGCCAGTCCCGGACCAGCCGCTCGGCCCGTTCCGGCAGGTCGGCGCCGGGCCGGGCCAACTCCGGGGTGAGCAGCGCGGCGCCGGCCGGGTGCGCCTGCCAGGCGCTGTGACTCTGTTCGGCGGCCACGGCGGCGGTCTCCCGCAGCAGCGTGACCAGTTGTGACTCGATCGCATTCCGGAGCTGGGCACTGGGCGCGGGACGGCCGGTGGCCGCCGCGACGAGCCGGTCCCGCAGCCGGCCGATCCGGGCCTCCAGGGTGCGGAACAGCTCTCCGGTGCCGACGAACTCCTGCCAGCGGGCGAGGACCTCGCCGCGGAGCAGCCGGCCGTCCCGCAGCCCGTCCTCGACGGTGCGGCGGGCGTTGCGGTAGGCCGCGTGGACCCGGTCGTCGAGCGCCTCGGCGGCGGCGGCCTGCTGGTCGGCGGCGGTGGCCAGCCCGGCGACGGTCGGACCGAGCGCGCCGAGCGCGCCGTCCAGGGTCTGCCGGATCACCGCCGACCGGGCCTCGGCGTCGGAGGCGAGCCGGCCGAACCAGGAGCGGAGCGGCTGGGTGAGCCGGTCCGGCAGCAGGCCCTGCCCGTCGACCACCGTCTCCGGCAGCACGAACACCGGTGCGGCGCCCAGTTCCTGCTCGGCCAGCATCTCGGCGAGGTGGGAGCTGATCTCGTCGGCCGCTCCCGGCGGCACCCGGTCGAGGACCAGCGCGATCACGGTGCCGCGGGCGCGGGCGGTGCGGAGCAGTTCCCACGGCACCGCGTCGGCGTACCGGGCGGCGGTGGTGACGAAGAGCCACAGGTCGGCAGCGGCGAGCAGCTGGCTGGCGAGGGCCCGGTTGGCGTCGACCACCGAGTCGATGTCGGGGGCGTCCAGGAAGGCCAACCCGGCGGGCAGCGCCGGCGCGGAGACCAGTTGCAGCGTGTCCGGCCGGTCGCCCGGCTCGGCGGTGCGGGTCAGGCCCGGTAGCAGGTCACCCTGCCGGAACCAGGCCGAGTCGGCCGGGTTGCAGACGAGTACCGGTGACCGGGTGGTCGGCCGGAGCACGCCGGTGGCGCTGACCCGGGCCTGGACCAGGCTGTTCACCAGGGTCGACTTGCCGGCGCCGGTGGAGCCGCCGACGACCACGAGCAGCGGGGCGTCGAGTCGGGCGAGGCGGGGCAGCAGGTAGTCGTCGAGCTGGGCGACGAGCCCGTCGGCGAGTCGTCGCGCCTGGCCCGCATCGGCCAGTGCCAGCGGGTACGCGGTGGCGTGCACGGCATCGCGCAGCCCGGCCAGCGCCTCGGAGAGGTCCGGCTCGGTGCCGGTCCCGGCCCGGGTGCCGGTCGGCGGCGGGGCATCGGCCAGCGGCGAGCCGAGGGGGTCCGGACCGGGCCCGGGAGGGCTCGTCCCCGCCGGTGTCGATCCGCCGCCGGGCTCCGCCGGGCCGTCCGGGACCACGCCGGTGTCGGGTAGGTCCCGGTCCGGGCGGGGCGTCCCGCTCCGGCCCGGACCGACCCGCTCGTCCGGGGCGTCACCGTGCTGGCGCCCGTCCTCGACCACGGACGTGCCGAGGTCGCTGGCCGCGTCGCCGTGGGTCGTCACGGGTAAAGACTGCCCGATCCCTGCAACACAGACAACAGGCACGGTTACCGACGGATCAGCGCGCCGTCGCCGCGTGCCGGGCGCGTACGGTGGTCGGCCGCCGCGACCTCCGTCGATGAGGGGCCGGTTCGCCGTACCCGGGCCTGGAAGCGGGTTGCGTCGATGTGACTCAAGTCGACTTTGACGTTGGGGCTCGCCGTGGCACTATTGAGTCCGGTCCACTCAACTTGTGGTGGGTGCGCTGCGGGCGGTGCCCGTCACCTGCTCTAGTACGAAGCGAGGAAACGAAGATGGCACGTGCGGTCGGCATCGACCTCGGCACGACGAACTCCTGCGTCAGCGTTCTCGAGGGCGGCGAGCCCACCGTCATCGCGAACGCGGAGGGCTCGCGGACGACTCCTTCGATCGTCGCGTTCGCCCGCAACGGTGAGGTGCTCGTCGGTGAGGTCGCCAAGCGTCAGGCGGTGACCAACCCGGACCGGACCATCCGGTCGGTCAAGCGGGAGGTCGGCACCAACTGGTCCGTCGACATCGACGGCAAGAAGTACACCCCCCAGGAGATCTCCGCGCGCACGCTGATGAAGCTCAAGCGGGACGCCGAGGCGTACCTGGGGGAGCGGATCACCGACGCCGTGATCACCGTCCCGGCGTACTTCAACGACGCCCAGCGGACGGCCACCAAGGAGGCCGGGGAGATCGCCGGCTTCAACGTCCTGCGGATCGTGAACGAGCCGACCGCGGCGGCGCTGGCGTACGGCCTGGACAAGGGCTCCAAGGAGCAGACCGTCCTGGTCTTCGACCTGGGCGGCGGCACCTTCGACGTGTCGCTGCTGGAGCTGGCCGAGGGCGTCATCGAGGTCAAGTCGACCAGCGGTGACAACCACCTCGGCGGCGACGACTGGGACGAGCGGATCATCGACCACCTGGTCAAGACCTTCCGTGGGCAGCACGGGGTCGATCTGTCGCAGGACAAGATGGCGATGCAGCGGCTCCGCGAGGCGGCCGAGAAGGCCAAGATCGAGCTGTCCGCCGCGACCACGACCAGCATCAACCTGCCGTACATCACCGCCGGCCCGGCGGGTGGCGACGGTGCCCCCTCGGCGCCGCTGCACCTGGACGTGACGCTCACCCGGGCGGAGTTCCAGCGGATGTCGCAGGACCTGCTGGACCGCTGCAAGGGCCCGTTCGAGCAGGCGATCAAGGACGCCGGGATCAAGGTCGCCGACGTCGACCACGTGATCCTGGTCGGTGGCTCGACCCGGATGCCGGCCGTCTCCGAGCTGGTCAAGCAGCTCACCGGCCGGGAGCCGAACAAGGGCGTGAACCCGGACGAGGTCGTCGCGGTCGGCGCGGCGCTGCAGGCCGGCGTGCTCAAGGGCGAGGTCAAGGACGTCCTGCTGCTCGACGTGACCCCGCTGAGCCTGGGCATCGAGACCAAGGGCGGCATCTTCACCAAGCTGATCGAGCGGAACACCACGATCCCGACCAAGCGCTCCGAGGTCTTCACCACCGCCGACGACAACCAGCCGTCGGTGCTGATCCAGGTCTTCCAGGGCGAGCGCGACATCGCCGCGTACAACAAGAAGCTCGGCACCTTCGAGCTGACCGGCCTGCCGCCGGCGCCGCGCGGTGTGCCGCAGGTCGAGGTCACCTTCGACATCGACGCGAACGGCATCGTGCACGTCAACGCGAAGGACCTGGGCACCGGCAAGGAGCAGTCGATGACGATCACCGGCGGCTCGGGGCTGCCGAAGGACGACATCGAGCGGATGATGCGGGACGCCCAGGACCACGCCGACGAGGACAAGCGGCGGCGCGAGGAGGCGGAGACCCGCAACCTGGCCGAGCAGCTCCAGTGGCAGACCGAGAAGTTCCTCGCGGAGAGCGGCGACAAGCTGCCCTCGGAGTCCCGCGACCAGCTCAACGAGGCGCTCGGCGACCTGCGTTCCGCGCTCGGCGGTACCGACCTGGATAAGATCAAGTCGGCGCACGAGAAGCTCGCCCAGGTCTCCCAGCAGGCCGGTTCGCTGCTCTACGCGCAGCAGGGCGAGCAGGCCGCTCCGGGCGCCGGTCCGGGTGCCGCGGGTCCCGGCGCGGGTGGCGCCAAGGACGGGGACGACGTGGTGGACGCGGAGATCGTCGACGAGGACGACAAGAAGTGACCGGTCGTCACCGCGACACATCCCATGCACACCGGCAGAACGGATCGAGGTAGTCGCATGACGGACAAGCCACGAGCCGCCGACCCGGAGACCACCGGGTCGGCGCCGGGTGGCTCCGCGCCCGACGGCCAGGCCGACGAGCGCGTCGTCATCCGGGACGAGCGAGAGCAGGGCCAGGCCGACGGCCCGGCGGAGACCGCACCGGCCGCCGGGGCCGGTGACGACGCCGGTACGGCGGACGCCGCCACCGGGGACGGTCCGGTGGAGGTCGCCGAGGCGGGCGAGGACGTCGGTACGGCGGACGACGCCGTGGTCGACGAGCCCGCCGGTGTCGAGGCGGAGCCGGCCGCGACCGACGGGGCGGAGTCGACCGGCGACGCCGGCACGGATCCGCTCGACGCGATCGACGGTGTGGGCGACCCGGAGCCGGCCACGCCGGTCATCGACGACACGGAGCTGGCCGAGGTGCTGGAGGCGGAGAAGCCGTCGGGCACCGACGGTCCGGTGGTCGACGCCCCGGCGAAGCCGATCGACCCGGCGTCGGAGGCCGACGGGCGCGGCCCGCTCGGCGCCGAACTGGAGGCGCTCCGCGGCGAGCTGGACGAGCGGACCAGGGACCTGCAACGGGTCTCGGCGGAGTACGCCAACTACCGCAAGCGGGTCGACCGGGACCGGGGACTGGTGACCGAACAGGCCACCGGAGCGGTGCTGACGGCGCTGCTGCCCATCCTCGACGACCTGGACCGGGCCCGCGAGCACGGGGACCTGGTCGGGCCGTTCGGCACGGTGGCCGAGCAGCTCACCACCGGGTTGGGCAAGTTCGGGCTCACCGCGTTCGGCGAGAAGGGCGACCCGTTCGACCCGACCCGGCACGAGGCGGTGGCCCACCAGACCTCGGCCGACGTCACCGAGCCGACCTGTGTCGAGGTGATGCGTCGCGGTTACCTGCTGGGCGACCGGCTGTTGCGACCGGCACTGGTCGCGGTGGCCGATCCCGAGTAGGCCGGTGCGTCGTGGTCGAGGTGCCATCCAGCCGCCACGGCGGATGGGCCTCGGCCACGACGCGTGAGGGGAGGTGGACGATCGATGAGTTCCAAGGACTGGCTGGAGAAGGACTTCTACGCCGTGCTGGGCGTGAACGGGTCCGCCTCCGCTGACGAGATCAAGAAGGCGTACCGGAAGCTGGCCCGGGAGTCACATCCGGACCACAACCCGGGCGACGCCGGGGCCGAGGATCGGTTCAAGGCCGCCTCCGAGGCGTACGACGTGCTCTCCGACGAGCGCAAGCGCAGGGAGTACGACGAGATGCGCTCGCTCTTCGGTTCGGGGGCGTTCCGGCGCAACGCCCGGTCGGGCGGGCAGTCGGGCGGCGGTTACCCGTTCGACGTCTCCGACCTGTTCGGCGCGGCCGGCGGTGCCGGGGCCGGCGACCGACGGTTCGGCGGCGCCGGTTTCTCCGACCTGTTCAGCTCGATCTTCTCCGGGGGCGCCGGCCCCGGTCCGGCCCGTGGTCCGGCCCGTGGGCGGGACGTCGAGGCCGAGGTGGTGCTGGACTTCGACGACGCGGTGCGCGGCGTGACGGTGCCGTTGACGCTGCGGGCGCCCGGGGTCTGCGACACCTGTCACGGTGACGGGGCGAAGCCGGGCACCCTGCCCCGGACGTGTCCGCAGTGCCGGGGCGCCGGGGTGGTCACCCGCAACCAGGGGTCGTTCAGCTTCTCCGAGCCCTGCCGGGAGTGCCAGGGCGTGGGGACGATCGTGGAGGAGAAGTGCCCGGAGTGCCGGGGCACCGGCGGGGTGACCAAGACCCGCACCCTGAACGTGCGGTTCCCGGCCGGTGTCGGCGACGGGCAGCGGATCCGGCTCGCCGGGCGCGGGGAGCCGGGTGAGCGCGGTGGGCCGGCCGGTGACCTGTTCGTGCTGGTGAAGGTGCGCGCGGACGAGCTGTTCGGGCGTACCGGCGACGACCTGACCCTGACCGTACCGATCACGATCGCGGAGGCGGTGCTCGGCACGGACCTGCGGGTGCCGACGATGGACGGCGCGGTGACCCTGCGGGTGCCGCCCGGTACTCCGAGCGGCCGACGGCTGCGGGCCCGGGGCAAGGGCGTGGTCCGGCGGGACGGCCAGGCCGGCGACCTGCTGGTCACGGTGGAGATCGCGGTCCCGGAGCAGTTGTCCGGCGAGGCCCGTGAGGCGCTGGAGCGGTTCGCCGCCCAGACGCCGCCCGCAGGGCGGGAACATCTCGACGCCCGGGTGCGTCGTTTCAACTGACCGGTTCGCCGACGCGGAGGTGAGGAAGGTGACCGAGGAGATCATCGTCTCCATCGAGCAGACGTCCGACGCCAAGGTGCTGATGATCTCGGTGGCGGCCCGGATGGCGGGCATGCACCCGCAGACCCTGCGGCAGTACGACCGGATGGGGCTGGTGCAGCCGGGCCGGGCGCCGGGCGGCGGGCGCCGGTACAGCGCCCGCGACGTGGCGCTGCTGCGCGAGGTCCAGCGGCTCAGCCAGGACGACGGCGTGAACCTGGCCGGGATCAAGCGGATCATCGTGCTGGAGCAGTTCGTCGACGAGCTCCAGCACCGGGTGGCCCAGCTGGAGGCCGAGCTGGACGCCGCGTACCGGCGGGTGGCCGAGCTGGAGGCCATGGGCACGCTGCAACGCCGGGACCTGGTACCCACCAACCGCGCGTCGACCGCGCTGGTCGTCTGGCGCCCCCGCCGGTCCGACCCCTCGGCCTGACGCCGCCGCCTGGATCCCCCGGTCGCCCTTACGGTCAATTTCCGGGTGGGTTTTTCCGTGCGCGTCCCCGATGTGCAGAATTCTTTCCGCGAATTAGACTTGAGTCCACCATTCGCGTCAAATCGCACGTGCGAGCCCGTCCCATGCGTGTTCTTTAGGGTGGATCTGCGGCCTTCGACTGAGGGGTCGCGAGGCCGGTCGGAGCCCGATCAAGAATGTAAACTCCTGATCAAAGAATTAACATTGACGGAAATCGATAGTGTCATTAGGGTGAGTCGCGGGCACCAGCGTATCGCGACGATCGGAAGGAAACTCCCATGCCCACTCTGATGGCCATCGGCGGCGTAGTCGCCTCGCTGCTCGCCGCCTCGGTGCTCGCCGAACCATCGGCGGGCCCACCCGACAGGATCGAGATAAGTGTCGAGACTGTCAATGGGTCGGGCTGTCCGGCGGGCACGACCAACGTGAACACCGCGGCGGACAACACGGCTTTCACCGTCAGCTACAGCAACTTCCTGGCCGAGGCGGGCCCCGCCGCCAAGCCCGTGGACTCCCGCAAGAACTGCCAGCTCAACCTGGCGGTACGGGTACCGGCGGGCTTCACCTACGCCATCGCGCGGGTGGAGCACCAGGGGTTCGCGCACCTGCAGAACGGGGCGACGGGCCAGCAACTCGCGCACTACTACTTCACCGGGACCTCCCCCACGGCCCACGTGAGCCACGAGTTCAGCGGGCCGTACACCGGTGATTGGCAGACCAGCGACCAGGCCGCGGCGTTGATCTACGCCCCCTGCGGTTCGCAGCGCAACCTGAACATCAACACCGAACTGCGGGTGGATGGCGGCCACTCCGACTCGGCGACCAGCTTCATCACCATGGACTCCTCCCGGGGTGGGGTCCGGACCATCTACCACCTCAGCTGGAGGACGTGCTAGGGCTGCCGGCCCAGTGCGTCGCCCCCATTCCATAACTGGGGACGTAAAGCAGACGATGCCCTCTGGGCCGGGCTGTTGGAGGCAACATCCTCCACCGGTCCGGCCCAGAGGGCATCGGCGACTCCGGGCACCTTCCGCCCACCTCGGCGGCATCGGGAACCCGGCCGGGAAGTGACGTCAATGCCGTACGGCAGCTCCAGATCCCGGGGGAAGCCGGAGGATTACCCGGCACGGAATCGTCTGTGCGAATGACGCCGGTACGGCCGAGCCGGCGCAATCGCAGCAGGTGCTGATCGGCCAGTGACTTCCCACCAGGATGCACCCATTTCCGGTGGCCCTTGTCGGGTGGTAAACCGTTCCTCCGATCCGCCCTCTCCCCTTTACGGTCAGAAGTCCTGGACGAGTCGTCCATCATTCCCTCATATATTGACGCTAGTGAATATGATCTTTAAAGTAAAGATGCGCGCGCCACCGTACCACCACGATCGGGAGGGAAAGTCCATGATCAGCATGTTGGCTCTTGGGAGCCTCGTTGCCGCGTCGATGTCTTTCGGGCCAATTATTATCCAGCCGACGGAACCGCCGCCCGCCGAGAAGATTGTCATCGACGTCGTCACGGTGAACGGTTCGGGATGTCCGGTCGGAACGGCGGCCGTGGCCGTCGCTCCCGACAACACGGCCTTCACCGTCACCTACAGCGAATACCTCGCCCAGGTAGGTGTGGGTTCCAAGCCGACCGACTTCCGGAAGAACTGTCAGCTGGCGCTCCAGGTGCACGTGCCGGAGGGCTTCACGTACGCGATCCTGCAGGCAGACTACCGGGGCTTCGCCTCCCTGGCGGCCGGGGCCACGGCCACCCAGCGGGCGAACTACTACTTCCAGGGGACGTCGCCGACGACGTACACCAGCCACCCGTTCAGCGGGCCCCTGGAGGACAACTGGCAGTCGACCGACACCTCGGACGTCACGTCGTTGAGCTACGCGCCCTGCGGCGAGATGCGCTACCTGAACATCAACACCGAGTTGCGGGTCAGCGCCGGCACGTCGAATACCACCAAGACCACCAGTTTCATGTCGATGGACTCGACGGACGCCAGCATCAACACGATTTACCACTTCGCCTGGAAGAAGTGCGACGAGTGACATTCCCCGCCGGGCTGGGATGCTGCGGGGCGACGTACGCCCGCGGCATCCCGGCCCGGCGGGCCGGGCGCGGTTCCCCCGGCCGTTCTCCACATGCGCCGACTGATTTCCGCCCCGTGCGGCCTGTTTCCGCACGGCCCCGGCACGACGATCGAAAGGAACTTCAATGTTGAGCATGCTTGCTCTCGGCGGCTTGGCGATGTCTCTCTTAGGACCCCCACTCGCCACCGAGCCGGCCCTGGCCCCGCCGCCCGACAAGATCACCATCGAGGTCGTCACGGTCAACGGCTCCGGCTGCCCGGCCGGTACGGTCGCGGTGGCCACCGCGGCCGACAACACCGCCTTCACCGTGACCTACAGCGACTACCTGGCCCAGGTCGGCGTCGGCGCCCGACCGACCGACTTCCGCAAGAACTGTCAGCTCAGCCTCCGGGTCAACGTCCCGCAGGGCTTCACCTACGCGATCGCCCAGGCCGACTACCGGGGCTTCGCGCACCTCCAGCGCGGTGCCACCGGCATGCAGCGCGCGGGTTACTACTTCATGGGGACGTCCCCGACGGCGTACCGCAGTCACTCCTTCGCGGGCCCGGTCAGCGACAACTGGCAGGCGACCGACGCGACGGAGGTCGTGTCGCTGGTCTACGCCCCCTGCGGCGAGGTACGCAACCTCAACGTCAACACGGAGCTGCGGGTGAGCGCCGGTACGTCGAACCCGGCGACCACGACGAGTTTCATGGCGATGGACTCGACTGACGGCAGCGTCAGTACCACGTACCACTTCGATTGGAAGCGATGCGATTAGTCGTCCCGTCCCGGCGCCGCGGCCGTGACGAGTCAGGCGTACACCCACGCGGCAGGGTGTGCGGGTCCCCAGGACGCCCCCTGGACCCGGTACGCGCGGACGCCACGTCCGGACGGCCGGTACCGGGGGGCGTCCGTCGTCGTCGGGCCGGCGACGCGGTCCCGGTACGGGGTCCCGGCCGCGGTTTCGCTGTGGCCGACTCCTCCGGCTGGCTATTGTCATGCTCAGGTGCCGACGGGTCACCCGGGCCGGTCAGGGTGGCAACGAGCCGGTCCGCCGGGTCCGGGTTACCGCGCCGGAACAGGGCGCGGGCCGCGGTGCGGGACGGGCGGGAACGCCCGGCATCCAAGGGCGGGCAGGCCGGGATCCACGGGGGGCCCCGGCCTGCCGCACGCCCCGACCGAACCGACCCCGGCCTCCCGACACGACCCGGCCGAACCGGCCCGGGCCTCCCGACACGACCCGGCCGGATCCGTCCTGGCGGCGGGACGCCTCAGCCCAGGCGGCGGCCCTGGCGGACCAGCCCGCCCTCGCACCAGTCGTGGTAGTCGAAGAGCTCCGGCCTCGCCTGGAGCATCCGGCTGTTGTGCGCCCAGATCGCCATCGGCTCGTCACCGAGCCGCTCGGCCTGCTCGACCAGCTTGCGTAGCCGCCGCTTCGGATGCGCCCGGAACTTGGTCCGGATGCCGTCCGCGGCGTAGATGTAGAGGCAGTGCAGGGCGAACCGGCGGGCCGGACAGGACCGGTCCATGGCCAGGTCGAAGAGCGTGGTGATCAGCCGGTCGCCGGAGACGAGCAGGTCCCAGTCCTGCGGCATCGACTGCAACGGCACCGAGTCCGGTTGGTACGCCCACGCCCGCAGTTCAGCCGGTGATGGGTCGACCGGGTTGGCGAAGCCCCGGAACGACGACTCCTGCAGGCTCAACGGGCAGACCTTCCACTCGCGCGAACGCGGAACCCACCGGCCCCCGCGGACACCGGTAGCTACTGCGGCGACACGGTAACGCGCTGTTGCCGGAATGCGAAAGAGTCGCCGTGTGCCATTTCATCAACCCGTTACGTGGCACGGGTCGCGGCGGCGGCGCAGTCCCGGTATGTGGAGCGGTCGCCCCTCCCGGCTACTCCGTGGCGGCCACCGGCGGCGAGGTTGCCGCGGCCCGCCGGCGCAGCCAGCTCTTGAACCGGGCGGTGTCCGGCAACCGGGCCAGCATCGGGCCGGTGACCACGGTGATCAGCACGTACGCGGTGGCGAGCGGAGCGAGCTGCGGGTGGATGATGACGCTGCTGGTCACGGCCAGCCCGGCGATGACGATGGAGAACTCGCCCCGGGGCATCAGGGCGAGCCCGGTACGCCACCGGCCCGGTAGGCCGATGCCGGCCCGCCGGGCGGCCAGGTACCCGGTGAGCGCCTTGGTCGCCATGGTCACCACGGCCAGCGCGAGCGCCGGCAGCAGCACCGGCGGGATGTCCCGCGGATCGGTGTTGAGCCCGAAGAAGACGAAGAAGACGGCCGCGAAGAGGTCCCGCAGCGGGGAGAGCAACTCGGTGGCGTTGTGCGCGACCGGTCCGGAGAGCGCGATGCCGACCAGGAACGCGCCGACCGCCGCCGACACCTTCAGGCCGGCCGCCGCCCCGGCGACGAGCAGGGTCAGGCCGAGCACGCCGAGCAGCAGCGCCTCCGGGTCCTGGGCGGAGAACATCCGGGAGATGACGTGGCCGTACCGAATCGCCACCAGCAGCACCAGGACGACGGTGCAGACCGCGACGGCCAGGGCGATCCCGCCGCCGAGCAGTCCCTGACCGGCGAGCAGCGCGGTGACCAGCGGCAGGTAGAGCGCCATCGCGAGGTCCTCGATGACCAGGATGGAGAGGATGACCGGGGTCTCCCGGTTACCGAGCCGGCCCAGGTCGCCCAGCACCTTGGCGATGACCCCGGACGAGGAGACCCAGGTGACGCCGGCCAGCACGATGGCGGCGATCCACCCCCAGCCGAGCAGCAGCCCGAAGGCGGCTCCCGGCAGCGCGTTGAGCAGCCCGTCGATCAATCCGGCCGGCGCCGAGGCCCGCAGGTTGCCGACCAGTTCGCCGGCCGAGTACTCCAGACCGAGCATCACCAGCAGCAGGATCACGCCGATCTCGGCGCCGACGGCGAAGAACTCCTCGCTGGCCGACAGGGGCAGCACGCCGCCGTGCCCGAAGGCGAGTCCGGCGAGCAGGTAGAGCGGGATCGGGGAGAGCCCGATCCGCCGGCTGAGCCGGGTGAGCAGACCGAGGATGAGCAGCAGCGCGCCGACCTCAATGAGCAGGATCGTCGTGTGATGCATCTACCTTCAGCCGTCCGGGTCGGTCTCGGCGAGGATCGCGGTGACACCGTCGAGACCCTGACGGGTGCCGACCACGACGACCACGTCCCCGGCGTCGAACTGGAAGCTCGGCTCCGGAGAGGCGATCACCTCGCGTTCCCGCAGGACCGCGACGATGGAGGCGCCGGTACGGGTACGCGTCTGCGTGTCGCCCAGCCGCCGGCCGACGTACCGGGAGCCGGCCGGGATGGCGATCTGCTCGGTGAGCAGACCGGCGGCCTGCTGGCGCAGCCCGGAGAGCTGACCGAGCATCAGCGAGGCGCCGAGGATGTCGGCCAGCGCCTCCGCCTCGTCGTCGGTCAGCGGGATGTCCGCGGTGCAGGAGTCGGGATCGTCCGGGTCGTAGAGGACCAGGTCCCGCCGGCCGTTGCGGTGGGTGACCACGCCCAACCGGCGCCCCGAGGCGGTCACCACGTCGTGCCGCACCCCGATCCCGGGCAACGCCGTCTGCTCCACGCGTACTCGCACGGCGGCAACGCTACCGCGCGGTCACTTGGACAGGAATGGGAGTACCGGGGAACCGGGGAGCTGGGCGGGGGCTCGAGATACTGCGGAGGTTGCCGATGCCCGATCCACCGCTGCGGCCCGGCGTGTTCCGCGTGACGACCGCCGCCGTGACGCTCTCCCTGCTGATCGCCGGCTGTTCCGTCGGAGGGATCCGCCGTACCGCGCCGCCGCCCGGTCCGGTCTCCTCGCCGGCGGGTACGACGGTCGAACAGGTGCCGGTGCCGGTGCCGGTGCCGGCGGACCACGCCCTGCGACAGGTCGAGTTCGTCGACGCGGCGCACGGCTACGCCCTGTTCGTCGGTCCGGCCACCGCCGGGGCCGCGGTCGGAGCGGCTGCCTCGGGCGGTCCCCGCTCCTCCGCGGCGCCGGGGGAGAACGCCGTCCTGTTCGGCACGGTGGACGCGGGACGCTCCTGGCGGCCGGTGCGGCATCCGCGACCGCTGGCCCGGGAGCACCAGCTCTACGCCGGCAACGGCGTGCTGGTCCTGTTCGCCGAGCCGGACGGCTGGTTCGTCTCGCTCGACGCCGGCCGCAGCTTCGCCCACCACCGCCGCTCGGACACCCCGCCGGCGGCGTACCGCCGGATCTACGGCCGGCTCCAGGTCTGCTGCGACACCGACGACCGGCCGAAGGTGTGGCAGTGGCGCGGCGACGGCTTCGACCCGCTGCCGGCGCAACCGCCGCTGCCCGACCTCAGCACGGTGGCGTACGGCGGTGGGCGGCTGGTGGCCGCGGGCCTGCGCCACGGGCGTCCGTACGTCTCGGTCTCCGGTGACGGCGGGCGGAGCTGGAGCCCGGCGACGGCGCCGGACCCGGACGGCGGCCTCTTCGCGGTACGGGTCCAGGTGGCTGCCGACGGTGACGCCTGGCTGCTCGGGCAGGCGGGCGATCCGACCCGGTTCCCCCGGCTGTGGCGCGACTTCGGCGTCCCGGCGGCGCCCCGGTGGCTGCCGAGGGAGGTCGCCGACCAGCCGGCCGGGTTCACCTCGGCGGTGCCGCTCGGTGGTGGGCTGTTGGCGGTGACCGGTCCGCAGGGTCCTGGCCTGGTCAGCGGGGGGCGGTACGCCCGGTTGGACTGGCCGGTGGGCGGCAACCACCTGCGGATGCTGGACGGCGGGACGATCTTCGCCGCCGATCCGGTCGCCGGGCGGTTCTGGCTCGGGACCGGCCGGGGGATCGACCGGGCGTGGACGGTGGTGCGGTTCGACCGGGTCTGAGCCGGTTCTGTCCGCCGGCGGTGTGGGCGCTGGCCGAGCCGTCCGGGGAGAGTGCCCGGCCGGCCGAGCCGGGCGAGGAACCGTGACGCGCGTTACTCCGCTAGAGTTGAGCGGAATAGACTCAAGTCTGGTTGTGTCGTCATCACTGGAGGTCGTCTCGCCCAGGCGGAGAGACGCGCGTCCGGTGCCGGCCCGTGCCCCGCGGCCGGCGGAGCGTATGGGGAGCAGATGAACGCCGAACGTCTTACCACCAAGAGCCGAGAAGTCATCACCGGCGCGGTCGCCACCGCGAACCAGCGCGGCCACGCCACCGTCGAGCCCTGGCACCTTCTGCTGTCGCTGCTGGACACCGGCGGGTCGACCGCCGGCGGGCTGCTGCGGGCCGTCGGCGCCAACCCGGCCGACGTCCGGCGGGCCGCCGCGCGGGCCGTGGAGAACCAGCCGGCCGCCCGGGGCTCCAGCGTCGCCGAGCCGAGCCTGTCCCGCGAGTTCGTCAACGCGATCGGCGCGGCCGAGCTGATCGCCCGCCCCCTCGGCGACGAGTACACCTCCACCGAGCACCTGCTCGCCGGGCTGGCCCGGGTCGGCGGTGCGGTCGCGGAGACCCTCCGGCAGGCGGGTGCCACCGAGGAGAACCTCGTGGCCGCCTTCCCGGCGGTGCGCGGCGGCGACCGGCGGGTCACCACCGCCGACCCCGAGCAGACCTACCAGGCGCTGGAGAAGTACGGCGTCGACCTCACGGCCCAGGCCCGGGACGGCAGGATCGACCCGGTCATCGGCCGGGACTCCGAGATCCGGCGCGTCATCCAGGTGCTCTCCCGGCGTACCAAGAACAACCCGGTGCTGATCGGCGAGCCCGGCGTCGGCAAGACCGCGATCGTCGAGGGGCTGGCGCAGCGGATCGTCGCCGGCGACGTACCCGAGTCGCTGCGGGACAAGAAGCTCGTCTCCCTCGACCTCAGCGCGATGGTCGCCGGTGCGCAGTACCGCGGCCAGTTCGAGGAGCGCCTCAAGTCGGTGCTGGAGGAGATCAAAAACTCCGACGGCCAGGTCATCACGTTCCTCGACGAGCTGCACACCGTGGTCGGCGCCGGCAAGGGCGAGGGCTCGATGGACGCCGGCAACATGCTCAAGCCGATGCTGGCCCGCGGCGAGCTGCGGATGGTCGGCGCGACCACCCTGGACGAGTACCGCGAGCACATCGAGAAGGACCCGGCGCTGGAGCGGCGGTTCCAGCCGGTGCTGGTCGGCGAACCGACCATCGAGGACACCATCGGCATCCTGCGCGGCCTCAAGGAGCGCTACGAGGTGCACCACGGCGTACGGATCACCGACGCCGCGCTGGTCGCCGCCGCCACCCTCTCCGACCGGTACATCACCGAGCGGTTCCTGCCGGACAAGGCGATCGACCTGGTCGACGAGTCCGCCTCCCGGCTCCGGATGGAGATCGATTCCCGGCCGGTCGAGGTGGACGAGATCGAGCGGGCGGTCCGCCGGCTGGAGATCGAGGAGATGGCGCTGGCCAAGGAGCCCGACCCCGGCTCGGCCGAGCGCCTGGAACGGCTCCGCAAGGAGCTCGCGGACAAGCGCGAGCAGCTGACCGCGCTCAGCGAGCGGTGGCGGCTGGAGAAGGACCACATCACCCGCCTCTCCACCGCCAAGGAGGAGCTGGAGCGCCTGGGCGGCGAGGCCGAGCGGGCCGAGCGGGACGGCGAGCTGGAACGCGCCGCCGAGCTGCGCTACGGCCGGATCCCGGAGTTGCGGGCCGCGCTGACCCGGGCCGAGGCGGAACTCGCCGGGCTCCAGGCCGACGGGGCGATGCTCAAGGAGGAGGTCGGCGCCGACGACATCGCCGCCGTGGTCGCCTCCTGGACCGGCATCCCCGCCGGCCGGCTGATGGAGGGCGAGACCGCCAAGCTGCTCCGGATGGAGAGCTCGCTCGGTGCCCGGGTGGTCGGCCAGGCCGAGGCGGTGGGGGCGGTCTCCGACGCCGTCCGCCGGGCCCGCGCCGGAGTCGCCGACCCGGACCGGCCCACCGGCAGCTTCCTCTTCCTCGGCCCCACCGGCGTCGGCAAGACCGAGCTGGGCAAGGCGCTCGCCGAGTTCCTCTTCGACGACGAGCGCGCCATGGTCCGGATCGACATGAGCGAGTACGCCGAGAAGCACTCGGTGGCCCGGCTGGTCGGCGCCCCGCCCGGCTACATCGGGTACGAGGAGGGCGGGCAGCTCACCGAGGCGGTGCGCCGCCGCCCGTACTCGGTGATCCTGCTGGACGAGGTGGAGAAGGCCCATCCGGACGTCTTCGACGTACTGCTCCAGGTGCTCGACGACGGCCGGCTCACCGACGGTCAGGGCCGTACGGTCGACTTCCGCAACGCCATCCTGATCCTCACCTCCAACCTCGGCTCGTCGCTGATCGCCGATCCGACGCTGACCCAGGACGAGCGCCGGGAGGCGGTGCTCGCCGTGGTGCGGACGCACTTCAAGCCGGAGTTTCTCAACCGGCTGGACGACATCGTGGTCTTCGCGACGCTGACCGGCCCGGAACTGCGCGGCATCGTGGACATCCAGCTGGAGCGGCTGCGGCGCCGGTTGGCCGACCGCCGGCTGGTCCTGGACGTCGACGAGGCGGCCCGGACCTGGCTGGCCGAGCGCGGGTACGACCCGATCTACGGTGCCCGGCCGCTGCGCCGGCTGGTCCAGTCGGCGATCGGCGACCGGTTGGCCCGGGCGCTGCTCTCCGCTGAGGTGCGCGACGGCGACACCGTGCGGGTGGAGCTGGCCGAGGACAAGGAGACCCTGACCGTCACGGCGGCCTGACCCGGGCGGGCCGGTCCGCTGCCCACCCCCGGGACACCGCCGGCGCCTTCGCCTGCGCGCGTCATTGGTCCGGTACCGATACGGTGGGTTCCCTGATCGGATGCGGTCCGATCTAGGTAAGTCGATCCAGGGAGGAGAGTCGTGTCGGTACCAGCCAACCCCGCGGCGCCGGCCGCGAGGCAGCGCCCCGGCAGCGTCACCGTCTCCAGCTATCTGCTCTACCTGGTGGCGATCCTGCTCGTCGTCATCGGGATCGCCGCACTGGCCACCATCGGCGTCACCTCCGAGGTGCTGCGGGAGGCGTACGCCGGCACCGAGGTCGAGGGCGCGGAGACGTTCGCGGTGGGGGTCATCGTGGTCTCCGCGGTGGTGCAGTTCCTCTTCGCCGCCGGCTTCGTGGTGCTCGCCCTGCTCAACAACCGGGGCAACAACGTCACCCGGATCATCACCTGGGTGCTCGCCGGGCTCGCCCTCTGCTGCACCGGGCTGGGCCTGGCCGGCAACGCATTCAGCGGCATGGGCACCGGCGCCGGTTCCGGCGCCAACCTGCCCGATCCGCAGGACATCCAGCGCCGGCTCACCGACGAGATGCCGTCCTGGGTCGAGCCGGTCAGCAACGTCTGCTCGGTCCTCGCGCTGCTGGCGTTGCTCGCCGCGATCATCCTGCTCGCGCTGCCCGCCTCCAACGAGTTCTTCCGTAAGCCGCAGCCCGGCTGGGAGCCGCCGGTGCCCGGTGCGGCCTACCCCGGCTACCCGCAGGCGACGGCGGGTGGCGAGCCGGGTTACCCGTCGGCGCCGGGCTACCCGTCCGGGCCGGATCAGCCGGGGCAGGGCGGTCACCCGCCGGCTCCGGGCAACCCTGCCGGTCCGGGCAACCCGCCGGGCGAGCAGGGCAACCCGCCGAACAACCCACCGTCGGCCGGCTGACCTTCCAGCCGGACGACCCGACTCCGCTTCCGGCGGGCCGCGACCGATCGCGGCCCGCCGGAGGTACGTCCGGGGTCGTGGGCCCCCTTTGCCTGGCGCCGGCGCTCCGCTAACTTAACTGCCCAGTAGCCTCGGTGCCGGCGGGCGCGGGCGTCGCCGTCCCCGGCGGCCGCCCTCGCGGACGGTGCCGTCTGCCGTCCCCGCCCGCCGAGTTGAGGAACCGCCCGTGGCGCCAGCGTCCGACCGTCGTGGTACCGCCTCCGGCCCCGGCCCCCGGCCGGCGGGTGACCGACCCCGCGCGGTGGTCACCGGAGCCACCGCGGGCATCGGGGCGGCCTTCGCGCGGCGGCTCGCGGCCGACGGCTACGACCTGCTGCTGGTGGCCCGCGACGGCGACCGGCTGGCCGGGGTCGCCGCCGAGTTGACCGCGCGGTACGGCACCGACGTCCAGGTCCTCCCCGCCGACCTCGCCGGCGACGAGGGCGCCACGGCGGTCGAACGGCGGCTCAGCGACCCGGCCGAGCCGGTCGACCTGCTCGTCAACAACGCCGGGATCAGCCTCAACCGGCCGTTCCTGCGCTCGACGGTCGAGGCCGAGGCCCGGCTGCTCCGGCTGAACGTGCACGCCGTGCTCCGGCTGACCCTGGCGGTCCTGCCCGGCATGACGGAGCGGAGACAAGGGGCAGTGATAAATGTCTCTTCGGTTGCCGGCTTTGCCGCGGTCATGCCCGGTTCGACCTACTCGGCGAGCAAGGCCTGGGTCACCAACTTCAGCGAGGCCGTGGCGTTGTCGGCGCGCCCCTTCGGCGTACGGGTCATGGCGCTCTGCCCCGGCTACACCCGTACCGAGTTCCACGAGCGGGCCGGCATCAACATGTCGAAGACCCCGGAGTGGCTGTGGCTACGGGCCGACGACGTGGTCCGGGACGCGCTGCGTGACCTGGACCGGGGGCGTCTGGTGAGCGTGCCGGACTGGAAGTACAAGCTGGTCGCCTTCGGTCTGCGGCACGCGCCCGGTCGACTGTGGCGGGCGGTCGCCCGGGACACCCGGGGCCGGATCGGCCGCGAGGACACCTGAACGGTCGGGCCGGCCAGATGTACACCGGGTAACGACTTCGGGGAGGGGCGGAACCCGTTCCGGAGCGGCCGGTCGAGGGCAAGATTCAGTGCGGAGAGTAGCCGATAATGGGCCTCGCCGGCCACCGGATGATCGGCCGCCGAACCTCCCGCGCCGGGTCGGCCGTTCGGCTCACAGTCAGGCGCAGTACCCTTAGCCGCCATGGGCGACCGCGACGACCTGCGTAAATTCATCACTGACCTCGCCGTCGTGCATGGCCGGGTGGTGCTCTCCTCCGGACGCGAGGCCGACTGGTACGTCGATCTGCGGCGGGTGACGCTGCATCACGCGGCGGCACCGTTGGTCGGTCGGGTCATGCTGGACGTCACGGCCGAGTGGGACTTCGACGCGGTCGGCGGCCTGACGTTGGGTGCCGACCCGATCGCCGTCTCGATGCTGCACAACGCCGCGATTGCGGGGCGTCCACTGGACGCCTTCGTGGTCCGCAAGAGCGGCAAGACCCATGGGTTGCAGCGGCGGATCGAGGGTCCGGAGGTGCGGGGTCGCCGGGTGGTGGCGGTGGAAGACACCTCGACGACGGGCAGCAGTGTGCTGGCCGCAGTGGAGGCGTTACAGGAGGCCGGAGCCGAGGTCGTGGGTGTGGCGGTTATTGTTGATCGAGGTGCGGGCGACGCCGTACGAGCGGCCGGATTGCCATACCGGGCAGCCTATGCGTTGGCTGACCTCGGCCTAGTGGCCTAAAAGTTTGCCGATTCGGATCTGCTGATATGCAGGCGGGTCGATGCTGCTGGTGGAAGGATGGAAACCGTGGGAACTGCGTTGGCCGAAATGACTATGCCTCAAATTTCGCCGCTTGCCGGCGAACCGATCGAGCGTGCTGACGCCGAGCGACTGGCGGGGGTCCTCAAGGCCCTTGCCGACCCCGCTCGGCTCCGGCTGCTCAGCCTGATCCAGTCTGCGCCAGAGGGCGAGGCGTGCGTGTGTGACCTCACCGCGCCGCTTGGCCTCTCGCAGCCGACGGTCAGTCACCATCTGCGTATCCTCACCGAGGCCGGCTTGCTGGAGCGGGAGAAGCGCGGCGTGTGGGCTTACTACCGGCTGGTGCCGACGGCGATCGCGACGATCGCCGACCTCCTGACGCCGCCGCGTAAGCGAGCCACCAAGAAGGCTCGCTGAATCAGCGACCGGTCCGTCTGGTGTCCGTCCCTCGTAGGGCGGCGCCAGGCGGCCTGGCTGCTGATGGCGCGACGGCTCAGGACCGGCCGGCGTGAACTATCCGCAGGGTGACCTGCGGGACCAGCTCGCGTACGTCGGGCGGGATGTCGTCCGGAGCGGCCTCGTGGTCGGCTCCGGTGGCAATCTTTCCGTCCGGCTGCCCGGCGACGATTCGTGCTGGGTCACCGCGAGTGGCACCTGGCTGGACCGGCTCGACCGGGCCTCCTTCGTCCGCGTGCGCATCCCGGACGGGATGACGTACCCGGACGAGGCGGAGCACCCGGCGGGCTCGACC
Source organism: Plantactinospora sp. CA-290183 (assembly GCF_050936375.1). Classification (NCBI taxonomy): domain Bacteria; kingdom Bacillati; phylum Actinomycetota; class Actinomycetes; order Micromonosporales; family Micromonosporaceae; genus Plantactinospora; species Plantactinospora sp. CA-290183. The sequence goes on along the minus strand of NZ_JBNJMX010000002.1, from coordinate 147,935 downwards.
CTGCCCGTGACGCCGACCAGCGAGGTCGCGCTGCACCTGGCGACGTACCGGGCCCGGCCCGACGTACGGGCGATCGTCCATCTGCACCCGCAGTCGGTGCTGCTGCTGGACGCGCTCGGTGAACGGGTCCGGCTGGTCACCACCGATCACGGCTTCTACCTGCGCCGGATCGCCCGGGTGCCGTTCCGGCCGCCCGGTACGGCGGAACTGGCCGACCTGGCCGCCGACGCCGTACGGGACGGGACGAACTGCCTCGTGCTGAGCCAGCACGGCTGCTCGGTACTCGGCGACAGCGTGGAGCTGGCGCACAAGCGGGCGCGCAATCTGGAAGAGGCCGCCCAGCTCAGCTACCGGGCGATGGCGGCCGGCCGCCTGCACGACCTGCCGGACTGCCCGGCCGAGTTCCTCGCCCGGCTCGACCGGATGGGCACCGACACCGTCTGAGCTGCCCGACCGGTCGGCGGGTCGGCTCTGCTAGTACTCGCCGTACTCCCGCCGGTTCTGCTGGGCCTCCCGGGCCGCGTGCTCCAGCTCGGCCCGCTCGGCCTGGGTGGTGCCGCGCCGAGCGGCCATCCGGGCCCGGAGCAGTTCGACGGCGATCGGGATGACCGAGATCGCCACGATCGCGATCAGGATCAGCTCGATGTGCTCCTTGACGAACGGGAGCTGGCCGAGGAAGAAGCCGAGGACCGTGACCCCGGTGCCCCAGAGGATCCCGCCGATCACGTTGTAGACCACGAAGGTGCGGTACCGCATCCCGCTGACCCCGGCCACGATCGGGGTGAACGTGCGGACGATGGGCACGAAGCGGGCCAGAACCACCGAGCGGGCGCCGTACTTCTCGAAGAACTCGTGTGCCTTGAGCAGGTTCTCCTGCTTGAACAGCTTCGAGTTGGGCCGGCGGAACAGTGCGGGCCCCACCTTCTTGCCGAACGCGTAGCCGACCTGGTCGCCGGCGATCGCCGCGATGGTGATCAGCAGGCAGACCAGCCAGAGCGGGTAGGTGATGTACTGCCCGTCGGCGGTGAGCAGCCCGGCCGTGAACAGCAGGGAGTCGCCGGGCAGGAAGAACCCGATCAGCAGGCCCGATTCGGCGAAGACGATCGCCAGGATGCCGAGCAGTCCGAACGTGGAGATCAACCACTCCGGATCCAGGAAATCCGGACCCAGGGCCAGCGTTGTGGTGGGCGTCGGCACGAGGTGACCTCCGGAAGCGGTTCGGCAGGACGTGCTGAGGGATCCGCCGTCGGGTGGCGGGTACCACAGCAGTCTAGGCGGCGGCGCGGGCCCGCCGTCGCGCGATGCCGGCAGGGCACACCGGGAGGTCCGCCGCCCGGGCGCCGGCCGTGGCGGGTCACCGATCCACCGGGCGCGGGAAACCGCAATCTTTTCTCCCCGTCGATCCGTCTCTACGGAGGAGAGACTCTGGAGGTGCCCGTGACGCCGAAGAGGTGCCCGTGACGTACGAGGAGTTCGCCGACTCCCGGCTCGCCGCGCTGCTGCGCTACGCGGTGATGCTGACCGGCGATCCCCATCTCGCCCAGGACGTCGTGCAGGAGACCATGGTGCGGGTCCAGCTCAACTGGCGGCGGGTCGCCCGCGCGGACTCGCCGGAGCGGTACGTGCGCCGGATGCTCACCAACCAGTACATCGACTGGCAGCGCGGTTCGTGGTTCCGCCGGGTGGTGCTGCGCGCCGAGCCGGACGAGACGCACGTCGTACGGCTGGACCACGCCGAGCTGACCGCGGACCGGGACCAGGTCTGGTCCTGGCTGGCCCGGCTGCCCCGCCGGCAGCGGGCCGCACTGGTGCTGCGCTACTACGAGGACCTGCCGGACGCGGAGATCGCCGAGGTCCTCGGCTGCGCGGTCGGCACCGTGCGGGCCTCCATCTCCCGTGCCCTAGCCACCCTTCGTGCCGAGTTCGTGGAGGCCTGATGAGAAGCGACGACGACCACCGGCCGACCGAGGGGGCGGGAGTGGTCGAGGACCAACTGCGGGCCGCGTTCGCCCGGCACGAGACGCTGACCCCGGCCGCCGGGCCGCTGCGGGACGCCATCGACCGGGTCACGGTACGGCGACGGCGGCGCCGCCGTAGCGTCCGGATGACCGGCGCGGCGCTGGCCCTGGTCGCCGTGGTGTCGGCCCCGGTGCTCGGGCAGGCGGTGGGCGCCCCGCTGGTGCCGGAGGCGATCGCCCCGCTGGTGCCGCTCGCGCCGGCCCGCCCCGCCGGACCGCTGGACTTCCTGCTGCTCGGCCTGGACGGCGGGGACGGCCGGGACAACGGGCACCGGGCGGACTCGGTGCTGATGGTGCACGTACCGGCCGACCGGAGCCGCCTCTACCTGATCTCGCTGCCCCGGGACCTCGGCGTCGAGGTGCCGGACCGGGGCTTCGCCAAGCTCAACGAGGCGTTCTACCACGGCAGTCACCGGCCGGGCGAGCGGCCGGACCTGGTGGCCGGTACGGAGTTGACCGAACGCACCGTCACCGCGCTGACCGGGGTGCGGTTCGAGGCGACCGCCACCATGACGTACGCCGGGCTGCGGGAGGTGACCGACGCCCTCGGCGGGGTCCGGGTCTGCCTGCCCGAGACGGTTCACTCCGTACACAGCGGACACGCCTTCCGGGCCGGGTGCCAGCAGCTCGACGGGGCCGCCGCGCTGGACCTGCTCCGGCAGCGCTACCGGCTGTCGGCCGGGGCGCACGACCGCGACCGCAACGGCCAGCGGTTCGCCGAGGCGCTGCTGCACCAGGTCGCCGACCCCGCCGTCGCGACGAACCCGGTGCGACTGGCGGCGATCACCCGGGCCGCCGGCCCCGGTCTGCACCTGGACCTGGCCGGCAGGAGCCTGGCGGACCTCTTCACCACCCTGCGGCCGGTGGCCGCCCGGGACGCCGTCGGCATCGGCTGGTCCTACCGCCCCGAGGACGGCGGCCGGTACGAGAGCCTCGATCCGGCGGAGAGCCGCGGCCTCTTCGACGCGCTGCGCCGCGACGACGTGGCCGGCTGGGTGGCGGCGCACCCGCAGCGGGTGACCAGCTGAGCCGACTTGGCTGATCCACCGAGCCGCCCCGAACCGGGGGGTTCCCGACGCCGGCTGTTCACCCGGACGTCACCTCATCCCACCCGCGCTGACCGGCCCGGCCCGTACACTCGCCCGGGTCCGAGGGCGGTCCGGTGGGACGGAGAGGCGAACGATGAGCCACGACGACGCCGGGGACCTCCGCAGCGGTCCCGGCCGGATCGTGATGCTGGTCGACAACGGCGTCAACGGGGACTCCCGGGTGCAGAAGCAGGCCCGGTCGGCCGCCGAGGCGGGCTGGGACGTGATCCTGCTGGGCCGCGCGCCGGGCGGGCAGCCCCAGAGCTGGCGCCTCGGGCGCGCCCAGGTCCGGCTGCTGCCGATGCCCGAACCGCTGTTCCGGCGACGGCACCAGTTCCGGCGCGCCTGGCTGCGCTGGCCGCTGGCGTACCCGCCGAACGGGATCGCGGAACACCGCGCACAGCAGGTGGCGGCCTGGCGTGCGGACCTGCGGGTGCGGGGCGCCCTGCTTGACCGCGCCGCCCGCGCCGGCCGGCCCCGCCCGGTGGCGGAGCGGTGGCGGCGGGTCGAACTGGTCCTCGCGGAGCTGCTCGGCCACTGGGTGTGGGTACGCACCAAGATGCACAACCGGGCCCAGTGGGGACGGCGGTTCCGCAACCCGTGGGACCGGGCGTACACCTGGTTCTGGCAGGCGGTCAAGGGCGACGGCGCCTGGCGTCGGCTCGAACCGGGACTGTGGGACTACGAGCTGGCCTTTGGGCCGGTCGTCGACGAGCTGGCGCCGGACCTGGTCCACGCCAACGACTTCCGGATGCTCGGGGTGGGTGCCCGGGCCAAGCTCCGGGCCGAGGCCGCCGGCCGGCGGGTGGGGCTGGTCTGGGACGCCCACGAGTTCCTGCCGGGGGTCCGCCCCTGGCACAACAACGCCCGCTGGCTGCCCGCGCACCGGGCGCACGAGCGGGAGTACGCCCCGTACGCCGACGCGGTGGTCACCGTCTCGACGGCCCTGGCGGAGCTGCTCCGGGCCGAGCACGACCTGCCCGAGCTACCGGCGGTGGTGCTGAACGCGCCGGCCCTGGGCGACGCGCCGGGCGACGGGCCGGTGCCGGACCTGCGCCAGCGCTGCGGCCTCGACGCCGACGTGCCGCTGGTGGTCTACAGCGGGGCCGCGGCCGAGGCGCGCGGCCTGCGCACCATGCTGGACGCCCTGCCGGAGCTGCCCGGCGTGCACGCCGCGCTGGTGGTCGACCCGACCCGGCCGTACGTGCGCAAGCTGGTCGCGCACGCGGCGAAACTGGGGATCACCGACCGGCTGCACGTGCTGCCGTACGTGGCGCACTGGCACCTGGTGCCGTTCCTGGCCGGCGCGGACGTCGGGGTGATCCCGATCCACCACTGGCCCAACCACGAGATCGCGCTGATCACCAAGTTCTTCGAGTACTCGCACGCCCGGCTGCCCATCGTGGTCAGCGACGTACGGACGATGGCGCAGACCGTACGGTCCACCGGGCAGGGCGAGGTCTTCCGGGCCGGTGACGTGGCCGACTACGTACGGGCGGTGCGGGCGGTGCTGGCCGACCCGGACCGGTACCGGGCCGCGTACGACCGGCCGGGGCTGCTCGACGGCTGGACCTGGGCGTCCCAGGCCGAGATCCTGGAGGGGGTGTACCGACGCCTCCTGCCGGTCTCCACCTGGCCGGGTGCCCCCACAGCGCCGAGTCTCGCGCCCGGGCCGGACCTCGCACCCGAGCCCGAGTTCGCGCCCGGGGCGGCGGGGCCTGCCGCCGGGTCCGGCGATCAGCGGTAGTCGTCGTCGTCCGGGGCGACGACCCGGGCCTGCTCCATGGCGTCCCACTCGTCGACCTCCAGGCTCCGCTGGACCCCCGCGCCGTCGAGCACCGGGTCCTCGGCGCCCGGATCCGCCACCGTCGCCTGCTCCAGCGCGTCGTCCGGGTTGGCCTCCGGATCGCGCTCGTCCGGGCTGAGATGCTCACCGGGCGCGAAGTCCTCGTCGGGCTGAGCCATGCCGCCTCCTGCGTCTACGCTGCGTGTCGACCGTCCGGCCGCATCCTCACGGTACGTGTCCGGCACCTGTCGTGCCGCCGGGGGGCGCCTGGTCGGCGACTGTCCTGCCCGCTCCCCGGCGGCGGTAAACCGCCGGACGGACCGCGCCCGGCGGCGGCTGACCGCCCGGCCGGCCGGGGTCCACTCGGCGCAATGTCCCGCCGCGGTCCGGCACGCGTGCCAGGATGGAACCGTGGGTCTCCTGGTCAGGCTGGTGATCAACGCCGTGGCGTTGTGGATCACCAGCCTGCTGGTGCCCGGCATCGACGTGACCGGCCGGTCGGGCTGGGAGAACGCGCTGACCCTGCTCGTGGTCGCGGTCATCTTCGGCGTCGTCAACGCGGTGCTGAAGCCGATCATCCACGTCGTCGGCTGCGTGTTCTACGTCCTCACCCTCGGGCTGTTCGCGCTGGTCGTCAACGCGCTGCTCTTCCTGCTCACCGACTGGCTGGCCCACCTGTTCGACCTGCCGTTCCAGGTGGACGGCTTCTGGCCGGCCTTCTGGGGCGCCATCGTGATGGCGGTGGTGAGTTGGCTGATCAGCGTCGTGGTGCCGGAGCGCGGCGAGAGATGACCCGCCGGGTCGGACGGCCGCCGGGGCCCGGCACGGTCCGGCGCCCGGTCCGGCCGGCACCCGGGCGGGTGGGTTGCGGCGGCGCGAGCGCCCTGCGGGATACTTCCGGCGGAGGACAGCGCGGTCCGGCGCACGCACGACAGACAGCGGCCGAGGTGGCCGAGAGCGGTTAGTAAGGAGCGTTTGACATGCCCATCGCTTCCCCCGAGGTCTACGCCGAGATGCTTGACCGCGCCAAGGCGGGCCGGTTCGCATATCCCGCGATCAACGTGACGTCCTCGCAGACGCTCAACGCGGCGCTGCGGGGCTTCGCCGACGCGGAGAGCGACGGCATCATCCAGGTCTCCACCGGTGGCGCCGAATACCTCTCCGGCCCCAGCGTCAAGGACATGGTCACCGGCGCGGTGGCGTTCGCGGCCTTCGCCCGCGAGGTGGCCAAGAAATACAGCATCAACGTCGCACTGCACACCGACCACTGCCCGAAGAACAAGCTGGACGGCTTCGTCCGCCCGCTGATGGCCATCTCCAAGGAGCGGGTGGCGCGCGGCGAGGAGCCGCTGTACCAGTCGCACATGTGGGACGGCTCGGCGGTGCCGGTGGCGGAGAACCTGGAGATCGCCTCCCAGCTCCTCGACGAGGCGGCGGCCGGGCACATCGTGCTGGAGATCGAGGTCGGCGTCGTCGGTGGCGAGGAGGACGGTGTCGAGGGCGCGATCGACGACAAGCTCTACACCACCGTCTCCGACGGCCTCCAGATGGTCGAGGCGCTCGGCCTCGGCGAGAAGGGCCGCTACATGGCGGCGCTCACCTTCGGCAACGTGCACGGCGTCTACAAGCCGGGCAACGTCAAGCTGCGCCCGGAGATCCTCAAGGAGATCCAGGACGCGGTCGGCGCCAAGTACGCCAAGGAGAAGCCGCTCAGCCTGGTCTTCCACGGCGGCTCCGGCTCGCTGCTCTCCGAGATCCGCGAGGCGCTGGACTACGGCGTGGTGAAGATGAACATCGACACCGACACCCAGTACGCGTTCAGCCGCCCGGTCGCGGACCACATGTTCCGCAACTACGACGGCGTACTGAAGGTCGACGGCGAGGTCGGCAACAAGAAGATGTACGACCCCCGGGTGTGGGGCAAGGCGGCCGAGGCCGGGCTCGCCCAGCGGGTCGTCGAGGCGTGCGAGCACCTCCGCTCGACCGGCACCACGATCGCCAAGTAGTTCTCCGTCCGTTCCGACGGCGGGCGGCCGGCACCTGTCATCGGGGTGCCGGCCGCCCGCCGTCGTTTCCGGCCCCGCGGCCGGGCTACGGGCCGGTGCTCCAGGGTTTCCCGGTGAGCAGCTGTACCGCCTCGTGCACGTCGTCGGTGACGTGCACCGAGCCGGAGAGGTCCCCGGCCGGCGAGAGCGCCAGCAACGGCCGCAGCAGCGTCTCGATCGGCAGCGTGCTGGTCCAGAACGCACTATCCAGGAAGACGTACGGGCCGCTGGCGCCGTCGCTGGCGTAGAACGTCTTCGTCGCCGCCTGGAACACCTCCTGGACCGTCCCGGCCCGTCCGGCGGCGAAGACGATCCCGCCCCGGGCCAGCCGCAGGATCGTGTCCTCCCGGATGGCGTTGGAGAAGTACTTCGCGATCCGGCCCGCGAAGAGGTTCGCCGGCTCGTGCCCGTACAGCCAGGTGGGGATGGCCAGGCCACCGCGCCGGGCCCACGAGTGCGGGTCGGTCGAGGTGCCGTCCCCGCCCGACCGGGCCGCCGGGACGGGCGTGGCGTACCGGGCCCGCACCCGCAACGCCGCCTCGGTGTACGGGTCGTGGTCGGTGAAGTCCGGGGCCGCCGCGAGCATGTCGATCGCCGCGCCGAGTTCGCTGGCCGGATGCCCGGAGAGGTACGCCCCGAGGTTGGCCGCCTCCATCACCCCCGGGCCGCCCCCGGTGACCACCAGCCGACCGACCCGGGCCAGCTCCCAGCCCAGGGTGGCGGCCAGCCGGTACGCGGTGGTGCCCCGGGGGGCCGCGTGACCGCCCATCACCCCGATCACCGAACCCGGCCCGTGGGTCGCGAGCCACGCCCGGGTGGCGTCGGCGAGCGCGTTGTCGATGCCGTGGTCGTGCAACCGCTGGGCCAGCGCCTCCCGCACCTCTGGCAGGGCGCCGCCGTGCACCCGGAAGTGCTCGTACACCCGGCTGTCGTACATCCCGGCGAAGCCGCCCTGGGCGAAGCCGTCGGCCAGGTCCTCCGGGGTGTAGAGCCGGGGCGGCTGGGTCGGGTACGGCAGACCGGCGAACGGCGGTACGACGTGCGCGCCGCGCCGTACCACCTCGGCCTCGACCTCCGGCGAGGCGAACCGGCAGCCCACGAAGAGGGTGTCGGTCAGGTCGACGGCGGCCAGCTCGGGCACCGGCGGGAGATCCAGCCGCAGCCCCTGGACGGTGAGGCCGGCCAGACTGCCGGCCCGCAGGTGCGATTCGAACTCGGCGCGGGACTCGATCTCGTCGGCGGTGTCGTCGTGTGGTTCGAGGACGTCGGCAGGCGGTGGACTGGGCACCTCGCCATCTTGCCCACCGGAGGCAAGCGCTACCCCATTCGAGCGGCCCGCCGCCGCGCTGACCGGCGAGAGCCCGGTGACCTCGGTCACCGGGCTCTCTGTTACCGGGTCCTGGGGAGGCTCCGGACCTTCATTTGTAGTCCAGTCCGCCGTCCCGCGCACCGGCCGCACGCGTGACGAAACCCTCAGCCGTTCAGCCAGCATGCGCGGCGGGGCCCCTCGCCAGCCGACGGTCGGGCCAGGTTGAATGGTCGGATGCAGAACCTCTTGCCCGAACCGCCGGCCACGCTCCTGCCCGAGCACGCCGAGGCCGAAGCGGCGCTCGCCGAGGCGCGGAGCGTGGACACCGACGAGGCGTACGCCTCGGTCGCCGCGCACCACCCGACCTTCAGCGCGGCCTGGGCGGCACTGGGCTCGCGGGCCTTCGCCTCGGGTCAGACGGTGGCCGCGTACGCCTACTCGCGTACCGGCTATCACCGGGGGCTCGACCAGCTGCGCCGCAGCGGCTGGAAGGGGCACGGGCCGGTGCCGTGGGCGCACGCGCCCAACCGGGGGTTCCTGCGCTGCCTGCACCTGCTGTCCCGGGCGGCCGGCGAGATCGGCGAGTCCGACGAGGCCGCCCGGTGTGCCCAGTTCCTCCGCGACTGCGACCCGGCCGCCGGCGACGCTCTCTCCGGCAGCTGAGGCCCGGCCGCCCCGACGGCGGCCCCGCTACGACGGCCGGGGCGTGAGCACCAGCACGGCGCGCCCCCGGCTGGCGGGCTCCATACCGATGTCCAGGTGGGTGTAGGAGCGGAAGCCGACCGATCCCTGGCCACCCGGACCCACCGACTGCTCCAGCCGCCCGCCGTGCGGCGGGTCGATTCGCCACTGGATGCCGTCCGGGCCGGCCGCCACGACCGCCAGCTCCGGGTAGTAGAACTTTTTGCTGTCGAGCCGGATCCGGATCGCCTTGGAGACCAGCAGCCGGCAGTCCCCGTCGAAGCAGTCCCGGGCGTTGGTGCTGGGCCGGGCGGTGGATCCGCCCGGGGTGGCCGAGGCGCTCGGCGAGGACAGCCCGGGGCCGGGCGAGGCGTCCGGCGTGCCGGGCGAGGCGCTGCCCGACGCGGCCGGGCTCGGCAGGCTCGGAGCGGCGGCCGGTCGCCTCTCCTCGACGGTGCCGCAGCCGACCAGGGCGAGGGCGAGGGCCGGGACGACGGCCGCGAAGACACGCATCAGCTCTACTCCGTTCCAGCGATCTGCTTCCATCTTTCGGCCCGGCGCACCCCGCGCCGGGCCCTCTGTCTAACAGACCGGGTCGGGAGGGGTCCCGGGCCGCCGCGCGGAAACCCCGGTCGCCGGGGCAACCGGGTCAGGGCAGGGCCGGTCTAGTACGGGTGAACGCCGGATCCAGCAAGAGGGAGCGGCCCGTGGGCACAGACACCGAGAGCGACCTGCAGTCCTTCGTCGAAGGGCGTTACCTGCACCTGCGCCGTACCGCCTATCTGCTCTGCGGTGACTGGCACCGTGCCGAGGACCTGGTGCAGACCGCCCTGGCCCGGGTGGTGGTCGCGGCGCGTCGACGTGCGATCGAGAACCTCGACGCGTACGCCCGGATCGTCCTGACCCGGGTCTACCTCGACGACCGGCGGCGGCTGCCCCGGTGGCGGGAGCGCTTCCTCGGGTCGCCGGAGGAGCGCCCGGCGCCTCCCGACGACCAGGCGTTGACGTTGACGATCATCGAGGCGCTCCGTGCCCTGCCACCCCGGCAGCGCGCGGCGGTGGTGCTGCGCTACTGGGAGGACCGCAGCACGGAGGAGACCGCGGAGGTGCTGGGCGTGACGACCGGGACGGTCAAGAGCCAGTGCGCGAAGGCACTGGCGGCGCTGCGCGGTCCGCTCGCGGAGATGCGGCCGGAGTTTTCGTTGAACAGAAGGGGCGGGAAATGACCGGAAGCGATGACATCCGCGGCGTGCTGCGGTTGGCGGCGACAGTGGACGAACCACCGCCGCGGGCGGGATCGGCGGGGGTTTTCACCCGCGCCCGGACGATCCAGCGCCGTCAGCGGATGGCCACCGGGCTGGCGGGCGCCTCGACCCTCGGCGTGCTCGCCGTGGCCACGGCCGCCGTCGCCGGCCCGTTCGGCCTGCTGCCCGGCTCCGGGGGTGCGCAGGGGCCGGCCGCCGGTCCGTCGGCGGTGCAGACCGGCACGCCCCGCTCGGACGTTCCGCTCGACGAGGTGATGGTGCTCGTGACGCTGCGGGCGCTGCTTCCGCCCGACGCGACCGTTTCCGACGAGATCGCCGAGCGGGGCCTCGCCAGGCTGGTGATGGCGGACTCGGCGGGACGGAGCACCGTCGAGATCAACATCCAACCGCGATTCGCGGCCGGCGCTGTCAAGGGCGGTGGTGATCCGGTACTGGCCCGGTACGACTGCGCGCGGCGTACCGATCCGAGCGGCACGACCTGTGAGGCGAGCCTGCTCCCCGACGGGACCCGGATGGTCGCCACGAGCGGGCCGAGCGAGCGGAGCGGTTCCGCCGTGACCAGGCGGAGCGTCGACAGCCTGAGCTCCGACGCGTTACGGGTCGTGGTGACGACCTGGAACGCGGTGGACCTGGAGGGCGACGCGACCACCCGTCCCGAGCCCGCGCTCGACCTGGGCCAGCTGCGGAAGATCGCGACCGACGACCGGTGGTCCACGTGGGCGATGGACGGCCCCGGCCCGTCCGGCGCCCCCGGGTCGCCGGGCGTCCCCGGCACTCCTGGCGGTCCCGGTTTCCCCGGCACTCCGCCTGGGCCTGCTGGGCTCGGCGGGGCCGCGACTCCCGGTGGCGCGGCGATCGGATAGTCGACGGCCGGAGCGGAGGCGCTGTCACGCCGGGTGCGTACCCCCGGCGTCGGCAGCGCCTCCGACCGGTGTCAGAGCCCCTCGGCGACCGCCGCGGCGATCTTCAACCAGGCGTCCCGGGTCGCGGACGAGAGCTGGGCGTACCGCATCGGCTCGCCGGTGTCGATCAACCGCTCGTACGGGGCCAGCAGCACCGTACGGGTGCGGGCCGAGAAGTGCCGCTGGATCGCGGGCAGGTCGATCTCCTTGCGGGACGGTGGCATCGAGACCACGGTCACCGCCTGCCGGACGAGCCGCTGCCGACCGCTCTGCTCCAGGTGGTCCAGCATCCGGGCCGCCGTCTCGGCCGAGTCGTTCCGCGCGGACATCGTGATCAGCAGCTGGTCCGTGGCGTCGATCGCCGCCTGCCAGTTCTGCGCCCGTACGTTGTTGCCGGTGTCCACGAAGATCAGCTTGTAGAACCGGCTCACCACCTCGCGGATCTCGCCGAAGGCGGCGGCGGTGAGCATCTCGCCACCGGTCGCCGACTCGTCCGAGGCGAGTACGTCGAACATGCCCTCGCTCTGTGAGCGGACGTACTGGGACAGGTCGCCGACCCGCCCCTGCGCTCCCCTGAACTGGGGCAGGTCGCGCAGCAGGTCCCGCACCGTACGGGAGTGGAAGTCCTGCTGGGCCCGCATGCCCAGGGTGCCCTGGGTCTCGTTGTTGTCCCAGGCCAGCACGTAGCCGCCGCGCTTCTGCCCGAACGTCATCGCGAGCAGCAGGATCGCCACCGTCTTGCCGGCGCCGCCCTTCGGGTTGACCACGGTCACCTGCCGCAGCCCGCCGAAGTTGCGCCGGACCATCTCGATGTCCTGCTTGATCTCCTGCTCGTGCCGGCCCGGTGCGAGCCGGACCAGCCCGAGCGTCGTCTTGTTCACCGCGGCCCGGACGCCCATGGTGGCGACCGGATCGGCCGGCCGGGCGGCCCGCCGGCGGGCGAACTCCTCGGCGGTGGGCGCCGACGACGAGTCGGGCGTCCAGATCGGATCGGCGTAGTTCTGCACCGGGTTCGGGGCCGGCTGGCCCGGCACCCGGACCACGCCCGGCGCCTCCGGGTACGGCTGCTGCGGCACCTCCGCGACCCCGGGGTGCGGGGGGACCGGCGGCGGCTCGTGCCCGGGCGGCGGCGCCTGCGGCCAACCGGCCGGCGGGCCGGGCGGGGCCGGCGGCTGCCCGGGTACCGGTTGCGGGGGCGGCGGTGCCGGATAGCCCGGCTGGGCGGGGTAGCCCGCCTGGGGCGGGTAGCCGGGCTGTCCCGGGTAACCCGGCTGGGCCGGATAGCCGGGCTGCGGCGGGTACCCGGGCTGGGGCGGATAGCCCGGCTGACCGGGATGGCCCAGGGCCGGTGGCGGGTAGCCGGGGTAGCCCGGCTGGGCCGCCGTGGGGGGCGGCGGTGGTGGCTGCGGCGGTTGCCCGATTCCCGGCGGGTAGGTCGGGATCGGGCGGGTCGCGGAGTAGGTCCCCGGGGCGGGTGTCGGTGGGAACGGCCCGGGCGGTGTCGGCGGTGCCGAGTGTGGCGGTGCCGCGTGTGGCGGTGCCGAGTGTGGCGGAGCGGAGTGCGGCGGCGCGGCGTGCGGCGGCGCGGCGTGCGGCGGCGCGGCGTGCGGCGGCGCGGCGTGCGGTGCGGTTGGCGGAGCCGGCTGGGCTCCGGCCCCCGCCTGCGCGCCGCTCGGGCGCTGCAGCGGGTGTGCCCACGGGGACTCCGCCGGCCGGGCCTGCGCGGCGCCGTCCGCCTGCGCTGCCCGGATGGCGCCGGGCAGGGTGGCCCGACCGCGCGCCGGCTCGGCGGTCGGGGACGACCCCGTCCGGCCCGGACCGCCCGCCTCGGGGTCGGATCCACGCTGCGCGTTGGTGCCGGTGCCGTCGGTGCCGGAGCTGCCGTCGTCAGCCGACTCCGCCCGGCCGCCCGCGGCAGCCCGGCCGCTGACGGAGGCGGAGCCGCTGGCCGCCGAAGGGCCGCTGGCCGCCGCGGAGCCACTGACCGAGGCGGATCCGGTGGCCGAGGTGGCACTGCCGGTCGAGGCGGTACCGGTGGTCGCGATGCCGGCCGCGCCGGTGCCGGGGACCGTTCCCGGCGTCGCCGCACCGGCTGGCGTGGACACGGTCCCGCTGGCGGGGGTGACCGAGGCGGACCCGGCGGTCGGGCCGCTGACCGGCGCGGATGAGATCCCGCCGGTCGGGGCGCTTCCGGGCGCGGTTCCGCTGGTCGGGGCGACGGAGGCCGATCCCGTGGCCGGGCCGCTGACGGGCGCGGACGCGACCTCGCCGGTCGGGGCGCTCACGGCTGCGGTTCCGGTCCCGGGGGCGACGGAGGCCGATGCGTCGGCCGGACCGCTGGCCGGCGCGACCGCGCCGGTCGGACCGCTCACCAGCGCCGCTCCGCTCACCGGGGCGACGGAGGCCGCACCACCCGCCGGGCCGCTGACCGGGGCGGATCCGCCCGCCGGTCCGCTGACCGGCGCGGACGGGGCCGTCGGGGCGACGGAGGCCGACCCCGTGGCGGGCCGGACGGCCGCCGAGCCGGTCGAGGGCCGGACCGAGGCGGATCCGGTCGGACGGACCCCGGTCGAGCCGGCGCGCCGGTCGGGGGCCGGTGCCGTCCCGGAGGTCGGCTCGGGCCGCGACGGTGCCGGAGACGCTCCGCCGTTCTCCTGCGGGGTCGCTGTGCTGCCCCGGGTGCCGGCGCCTCCCCCGGCGGGGGGTCGCGCCAGCGGAGGTGCCCCGGCGACCAGGGACCACTTGCGGGTGGGCGGCCCGGACTGCTCCTCGTCGTCGTTCGCCGGGGCGTTGGCGGCGGGCGTCGGTGGACCACCCGGCAGCGGCGGCCCGGGCGGGCCACCCGGCCGGTACCCACCGGGACCGGTGCTGAACGGAGCCGCCGTGCCGGGAGCCGTGGGGGGCGGGACGTTGGGGGCTCCCGGTGCCGACGGTGCTGCACCGGGGATCGGGGCCGTGCCGGGGCGGACGCCGGGGGCGAACGGAGAAGCGGGGCCGGCTCCGGGCGGGGCGGCACCGGGCCCCGGCGGCGTGGCCGAGGGGATCGGGTTCGCGCCGGGCGGCGTCGGGGGGTGGAACGGCTCGGCGATGACCGGTTGCGGTACGCCACCCAGCGACCCCGACGGAGTGACGTCGGGTCGAGGAGCACCGGCGGACCAGGCGGGCCCGGAGTTCGTGTCGTCGCGAGGCTCGGCGACGATCTCGTCCGGTGGCCACAGTGGTTCGACCTCCCGCCGCGCCACGGGCCCTTGACCCGGCACGTACGCCCGATCCGGATGGTTGTCCGCCACGGCTTACCTCCCCCTCCTCCCACCGAGGATATGCCCGGCCGATCGGTCTGGTCGGGCACGGAGGTCCCCTACCTACCCTCTCACGAGGGATCAATGTCGTACACGGCCCATGCCCCCGGTTCAGTCCACCACGATCTCTTCCGGCTGAGGGTGTCCGCCACTCCGTCGTCCAGGAAGGGGACCTCCGGGTCCCGGGGGTTGACCGCCACGGCCCGGCCCCGGGCCCGGCGCACCTCCAGGCGTACCCGCCGGCGTCCCCAGCGCGAACGGGTGGTCACCGGTACGGCGACGGCCACCTCGACCAGGCCGTCGGTCGGGTCCGCGGTGGACAGCAGCCGTACCCCGGCCTGTTCGGCGTAGCCGCCCGCGTTGCCGATCGCACAGGCCAGCAGCGGGTCGTCGCCGTCGGAGAGGACCATGTCGTCGACCTCCACCCGAGCCCGCCAGGCCAGCGGCTGGCCGGCCTCGTTGGCGGCACCGACGAGGGCGCCGTCCAGGGTGACCGAACCGCCGTCGTTGCGCAGCAGGTCGAGGCGGCGGACCCGGCCCTCCAGCACCGCCGCGGCCACGGCGGCGGGGTCGCGGGGCAGCCCGAGCTGCCCGGCCAGGTCCGACGGCGCATCGGTGCCGACCCGCGCGGTGCCGGCCGGATCCAGCGGAAGGATCGCGATGGCGGGGAGGTCGGGCAGGGTGCGGTCGGCGGCGAGGTCGGCCGGGCGGCGGCTCGGCGGCGGGGCGTACCGGCGGACCAGCCGGCGCATGACGGCGCGTAACTGACTGTCACTCGCCGTAGCCACGACGAGCCTGGTCCTGCCGTCCGGGTCCGGCCAGTCCAGGCCGTCCGGCCGTGCCGGACCGTCGAGCCGGGCCAGTACGGCGTCGATCTCCGCATTGGACCGTGCGGTCACCGTCTCGACCCGGGCGCCGCGCGCGGTGAGGGCGTCGGCACAGCTCAGCACCGGTACGCGTGGAGTGTCGACGCAGTCACCCCGAGCGTCGGCCGGGCCGGAGCCGCAGCATCCCCCGCCCGAGCCGCAGCTCGCCGCGCCGTCCTCACCCTTGCCCAGGGTGAGCAGTACCACGTCGTACACCGGAGCTGGCCTCCCGCCTCTCGCCCGGCCACCGCTGGCCGGGTCGTCACTTTTTGTTAGCCTGACACCTCGGGCTCGCCACGCGGTCGCCACCTGGCACCCGAGCCCCCTGGAGGCGGGTTAGAGATGCCGGCGATCGTGCTCATCGGGGCGCAGTGGGGCGACGAGGGCAAGGGCAAGGTTACCGACCTGCTGGGAGAGCGGGTCGACTACGTCGTCCGCTACTCCGGCGGCAACAATGCCGGGCACACCGTGATCACCCCGGACGGGCAGAAGTACGCGCTGCACCTGATGCCGTCGGGCGCGCTCTCCCCGAACGCCGTGATCATCATCGGCAACGGCGTCGTGGTGGACCCGAAGGTCCTGCTCTCCGAGATCGACGGCCTCGCCGAGCGGGGCGTCGACGTGTCCCGGCTGCGGATCTCCGGCGACGCGCATCTGATCATGCCGCACCACCGGGCGCTGGACCGCGTCGTCGAGCGCTACCTCGGCTCGTCCCGGATCGGCACCACCGGCCGGGGCATCGGCCCGGCGTACGGCGACAAGGTCGCCCGGATGGGCATCCGGGTGCAGGACCTGCTCGACCCGGGCATCCTGCGCAAGAAGCTGGAGCTGGTGCTCCGGGAGAAGAACCAGATGCTGTTCAAGGTCTACAACCGCAAGGCGCTGGACGTCGAGGCGGTGACCGAGGAGTACCTGGCCTACGCGGAGCGGCTGCGGCCGTACATCGCCGAGACCCGGGCGATCCTCTGGGACGCGCTGGACCGGGACGAGACGGTCCTGCTGGAGGGCGCCCAGGCGACCATGCTGGACATGGACCACGGCACCTACCCGTTCGTGACCTCGTCCAACCCGACCGTCGGGGGCGCCTGTGTGGGCGCCGGCATCCCGCCGACCGCGATCACCCAGGTGATCGGCGTGACCAAGGCGTACACCACCCGGGTCGGTTCCGGGCCGTTCCCGACCGAGCTCTTCGACGCCAACGGGGCACACCTGCGCAAGGTCGGCGCCGAGTACGGCACCACCACCGGCCGGGAGCGCCGGTGCGGTTGGTTCGACGCGGTGGTCGGCCGCTACGCCGTACGGCTCAACGGCATCACCGACCTGGTGGTGACCAAGCTCGACGTCCTCTCCGGGCTGGAGAAGGTGCCGATCTGCGTCGGGTACGAGATCGACGGTGAGCACTACGACGACATGCCGATGACGCAGACCGCGATCCACCACGCGAAGCCGGTCTACGAGGAGCTCGACGGCTGGTCAGAGGACATCTCCAAGGCGCGCTCCGAGGCGGAGCTGCCGGAGGCCGCCCGCCGTTACATCGCCCGGATCGAGGAACTCTGCCGCGCCCGGGTCAGCGTGGTCGGGGTCGGCCCGGGACGCGAGGAGAACGTCGTCCGGCACGAACTGCTGCCGGCCAGCCGCTGACCCGCCGGCGGCAGTCCGTAGGATCGGGCGTCGTGCGCGTACTTCTCATCGGTGGTGGCGGGCGGGAGCATGCGCTCGCGCTCGGCCTGGCCGCCGACCCCGCCGTCGACCACCTGACCGCCGCACCGGGCAACCCGGGCATGGCCGGCGTCGCGGAGCTGCGGGAGGTCTCGGCCGCTGACCCCGCCTCGGTGGCGGCGCTGGCCGTGGAGACCCGGGCCGACCTGGTCGTGATCGGACCGGAGGCGCCGCTCGTCGCCGGGGTCGCCGACGCGGTACGGGCGAAGGGCATCGCCTGCTTCGGCCCGTCGGGCGGAGCGGCCCGGATCGAGGGCTCGAAGGCGTTCGCCAAGGACGTGATGGCCGCCGCCGGGGTGCCGACCGCCCGCGCCTACGCGGTGACCGACGCCGACCGCCCGGAGGGGACCGCCACGGTCGCCCGGGCGCTGGACGAGTTCGGCGCGCCGTACGTGGTCAAGGACGACGGACTCGCCGCCGGCAAGGGTGTGGTGGTCACCGACGACCGGGCGGTCGCGCTGACGCACGCCGCCGCCTGCGGCCAGGTGGTGGTCGAGGAATACCTCTCCGGCCCGGAGGTCTCCCTCTTCGTGGTCACCGACGGCGAGACCGCGCTGCCGCTGCTGCCGGCCCAGGACTTCAAGCGGGTCGGCGACGGCGACACCGGGCCGAACACCGGGGGCATGGGCGCGTACACCCCGCTGGGCTGGCTGCCCGAGGGCACCGTCGAGCAGGTGATGGCCACCGTGGTCCAACCCACCCTCGCGGAGCTGCGCGGACGCGGCACGCCGTTCAGCGGTCTGCTCTACGTCGGGCTGGCCATCACCCCGGACGGACCGCGGGTGATCGAGTTCAACGCGCGCTTCGGCGACCCGGAGACCCAGGCGGTGCTGGCGCTGCTGGAGACGCCGCTCGCCGGGCTGCTGCACGCCGCCGCGACCGGCACCCTGGCCGGGCACCCGCCGCTGCGCTGGCGCCCCGGGGCGGCGGTCACCGTCGTCCTCGCCTCGGCCGGCTACCCGGGCACGCCACGCACCGGCGACGTGGTCACCGGCGCCGACCGGGCCGGGATCATCCACGCCGGCACCGCGCGGCGGGCCGCCGACGGCGCCCTGGTCTCCGCGGGCGGCCGGGTGCTGAGCGGTACGGCCGTCGGCGCGGACCTCGCCGCGGCCCGGGACGCCGCGTACGCCCTGGTCGCGGGGGTCGGTCTGGACGGCGCCCACTACCGGCGGGACATCGCCGAGGCGGCCGCCGCCGGTCGGGTCACGCCGCCGGCCTGACCCGCCGGGGTGACACCGGTCGACGTCAGGCGCGGTGGTAGCGGCGCAGTTCCCCCTTCAGCACCTTGCCGGTGGCGTTGCGCGGCAGCGCCGGTACGAAGATGACGTCCCGGGGGACCGAGAAGCGGGCCCGGTAGCGGCGCACGTACTCG
Organism: Plantactinospora sp. CA-290183; assembly: GCF_050936375.1. Taxonomy (NCBI): domain Bacteria; kingdom Bacillati; phylum Actinomycetota; class Actinomycetes; order Micromonosporales; family Micromonosporaceae; genus Plantactinospora; species Plantactinospora sp. CA-290183. The sequence continues at coordinate 129,582 of NZ_JBNJMX010000002.1, read as the reverse complement.
CGTACCGCCTCCGGGTCGAGGTGTTCGCCGCGCCGCAGCACCAGGTACGCGGTGAGCCGCTGGCCGTACTCGGCGTCGGGTACGCCGATCACCGCCACCTCGCGTACCTGGGGCAGCTCGGCGAGCAGGTCCTCCACCTCGGACGGGTAGACGTTCTCACCACCGGAAATGATCATGTCGTCGGTCCGGCCGTCGACGAAGAGCAGCCCCTCGGCGTCCAGGTGGCCGAGATCGCCGGTCTCCAGCAGTTCGCCCCGCCGCGCGTGCTCGGCGCCGGAGGTGTACCCCTCGAAGAGCATCTCGTTGCCGACGAAGATCCGGCCGGTGGCTCCGGCCGGCACCGGGTCACCGGCCCGGTCCAGGATCGCCAGCCGGGTGCCGTGCGGCGGCCGGCCGGCGGTGCCGGGGTGCCGTCGCAGGTCGGCCGGGGTGGCGATGGAGGCCCAGGAGACCTCGGTGGAGCCGTACAGGTTGTAGAGCACGTCGCCGTGGCGGTCCATGAAGCGCGTCGCCAGCCCGCCCGGCAGGGCCGAACCGCTCACCGCCACCACCTCCAGCGGGGGCCGGGGCGCGGCCTCGGCCGGGACCTCCAGCAGCCGCTGCACCATCACCGGTACGGCGAAGAGTGCCGTGCACCGGTGCCGGTCGGCCGCGTGCAGCGTGGCCAGCGGGTCGAACCGGCGCTGGAGCACCACGGTCCCGCGCAGCGCGAAGGCGACCTGGAGGGCGGCGTACCCCCAGGTGTGGAAGACCGGCGCCGCGATCAGCATCCGGGTCCCGGCGCGCAGCGGGATCCGGTCGATGATGGCGACCAGCGGACCGAACCCGCCCGGGGTGGGGCGGCGGGCGCCCCTGGGCGCGCCCGTGGTGCCGGAGGTGAGCACGATGGTCCGGCCGTCCCGCCCGGGCCGGCGCAGCTCGCCGGGCGGGGCGTTGTCGACCAACTCCGCGAGCCGGCGCTCGTCCACCCGGTGCAGTCCGGCCGGGAGCCCGACGGCCCGGTCGGCGAACTCTGTGTCGTGCACCAGCAGCCGCAGCCGTTGCTCCCCGGCGACGATCCCGAGCTGGGCACCGGAGAGCCCGGTGTTGACCAGCACGATGTCGGCGCCGAGCAGGGTGCCGGCGACCGCCGTCTCGACCAGGCCGTGGTGGTTGCGGCAGAGCACGCCGATCCGGTCGCCCTCCCGGATCCGGTACGCGGCGCGCAGCGCCCGGGCCAGCCGCTCGGCCCGGTCCAGCAGCTCCCGGTAGGTCAGCTCGCCCCGCGCCTCGTCGATGATCGCCGGGCGGTCCGGGTCCCGGGCGGCGGCCTGGCGCAGCTCACCGGCGAGGCTGAGGCCCCAGGTGCGCAGCGCGCCGAGCTGCTGGGCGATCCGGACCGGCGAACCGGGCTTGAGCAGCCCCCGCCGGGTCAGCGTCCCGACGAGAAACGGCAGGTCCGCGTGCAAGGAGGGGCCCCCTATTATCGTTTTCTGTATAGGAAGGGGCCCTTCCTAACGCCTCGGCGGCCGGTCAGCGGATCTGCCGGCCGGAGATCGCCCGCGAGATGACCAGACGCTGGATCTCGGAGGTCCCCTCGAAGATGGTGTAGATCTTGGCGTCCCGGTACCAGCGCTCCACCGGGTGCTCGCGCAGGTAACCGGCGCCGCCGAGGATCTGCACCGCCTTCTCGGTCACCGCCACCGCCACCTCGCCGGCCTTGAGCTTGGACATCGATCCCTCTCCGGCCGAGAACGGGCGGTTGTTGCGGCCCATCCAGGCGGCCCGCCAGACCAGCAGCCGGGCGGCGTCGATCTCCGTCCGCATGTCCGCGAGGGCGAACGCGATCGCCTGGTTCTCGATGATCGGACGGCCGAACTGGACCCGCTCCTGGGCGTACGCCAGGGCGTACTCGTACGCGGCCCGGGCGACGCCGAGCGCCTGCGCGCCGACCGTCGGACGGGACAGTTCGAACGTACGCATCGCCGCCTGGCTGTTGCCCCGCTGGCCGGAGCGGGCCCGGTCCAGCCGGGCGAGCAGCGCGTCGCGCTCACCGAGGAGGCAGCGGCCCGGCACCCGTACGTCGTCGAGGAAGACGTCGGCGGTGTGCGAGGCACGCAGCCCCAGCTTCTTGAGCTTTTTCGTGGCGGTCAGCCCGGGGGTGCCGGGCGGCACCACGAACGCGGCCTGCCCGCGCGAGCCGAGCGAGGGGTCCACCGAGGCGGTCACCACGTGCACGGCGGCGATCCCGCCGTTGGTCGCGTACGCCTTCTGCCCGCTGAGCACCCACTCGTCGGCCGCCTCGTCGTAGCTGGCCCGGGTGCGCATCGCCGCGACGTCGGAGCCGGCCTCCGGCTCGGTGGTGCAGAACGCGGCCACGGCCGGGGCGTCGACGCTGCCGTAGCACTGCGGTACCCACTCGACGAGCTGTTCCGGGGTGCCGGCGCCGTAGATCGCGGCGACCGCCAGCGTGGTGCCGAAGATGCTCAGGCCGATCCCGGCGTCGCCCCAGAAGAGTTCCTCGCTGATGATCGGCAGCGAGAGCCCGGTCGGGTCGGCCCAGCAGTTGGCGAGGAACTCGAAGCCGTACAGGCCGATCTTCGCCGCCTCCTGGATCACCGGCCAGGGGGTCTCCTCGCGGGCGTCCCACCCGGCGGCGGCCGGGCGTACGACCTCGGCGGCAAAGCCGTGCACCCAGTCGCGCAGGTCCCGCTGCTCCTCGTTGAGGTCGAGGGAGAACTCGGGCACGTCGCTCAGGCCTTGGGGATGTCGAACAGGTTGGCGATGTTGGCCGCCAGCCCCAGGTCGCCCTTTGCCTTCAGCTTGCCGGTCATGAACATCATCACCGGGTTGGCGCCACCGGAAACGATCTTCAGGAACTCGACCGGGCCCATGGTGAGGGCGAGCTTCGGCTCGTGGGAGGGGGTCTCCGAGACCTGGCAGGTCCCGTCGGAGATGACGATCTCGTAGGTGTCGGAGGCACCGTCCGGCCCACCGGTGATGGTCCAGTGGATGACCGCGTTGGTCGAGCCGGCCCGGTCGGCCCGGAACAGGGCCGGCATCCGGGAGAACACCGCGTCGAGCACGGTGCCGCGCAACTCGCCCCGCATCACCTCGGCGAGCTTGTCGTCCGGGGTGGACTTGACGAGCTTCGCGAACTGCTCGGGCTCGACCGATGCGAAGTGCGCCGGATCGAAGTCAGCCATGGAGTTAGACCTTCCGGAACTGGATATCGGTTACCGATGCGTAACCTTACGCACGAGTAGGTAGGCTCGCAAGAGTGCCGACCACGCCCACCTTCCGGCGGCTGCCCCGGGCCGTACGCGAGCAGCAGATGCTGGACGCGGCGGTCAAGGTGTTCTCCCGGCGCGGCTTCCATGCGGCGAGCATGGACGAGATCGCCGACCAGGCCGGGATCTCGAAACCCATGGTGTACGCGTACCTGGGTTCCAAGGAGGAGCTTTTCACAGCTTGCCTGCATCGCGAGGGCACCCGGCTGATGGAGGCGATCGTCGGCGCGGTCGTCCCGGAGTTGCCGTTCGAGCAGCGGTTGTGGCTCGGCCTGCGGGCGTTTTTCCGGTTCGTCGGGGCACACCGGGACGGCTGGGCCGTGCTCTACCGCCAGGCCCGGGGGGAGCGGCCGTTCGCGGCCGAGTTGGCGGCGATGCGGAGCCGGATCATCGAGGTGGTCGCCGGGATGCTCGACCGGGGCCTGGCCGCCGAGGGCCGCGAGGTCCGCGCGGCGGAGCTGGAGGTGATGGCGTACGCCCTCATCGGCGCGGCGGAGTCGCTGGCCGACTGGCTGGCCGACCACCCGGACGACGACCCGGACGCGATGGCGAGCCGGATGATGAACCTCGGCTGGACCGGTGCCGGCGGCCTGTTGGCCGGCCACGTCTGGCGACCGCCGGACGTGCGGAGCTGAGGTGTTAGGAAGGGCCCCCGCCTATACAGAAAACGATAGGCGGGGGCCCTTCCTTACCGCTGGGTTAGATGCGGCCGGTGCCGGCGCCGCCGGTGACGATGGACTTCACGTCGGCGGCCGGGTCCAGGCTGTAGCCGTACGGGATGCTGGCCACGCTGCCACCGGTCTCCCCGGTACCCGAGTTGACGAAGTGGTTGTTGCGGGCGACCAGGCTGCCGTTGGGCGAGTCGCCCTCACCGAGGTGGTACGGGTCGTCGGTGTCCTCGAAGTAGTTCCCCTCGACCAGGACGCCCGCGTCGCAGGTGGAGGCCACGCCGTAGCCACCGACGCTCCGGTAGAAGTTGTTGTAGACGTGCACCGGGTTGCCGAACCGGACCCGGGGGTGCCGCTGGTTGGAGCCGTCGAACCAGTTGTGGTGGTACGACACCCGCAGCCTGCCGCGGTCCTCGCTGGCGTTGTCGTCGGAGTGGCCGAGCAGGAACGACTTGTCGTGGCCGAAGACCCGGTTCCAGGAGACGGTCACGTAGTCCGAGCTGCGCTTGATGTCGACCGCGCCGTCGGAACCGTCGGTGAAGCTGTTGTGGTCGATCCAGACCCGGGTCGAGTACTGCACGTTGATCGCGTCGTCGTTCCAGCCCCGGAAGTTGATGTTCCGGATGATGACGTTGCTGACGCTGGCGACGTTGAGCCCGCCGCCGGTGATGGTCGCGCCGCTGCCCACGCCGATGATGGTCTTGTCGGCGGCGACCTTCTGCATGCCGCTGATCGAGATGGTGCCGGAGAACCGGATCACCCGGGCGCCGCTGGCCTGCATGTTGCTGATCAGTCCGGCGGAGTCGGTGACGGTCACCGGGGAGGCGCTGCCGCCACCCGTGGTGCCGCCGCCCTGGGTGGCCCAGCCCTCCAGGTTGAACGAGGCGGCCGAGGCGGCCGGCATGCCGGCCAGCGACGTGGCCGCCAGTACGGCGGCGGTGGCCGCGGCGAGGAGCGGGGCCCGGGTGAGCCGCCGGACCCGTGTCGTGGTGGTTTCTCTGCTGGTCACGAAAACCTCCGAGCGGGGAGTGTGTCCACCCCGGCAACCGGTTCGCGGGTGGGACGCGGACGCCGCCAGCGGTGGGTGGACGCCGCGGCCGGGTTGTCCGGCCGTGGCGGGGACGGGGCAGGAAAGCGCTTTCCGGCCAAGCCGAAGACTATCGATGCGTTTCGACGCTGTCAACGACAAACTTCGATATCTCCCGACCCGATGACGCCGCCCGGGGTTGTCACGAGAAGCCCGGCCCGTCCCGGCGGGCCGGACTTCCCGCGATCATGAAACCCCAGGTCAGCTGAGTTCGGCGGCCAGGTGCGGGCGGCCGGTCCTCGCGTCGGACAGGGCGAAGGTCCAGGCCGGGGTCGCGCTGAACGCCACGGTGCTCGGCAACGGCAGCGGCAGCTTGAACGCGACGTCCACCGTGTAGGCGTCCGGCAGCCGCCCCGCCAGCGCGGCCAGGCAGCGGGCCTTGCTCCACATGCCGTGCGCGATCGGCCGGGGAAAGCCGAGCAGCCGGGCGCCGAGCCGGGAGGTGTGGATCGGATTGCGGTCGCCGGAGACCCGGGCGTAGTCCGTACCGACCCGGGGCTCGACCCGCCACAGCGCGGAGGGGGCCGGCGGCGCGGGCCGGTCACCCGGGTCGCGCCGCCCGCCGCCCGGGCCGCCGCGCTCCCGCCGCAGGTACGTCGAGACGCCGCGCCAGACCACGTCCCCGCCGACCGAGGCGGTGCAGACCACGTCGAGTTGCCGGCCCCGCTCGTGCGGCCGCAGGTCGGCGGCGCGTACCGAGAAGTCGAGCGGCTCGTCGGCGTGCAGCGGGCGGTGCACGGTGATCCGGTTGGCCGCGTGCACCAGCCCGGCCAGCGGAAACGGGAACTCCGGCGCGGTCATCAGCCGCAGCGCCAGCGGAAAGGCGAGCACGTGCGGATAGGTCGCCGGCAGCGCGTCGGAGATGCGGAACCCGCAGACCCGGTCGTACGCGATCAGGTGCTCGCGGTCGACGGTGACCCCGCGGACCACCAGCTCGACGTCGGGCAGCCGATCGGAACGGCGGGCCGGCCCGAGCCCCGGGGCGAGCCCGATCGCCGCCCGGCGGTAGAGCGGTCCGGTCGCCGGCAGCCCCGGCAGTACCACCTCGGTCATCACGCCCCCAGCAGGCTCTGCCCGCAGACCCGTACCACGTTGCCGGTGATCCCGGCGGAGGCCGGCGAGGCGAACCAGGCGATCGTCTCCGCCACGTCGACCGGCAGGCCGCCCTGGGCCATGCTGTTCATCCGGCGGCCCGCCTCGCGCAGCATCACCGGCATCCGGGCGGTCATCCGGGTTTCGATGAAGCCCGGGGCGACCGCGTTGACCGTGATCTCCCGGGCGGCGAGCACCGGCGCCGTCGACTGGACCAGCCCGATCACCCCGGCCTTCGAGGTGGCGTAGTTGGTCTGTCCCCGGTTGCCGGCGATGCCGGCGATCGAGGAGACGCCGACCAGTCGGCCGCCGCGCGGGATCAGGTCGCGATCCAGGAGTACGTCGTTGATCCGCTCCTGGCTGGAGAGGTTGACCTCCAGTACGGCGTCCCACCAGTCCGGGCTCATCCGGCCCAGCGTCCGGTCCCGGGTGATGCCGGCGTTGTGCACCACCACGTCCACCCGGCCGTACCGGTCGGCGAGATGGGCGGCGAGCCGGTCGGGGGCGTCCGGCGCGGTCAGGTCGAGTTGCAGCGCGGTGCCGCCGACGGCGTTGGCCACCGAGGCGAGCGCGTCCCCGGCGGCCGGTACGTCCAGCGCCACCACCTGGGCGCCGTCCCGGGCCAGCACCTCGGCGATTGTCGCTCCGATCCCGCGCGCCGCCCCGGTCACCAGCGCGACCCGGTCGGTCAGCGGTCGGGACCAGTCGACCTCCGGGGGCTCGGCCGGGCTGATCCGGACGACCTGCCCGGAGACGTACGCCGAACGGCCGGAGAGCAGGAAGCGCAGGGTCGACTCGATGGCCCGCTCGGCGCCCGGCGCCACGTAGACGAGCTGGGCGGTGCTGCCCCGGCCGAACTCCTTGCCGATGCTGCGGGTCAGCCCCTCCAGGGCGCGCTGGGCGGTGGCCTCCCGGGGGCTTCCACACGCCTCGGGCGGGGTGCCGAGCACGATGACCCGGCCGGCGGGCTGGAGCGAGCGGGCCAGCGGGTGGAAGAACGCGAAGAGGGTGCGCAGCCCGGTCGAGTCGGTGATCCCGGAGGCGTCGAAGACGAGCGCGCCGTACGGCCCGGGTCGGCCGTCCTCGGCCGGCGGTGCCTCCGTGGAGGTGGCGACCTCGACGCCGGCCGCGCCGAGGAGCTTGCCGACCGGTTCGACCAGCCGGCCGCCGGGCGCGCCGTCCAGCCGTACCGGGGCGGTGACCAGCGGGTCGCCGGGCCGGTAGCGGCGCAGCCGGGGCGGGTCGGGCAGGCCGAGACGCCTGACCAGCGCCCGGCCGGGTCCGGTGTGGGCGAAGCTCGCGTACCTGTCACTCATGGGCGTAGCCTACTCACCAGTAAGGTCCTGGCAACCCGCGTTCTGGAGGAGAAGCCGTGGAAGCCGTACGTCGTGTCGCGGTCATCGGAGGCAACCGGATCCCGTTCGCCCGCTCCAACGGCCGGTACGCGCACGCGTCGAACCAGGACATGCTGACCGCCGCCCTGGACGGGCTGGTGGCGCGCTTCGGGCTGGCCGGCCAGCGGGTCGGCGAGGTCGTCGCCGGGGCGGTGCTGAAGCACTCCCGGGACTTCAACCTGACCCGCGAGGTGGTGCTCGGCTCCCGACTCGACCCGCGCACCCCGGCGTACGACATCCAGCAGGCCTGCGGCACCGGCCTGGAGGCCACGATCCTGGTCGCCAACAAGATCGCCCTCGGGCAGATCGAGGTGGGCATCGCCGGCGGCGTCGACACCACCTCGGACGCCCCGCTCGCGGTCAACGAGGAGCTGCGGCGCACCCTCCTGGAGATCAACGCCGCCCGGTCGGTCGGTGCCCGGCTGCGCGCGGCCGCCCGGCTGCGCCCGACCCAGCCGTTCCGCCCGGAGATCCCGCGCAACGCCGAACCGCGTACCGGGCTGTCGATGGGCGAGCACGCCGCGATCACCGCCCGGCGCTGGAACATCGACCGGCAGGCCCAGGACGAGCTGGCGGTACGGTCGCACCAGCGGCTCGCCGCCGCGTACGAGCGCGGGTTCTTCGACGACCTCGTCACGCCGTACCTGGGACTGACCCGGGATGCGAACCTGCGCCCGGACACCAGCGTGGAGAAGCTCGGCAGGCTCAAGCCGGTCTTCGGCACCCGGGGGGCGGATGCCGACCGGGCGAGCATGACCGCCGGCAACTCCTCCCCGCTGACCGACGGCGCCTCGACCGTGCTGCTCGCCTCGCAGGAGTGGGCCGAGGCGCACAACCTGCCGGTGCTCGCCTGGTTCGGCGCGTCGCAGACCGGTGCCGTGGACTTCGTGCACGGCGACGAGGGGCTGCTGATGGCCCCCGCGTACGCCGTACCCCGGCTGCTCGCCCGGACCGGCCTGTCCCTGGCCGACTTCGACTACTACGAGATCCACGAGGCGTTCGCCTCGCAGGTGCTGGCCACCCTGGCCGCCTGGGAGTCGCCGGAGTTCTGCAAGGAGAGACTGGGCCTGGACGCGCCGCTCGGCTCGATCGACCCGGCGAAGCTGAACGTCAACGGCTCCTCGCTGGCCGCCGGACACCCGTTCGCCGCGACCGGCGGCCGGATCGTGGCCACGCTGGCCAAGCTGCTCAGCGCCACGCCATCCGGACGCGGGCTGATCTCGATCTGCGCGGCCGGCGGCCAGGGCGTGGTGGCGATTCTGGAACGCTGAGCTGCCCGGTGCCCGGTGCCCGGTGCCGGGTGCCGGGTGCCGGTGCGGCCGGCGTGAGGTGTGCGGACGCGGCCTGTAGAGCTGCCCCGTCTGTGCGCCCGCCGGGGCTTGCCGGTTCCGGCGCACGCCACCCGAAGGTCCGGACACCCCCCTCGGACGGCTGCCCCGTTCGTAGGGGCAGGTCTACAGGCAACGCGCAGGGTGTTGGCCCCCGGAGTACGGAAGCGCGACCGGGTCTACACCCCCCAACATGTCTTGGGGGGTTGATGGCGAACCGGATCGGAAACCAGAGCCCGAGCGGGACTCGACCACCCGGCTGCGGGCGCTGGCGCACCCCGTACGGCTGCGGATCCTCTCGCTGCTCACCGCGGCGGCGCTGACGGCGGCCGAGGTCGCCCGGGAGCTGGCGCTGACCCACGCCAACGCCAGCTACCGCGCTCGCCTTCTCCCGGGTACGGGTGCCGCCCGTCACCGACCGCACGACGGCCCGGTCCCACCCGTTCCGGGAGCTGCGGGAGGGCTGGACGGAGTTCGTATCCCGCTCCTGGGTCGGGGCGGTGGTGCTCGGCTTCCTGCTGATCAACTTCGCCTACGTGGGTGCGGTCAACGTGCTCGGGCCGGCCGTCGCGGACCAGACGATCGGCCGCCGGGCGTGGGGCCTGGTGCTCGCCGCCCAGACCGCCGGGATGGTGCTCGGCGCGCTGGTGGAAACCTCGATGCAGCGGCACATTCCCGCCGACCGGCTCGCCCGGGTCTACTCGTACGACGCCCTCGGCTCGTTCCTGGCGATCCCGTTGGGCCAGCTGGCGATCGGGCCGGTGGTGTTGGCCATCGGCGGCCGACCCCGGCGTACGGCGACTCGAGTCCGGGACGCCGCCCTCTGGCGAGCACCCGGTCCCGACCGTACCGGCGGGTGCCGTGCTGCCGGACGCCGTCGGCGCGGCGCCGGTGCCGGATCCTGCGACACCGTCCAGATAGGACCGAAGCGGATTCGCACCGGGCGTGGATGGGTATCTCCGCGCATGCCATGGGCATCAAGGGCTGGAGGTGGCCATCGTGACGGGGGCGTTGGACGACGGCGAGCGGACGATGCTGCGGGACCGGGCGCGGCAGCGCCTGACGAGACGGATGTGGCTGTCCGCCATCGTCGTCTCGGTCGCGGTGGCTGTGCCGGTCATTCTCGGTGGTCTGTTAGTGGGCTCGGAGGTGTCGACCGGGAGCTGGGTCCTGATCGGTGGCGGTGCGGGGCTGCTGATCGCGGGCCTGCTGGTCCTGGCCTGGCAGTTCGGGCGGCGGCGTATCGACCCGCCACTGGTAGAGGGGAGCGACCCGGCCACCCGCCGGGCGGTGCGTCGGGCGCTCCGGGACGGGCACACCGACGATCCTCGCGTCGACGAGCTGGCCCACGATCTCATCGCCCGCAACCTGCCGGCGGGCTGGGTGCCGCTGTTCTGCGCCGGGCTGGCCGTGCTGTCACTGATGATGCTGCTGCTCGGCGATCGGGACCCCGGCGACATCGCCCGTACGGTGGTGACGGTGCCGCTCGCCGGCATCGCCGGCTACCAGTCCTGGCGACAGCGTCGGCGGATGCAGGACTACCGGGGACTCTCCGGCGGCGGCCGGCCGACGGGGTGACGCGGAGCGCCGAGGTCTTCCGAAATGGTGAGTTCACCGTGTGGTTGATCGGCCGGAGTATCGTGCGCGATCAACAGCGGTGACGGAGGTCCAGGCAATGAGCTATCCGGTAGAGCGGCCGGCCGCCGTTCCCTCCGCACCGCCGCCGGACGGCACGCAATACCGGCCCCAGCCGTCGGGCGGTCCGAGCTCGTCGGGCCGCCGCCTGCTCGGGCTCGTGCTGCTGCTGCCGGCGCTGCTCGCACTGACCTGGTCGTACGTCCTGCCGACACTCTCCACAGTGCTCACCAGCCTCCAGCGGACCGATCCGCTGGGACGCAACGCTGCGGAACCGGTCGGCGGGGAGAACTACCGGCAGGTCTTCACGGACGGCCTCGCCGGACAGGTCGGCTTCGCGCTGCTGCTCGCCCTGCTGCCGCTCGCGCTCGCGCTGCTGGTCGCCCCGGCACTCGCGTTGCTCGCCGACCGGGCGGGCCGGGTGGCCCGACTGGTCACCCGCGGCGTGCTCGCCCTGCCGGTCGCCGGGTACGCCCCCGTCGCGCTGCTGCTCGGCTGGCGGGAGTACCGGCTGGACCCGGCCGGACTGGCCGAGGACCCGCGTGCGGCGCTGCTCGGGGTGGTCGCGGCGACGTCCTTCGGGCTGGTCGTCGCGGTGGCGACGACCGCCTACCTGAGCGCGCTGCGACGCCGGACGCCCGGCCTGAGCCCGGGACCGGCCCTGCTGACCGTCGCCGGGTTCCTCGGCCTGGGCGTCCTCGCGATGGCGATACAGGTGCACACCGCCCCGGCGCTGCTCACCCTGGGCGGCCCGGAGGGTACGACGACAACCCCGCTGCTGCACCTGTCGCAGAGCGGCTTCGTACGGATGCAGTTCGGCGCGGCCGCCGCCGTCGGCACGCTGTTGCTGGTGCTGCTCGGTGTGCTCGGGCTCGGCGCGCTCGGCCTGCTGCTGGCGACCCGAGCCCGGATCGAGTTCGACGGCTGGGGGGAGCGGCCGGCGGCGCCGGCCCCGACTTCCGCCGCGGGGGCCGGCCCGGGGCGACGGGGGTTCCTGGCCGCCGTCGGGTTGACGCTGCTGGTCTTCCTCGGCCTCTACCTCTGGGCGTCGGCGCCCTGGCTGCGCGACGCCGCGCCCGGTGCGGAGCTACCCGGTGATCTCAGCACGGGGCGGGTGCTCGTCAACACCTGGCTGCCGCCGCTGCTGCCCGCGCTGGTTTCGGTCGGCCTGGCCGCGCTCGCCGGCTTCGGCATCGGCGCGCTCCGCCCGTTGGGCCGGTGGAGCGAACTGCTTCTGCTGCCGTTCGCCCCGTGGCTCTTCGTCGGTTTCGGTCCGCTCGTCGTCGCCCATTTCGAACGCACCCGGGAGCTGGACCAGCTCGACTCGTTCCTGGGCCTGACCCCGCCGAGCTGGCTCTGCGTACCCGCGCTCTTCGCCCTCACCCTGCTCTTCCGGGGCCAGCACGGCAGGTGGCAGCCCGGCGATGGGCTGGGGCGTACCCTCGTGCTGCCCGCCCTCCCGATGCTGGCCCTGGCGGTCCTGCTGACCTGGCTGGTCAACGCGCAGCAGTCGCTCTGGTCCTTCGCCGTGGCGACGGACCTCCAGACGATGCCGGCACCGCTGCTCGCCCAGGCCATGGCGAGCCAGGGGCCCGGTCTGCCGGACGGCCTGCTCGGTCTGGTCCTTCCCCTGGCCCTCGTCCTGCTGCTGGTGGTGGCCTTCGCGGCGCTCCAGGTCGGCTACCTGGACCGGCTCGCCATCCGGGTCGGCCGGACGGCTGCGGGCGGGGAGGCGAATTCCTCCCCACCAGCCGTGGCGGGCTGAGGGGTGCGGCCCTCCAGGCCGGTGGCCGTCGCCGCGCCGGGATGGTCGAGAATGGCGAGGTGACGAGCATCCCCAACGTCCTCGCCAACCGGTACGCCTCGACCGAGCTGGCCACGCTCTGGTCCCCGGAGGAGAAGATCCGGATGGAACGGCGGCTCTGGCTCGCCGTACTCCGGGCCCAGCGCGACCTCGGCGTGCCGGTGCCGGACGGCGTGGTCGAGGCGTACGAGCGGGTGCTGGACCAGGTCGACCTGGCCTCGATCGCGGCCCGGGAGCGGGTGACCCGGCACGACGTCAAGGCGCGGATCGAGGAGTTCAGCGCGCTGGCCGGGCACGAGCACGTGCACAAGGGGATGACCTCGCGGGATCTCACCGAGAACGTCGAGCAGCTCCAGGTGCGCGCCTCGCTGGAGCTGGTCCGGGACCGGGTCGTCGCCACGCTGGCCCGGCTGGCCCGGCTCGCCGTCGAGCACTCCGACCTGGTGATGACCGGCCGCTCGCACAACGTCGCCGCCCAGGCCACCACGCTCGGCAAGCGGTTCGGCACGGCGGCCGAGGAACTGCTGATCGCGTACGACCGGCTGACCGACCTGCTCGACCGCTATCCGCTGCGCGGCATCAAGGGGCCGGTCGGCACCGCCGCCGACCAGCTCGACCTGCTCGACGGTGACGCCGAGCGGCTGGCCGAGCTGGAGCGCCGGGTCGCCGGGCACCTCGGCTTCCGGCGGGTGCTGGCCAGCGTCGGCCAGGTCTACCCGCGTTCACTGGACTTCGACGTCCTCTCCGCGCTGGCCCAGGTCGCCGCCGCGCCGAGCAGCCTGGCCACCACGATCCGGCTGATGGTCGGCCAGGAGCTGGCCACCGAGGGCTTCCGCCCCGGCCAGGTCGGGTCCAGCGCGATGCCGCACAAGATGAACACCCGCTCCAGCGAACGGGTGAACGGCTTCGCCGTGATCATCCGGGGCTATCTCTCCATGGTCGGCGAGCTGGCCGGCGACCAGTGGAACGAGGGCGACGTCTCCTGCTCGGTGGTGCGCCGGGTGGCGCTGCCGGACGCCTTCTTCGCTGCCGACGGGCTGTTCCAGACGTTCCTCACCGTGCTGGACGAGTTCGGGGCGTACCCGGCGGTGATCGCCCGTGAGCTGGACCGGTACCTCCCCTTCCTGGCCACCACCCGGCTGCTGGTGGCCGCGGTGCGCCGCGGGGTCGGCCGGGAGACCGCGCACGAGGTGATCAAGGAACACGCGGTGGCCGTGGCGCTGGCCATGCGGGAGAAGGGCGCGGCCGGGAACGACCTGTTCGACCGGCTCGCCGCGGACGGCCGGCTGGGCCTGGGCCGGGCCGAGATCGACGAACTCGTCGCGGACCGGGCCGCCTTCACCGGGGCGGCGTCCGCCCAGGTCCGGGCCGTCGCCGACCGGGTCGCCGCGGTGGTCGCGGCCCACCCCGAAGCCGCCGCGTACGTCCCCGCGCCGATCCTGTGACCGGTCCCGCCTCCCGCTAGTTGTCCCGTGGGGTGGGGGTGGTGGCGGCGCTGCCCAGGTCCGGCCCGCTGGGCGACTCCGCGATCGCGCCGGAGTCGCGCGGTTCGGCCAAGTGGGCGGTTTCGGCGGCCACCTTCGGCCGGTCGGTGGGTGCGTGCTCCGGTGGTTGCCGGACCGCCACCACCGCCGTGCCGTACGCGCAGAGTTCCATCCACATCTCGCCGACCTCGCGATGGTCGAAGCGCATCCCGATGACGGCGTTGGCGCCGAGCCGGCGGGCTTCCTCACCCAGTTTGGCGACCGCGTCGGTACGCCAACGGGTGAGGTTCTCGGGGGCCTTGGGGTCGTACGCCCCACCGCGCAGGGCCTTCACGCCCTCGCGGTACGGGTTACGGGTTCGGGCCTGGGATGACACGACTTCGCCGAGCACTGCGCGGATCTCGTACCCCGGAAGGTGATCCGTCGTCACGACCAGCACACGATTGATGCTGGCAGAGACGACGCCCACCCTTTGTGAGGTCTGTTCACATCACCGCATGCTGCGAAAGGGCCCGGCCGGCGCACTCGTACCCGCGGCGGCGCAGTCGCCGGGAAAGGGTCACGATCGTCGGGGCAGGGCGCACGCCCGGCAGAGTGCCGGAAACAGGGGCGGCGCGGACGCCCCGACCAGCCGGAACGTCCGCGCCGTACCCCTGAGGAGGGGGTCTTAGACTCCGGCCACCGAGCTGATCCAGGACCGGTGGTAGGCGACGCTGCCGTAGTTCTGGATGTTCCGGCCGTCGGCGGTGGAGGCGACGCCCACCTGGGCACCGTTGTAGAACTGCGGGCCACCGGAGTCGCCCCGCCAGGCGTTGCCGTTGATCCGGGTGCTCCGGATCGCCCTACCGCCGTACGCGTCGGTGACGTTGGTGCTGGTCACCTGCACGTTGGCGGTCTTGAGCTGGGTCGACGCCGAGCAGCCGCTGTAGCAGGTCATGCCCCACCCGTAGATCGAGTTGGTGGAGCCGACCGGCGGGTAGCTGCCGGACAGGGTGACGTAGGAGGTGTTGATCGAGGTGGACAGGTAGAGCAGCGCCAGGTCGTTCCGGCTGGAGGTGGACGAGACGTTGCTGGTGACGCCGCCCGAGGACCGGTTGACGCTGCCGACCCGCACCGACATCGTGCCGTTGACACAGTGCTGGGCGGTGAGCACCCAGCGTGGCGCGATGATGGTGCCGGAGCAGGTGAACGAGCCGTTGCTGAACACGGCCGCGGCCCAGGGGGCCGACGAGACGGTGCCGCCGCCGATGATGAACGGAGTCACCGTGTTGGCGGAGGCCGCCGAGGGTGCGACGAGCGCCCCGACGACGGTTGTGGCGAGCATCGCCAGAGTGAGGCGAATGCGCATGGAAGGCTCCTTCCGGGGGGTTTACCCGGGTTCTCCGGGTCGGTGAGCCGCCGTAGACGGAGTGATGTCCGCCATACGGATCTGGACAGTAGAACGTTCGGCGTCGATCACCGGACGTTTGACGCCACACGCTAGGGCGTCCGCCAGCCATCCACAAGAGTGAACTTCTCGCCCGGTTTCGGCTGTCTCCGGTGGATTGTCGGCTCCGTTCCCGCCCCGTACCGCCCCGGCGCCGGCCGCACGCTCGGGCACCCGGTCCGGCCCGTGCGTCAATCGCCTGGTCTGCCGGGTAGGCTGGCTCCGCTCGCCCCATCGTGGGCCGGCACCCAACTGCGTACACAGTCAGGAGTGCCCAGTGCCTCGCGTCGTCGTCGACGTCATGCTCAAGCCGGAGATTCTCGATCCTCAGGGCCAGGCCGTCGCGAATGCGCTGCCGAGGCTCGGAGTCACGGATGTGTCCTCCGTGCGCATCGGCCGCCGGATCGAGATCGAGTTCTCCGGACCGGCGGACCTGGACCGGGCTCGGGAGATCGCCGACAAGTTGCTGGCCAACCCCGTGATCGAGGACTACTCGATCCGGCTGGCGGAGACAACGGAGAGCCACCCATGACCGCTCGGATCGGTGTGGTGACCTTCCCCGGCTCGCTGGACGACCGGGACGCGGCACGGGCGGTACGGCTGGCCGGCGCCGAGGCGGTGGCGCTCTGGCACGACGACGCGGACCTGCACGGCGTCGACGCCGTGGTCCTGCCCGGCGGCTTCTCCTACGGCGACTACCTGCGCTGCGGCGCCATCGCCCGGTTCGCCCCGGTGATGGAGACGATCGTGGCCGGCGCCCGCGACGGCCTGCCGGTGCTCGGCATCTGCAACGGCTTCCAGATCCTCTGCGAGGCGCACCTGCTGCCCGGCGCGCTGACCCGCAACCGGCACCTGCACTTCCGCAACCGGGACCAGTGGCTGCGGGTGGAGTCGGCCGGCACCGCCTGGACCAACGCCTTCCAGCCCGGGCAGGAGGTGCTGATCCCGGTGAAGAACGGCGAGGGCTGCTACGTCGCCGACGAGCGCACCCTCGACGAGCTGGAGGCGACCGGTCGGGTCGTGGCCCGCTACCTGCACGGCAACCCGAACGGGTCGCAGCGGGAGATCGCGGCGATCACCAACGAGGCCGGCAACGTGCTCGGCATCATGCCGCACCCGGAGCACGCCGTGGACGCGCTGACCGGTCCGTCCCTGGACGGGCTCGGCTTCTTCACGTCGATCCTCAAGCACTTCGCGGGAGCCCCGGCATGATCGAACGGAGTGAGCGGCTCGGCCAGCCCGAGCCCGGCCTCACCGACCCCGCACCGGTGGCCGACCCGGCCCCCCCGGTGCAGTCCGCGGTGGCCCCGGCCCAGACGGCCGGGCCGAGCCACGCGGCGCCCGAGTTCCCCCTCAACGGCTACTCCCAGGGCCCGGACACCGTCGAGGCGGCGGCGGCCACCCCCGGCGACCTCCAGCCGTACGCCGAGCTGGGCCTGCGCGACGACGAGTACGACCGGATCCGGCACATCCTCGGCCGGCGCCCCACCCAGGCCGAGCTGGCGATGTACTCGATCATGTGGAGTGAGCACTGCTCCTACAAGTCGAGCAAGGTCCACCTGCGGCAGTTCAGCGAGAAGGCCCCGCCGAGCGACCGGATGCTCGCCGGCATCGGCGAGAACGCCGGCGTGATCCAGATCTCCGACGAACTCGCGGTGACCTTCAAGGTCGAGTCGCACAACCACCCGAGCTTCGTCGAGCCGCACCAGGGCGCGGCGACCGGCGTCGGCGGGATCGTCCGGGACATCCTGGCGATGGGCGCCCGCCCGGTCGCCGTGATGGACCCGCTGCGGTTCGGCGCCGCCGACCACCCCGACACCGCCCGGGTGCTGCCCGGCGTGGTCGGCGGGATCGGCCACTACGGCAACTGCCTGGGCCTGCCCAACATCGGCGGAGAAATCGTCTTCGACCCCTGCTACCAGGGCAACCCGCTGGTCAACGCGCTCTGCCTCGGCGTACTCCCGGTGAACCGGCTGCAGAACAAGGCCGCCGCCGGGCCGGGCAACATCGTCGTCCTGCTGGGCGCCAAGACCGGCCGGGACGGCATCGGCGGGGTCTCCGTGCTCGCCAGCGCCACCTTCGACGACGGCAGCGAACAACGCCGCCCGTCGGTACAGGTCGGCGACCCGTTCATGGAGAAGCTGCTGATCGAGGCGTGCCTGGAGCTGTACGACGCCCAGCTCGTCGTCGGCATCCAGGACCTCGGCGGCGCGGGTCTGACCTGCGCGCTGACCGAAACCGCCGCCGCGGCCGGCACCGGCATGCGGGTCTGGCTGGAGCGGGTGCCGCTGCGCGAGGCCTCCATGCAGCCGCACGAGATCCTGGCCAGCGAGTCGCAGGAGCGGATGCTGCTGATCGTCGCCCCGGAGAAGCTCGACGCGGTGCTGGGCATCGCCGAGAAGTGGGGCATCCCGGCCAGCGCGATCGGTGAGGTCACCGGCGCTGAGGCCGGCGCGGAGCCGGGGCGGCTGCTGGTCACCTGGCAGGGCCACCGGGTGGTCGACGTACCGCCGGGGTCGCTGGTCGACGACGGCCCGGTCTATGCCCGGCCGATGCGGGAGCCGGCCGACCTGATCCTGCTCCAGGCGGACCGGGCCGAGACGCTGCCCCGGCCGGCGACGCCGGAGGCGCTGCGCGAGACCGTGCTGCGGATGGCGGCCTCGCCCAACCTCTGCGACAAGAGCTGGGTCACCGAGCAGTACGACCGTTACGTGCTCGGCAACACCGTGCTCGCCCAGCCCGAGGACGCCGGTGTGATCCGGATCGACGAGTCCACCGGGCTCGGCGTGGCGATCTCGGTGGACGGCAACGGCCGCTACACCCGGCTCGACCCGTACCAGGGGGCGAAGCTCGCCCTCGCCGAGGCGTACCGGAACGTGGCGGTGACCGGCGCCAAGCCGGTGGCGGTCACCGACTGCCTCAACTTCGGCTCGCCGGAGGACCCGGGCGTGATGTGGCAGTTCGCCGAGGCCGTACGCGGGCTCGCCGACGGCTGCGCCGAGCTGGGCATTCCGGTGACCGGCGGCAACGTCAGCTTCTACAACCAGACGGGCGCGGCGGCCATCCATCCGACCCCGGTCGTCGGGGTGCTCGGGGTGCTCGACGACGTCGCCCAGCGGGTGCCGATGGGCTTCGCCCGCACCACGGGCGCCGACCACGATCTGATCTTCCTGCTCGGGGAGACCCGCCTGGAACTCTCCGGCTCCGAGTGGGCCTGGGTGGCACACGAGCACCTCGGCGGCATGCCGCCGAAGGTCGACCTGGCGGCCGAACGCGACCTGGCCGGGTTGATCGCCGAGGCGGCCCGGGTGGGGCACCTGCGGTCGGCGCACGACCTCTCCGACGGCGGTCTGGCCCAGGCGCTGGTGGAGGCGACCCTGCGCCACGGCGTCGGTGCGCGGATCGCGCTGCCCGAGGGCTTCGCCGCCGGCTCGATGCCGTTCGTCTACCTGTTCAGCGAGTCGGCGGGCCGGGCCATGGTCGCCGTGCCCCGGGGACACGAGAAGGCGTTCACGGGCCTCTGCGTCGAGCGTGGCGTGCCGTGGACCCTGATCGGCGTCACCGACTCGGCCGGCGGTGAGCTGGAGGTGAGCGGGCAGTTCACGCTCGGCCTGGACGAGCTGCGGACGGCCTTCACGTCGACGCTGCCGATGCTCTTCGACAACCTCGCCGAACCGACCGACGCCGTGGCCGGCCCCGCCCCGGTGGTGGCGGTCCCGGCCGCCGAGGTCCCGGGTGCGCACGTCCCGGCCGCGGCGGTGCCGGATGCGGGGGTTCCGGCCGCTGACGTTCCGGCGCCGGCCGAGGTTCCGGCGGCGCCGGTTGCCGAGGCTGCGGCCGCGCCGGTCCCGGCCGCCGAGGTCCCGGCGGTGGACCCGCCGGTCACCGGCACGACCGCGATCCCGGAGCCCGTCGGGGACGGGACGACCGCGGTGGACGGCCCGGCCGATCCCGGTACGGCCGCCGAGGCGCCGACCACCGGCCCGGCGGCGCCGACCACCGGCCCGGCGGCGCCGACCACCGGCCCGGCGGCGCCGACCACGGCGGCGGGCGACACGGCGGCGCCGGACACGGCGGCGGACGGGACGGCGGCGCCGGACACGGCGGCGGGAAGTCCCGGCACCGGACAGGCATGACCGGCACCGGCCCGGTCCCCATCCCGACACACGTCGAGCCCGGGGCCGGGTCGGTCCACGCCCAGCCGGGCAGCGGCGCGCGGTTCGACTGGGGACTGGCCGGTGCGGCCGAGCTGGGCCGGGTCTGCGCGGTACTCGTCGTCGTCGACGTACTCTCCTTCACCACCTCCGTCGACGTGGCCGTGGGCCGGGGCATGCGGGTCCACCCGTTCCCGTGGGGCGCCCAGGCGGCCGAGTACGCGAGCCGGGTCGGTGCGGTGGCCGCGGTCGGCCGGCGGGCGGTCACCGCCGAACATCCCTGGTCGCTCTCCCCGGCGGCGCTGCGCTCCGCCCCCGTCGTACCGGAGCTGGTGCTCCCGTCGCCGAACGGCTCGGCCATCTGCGCGGCGGCCAGCGCCACCGGACTGCCGGTGGTCGCCGGCTGTCTGCGGAACGCCGCAGCCGTCGGACGCTGGCTCACCGCTGCCGGGTACGGGTCGGTGGACGCCCCGATCGGGGTGATCGCCGCCGGGGAACGCTGGCCGGACGGCAGCCTCCGGCCGGGCCTGGAGGACCAGCTCGGGGCCGCCGCCGTGCTGGACGCGCTCGCCACGGTCCCGGGCGGGTTGTCCGTGGAGGCCGCGGTGGCGCTGGCGGCCCTCGCCGGCGTACGGGACGTCCCCGCCGCCGTCCGGGGCAGCGTCTCCGGCCGGGAGCTGGCCGTACGGGGCTTCGCCGCCGACGTCGAGGTGGCGGTGCAGGTCGGGGCGTCCCCGGTGGTGCCCGTGCTCCGTAACGGGGTCTTCTCGCCGGGCTGACCCGGTCTCGGAGCGACAGACAGCGGGGCCGGCTCGCGTACGCGAGCCGGCCCCGTCGTTCGTTCCGGGCGGAACCCTTACGGGCTCAGTCGTCCAGCCAGTCCAGCGACCGGCGCT
The DNA here is from genome assembly GCF_050936375.1 of Plantactinospora sp. CA-290183. Taxonomy (NCBI): domain Bacteria; kingdom Bacillati; phylum Actinomycetota; class Actinomycetes; order Micromonosporales; family Micromonosporaceae; genus Plantactinospora; species Plantactinospora sp. CA-290183. Next base: position 109,345 of record NZ_JBNJMX010000002.1, on the reverse strand, counting down.
CGGAGCGGCTGGTCGGGGCCGCGCCCGAGCGGCTGTGCCCGCCGCCGGCCTGGCCCTGGTCGTAGTAGCCGCCCTGCTGCTGCGCGTCGTAGCCCCGGTCGTCGTAGCCCTCGGCGCGCTGGTCGTCCTGCTCGTAGCCGCCCTGGGCCGCCTCGTAGCCGCGCCGCTGCTCGTAGCCGCCGCCGGCGCTCGGCTGGTCGTAGCCGCCGCCGGTGGCGGGCTGGTCGTAGCCCTGCTCGCCACCGTAGCCCTGCTGGCCGTAGCCGCCGTGCGCACCGTAGCCGTCGTCCGCGGCGGCACCGTATGCGTCGGCGTTCGGGTCGTAGCCGGCGCCGGCGCTCGGGCCCTCGTAGCCACGGCCACCGGCGTACCCGGCGTCGTAGCCGTTCTCCTGGCCGTACTGCTGGTCCTGGTCGTAGCCGCCGTGCTCCGCCCCGGCCGCGGGCTGGTACGTGCCCGAGTCGTACGGGTCGGCGGCGGGGCCGTAGTCGTCGTCCTGGCCGGTGTAACGCCCGGTCGGCTCGTCGTAGTGGTCGCCGTAGCCGGCCGCACCGTTGTGGTAGGCGGGACCGGAGACCGGGGCACCGTAACCGGCGCCCGAGGCCGGGGCGGCGCCGTAGACACCGGCACCGGAGCCGGGCGCTGCGCCGTAGCCGGCCGCACCGGAGGCGGGGGCGTTTCCGTAGCCGGCACCGGAGGCGGGGGCGTTGCCGTACCCGTCGGCACCGGGGGCGTCGCCGTAGCCGTCGCCGGCCCAACCCTGCTGCGGGACGCCGCCGTAGCCCTGCGCGGGCAGCGGTGCACCGTACGGGTCGGGGAACTCGTCGACCAGCGGGGCGTTGTGCATCATCGTCGGGGCGTCCGCGAGCGACGACCGGGAGACCATGGTCGGGTCCGCGCCGGACAGGGCCGGGTTGGCGATCCGGGTCGCGTCGTCGCCGCCCCGGTAGCCGTCGCCGACCGGGGCCATCGGGGCGCCGCGCGGGCCGTCCCCGTCGACGTCCTCGTCGTTCTCCTTGCGCCGCATGACCAGCAGCACGATGGCGCCGACGCCGAGCGCGACCAGCAGGCCACCGGCGAGGATCAGCAGCCAGTTGCCCATCCCGCCCTCGTCCGCGGCCTCGTCGGTCGCGGCGCCGGGGGCCGCCTCGTCGGTGGCCCCGGGCTCCACCGACTCCTCACCGGGCAGGGCGTCCTCGGACGCCTCCGCGCTCGGCTCGGCCGACGGTGTCGCGTTGGCGGCGGCGATGGTCAGCTTGATCGTCTGGTTGGCGACCCGCTGCCCGGCCGCGCCGTTGACGGTGACGCTGTCGTTCACGCCGCCCTTGCTGGCGCGGATCTCGAGCGGTCCGGGGGTGATCCGATTGCTCTCCGAGCCGCTGAACCTGAAGCTGCCGCTGCTGGTCGTGACCAGGCTGTACGTGTGGTTGTCCCGGTCGCTGAGCCGCACCGTGGCGCCGGGCACCGGATCGCCGGTGGTCTCGTCGGTGACCCGACCCGACACCTCGGCGACGGTCTCCACCTCCGGCGGTTCGGCTCCACGCACGGTGATGTTCCGCTCGGCGGTGTCGCTGTCGTTGCCGACCTGGGCGCTGACCCGGACCACGCCGGACTTGTTCTGCCCGGCGGCGACGTTTCCGGCCTTGAGCGTGGCGCTGAACGACCCCGTCTCGCCGGTGCCGATCTCCGCGGAGAAGTTGCACCGGCCCTGGCACTGCAGCTCGCCGAAGTTGCTGGCGACGTTGATCGTGAAGGACGTTCCGCCGCCGAGCAGGCCGTTGTTGTTCTTGACGGAGAAGCGGAGCGTCGTGCTCTGCCCGGGGGAGAGAGTCGTGGTGACGCTGGTGATCGAGACGTCCGGCTCGTCGGCCAGTGCTGGTGTGGCGGGAAGAGCAAATAGAGCGCTGGTCGCCAGCGCTGCTACCACACCGGCCCGTGGGATCCAGGCTCGTCGGTGTGTCGTCACGTCCACCGCCTTCCGGTCCGCCACCGCCGGTAAGATCGGCGGTCGAGGATCAACCCATACGAGTACACCGTCGGCAACTATGCCTTGTCTGACCGGATGAGCGCGACCCAGGGCCGACGGGAAATGCCGCGAAGCCGGGTCGTATCGTCCCGACGTGTCCTCTCCGCACAGTAAGTCCTCGGTCGTCGCGGCGCTGCTCACGGAGCTTGACGCCGGTCGTACACCGGATCGTGACACTCTCCGTGACGCGGTCCGGGCCCTGCTGACCGAGTTGGCGAGGCGCGCACCCGGTCGGTCCGTGGAGGTACGGGTGCCACCATACGGCGCGATCCAGTGCTGTGCCGGGCCACGACACACCAGGGGCACCCCGCCGAACGTGGTGGAGACCGATCCGCTCACCTGGGTCCGACTCGCCACCGGCGGGCTCTCCTGGGACGAGGCGGTCGAGCAGGGTCGGATGCGTACCAGCGGGATTCGTGCTGATATCTCCCCTTTCCTCCCTGTTTACCCGTGATCTCCGCCTACCCAGGGTCACCTGTCGGAGCGATATCGTGGCTCTCTGTGCCATATCCGGGTCGCGTACACTCTGAGGCGACGGAACTTCCGCATTCAGCCGGGCGACATGCGAGTCCGCGCAGAGCAGCAGAGGGAGCGGCAGGTGCCCCGAGGCGACGGCCGGTTGAGCCATGACCTCGACCCCCAACGACCCGGCCCCCAGGACGCGTGCGGCGTGTTCGGCGTCTGGGCGCCGGGCGAAGAGGTGGCGAAGCTCACGTACTTCGGTCTCTACGCACTTCAGCATCGCGGCCAGGAGGCCGCCGGGATAGCCGTCAGCGACGGGTCCGGCGTGGTCGTCTACAAGGATCTCGGGCTGGTCGCCCAGGTCTTCGACGAGCCGACGCTGGCGAGCCTGCGCGGGCACCTGGCGATCGGCCACGCCCGCTACTCGACCACCGGGGGCTCGACCTGGGAAAACGCCCAGCCGACGATCCGGGCCAACACCGCCGGCACGACGATCGCGCTGGCGCACAACGGCAACCTGGTCAACACCGCGGAGCTCGCCCGGCACGTCGTCGAGCGCGGCATGGACTCCGACGGGTCGACCTCCGACACCGCCCTGGTGACCACCCTGCTGGCCAGCCGCCCCGATCTCTCGGTCGAGGCGGCCGCGCTGGAGGTGCTGCCCACGCTGCGGGGCGCGTTCAGCTTCGTCTTCATGGACGAGACCACCCTCTACGCCGCCCGCGACCCGCACGGCGTACGTCCGCTGGTGCTGGGCCGGCTGGAGCGCGGCTGGGTGGTGGCCAGCGAGACGTCCGCGCTGGACATCGTCGGCGCCAGCGTCGTCCGCGAGGTCGAGCCGGGCGAGCTGATCGCCATCGACGAGCACGGCCTGCGCTCGGCCCGGTTCGCCGCGCCGGAGCCGAAGGGCTGCCTCTTCGAGTACGTCTACATCGCCCGGCCGGACACCACCATCGCCGGCCGCAACGTCTACGCCGCCCGGGTCGGCATCGGCCGGCAGCTCGCCCGGGAACACCCGGTCGAGGCCGACCTGGTGATCCCGGTACCCGAATCCGGCACCCCCGCCGCCATCGGCTACGCGGAGCAGTCCGGAATCACCTACGGCGCCGGCCTGATGAAGAACCCGTACGTCGGGCGCACCTTCATCCAGCCGTCGCAGACGCTCCGCCAGCTCGGCATCCGGCTGAAGCTCAACCCGCTCCGGGAGAACGTCCGGGGCAAGCGGGTGGTCGTCGTGGACGACTCCATCGTGCGCGGCAACACCCAGCGGGCGATCGTCCGGATGCTGCGCGAGGCCGGCGCGCTGGAGGTGCACGTGCGCATCTCCTCGCCGCCGGTCAACTGGCCGTGCTTCTACGGCATCGACTTCGCCACCCGCGCGGAACTGCTGGCCAACGGGCTGGACAACGAGGGCATCCGGCGCTCGATCGGCGCCGACTCCCTCGGGTACGTCTCCCTCGCCGGCCTCATCGCGGCGACCGAGCAGCCCAAGACCCGGTTGTGCCGGGCCTGCTTCGACGGCGAATACCCGATCGAGTTGCCCGCCGGGAACCTGATCGGCAAGCACGTACTCGAAGGAGTTGACCGTCGGGTGGCGGCCGGTACCGGCGAGGAGGCGGAGCGCGACCGCGCGCCGGGGACCGCCTCCCGTGCTCCGGGCGGCCAGCCGCTGGTCGGCAGCCCGAGCGGCGGGGAACCGTCGCTCTCGTAGCACCACGCCGGGCGCGGCTCAGGAGTGCGGCCGGCGACAGGACCGGTCCGGCCGAGATCATCCGGCCGGCCAGCACGAAGTCGAGCGATCCTCGACCGCGACCGACGCGGCCCGCCGCGAGAACCACTAAGGGGAGAACCGTGACGCACGTGACCGAGCGCAGTGGTGCAGGAGGCGGGCCGGCTGGCACCCATCAGCCCTGGACCGCCGGGGTGGGTCGGGCCGGCCGCAAACGCACCACGTCGTACGCGGACGCCGGAGTCTCCATCCACGCGGGCGAGCGTGCGGTCGAGTTGCTCCGGCCGAAGGTGCAGGGCACGCGGCGTCCCGAGGTGATGGGCGACATCGGCGGGTTCGCCGGGCTGTTCCGGCTCGACGTGCAGAAGTACCGCAACCCGATCCTGGCCTCCTCCACCGACGGTGTGGGCACCAAGCTGGTCATCGCGCAGCAGATGGACATCCACGACACCGTCGGCATCGACCTGGTCGCGATGGTCGTCGACGATCTGGTGGCGTGCGGCGCGGAGCCGCTGTTCCTGCTGGACTACATCGCCTGCGGCGAGGTCGTCCCGGACAAGGTGGCCGAGATCGGCGCCGGCATCGCCGACGGCTGCCGGTACGCCGGCTGCGCGCTGCTCGGCGGCGAGACGGCCGAGCACCCGGGCGTGCTGCGCCCCGACGAGTACGACGTATCGGCGACCGGCGTCGGGGTGGTGGAGGAGAGCGAGATCCTCCGTCCGGAGCGGGTCGAGATCGGCGACGTGGTCATCGCCATGGGCTCGTCCGGGCTGCACTCCAACGGCTACTCCCTGGTCCGGCACGTGCTGCTCGGTGCCGGCCGGATGCGGCTGGACACCGTGATCGACGACCTGGGCCGGCAGCGCACGCTGGGCGAGGAGCTGCTGACCCCGACGAAGATCTACGCGCAGGACTGCCTGAAGCTGATCGCCGAGGCCGAGGTGCGGGCGCTGGCGCACGTGACCGGCGGCGGCATCCCCGGCAACCTGGTGCGGGTGCTGCCCGAGAACGTCGACGCGGTGGTCAACCGGGCGACCTGGAAGCCGCAGCCCGTCTTCGACCTGGTGCAGTCCAAGGGGCGCATCGAGGACCACGAGATGGAGGCCACGTTCAACATGGGCGTGGGGATGTTCGCCATCGTCTCCGCCGAGGACGCCGACCGCGCGCTCGCGACGCTGGCCGGGCGCGGCGTCGACGCCTGGCAGGCCGGCGAGATCATCGAGGGCACGGGCGAGGTGCACATGATCGGCCAGCACACCCGGGGCTGAGGTCGAAACGCCAAAACCCGCATACGCGGTTGTTTCGCGTGATCCTCGGCATACCAGGTCAGGCCTTCTCCGAGTGGCCACCGGCACCTAGCCTGAGGGGCACCTCAGACGCCGGGGGAGGAGGGGCCGATGGCTGCCCTGCGGCAGGAACGTTCGGGGATGCGGGGGATCGGCGCGGTTCCCGGCTACGTGGTGATGCAGCCGACGACCCTGTGCAACCTCGACTGCGCCTACTGCTACCTGCCGATGCGCTCGGCGGACCGGCGGATGCCGGTCCCGGTGGCGGCGGCCGTGGCCGGTCCGGTGAACCAGTGGGCCGCCGGGGGGCGCTTCTCGGTGGTGTGGCACGGCGGTGAGCCGCTGGCCGCCGGCCGGGAACACCTGGGCGCGTTGTTGGCGCCGTTCGACGCCGCCGTCGAGCACCACGTGCAGACCAACGCGACCTTGATCGACAATGCCTGGTGTGAGTTCTTCGCCGTGCACGGGATCCGGGTCAGCGTCAGCGTCGACGGTCCCCGGGAACGCAACGGTGAGCGGGTGACCCGGGGCGGACGTCCCTCGTACGACCGGATCATGGCCGGGGTGGCGGCGCTGCGCCGCAACGACATCCCGTTCTCGGCGCTCTGCGTGGTGAGCGAGCCCACCCCGGGGCTCGCCACCGAACTCTACGAATACTTCCTCGACCTCGGCTGCGACGTCCTGGGCATCAATATCGAGGAGATGGAGGGGGTCAACACCCGCCTCAACGAGCATCCCGCCGGGGCGGTCCGCGGCTTCTGGGCCGAGCTGGTCGCTGCCTGGCGGCGGGACCCCCGCATCCACCTGCGGGAGATCGAGTGGTCCCTGCGGTACGCCTCCGCCGTGCTCGACGGTGCCGAGGACGATCTGCTGCCGCGCCAGCTCGACCCCATCCCGACCGTCGGGTACGACGGTTCGGTGGTCCTGCTCTCGCCGGAGCTCGCCGGCTTCTCCGATCCGGGCTATGGGGACTTCACCAGTGGAAACGTGCTGGAGACGCCGCTACCGGACATCCTGCGGGCCGCCGCGCGTACGCCCTGGGTGGCCGAGTTCCTGGCGGGCGTCGAGTCCTGCCGCGCGCGCTGCCCGTACTTCGGGTTCTGCGGTGGCGGGCACGCCGCCAACCGCTACTTCGAGCACGGACGGTTCGACGGCACGGAAACCAACCACTGCCGTAACAGCAAGATCCGGCTACTAGAGGGAGTGTTGGACCATGCCCGAGACCAGGCGCCGTCCCCAGCCTGAGAGCGTCGGAGAGGATTCGCGTGACCCGGTGGCCGCGCGGGTCCGTGGTGCCCGGGCCGGCCTGGCCCCGCTGCTCCAGGAGGCGGCGGAGGCGCGCCTGCGCCGGGCCGAGGTGCCCGGTGCGGGTGACGGTGCGTCCGCCGTCTGCGCCTGGAACCACTTCGAGAACATCCCGACCTTCTACAACTGGAACAATCGTCCCCGATGAGGGTTGGCGGGTAGCTCCGATCGCTCGCCGTACGGACCTGCCGGCGATCGGAGACTGGTTCGACCGCAGCAGGTCCTTACACCGGCGCCGGTACGACCGCAGCGACTCGGACACGCATGAGCACGCGGCGTTACCGCGTGCTCAGATGTGACCAGAGATCAACCGCTGGACGGTGCCCAGTTACCCGGGCCGTCGTCCGCGTCATGATCCTCGTCATCGTCGTCGACGTACTCTTTGTAGTCGTCGTCGAAGTCGTGATCCGACTTGCGGCTGCCGCCGAGTTCTCGCTGCAAGGCGGCGAGGTCGGTGTTCGGGGAGTGGTACTTCAACTCCCGGGCCACCTTTGCTTGCTTGGCCTTAGCACGGCCGCGCCCCATGGCTCGACCCCCTCGCACAGAATTCGGGGCAGCCCGAAGGCGGGCCCCGATGACGTCAGGCATCTCTCGTGGCTCTTACGGTACATGGGGATGCCCACGTTCGGCACCTCGGGTTACCACCGTCCGTGCCGCGCGTCGCGCGGGCGTCGGGGGCGGTCGTCCATCTTACCCGGTAAGGAGCGCGTCTCAGGCCGCTCGTGACGTCTCCGGGCTCAGGGTGTTAGGAAGGGGCCCTTCCTATACAAAAAGCGATAACAAGGGCCCCTTCCTTACCCCTCAGGGCAGGTGGATCGTGCGGAGCCGGCTCACCTCGGCGATCCGCCGCTCGGCGAGCCGGTCGGCGGCCACCGCCGGCGGTACGCCCTCGGCGTCGGCCAGCCGCAGGATCTCCCGGGTGGTGTCGTAGATCCGGGTCGCCCGCAGGCGGGCCCGGTCGAAGTTGAAGCCGTGGATCTCGTCGGCGACCTGGATCACCCCGCCGGCGTTCACCACGTAGTCGGGCGCGTAGAGCACCCCACGGTCGGCGAGCAGCTTCTCGATGCCGGGGTGGGCGAGCTGGTTGTTGGCGGCTCCGACCACGGCCCTGGCCCGCAGGACCGGCACCGTGTCGTCGTCGAGGGCGCCGCCGAGCGCGCACGGGGCGTACACGTCGATGTCGGCGCGGACCAGCGCCTCGGCGTCGGCGACCAGGTCGACCTGGGGGTAGGTCTGCCGGGCCCAGGCGAGGGCCTTCTCGGAGACGTCGGTCGCCACCACCGAGGCACCGTCCTCGATCAGGTGCGCGGTCAGGTGCTTGCCGACCTTGCCGAGGCCGGCCACCCCCACCCGGCGGCCGGCGAGCGTCGGGGCGCCCCAGAGGTGCTCGGCGGCGGCCCGCATGCCCTGGAAGACGCCCCAGGCGGTGAGCACGGAGGAGTCGCCGGCGCCGCCGTGCTCGACGCTGCGGCCGGTCACGTAGCGGGTCTCCCGGGCGATCACGTCCATGTCGGAGACGTAGGTGCCGACGTCGCAGGCGGTGTAGTAGCGGCCGTGCAGCGACTCGACGAAGCGGCCGTACGCGCGCAGCAGGGGCTCGGACCGGTCCCGCTCCGGGTCACCCCAGATGACCGCCTTGCCGCCGCCGTGGTCGAGGCCGGCGAGGGCGTTCTTGTAGGCCATGCCGCGGGACAGGTCCAGCACGTCGCGCAGGGCGTCGGCCTCCGAGGCGTACGGATGGAAGCGGGTGCCGCCGAGGGCGGGGCCGAGCGCGGTCGAGTAGATGGCGATGATGGCTCTCAGGCCGGACTGCTTGTCCTGGCAGAACACGACCTGCTCGTGGCCGTCGGATTCCTGACCGTCGGTGCTGACGAATACGCCCATGATCGCTCCTGTGACGATGGACATCCTCGTGGGATGCGGTGGGAGGCGGTCCTCCCGGTGTACCGGCGGGGGATGGTGCCGGTGCTCCCGAGCCTAGTGGCGATCGTCGCCGGTCACCCGCCCGCGCCTCCGGAGATCGTCGCGCGACCCGTGCGCCGTTGCGCGCCCGCTGGACCCGATCGGTGATGCTGAAGGCGTCGGGACCGCCTTTCGTGGGAGGATCGCGCCGTGCCGTCGCTCTTCGCTTCCTACCTGCGGGTGTACGAGCCGTTGACCGCCTTCGACCGGGACCGGCAGATTTTCTGGCGCCGGTACGTCAAGGAGGGCAGAGCGGTCGCCCCGCTCGAAGGACCCGGGCGGCAGCGTTCGGCGGTGATCGAGGCGCTGGGCGCGGGCTGGACGAGGTTGCCCGACCTGCCCGAGGAGGCGTACGTCCTGGAGACGGACGACACGCTGCTGGTCTGCCCGTGGAACCTGCGGGTACGGGTGGCCGAGGCGGCGCTGAACGCCCGCGACGGCGTACCGCCGGTCCTCGCCGACGCGTTCGTGCCGCCGGTCCTCGCCGGACAGGCGAAGGCCGTGGTGGAGGACTGGCGCAGCGGCGCCCGGGTGCTGGAGCACGGCGTGCCCCGGCTGCACGAGCAGATCGCGACCTGGGGCGTGCCGCTGCGGTGGTTCGTCTTCGTGGACCCGGAGGAGCGGGAGCTCACCATCCGGCCGGAACGCCGGGTGCTGCGCTACCGCACCGAGATCTCCAAGGCGCGGCGGCGGGCCTCGCGCGGGCTGTCGGTCCTGCGCAAGTCGGTCGGGGACGCGCCGATCACCGAGGCCGTCGAGGAGGGCGCCCGGTGGCTGGAGGAGTTCCATCCGCGCTCGGTGGTGGAACTCGACTACGGCGGCCTGGTGCACCTGTTGCCGGACGACGCGCTCGCCGAGGACGACTCTCCGGCGTTGGTCGCGGCGGGTCTCGCCGGGCTGTCCCAGGGCGACGCGGAGACGGCCACCGAGGCGTACGAGAAGCTCGTCGCGCGCTGGCGGGCGGTCCAGTTACTGGAGCGGTGCAATTAGTGAACGATGCCGGTCAGGGGCGTGTGGGAGCGCGCACAGCCGAGGGCGTCTCGTAATATTGGCGTTACCGGGGCAATCGGACGTCCGATTAAGCCGGGTTCTGCCATAAAAAAGAGCCATATATCGGTCATTGTTCATCCGTCCATCCAAGGACGTTCGGCCGTTCGGCCCATGTCGGACATCGGGGACTAGCCGGACCATGGGAGACGCGTCGGCCGGCGGGACCCCGGCCGATGTCTATAGGCACCTGTGGAGGAGTGACCGATGGCATCGCGTACGCATGAACCTGAGCCGCTACTCACACCGGCAGAGGTCGCGTCGATGTTCCGTGTCGACCCGAAGACCGTGACCCGGTGGGCGAAGGCGGGCAAGCTCAGTGCAATTCGAACGCTGGGCGGCCACCGCCGGTATCGCGAGTCGGAGGTACGCGCCCTGCTGCAGGGCCAGATACCCCAGCAGCGTCAGGGAGACTGACGGCCGGCTCGCGCCGATCGAGCATTCGATTCAGGGGTGGAGTCCGTACGGTGATCCGTACGGGCTCCACCCCTGAACCGTCTCCGGTGGCCGGTCAGCCGGCGACCGCGCCCGTCGCGGCCGCCTCGGCGCCCTCCACCAGCCGCCCGTCGCGCAGGACCAGCACCCGGTCGGCCAGGCCGATCAGGGCCGGATCGTGCGTCGCCACCAGCGCCGTCATCCCCCGGGAGTGCACCAGGGCACGGAGCAGATCCATGATCCCCCGCCCGGTCTCCGAGTCGAGCTGACCGGTCGGTTCGTCGGCGATGAGCAGCGGTGGATCGTTCGCCAGCGCCCGGGCCAGCGCCACCCGCTGCTGCTGCCCGCCCGACAGCTCGTACGGCCGCTGCGCGGCGTGCGCGCCCAACCCCACCAGCTCCAGCAGCATCGTCACCCGCTGCTCCCGTTCGGCCCGTGGCCGCTTCGCCAGCCGCAGCGGCACGCCCACGTTCTCCGCCGCCGACAGGATCGGGATCAGCCCGAAGGACTGGAACACGAAACCGATCGTGGAGCGGCGCAGTTCCAGCAGCTCCCGGCTACCGGCGGCGGTGACCTCCCGCCCCGCCACGTGGATCCGCCCGGCGGTGGGCCGGTCGAGCCCGCCGATCAGGTTGAGCAGCGTGGTCTTGCCCGCTCCGGAGCGGCCCCGGATCGCCACCAGCTCGCCCCGGCCGGCACCGAAGGAGACCTCCCGCAGCGCGTGCACCACCTGGCCGCCGCCGCGGTAGTCCCGCCCCACGCCCTCGACCCGGACCAGCTCCCCGGCCGCCCCGCCATCCTGGACCGTCATGCGCCTCCCCCCTCGCCCGTGTCGCCCGGCCGGACCTCGACGTGGTCGGGCTCCAGGTTCAGCCGTACCCGGTCCCGCAGGGCCAGCGCGTCCACGAAGGCGGCCGGCAGCTGCATCCGACCGGAGCGGTCCAGCAGCGCGTACTCCTCGGTGACCAGCTCCTCGACGCCGTCGGCGCCCAACCTCGTCGAGCGGCGTACCTCGGAGGCGGTCCGGCCGTCGCGGATCGCGACCGTCCGGCGGACCTGCCCGGCCACCGCATGGTCGTGGGTGACCACCACGACCGTCACGCCCAGCTCGGCGTTGATGGTCCGCAGCGCGTCGAACACCTCGGCGGCGGTCGCCTCGTCCAGTTCGCCGGTCGGCTCGTCGGCGAAGAGCACCTCCGGGTCGTTGGCGACCGCGACCGCCACCGCGCAGCGCTGCTGCTCGCCCCCGCTCATCTGGTCCGGGCGGCGGTCGGCGCAGTAGCCGACCCCGACCAGGTCCAGCAGCTCGGTCGCCCGCCGCCGGGCCGCCCGGCCGCGCGGGCCCCGGGCCAGCCGCATCGGCAGCTCCACGTTCTCCCGCGCGGTCAGGTACGGCAGCAGGTTGCGGGCGGTCTGCTGCCAGACGAAGCCGACGGTGTGCCGGCGGTAGTGCAACCGGCGCTTCGGCGACATGGACAACAGGTCGAAGTCGCCCACCCGGACGATCCCGGCCGTCGGCACGTCCAGACCGGACAGGATGTTGAGCACGGTGGACTTGCCCGACCCGGACGCGCCGACGATGGCGACCAGCTCACCACGGTCGATCACCAGATCGAGCCCCTGGAGGGCGACCACCTCCACGCCCTCGGTCTTGAAGATCCGGACCAGGCCGTCGCAGACGATGTGCCCGCGCAGCCGGTCCGCACCCCCGGCCCGGTCCGCCGCCCGCTGCGCGGCCTGCCGCTGTAGGGCGGCGAGATCGGGCATCGGGGCGACGGTCGTGGTATCCGCCATCAGTTCTCCTCTCCGAGACGGAGCACCTCGCCGAGGCGCATCCGCCGGTTGACCAGATTCTCGACCGCGAGGGCGGCGCCCAGGGCCACCAGCACCAGCAGCAGGACGCCGGCCACCAGCAGCGGATCGAGGCGGACCGGCGCGGGTAGACCGGCGGTGAAACCGGAGAGCCCGAGCGCCGGGCCGAGCAGCCGGGGCAGGCCCGCCCCGACCAGGCCGCCGGCCAGCACCGCGACGCCGACCAGCGGCACCAGTTCGTAGAGGAGCAGCCCGCGGCCCTGCCGCGCGGAGAGCCCCATGGTGCGCAACCGGGAGAGCATCCGGCCCCGTCCCGGCGCCTCCGCGAGCACCGCGAAGGCGACCGCGATCAGCGCCAGCGCGGTGGCCCCGACCACCCCGGTGCCGAAGGTGAAGCTGAGCAGCCGGTTCACGCCACTGCGCTCCAGGGCCCGCCGGTGCGCCTGCCAGGTGGTGACGGTGGCCGGGACCGTCGGCCGGACCGCCTCGGCCGGCTTGCCGAGCACCCGGGCCAGGAACTGCCGGGCCCCCGCGTCGGCCGCCTCGCCCAGCGCGGCGGTGGAGAAGCCGTCGCCGGCCACCAGGAACTGGTTCGGGGCGATCGGCTGGAAATCCGGCACCGGCAGGGCCTGCCAGGGCAGTACGACGAACCGGCGGGCCTCCACCCGCAACCCGGGGAACCGGTCCACCACCGCACCCACCCGGAACTCGTACCGGCGGCCCTGCACCTCGGTGACGGCCTCCGCGCCGACGTCCGCGGCCACCTCCGCCGAGACGACCGCCGGCACCGGCCCGTCGATCCGGCCCGGCCGGGTCAGCTCGGCCGGAAGGTCCACGTCCATCCCGCTCGCCGCGAGCACCCGGGCCAGGGAGGGTCCGTCCATCACCAGCACCTGGGTCTGCCCGAGGTCGCGTCCGCCCACCCCGTTCGGGGTACGCGAGCGCAGCGGCTGGCCCGACTCGACCGCCAGCGGGCTGACCGCGTCCACCCCGGGCAGCGCGCCGAGCCGATCCGCGGTCCCGGGCTGGGTGTAGGAGCCGGTCACCCGGGCGTCGGCCGGGATCTCCTGGTCGCTGGCCCGGTCCCGGGCCCCGTCGATCGTGCTGGTCACCACGCTGGTGAAGACCCCGGTGGCGATCGCGACGACCAGCACCGCCAGCGGACCGGTGCCGAGCGGCGCGCCGCGGCCGGCCCGGGCCAGCCCGATGAACGGCACGGCGGCCCGCGCCCGGGCGGTGAGCCGGCCCAGCAGGCGCAGCGGCCACGGGACCAGCCGCAACGCCACCAGCGCGGCGGCCACGGCGCAGAGCACCGGCACCGACACCAGGTACGGGTCGACGCCGCTGTCCTGGCTCAGCCCACGCCGCCGCAGCAGCAGCACCCCGAGCACGGTGAGCAGCAGCACCAGCAGTTCGGCGGTGAGCCGCTTCGCCGACGGGCGGTACCGGACCAGGTCCCGGCGTCGGGTCACCACGCTCGCCCGGCGCTGGCCGCCCATCGCCAGCACCGGTACGGCCAGGGTGGTGAGCATGACGAGCGCCGCCACCAGCGGCACCTCCACCCCGGACGGCCGGCCGGGCGGCAGCGTACCGAGCAGCCAACCGGCGGCCACGGCGGCCGGCAGGACGAGCGCGGTCTCCCGCAGCGTCCGGGCACCGATCTCGACGGTCGTGGCGCCCCGGGCCCGGAGCAGGGTGAACTCCTCCCGGCGGCGCTCCACCGCGAGCCGGGCGGCGAGGGCGACCAACCCGAGCAGGGTGGCGAGCATGCCGGCCTGCACCACGCCGAGGAGTGCCCGTACCGCCCGGAGTTGCCCGTCGAAGGTGGCCAGCGCGGTGTCGAGCCCGGTGGTCAGGATCAGGCCCCGCTCCGGCGGGGTACGCCGGGTCGTCGCCACCGCGGTCAGCACCGGGGGGATGTCCGCCGTCGTCAGCCGATCCTCGGCGATGCGGTAGCGCCACTCGTAGGTCAGCACCCCGACCCGCTGGGCCGCGCGGTTCAGCCCCGGCACGTCGGTCAGCAGTGCCGCCCGGTGGGTGAGGCCGTCGTCCGGGTTCGGGCAGGCCACGTCCGCGAGCGCCACGTCGTCCCAGCTCGGTGCGGCCGGGTCGAACGGCTGGTAGATGCCGACGATCCGGACCGGGACGCTGTCCCCGAACCCGCCCCTGCTGAGCAGGGTGAACGCGCTGCCCACCCGCAACCCGACCGCGTCGGCCGCCTCCCGGGACACGGCCGCCTCGACCGTGTCCGTGGACGCGGGCCAGCGCCCGGCCACCATGGTGACCTCCCGCTCGGCGCCGCTCTGGTAGCGCAGTGGCAGCTCGGGCCGGCACGAACCGTTGAACGGTGCCGCGTCCCCCGTCACCCCGACCCGGTCCGGGCCGACCCGGGCGGCGAACCACCGCTGCCCGACCAGCCCGGGCAGCGGCCCCGGCAGCCTCTCCCGGTACGGGTCGAGCTTCGCGGCGGCCCTACCGGTGTCGATGCTGCCGCCCTCGCCCGGAGAAACCGTGTACGTCAGGTCGCGCACCTGGTGCGGCAGCGAGCCGACGTCGCGGCCCAGCCCGTCGTCGGCGTACTCGTTGGCCAGCCGTGGCGCGCCGGTGGCCAGCAGCGCGGCGACCAGGCCGAGCACAGCCAGCAGACCCAGGTAACCGGCGAACACCCGGACCCGGCGCACCGGACCGGACGACCACGTCGGAAGGCTCATCGGTCGACCCTTTCGTTCGCGACCGCACCGACCCGCCGGCCCGCGCGCCTGCCCCCGGCGTTCACCGGTCCTCGCCGATCCGCAGCTGGGCCGCCAGGCGTTGCCGCATCGTGGCGGCGGTCAGGGCGCTCAACCCGAGCGCGAGCGCCAGCAGCAGGACGGCGGTCCCGCCGACGGACAGCCACGCGACGTCCAGCAGCGGCGTCGGCACCGGCCGCTCCGCCGACGGGGTGAGGACGACCAGCGGCGCCATCGCGGCCGCGACCGCGAGCCCGACCCCCAGGCCGACGAGCACCCCGATGCCGGCGAGGAAGCCCTGCTCCACGAGGAGGGACCGGGCCAGCAACCGGGGCCCGGCGCCCAGGGTGTGCAGCACGGCCAGCTCGGTGACCCGGCGTCGGGCGGTGGCCCGGACGTCCACGGTGACGCCGACCGCGGCGAGCAGGATCGCACCGAGCGCGGTCGCGAAGAAGGCGGCCCGGGCCCCGACGCCGTACGGGTCGTCGACCGACCCCTCGGCGACCGCGTCCCGGTCGACGACCCGCAGCCCGTCGAGCCGGGCCGCTGCCCGGGCCGCGCCGCCGGCCCCGTCGGACCGGCTCGACAGCCACCACTCCTGGGGTGCCCCGACGATGCCGTGCTCGTGGAAGAGGTCGGTGCTCAGCGAGGACAGGTCGACCAGCAGCGCGGCGGTCTCCGGCACACCGGGTACCGCCGCGACGGATCCGGTGATCCGCACCGGGACGACGCCGCCCGCGATCACCAGAGTGGTCCGTTCGCCGACCCGCAACCGCAGCGCCGCCAGCGCCTCCCGGGTGGCGACCACCGACACGTGGCCGGCGCTGGGCGCGGGAGCCACCCCGAACGACAGTGCCGAGGTGGAGCCCTGCCACCTGCCCGACCCCTCCGGTGCCCGGTAGCGGGCGGTCAGCCCACCGGCGCCCAGCTGCGCCGGCTGGTCCGCCCCGGAGCGGGTGACGACCCGCCACGCCCCGTCCTCGGCCAGCGGCACCGCCGTACCGGCGCCGCCGCCGGGCTCCGCGCGCAGCTGGGACAGCCGCCACTGCACGGTGTGCCCGGACGGTCCGAGGGTGTCCACCAGGAAACCGGCCAGCCGCGGCGGGTCGGCGCCCGCGGGCAGCTCCACGGTGAAACGCAGTGGCTCCCCGTTCTCGCTGGCGCCGAGGGCGATCCGGCGGTGCCCGCCGTCGGGTTCGGCGAAAACCGCGGCGGTACGCACCGGAGACCGGGTGGGGCCGTCGGCGCTGACGGTGCTGACCAGACCGGTCAGGCGCCGGGTGCCGGCCGGAAGTTCGGTCACCGCGGCGGTGATCCGGGATTCCGCCATGCCGTCGAAGAGCGCGGCCGGGCCGACGTCGTCGACCAGGTCGTCGCGGATCCGGACGACCTGGCCGGCGGCGGCCGCGTCCAGGGCGAGCATGGCGGCCGGCGTGCCCTCGGTGCCCACCCGCAGGCTCTCCCGCCAGGCCGGCAGTACCCGCGCCACCCCGGGCAACCCGGCGAGCTGCCCGGCCCGGTCGGGCGGCGCCACCCCGATGGACTCGACCAGCCGCAGGTCAGCGCCGACCTGGTGGTTGGCCTGGTCGGTCACCGACCGCTGCGAGGTGGCGGCCAGGCACCAGGCGAGGGTGCTGACCGCCACCGCCAGGGCGAGCAGCAGCACCGGGCCGGCGTGCGGCCGGCGGCCGGCCTGCCACATGCCGAGCATGGTGGCGGTCCAGGACCGGCGGTCGACGTACCGCTCGACGAGGCGGGCCATCGGCGGCAGCCCCCGCAGCGCGAGGACGGTGCCGGCCAGTACGCCCATCGTCGGGGCCGCCGCCAGCAGCGGGTCGATCCGCAGGTCGCCGGCGCCGGCGAGCGGGGAGGAGTACTGCCGCAGTTGCAGCCAGCCCAGCACCGCCACGGCGACCAGGGCCAGGTCGGCCCCGGCCCGCTGGGCGACCGTGCGCCGGCTGGGGCGGGACCGGTTGGCCAGTTCGCCGACGTACGTGTCGCCGCGCCGCAGCGCCGGACCGACCATCGCCAGTAGGCAACCGGCGGCGGCGATTCCGGCGACCAGCCAGGTCAGCGCGTCGAGCCGGGGGTCCAGCCGCAGCGCGGCGGCGGCCAGCACCGGCGTACGGTCGGCGAACCGGACCAGCTCGACGGCGAGCACCGGCGAGACCACCGCGGCGGGCAGTACGACGAGCAGCGCCTCCCGGGCGGCCAGGCCCACGAGTTGCCCACGACCGGCGCCGCGGGCCCGCAGCAGTGCCGTCTCCCCGCGTCGCTGCTCGGTGAGCAGGAGTGCCACCAGCAGCAGCGCGTACCCGCCGAGCACCACGACGAGCAGCATCGGGGTGACCAGCGCGGAGCGGCCGACGAGGTCGGCCCGTTCGAGCCGGTCGACGAGCTGGTCGAGGCGGGTGGTGGCCAGGCCGGAACTGCCCAGACCGGTCTCCGCCGGCACGCTGATGCCGGCGGCGACGGCCGCCTCGCCCAGCCGGGACAGGCCGGTGATCGTGGTCCCGGTCAGGTCGGGTTCGACCAGCCAGGCGGCGGAGGCGTTGCCGACGAAACCGGTCAGGAAGTCGGCCCGGTCCACCACCAGCGGGCCGTATGTGGCGGACTGCGGCGCGACCCCCGCCGCCACGTCCGGGACCAGCCGCCAGTACGCGTCCCGCGCGTCCCGGGGCTGCCAGACGCCGACCACCCGTACCTCGGTGACCCGGCCGGTGACCCGGTCGGTGATCGGGATCTCGTCCCCGACCCGGGCCCCGAGGATCTTCGCGACCGGCTCGGCGAGGGCGGTCTGCACCGGCCGGCCACCGGGGCGGGGCCACGCGCCCGAGGTCAGGTCGGCGTGCTCGGCGAGCCCGGCGAGGAAGACCACCGAGGCGAAGACCACGCCGTCGTCGTCCGGCCTCGCGTCGCCGGTACGCCCGGACAGCTGCCGGCCGGCGGCGTATCCGGCGCCGGTGACGGTGGCGGGTACCCCGCCGAAGCCGTCGGCGAACCGGGACCGCACCGCCTCGTCCCGCTGCTCCAGCCCGTCCCGGTCCCCGCCGCCCGAGCCGCGGACCAGGACCGACCGCTCGTCCGGGTCGGCGGCGGCGACCGCGCTCCGGGTGCCGGCGTCGACGATCTCCCGGCTGTATCCGGCGAGGCCGGTGAGCAGGGCGGCGGCGATCAGGGTCGCCCCGGTCGCCGCCAGGAGCAGGCCCTTGGCCCCCCGGGCACGCCGAACCACCAGCCTCATCGCGTCGCTCTCCCCCCGCTGCCCGGCCGGCGCCGATCACCGTCCTGATGGCAGGAGGGGCTGGGGGCGGCGAAAGGTTCGCACCTGTGAGCGGAAAAGTCGACGCGGAGGTTTTGTGATCCGCCGCAGACCGAATCGAGATCGACCCGTTGTGCGGGCGTCTTCCTGGCGGGTCGTTTCAGCAGGTAAAGACCGTGGCGGCGGCTCCCCGGCCCGATCGGGAGGGTAGCCGCCGCCACGGCGTCGGATCGGGTGGCGACGGTGGGGTGTCCGGCGGGTGGCGGACGTCACCGGTGCGCCGGGATCAGACGGTCGCCGGAGGAAAACCGCCGTCGCCGTCCACGACCTCGTCCGGCTTGCCGTCCTCGTCGCGGTCGACCATCGTGATGTCCACCTGGCCGTCGCCGTTCGTGTCGAACTGGAACAGGTCCGGCTTGCCGTCGCCGTCGGTGTCCACCACCCAGACGTCGGTCTTGCCGTCCTGGTTGGCGTCCGCCCGGAGCAGTTCGATCCGTTCGTCACCCCGGGTGTCCACGGTCTCCTGCGGCTCGCTCATGTGGTGGCCCTTCTCTCGACTGACGCCTCGAATACCCTTCCGCACTACCCCGTACGCGCCGAGCCCATGCGGGCCGGAGCTGTCGGGTCAGCCGCTGACGTACGGGTTGGTGTCCCGGTCGAGGTAGCTGACCTGGTCGACGGTGCCGTCGCGGTCGGTGTCGACGGCCAGCCGGTCGGCCAGGCCGTCGGAGTCGAGATCGATGCGGATCTGGTCCGGCCGCGTGTCGGAGTCGGTGTCCGCCAGCCAGGTGTCCGCCCGACCGTCGAAGTCGGTGTCGGCGACGACGCCGTCGACCAGCCCGTCGTGATCGCCGTCCACGGCGACGGTGTCGATCCGGCCGTCCCCGTCGGTGTCCTCCAGCACCTGGTCCATCGCACCGTCCAGGTCGGCGTCCCGGGTCACCGAGTCGAGCCGGCCGTCCCAGTCGGTGTCCTGGTAACTGAGGTCGGTCGTGCCGTCCCCATCGGTGTCGAGCCCGACCAGGTCCGCGTACCCGTCGCCGTCCAGGTCCTCGAGCGTCCGGCTGGAGCCGTCGGCGTAGTGCGTCACCACCGAGTCGACCAGCGCCGGCCCGAAGCCCTGCTGCTCGTCGAGGCCGGGCAGATCCTGCTCCGGCAGGTGCTCGCCCAGGGCCGTGGGGTCGCCGTCGTAACTCATGGTCGTACCTCCCCGTTTCCGGTTCCCGTGCCGGCGGGCGCCGCCGGGCACGGGCAAACGCTAGGCGTACGGCCGCGGCGGCGACTCCCGGAAACGTGCCAGAAGCCGTGCACCGCCCACGGTCACCGTCGCGAATTCACCGCCGGCGACCCACCTCGCCGGTTCACTGCGCCAGGTCCACGCCGGCCGCCACGAGGGCCTCGATCACCTTCGCCGACTCGCCGAAGCCGATCACCAGCACCGCGTCGGCACCGAAGTCCTTGATCTCCCGGGCGCTGGCGGAGAAGTCGACCGGTGGCGAGTCCGGGTTCGGCGGCGGCTCGTAGGTGAAGAGCTTCACCTGGTCCGCGCCGTGTCCGGCCCGTTCCAACTCGGCCCGGACGTTGCTCTGCAGGCCCTCGCCGTACGAGTCCTTCCGGGCGACCAGCGCGATCCGGTGCGGTCCGTCCCGCAGGATCATGTCGGCCAGCGCCCGCCCCTGGAGGATGTCCGACGGGGCGGTGCGGAAGTAGAGGCCCTTGTCGTCGACGGTGCTCAACCCGGCGTCGGTGTTGCTGGGGGAGAAGAGCACCAGGCCGGCGGCCACCACGTCGGGCAGCACGGCGCGGGAGATGCCGGACGCCCCGGCGCCGATGATGACGTGTACGCCCTCGGCGATGTGCCTCGCCACGGTCGCCTTGGCGGTCGCCGGGTTGGTCCCGTCGTCGCCGTCCACCCAGACCACGTCCTCGCCGAGCACCCCGCCGGCGGCGTTGATCTCGCTGATCGCCAGCCCCGTCCCGGCCACCAGTGGCGGGTACGCCAGCGCGAGGTCACCGGTGCGCGGCAGCAGCCCGCCCAGCTTCAGCGGCGCGCCGCTGTCCCGGCGGACCGCCGCGGTCTCCCGCTTGGCGGCGGGGGGCTTCTTGACGCTGGCGGCCGACTCGTCACCGGCGCCGAGGAACTCGGTCTTGCCGGTGTCGAGTTGCTCGTCCATCCCGAAGTGCAGGGTGGCGTAGCTCGCCGTGGAGGGCTCGCCGGCGTCGGTGAACCCGCCCCGGTTGAGCGAGACACCCCGGTAGGCGAGGTCGGTGCCGGCGCGGGCCAGCTCCAGGCAGTCCGCGGCCGACTCGCAGCGCTCACCGCCGGTGGTGACCCCGATGATCTGCCTGGCGATGTCGGCGGGTGCGGTGGAGCCGGCGAGCTGGGCGGCGATCACACTGATCACGACCGCGTCGTACGCCTCACCGGCGTAGAGGAAGTCGGAGAGCTTGGAGTCGACGCGCGCCAGCCGGCTCTTGAAGTTCTCGGAGAGCGGGGTGAGGGGTGTGGTGCCCTTCATTCCCTTGAGCAGGCCGTCCCGGCCCCGGAACTCCTTGGCGAAGGAGTTCTGCATGTTGCCGTCGGTACCGTAGAGGCGTACCTGGCTCGGCTGGGACTCCGAGGGCTCCTCCTCGCTACCGCAGGCGGCGGCACCCAGCAGGAGTGTGGCGCAGGCGGCGGCCAGGGCTGCCCGGCGTCGCGGGCCGCGTGATACGAGCATGGGGTCGTCCTTCCTCCCCGAAGGTCCGTTGCGCACACTAGCGCGCCCCGCCCGGGGGTCGTGACCGCGGTCGCGGGGCGGCTCGGCGGCACCGGCGGATATGGGTGGGGATATCTGTTCCTCGGGCGTTTTGTCGTACCAGGCTTGACCCGGCGGCATACCCTTCCGCACGTGACGGAGGTTCCCCGGGAGACGCGCGACGACGCCAACGAGGTGCTCAGGTCCGCTCTGGCGGGTGACAGCGACGCCGTGGTCGGGGCCTTCGACGCCGTGGTCGACCGCTCCGGGGTGGCCGGAGCGTACGAGGTGGCCTGGTGTCTCGCCGCGACGATGGTCGGCGACCGGGTGCCGCGCGGCGCCTGGACGCTGGACTTCCCGGGCATCGAGGAGGCGGGCTACGACGCCCGCTGGGTGGCCCGGTTCGTCAGCGCGTACGCCAACTCCGACACCGCGACCGGCACCGCGCTCTTCGGCGCGGCGCTCGCCGACGGGCAACTGCCGGACTGTCTGCTCACCCTCGCCGGCTCCGCCGTGGCGACGCTGCGGCACCGGGCCGGATGACCCGTTCGCACCGGTACGGTTCTTCATCGACGGCTATCTTTGCAGGTCTGCCCGGCGGCTGCCCCGGGGGTGCCGTCCGCACCGGTGACCCGCCGGCTGTGATAGCTCTGGTGCATGTCCGACGCGATGCTCGGCAAGGTCCGGAAGCTGCTGGCCAAGGCCGAGGACCCGGCCTGTACGGCGGCCGAGGCCGAGGCGTTCACCGCCAAGGCGGCCGAGCTGATCGCCCGGTACGGGGTGGACCGGGCACTGCTCGCCGCCCGCGATCCGGCCAGCGACCCGGTGGGTGACCGGGTCGTCGAGCTGCCCGCGCCGTACGCGCTGGACAAGGCCGGACTCCTCGCCGGGGTCGCCGCCGCCCTGCGCTGCCGCTCGGTGCGCCGCCGGGACGGCAACGGCTTCGTGGTGCACCTGTTCGGCTTCGCCAGTGATCTGGAGCGGGTGGAGGTGCTCTTCACCTCGCTGCTGGTGCAGGCCGCGCAGGGGTTGGCGGCGGCGCCGGTACCGGCCGGGGAGCACCCGGCCGCGTTCCGCCGCTCCTGGCTGGCCGGGTTCGCCGGGGCGGTGGCCGTCCGGTTGCGCCACACCGAGGAGGCCGCCGCCTCCGCCCCACCCCCGACCCCGGGACCGTCGGTGGCGGTGGTGCTCGCCGACCGCTCCGCCCGGGTCGAGCGGCGGCTCGCCGAGACCTACCCGCGACTGCGTACGGCGGCACCCCGCCGCCTGGTCGGCGGTGGCCTGGAGCAGGGCGCGGCGGCCGGCCACCGGGCCGACCTCGGCGGCACCCGCCTGCGGTCCGGTCGACCCGAGCCGCTGTCGCCGGCCTGACGGCGCCGGCGCGGTCCCGCGCGGCCCGCCGCGTAACGCCGGCCGCCGGATCCGCGTTCCCCCCTTGAGGACCCGCCTGGGCGGGCGGCGGCAGAGGGGACCATGACCGGAACTGGCGTGCTGGCGTGGCTGGGTCGGCGGGATCCGGGCTACCGGCAACTACGCCGGGGGGCACGGCTGACCCTGGTGGCCGCCGCCGGCCTGTTCGGCGGCCAGTATCTGCTCGGCAACCAGGTGTTGGCGCTCTACACGCTGTTCGGCGCGATCGCCACCGGCTTCATCTCCAAACTGCCGGTCAGCCCGGCGGCCCGGGCCCGTACGCTGCTGGCCGCGCTGCCCTTCGCCTGGCTCCTGGTCACCGCCGGCTCGGTGCTGGCGGTGAACACCGGCGCGGCGGTGGCCGGCATGCTGGTGGTGGGATTCCTGGTCCCGTTCGCCGGGGTCGGTGGGCCGCGGATGGTCGGGCTCGCCACCGGGCTGCAACTGTTCTACATCGCCGCGTCGTTCCCGCCGTACGCGCTGAACAGCCTGCCGGACCGGCTCGCCGGCGTCACACTCGGCGTCGTCCTGCTGATCCTGGCCGAGCTGCTGCTCTGGCCGGGCCCGACCCCGCCCAGCTACCCGGAACGGCTCGCCGGAGCGGCCCGGGTGGTGGCCGGGTACCTGGAACTCGTCACCGCGCTGCCGGCCGGCGGGACGGTCGACCGGGACGAGTTGGCGCGGCGGTGGGCGGAGGCCAACCGGGCGCTGGACGGGGTGGACATGTCGCGGCTGCCGCCGCAGCAGCGGCCGACGGCCGCGGATGCCCGCGACCGCGCGCTGCGCGAGGGGTGCGTGCTGCTGCGGCAGATGCTGAACCACGTACACCGGCTCTCAAGGGTGCCGGCACACCCCGACGCGGACGCGGCCGGGCTGCTGGGCCGGGCCGCCGCCCTCGTCCGGGACGCGGCCCGCACCCTGGCCGGCGGGAGCCCGCCGGTCACCCTCGCCGACCTGGACGGGCTGACCGGCCGGATGGCCCACCTGCACGACCGCCCGGCGGACCCGGTGGCGGGCGGAGACGGCGAGACCGACCGGTTGCGGCGGGACGTCTTCGCCCTGCACATCGCCGACGAGGCGGGCGGCTTCGGCATGACCGCCCGGATCGCCGTCGGGCTCTCGGCGGCCCGGCGGGCGCCCGGCTCGCCGGGCCTGGACGATTTCTGGTACGCGAGCTGGTCGACGCCCGCGCTCTACTGGCGGCGGTTCCGACTGCACCTGACGCCCCGCTCGATCTACTTCCAGGGGGCGCTGCGGGTCGCCCTGGCGCTGGCGGCGGCCCGGCTGATCGCCGGTTACCTGCACCTCAACCACGGTTTCTGGGTACTGCTGGCGATCCTCACCCTGGTGCGCACCTCCGCCGTGGAGACCCGTACCGCGCTGCGGCCCGTGGTGCTCGGCACGCTGCTCGGCGCCGCCGCCGGCAGTCTGCTGCTGACCGCCGGGGGCATGTCCCAGATCGGCCTGGTGGCCCTGCCGGTCGCCCTGGTGCTCACCTTCACCATCGGTCCGTTGCTCGGCCAGGTGATCGAGCAGAGCTTCTTCACGGTGCTGTTCATCCTGGTCTTCGCCCAGTCCGGCCCGGCCAACGTGCAGCTCGCCGGGGCCCGGCTGCTGGACGTCGCGATCGGGGCGGCGGTCGGGGTGCTCGCCGGGGTGCTGATCTGGCCCAAGGGCGGCGGCGGTGAGCTGCGCCTGGCGATGGCCAGTTATCTGGAGGCGAGCGCCGTCGCGACCGAGGCGAGCGTACGGGCCCTCGCCGGCCAGCCCGCCCGGCTCGGCGTACTGGAGACGGCCCGGCGGGCCGGGGCGCTGGCGGACGCCTCGTTCCTGGAGTACCAGTCGGAGCGGCACGACCCGAAGCTGCCGCCGCTGGACTGGCAGGCCGCGCTGGAGGCCGGCCACCACATGCTCCGGGGGGCCGAGATCCGGCTCCGGCACGGCACCCGGACCCGGCTGACCACCGTCGCCGACGCGGCCGACCCGCTGCTCGAACTCGCCCAGCGGCTCCGCCGCCGGTACGGCGACCTGGCCCGCCAACTGCGCATCGGCCGGCTCCGCCAGCCGGCCTGGACGCCGCCGTCGCCGGACATCCCGGAACGGGTGCGGGCGGTGCTGGCCGCCGGTGAGCCCCGCTCGACGGCGCTGAACCTGGTCGACGTGGAGGTGTGGCTGGTCGGCGTCGGCGCCGATCTGGAGCGGCTGCAACCGGGCGGCGACGACCACCTCCGGGGCGGCGGCACTGAGCGGCGGGAGCGCCGCTAGTCGGCGCCGACCGCCGTCGCGTACCGGGTCAGCAGCTCGTGCCAGCCGGCGGTGAGCGCCTCGCGGTATCCCTCGGCGGCCTCACCGTGCCGGTCGAAGTCGCGGTGCTCCAGGGTGACCCTGGTGCCGCCGTCCGCCTCGGCGGTGAACTCGACCTCGATCTCGCTGGCCTCCTCCGGGTCGGGCACCGGCACCCGGTCCGGCCCGATCTGCCAGCTGAACAGCAGCCGGCGCGGCGGCTGCCAGTCCAGCACCCGACCCCAGTCGGAGCGGAACCCGTGCGGCCCGATCTCGTACGCCATCCCGCCGATGCCGGGCTCGATGCCGATGTCGGCCAGCGACCGCGGACCGGACCAGGTGTACTCCTTCACCCACCAGTCCGCCATCCGGTCGGTGAAGACCGCGAAGGCGCGGTCGGCCGACGCCGGGACACGGAGGGTGCTGCGTACGGAGTACCTGGCCACGTCCTGCTGGATATCGGCGACGTTCGTGGTCTCCTGTCCCATAGGCCCGGACCATACCGGCTGCTGGGGACCTGTGCATGTTTCCCTCGGCAGGCGGTCGATCGATGCGACGAACGGTCGGCCCTGCTCGCCGTTCCGGCCGGCGTCGACCGGAACGACCGGGGCGACCGGGGCGACCGGCCGGGCGCGGTCAGACGCTCGCCGCCCGCACGTCGTCGGCGGTCACCGTGCGCAACTCGGCCACGTCCGGCATCCGGCCGAGCGCGCGCAGCCGCTGCGACTGCGCCTTGCGGACCCCCTCGAAGAGCCGCCGGGCGTCCCGGGCGTTGCCGAAGTTGGGATCCCGGGCTATCCGGCCGAAGTGGTCCAGCAGCACCGGATACGCCGCGTCGTCCATCAGGTAGTCGCCGTCGGCGATCATCCTGCGCATGATCTGGAGCAGGTCCTCCGGGGTGTAGTTCTCGAACTCGATCGTCTTGGAGAACCGGGACGCCAGACCGGGGTTGGCGGCCAGGAAGTCGTTCATCTCGCTGGTGTATCCGGCGACGATCACCGCGACCTCGTCCCGGTGGTCCTCCATCAGCTTGACCAGGGTGTCGATCGCCTCCTGACCGAAGTCGCCGGAGCCGGCCTGCCGGGAGAGCGTGTACGCCTCGTCGATGAAGAGCACGCCGCCCTTGGCCGCCTCGAACACCACCGAGGTCTTCTCCGCGGTGTGTCCGATGTACTGGCCGACCAGGTCACGCCGGGAGACCTCGCGGAACTGCCCCCGGGTGAGCACACCGAGCGCCTTGAGCAGCTGCCCGTAGGTGCGGGCCACGGTCGTCTTACCGGTACCGGGGGCGCCGGCGAAGATCAGGTGGTGGCTGACGCCGCCGACGGAGAGCCCCGCCTTGCGGCGCCACTCGTTGACCTGGATCTCGTCCACCAGCGCCCGGACCTCCGCCTTCACCGCGGCCAGGCCCACCATGCCGTCCAGGTCTGCGAGCAGGTCGTCGAGCCCGGCGTCACCCGTGACGGTCTGCCGCCGCGCCGGCTCCACCACGTCCGGGTTGGCACCCGGGGCGAGCTGGATACCCGGTTCGGCGGTGTTGTCCACCGGGCACTCCTCCACCGAGCCGGCGCAGCCGGGGCCGAACGCGATGCCGACGCCCTGCACGTCGTGCACCCGGGTGCGGCGCAGCGTCGGGCGGCTCTGGTGCGCCACCACGATCCCCGCGCCGGTCGTACGGGAGATCTCGCAGCCCTCGACGAGCGGCCGGGCGTACTGGTAGATGTACATCCCGCGCTGCCCGCAGCCGGAGATGACGCAGTTGCGGATCTCCGGATCGGCACCGAGACCGACCACCACCCCGTCACTGGCCACGTCGTCCACGGTGCTGTCGTCGATGCGTCCGGACGAACTCTCCACCACGATGCCCTGGACGGAGCCGGAGACCGCGCACCGGCGCACCTCGAACCGAGGGCAGCCGTGCACGCTGATCGCCGGACCCACCCGGGCGCTGATCGCGCACCGCTCCACGGTCAGGTCGGTGTTCTCGACCTTGACGGCGGCGACGGTGCCGCGCACCTCCAGCCCTTCCAGGCGCAGCGACCCGCCCCGCACGTCCAGCACCGGCCAGTCGCCGCCGGTGCCGTCCAGCACCACCGTCGCGCCCTCGCAGGCCCGTATCGTCAACAGGCGGTCGATCAGCTCGAACGTCTCCGGGTAGCTCCCGTCGGCGACCAGGATGACGCCGCCGTCCGGCGCGTCGCGCAGCGCGTCGCCGATCGTCGGGTACGCGCCGTGCCGCCCCGGCGCGACCAGCAGCGTACGGGTGACCCCGCCGGTCGCCGGCCGGCCGGCGGCGCTCGGACCGTTGTCCACGGTGGGTGCGTTCATGACAGGAACACTCCGATCGGCAGCGACGCGGCCACGCTGCGGGAATGCGTGCCGTTGAGTCGGACGAGGCCGATGCCGCGGGCGGCGGCGCGGGCCGCCAGCGCGGCGCCCGCGGTCTCGATCGCGGCCTCGCTGGTCGCGGCGATCCGCAGCACGGACTCCACCCGCGGCCCGTCGGCCCCGGGACGGGCGGCGACCGTCACCGTGACGGCCACGGTGGCGACCCCGAAGAGGTCGGAGAGCAGCGCGCTGGCCTGCGGATCGGCGAGCCGGTGCCACCCCTGCAGCCGGAAGGTGGCCTGGCGGACACCTCCGGTGTGCCAGTACCGCCAGTCCTCCCGAACCCTGTTACGGCCGCCCGTGACGTGGGCCAGCCCGGCGACCGTGGCGAGCGCGACCTCCTCGGTCAGCGGCTCGATCGGTATGCCCACCCGGTCGAGGGCGTGCCGCAGCCGGCGCAGGGCGTTGCGCAGCACCAGCGCCAGTTCGCCGTCGCCCGACGCCCCGACACCGCGGGCGGCCTGCACCGCCAGCCACACCTTGATCGGCCCGTCCCGACGCACTCCGGCGTGGTAGACCGCCTGTACCCCCACGTCGCGCTGCCGCCCGTCGAGGAGCTCCAGCAGCGCCGCCGGTGCGGGCAGTCGGTGGGCAGGGTCGGCGTCCCCGTCGCCGAGGCGGAGCAGCGCGGTCAGCCCGCCGCGGTGGCTGGTCGCCATGGCCGGACCGTGCCCGGTCTCGATCGCCCGCACCGTGCAGCCCGGCACCAGCAGGTCCAGCAACGCCGGGGTCTTTCCGGCGTCCTCCGGCAGATCCCACCGCCGGCTGCGGCACAGATAGGCGAGGCCCAGACCGCCCTGCTCGTAGAGGCGGCGACCGTCGATCCGTACGGTGGTCAGCACGATCAGCGCCGCCGCGCCGAGCACCGCGCCGACGAGCACCGGCAACGACTGCCGGGCGGTGAGTACCACCGCCAGCACGGCGGCCTGCCAGCAGACGACCTGGACCAGGTCGATGCGCCCGAGGAGTTCCTTGAGCCCGCCGCCGCCGTCCGCCTCGGCGGGCGGCGCGGGCGCGGCGGGGAGCACCGTGTGCTCCGGGGGGCGTACCGGAGGCGTCCGGGGGACGGCGACCGACCGGGCCTGCGGGGCCGGCCGGGTGGTTCCGGCGGCCGCCTGGCGGGCCGCGGCCACCGTGAAGCGCGCGCCGGCCGAGGCGACCCGTACCGGCGCGGCGGAGCCGGTGTGGCCGACCGCCGCCGGTGCGGCCACCCGGTTCGGGGTGACGCTGCCGGGAACCGGCGCGGCGGCCTGGTCAGCGGCGCTCACGGCGCCTCCTCCACTCCGCCGGCCCGCGCCCGGACCGGGCTGCTGCCGTCGGCTCGGGGGTCGGCGGGCGGGCTGCGATGGTGTCAACGGTCGTGGCCTGCGTGGCCATCACCAGGGGAGATAGCACCGGTCCTCACTCTGTCCGTCGGGCCGGACGGCGCGTCCGCGCCACTGGACCACGATCGGACAGCGAACATGAGGTTTCCGTGACGCCGGTGCGCGCCCCGGGTCGGGTCGTCACTCCTCGAGCACCGCCGCGTACGGGTCCCGGACGGCGATGTATTCGGCCAGCGTGCGTTCGAGCCGGTCGCGGGTGAAGGCGTCCGGGTCGGCGTCGTACGTCTTGCGGCCCAGCTCCGAGGTGAACGCCTCCGGCGGCACGGCTTCGGCGCCCGGCGGCACGAACTTGAGCGTCTCCTCGACTCCCGCGACGGCGAGGTCGATCGCGTTGTACGCGTAGCCGAGTTCCGACACGGCGAGGTCGCCCGGGTCCGGCGGAACGTTCCCGGCGAACTGCCGGCTCGACACCAGGAACTCGCCGGGGTCGATGATCCGCGAGGGCCCGTCGTCGCCGTACCGGCCGGGCTCGGGCGACACGGCCGGGACCTCGAACTCGAACCGCCGCTCCCGGCCGCACCGGGCGCAGGTGCCCTCGTAGACCGAGACGCGCGGATGGTCGGGCCGCTCCTCCAGGTGGTGCCGGGACCACTCGAAGAACTCCTCCCCGCACTCGCAGGGATGCAGCTCCATGTAGAGGTGGCATTCCTCGGACGACCGGGCCACCAGCATGTCTTCCCCTACCTCGCTCATCGGATCCACGTCGTCACGGTCTGGCGGCGGGACGATTCGGTAGTCGGGTACCACGCGACGGCGCCGCTCGGCCGACTCGCCCAGCGGCAGGATCTCGACGCCGTCCGGCACCGAGACCCGCGAGATGTGGATGCCGTAGCGGCAGTTGTCACACCAGAAGGAGGCGTAGCCGACCCGGTCCTCGACATGCCCGGTGAAGACGATCCGGAGCGCCCGGTGCCCGCAGTTGGGGCAGCGGAGGTCGGAGCGCCCGGGTAGCGCGGAGTAGGCCTCTCCGTACGCGTCGTACCACGCCTCGGACGAGGCTCGCTGTTCTGGCCACTGTCCCGGTCCGGATACCCGGTCGGACGATTCGGAGGTGTTCATCGCGATTGTGCCGATCTAGTAGGGCGGCCGTCGTGACGACTGCGTATGGTACGCCTTCTCAACTTCGCTGCTCGCGGTCTGGACGGTGGTCGTGCCCGGGCTGCTCCCCCCGGCCGCCCGGGTGGTTGGCGGGATTGCGGCGGTGCTTAGCCCACCAGGTTTCCACCTGTGCGGTTGCCTCCCTCCGCGCAAGCTCCTCGATTGGAACGCCGCGATCCAGCTCCCACAGGAGGAGCCTGTTGAACGCGATCGTCTTCGCCAGTCTGGCCTCGCTTTCGAAGGCATCCTGGAACAGTACGACGATTCCATTCTCTTGGATCGTATCCGAGATTCCTGGCGGGCCGTCGTCACGGCGCAGTCTGAAATTCATCTCCCAGTGGTCCGGAATGCCATATCGACTTGCGACATTACGGACAGCCCCCATGCTCATTGTTACCCTGGGGTCGGACGGGGCCGGTTCGCTCTTTCTGAAGAGCTGGGTAGGAGAACCCGGCACCTTATCGGACGTCCCGGCCCCGCCCTCAGTCGGCGTTCCCGCCGCCGCCCCAGGAGGATAGACCAGGGAGCCAGGAGGGATCGGTCGCCTCGGCCGCTGGGA
Organism: Plantactinospora sp. CA-290183; assembly: GCF_050936375.1. Classification (NCBI taxonomy): domain Bacteria; kingdom Bacillati; phylum Actinomycetota; class Actinomycetes; order Micromonosporales; family Micromonosporaceae; genus Plantactinospora; species Plantactinospora sp. CA-290183. Next base: position 79,429 of record NZ_JBNJMX010000002.1, on the reverse strand, counting down.
TGGTGCCTCGTCGTGCCCGGGCTGCCGGGCGTCTCCCGGCCGCGCCTCGGCGCCGATGTCCTCTCCGCCGCCTGGCTGGTTGGCGGGATTGCGGCGGTGCTTAGCCCACCAAGCCTTCACCTGTGCGTTTGCGTCCGGCACGAAGGACGCAACCTCTTCGAATGGATACCCCCGCTCCAGATCCGCCAGGAGGAGTCTGTTGAACAGGATCGTCTTCGCCAGTTCGCCCTCGCTTTCGAAGGCATCCTCGAACAGTACGACGGTTTTATTCGCTTGGAACAATCCGGAGACTCCTGGCGGGCCCTCGTCGTGGTGCAGTCTGATATTCAGTTTCCAGTGATGGGGGATGCCATATAGAATTGCGACCTCTTGGACCGTCTCCATATCCATTGGTAACCTCCCGGACCTGACCGGTTCACTCTTCCCCCAGTTCGCCGGGTTGTGGGGGTGCGCGGCCCACCAGAGCCTCTCGTGTCTGTATGCCTCCTCTTCCCAGGCCTCCTCCTGCCGGCTAGTTTGCGGCCATGAATCGCCCCGGCGCGACTGCCACACGTGGAACTTCTCGTGCACGAGAGTCCTCGCCAGTTCAACCTCGTTCTTGAAGGCGCGCGGGCCCAGTTCGATCAACCCATCCGGCCAGGTTTGCCCGCTAGCGCCCCTTGGCATCCCCCAGCGCCGCACTTTGAACCGCACATCCGACATGTCGATGCCATATTTTCTCGCGACTTCGAAAACATTCCGACGACTCATTCGTGTTTTCTGGCCGGACGTAGCCGGTTCGGCCTTTCTGAAGAGCGCGCCGTCGTTGCCGGAGGTCGCTGGGGGGGCCGAGTCCGGGTCCGCGCTGCTGGTCCGAGGGGCAGGGTCCTTCGTCGCGGCCTGGTTCGCGGCCTCGGCAGCCCTCTCCATGAGTCTGACGAACCCGTGCGGGTCCACGGCGAGCTGCGCGGCGTGCGCCTCCCGCATGATGCGCTGGTGGCGACGGCCCCACCAGGCGGCGGGCTTGTGGAACGTCACCTGCCCCATGCCGTCCATGAGCTGGGTGAGGGCCTGCGCTCCGGCGGTGATCCAGACCATCCTGGGATCGTGCGGCAGCAGGAGCGTGCCGCTGATCCCCGTACCGGCCACCCGGCCGCTGATCGCGCCGCCATGCCTCTCCAACAGGATCGAGGCGGTGTGCACGGCGGGCGGACGCTTCACGGAGCCCGGCTTCGGCAGTACGGACGGGTCGGCGCTGTCGTCGCCCAACTGCTTGAGCAGGTGCTCAATGTGGTATTGCGCGTTCCGGTGGTGGTCGGCCGCGTCAATCCGCGCGAACGCAAGCTCGTCGGCGATTTCGCTGTCCCGCTGCATCGCCCCGCCCTGTCCGAGAGCCGCGCCGGCGGTGCTGCTGGCGATGCCGGTCATGAGCACGAACGGGATGGACGCCGGGTCGAGCGCGACCGTCACGAGCAGGTTGCCGGAGGCGCCGGCGGAGTACGGTATGCCCAGGCGGCCCACGTTGTAGAGGTCGGAGGTCCGGCCCACCGGCGGATCACCCTTGAAGCCGCGACCCACCAGGCTGGCCGCCCCCGAGGCCAACGTTCCGGCCAGGTGGAACAGCCCCGTGATGGGACCTCTCCAGAGCAGCCGGGCAAGTCGGCGCCGCGCCGCGATCTCCGCGCGGGCCTCCTGGTCCAGCCGATGGATCTCTGCGGCGCTCTCCCTCAGCTCCTGCCTGAGCTTGTGCAGGTTGTCGAGGAGCGCCTCGCGCTCCGGCTCGGGCAGCGCCTCGTCGAGCCGCCCGGTATCCACCAACTCGCCGATCCGGTTGCGCAGCTCGGCCGCGTAGTAGTCGAGGTCGGTCAGCGCCGCGGCGCGCGCCTCGTCGGGCAGCCCGGCACGATGGCGCTTGAGTTCCTCGTTCGCCAGCATTTCGGGGCGCTCCGCGTGGTGGTCCGTGGCGCCGAACGCGGTGCCGTAGAGCACCGGGGTCGCCAGACCGGCGAAGAAACCGAGCGCGCCGTTGTCGCCGTGGACCCACATGACGCCACCGGAGACGCCCGAGGCCGACACCAGGGGGACGCCGCGCTTCTGCATGAACGGTCGGGCGTGGGCACGAGGCACGATCCACCGCCCCTCGGGATCGTCGGCGTCGGCGGCCGTCGCCTTGATTGCCAGCGCGTCCCGAGCGGCCTTCTCCTCCATCTTCCGCTGCAGGTTCCCCTGTAGCCACGCATCCTGCCAACCCTGTGTCACGCCGGTGACGCCGACCGCCGCGACCTGTCCGGCGAGCACCACCGGATTCCGACCGGCCATCTGGCCGGTTTCCAGGGTGGACCAGCCGCTGACCACCGCGTCGACCAGCCGACCCCCGTGGTACATCCACCAGGGCGGGGCGGCCCGGCTGGGCGGAGGTGCGGTGACCGGCCTCTCGATCCGCCCCCGCGTCCGGCCCCCCTGCGTCAGCCGGGCGGCCAGCTCGAGCGCCCCCTCCGTGATGTCGGCCCGCTCCCGGGTCGCCCAGGGGTCGGGCACGTCGAGCAGCCCGTACGCCATCGACCTGACCTGGGCGGCGATGTGCGGCTTGACCAGTTCCCCGCTGGTCCGATGCCAGGAGTCCAGGTACTTCAGCCTGGCAACCGTGGATTCGAGGTACAGACTCGCGGGGTCGTGGTCGCCCGCGGCCCGCCGGACGGCCTTGACCAGCGCCGCCGCCGCGTCCGCGCCGAGAACGTGCCGGGTGGCGTCCGGGCGCAACCGCAGCCGGAGGACGCCCCCCTCGTCCGACAGCTCCGCGAACCGCTCGTGGTTGGTGGGCAGGTCCGTGGTGACCTCCACCAGGAACACCCGCCGCACGTCGTTGGCGAGCTGGAACCGCAGCAGGGGCGCGTTCTCGGACATCTGCATGCCGCGCCCCCCGGCCTCCGCCACGATGCGTGACAGCAACGGGTCGGTGTCGGCCCCCATCGGCAGCAGTGAACGCAGCGTCGCCATCACCGCCTCCGGGTCCGATGTCGCCCGGACCGGCGGGTTCAGCAGGTCCGACACCACCGGGTCGAGGCGGTTGCGCGCCTTGGCGGTCATCGACAGCTCGACCGCGTGCCGCCGGTAGACGAACCCGTCGGTCCCCTCCAGCAGGCCCAAGCCGCCGAGGACCTGCCGCAGGCGGGCCCGCTCGGCGTCGGCGAGCGCCTTCAGCGCGGCGGCGGTCCGCTCGTCGACCGCCCGCTCCTGCTGCTTGATCAGGGTGGCGGCCAGCGCCGCCGTCGCCTCCGTGGCCGCCCACTGTCCGGCGGCGCGCTCGCCCAGGTGGGGCTTCAAAGCCGTCACCTCGACGTCCGGGGAGAGCTCCGCCACCACCTCCGCCGCGTGCCGGCCGAACCGGTGCCGCCGGCCGGACCGGAGCCGCTCGGCGATCTGGACCTCGCGGACCGCGCCGACGATCGCGGGAGCCAGCGCGCCGACCGGGCGCCCCGGACCGTCCAGCAGGGCCCGGGGTACCCGCACGACCATGTCGCCGTCCGGCGACCGGGTCAGTTCGTAGAGTTGGTGCGCGGGCAGCCGCGCACCCTCCACCCTCAGCTCGACCGTGCGGCCGGTGCGAATGGCTCGGGGGGTCACCTGCAGCGTCCCGCTCCGGGTGACCTCGACCCGCCGGAAGAGGCGACCAGGGTGCTCTTCCATCAGATAGGTGGCCGCGTCGTAGAGTGCCCGCCGCTGCGCCCACTCGGGATGGCGCAGCCCTTCCAGGTGCCGCCGGGCGGCCGGCGGCAGGGCCTTCACGTCGATCTTTCCGTGGATGAGCCTCCAGCGGAGGCGCAAGTCCTGCCGGAGCTCTCGGTCCGGGTCGAGACCGAGCTGTCGGCGCTGCGCCTCGATGTCCCTGGCGAGAGTCTCCCGCTCGGCCGGGTCCACGGCGGCCACGTACTGCAGGAGCTTGGTCGTCAGACGGCCGACACCGCCGACGTCGCGGGCGCTGAGGCGCTCCGACGCGTCTCGCTTCCACACCCCCGGTCCCCTGGCCAGCAGGTCCGGCTGGTCCTGCTCCGGGATGCCCCCGGCCGGCACCCGCCCCCGGCTGCGGTCCAGCAACGTCTGGGCCTTGCCGATCTCCTCGTCCAGGGCGGCGTACAGCTCGCTGTCGAGGGGATGTCCGTCGGCCAGGGTGATGTTCAGCTGCGCCGCCGAGGGCCGCCGCGCCGTCGAGCCGTAGCCGAAGGCCGGCCCCCCGCCGCGCCTCGCGAGCGGAATCAGCTCGCTCGTCACCCGCCGCCGGGCGCCGGTGGAATCCGTGCCGACCGGCCCGATGCGGATCTCGGCGGGCATCGGCTCGCCGCCGTGCCGGTGCACCAGAACCCGGGTCACCAACTCGGCTGTCTTCGGATCGGTGTGCTGGGCCAGCGGCTCGACGCCGCGGCCGAAGATCCCGCCCCGGGCCAGGCGGCCGACGCCGCCTCGCTGCCAGCGCTTCTCCAGCACCTCCCACAGCTTCTGGTGCTCACCGCGTCGGGACGGGGCGTTCGCCGGGGGATTGGCGGCGGACTCGACGGACCGGCTGCCCTCGACCACCGTCGGCGCATCCGGTGGCGTGGGGTTGGTGGAGGAGTCCGGGGCCGCTCCACCCCGGCCGGCAGCCGCGTTCCCCCTGTTGGCCAGTTTCGCGGCCTCGACGGCGAGGGCGGCCAGGTCCCGTGGGGTGGCGGCGAGCTGCTGGGCGTGTGCGGATCGCGTGAGCTCCAGGTGGCGCTGCTTCGCGCCGGCGGCGAGCTTACGGAACCACGCCTCGCCGACCGCCTGGCTGGCCAGGCTCGCGGCACCGAGGGCGGCGGCCATTGCGGCCGTGGCGCCCTGCCCGAGAGGAAGGCCCAGGCCGAACACGGTCCCGACCCGGTAGGGCACCGCCGGGCCGTACTTGAGCAGCGCCACCGACAGGAAGTGCGCACTGGGCGGGGTCCGGAGGGAATCCGGTGCGGGGAACCTGGCCGGATTGGCGCCGGGATCGCCGAGGAAGCCGAGAATCTCCTCGACGTGGTAGAGCGCCTTCCGGTTCTGCACGGCCGCGTTGATCACCGCGATCGTCTTCCCCTCCAGCACCTCGAGGTCGCGCTGGATCGCCCAGCCCTGCCCGATTCCGGCGTGACCCACGGCGCTGCCGGCGCGGTCCATCACCACGAATCCGAGGGCCGCCGGCTCGACGATGGCCGACGTGACGATGCTGCCGGCCGCGCCAGCGAACCCCACCGCTGCCATGCGGCCGATGTAGTGGCCGTCGGGGGCCCGGCCGGGTGGCACCTCGCCCTCGGCCGGGGCGATGCCGCCACGCCCGCGTACCAGCGCGACGGGCAGGTCGACGGCGACCGCCTTGGCCAGCCGGAGTGACCCGACGACGACACCCTTGCCCAGCAACCGCAGCACCTGGCGCCGTTGCGCGAGCTCCTCGCGGGCCTGCCGCTCCGGCGTCTCAAGCCCGCTGAGGCTGGCCAGGAGATCCTTCCGGAGCTGGTGTCCCGCCGCCAGCAGCGCTTCGCGCTCCCTCTCGGGAATGGCCACGTCGAGGTGGCCGGCCCGCTTCGCGCTCTCCAGCCGGTCCCGCAGCTCGCGCAGGTAGTAGTACGCGCTCTCCAGTCCGGCGTCACGCTGCTTGTCGGGGTCCTCGCCCAGGGCGTGAGCGCGGTCCCTGCGCGCCTGCTGCTCGGGTTGCTCCGCGACCGTGTCCGCGATGGCGTACGTCACGCCGCTGGCGATGGGACCAACCGGTCCGACCAGCGCGCCCGCCGGACCGGCGTTGCCCAGGCCGAGGGTGATCAGACTGGTGGCGCCGGAAGAGAGCAGCGTCGGCTTGAGCCGCTTCTGGAAGAACGGCCAGGGCGAGGACTTGGGCACGATCGGCGCCCTGTCCGGCTTGCCGCCGCCGGATGCCTTGCCGTCGGGCGACGCTTTTGCCCGCGGCCCGGGGTCGACGGCCAGCCGGGCCGCCCGCACCTCGTCGTCGCGGTACAGGACGTCCCGCAGCGCCCCGTCCTCGTACGCCTGCGACACCTGGCCGACCAGGCCGGCCGCGCCCTGCGCGAACACCAACCCCGGGTCCCGGTCCCCGGCGAGGCCGCCGAGCCAGCCGAGAACGCCGCTGACCACGCCGCCCTGGCCGCGACCCATGAAGTACATCCACCTCGGTGGGATGTCCCTGGTGGCCGGGCGCGCGGTCACCAGCTTCTCCTCGGCGCGTCGGGGATCCCACCTCCCCTTCTCCAGCCGGTCGGCGAGGTGCCCGGCGGCCTGGGCGATCCGCATCTGCTCGTGGCTGCGCCACATGGGCAGCACCTCGTCGAGCGCCGCCACCTCGGACCTGACCTGGGCCGCGAGCGCCGGTACGGCCAGGCCCCCGGCGACCCGATGCCAGGCGTCGAGGAACTTCAGCTTGGCCACGGTGACGGCGAGATAGATCGAGAGCGGGTCACTGTCGCCGGACTGCAGCCTGACGAACCTGGCCATCTCCTCGACGACGCCCACCGCGAGAAAAGCCCTGGTGGCGTCCGGGCGTACCCGCAGCCGCACCATGTCCCCGTCAGTCGAGAGCACGACGGCCCGCTCGTGACCGACCGGCAGGTCCAGGTCCACCGGGATCCGGTACACACGCTGGTCCTCGTCTTGCAGCTGAACCCGCAGTACGGCTTCCGTCGGGCTCATCTGCACGCCCCGCGCCCCGGCCCCCCGGAGGATTCTCGACAGCAGCGGATCCGCCTTGTGGTTCACCGGCAGCAGCGAGCGCAGTGACGCCAGCACCGCGTCCGGATCCGACTCCGCCCGGACCGGCGGGGTCAACAGTCCGGAAACCACCGGGTCCAGCTTCGGGTTCTTCCCCTGCAGGCGCATCAGGCGCTCGCGCATCCTGGACACGGCGGTCGACGACTCGATCGCGTTTCGCCGGTCGGCGAACCCGGCCTGCCCCTCCAGCAGGGCCATTCCACCCAGGACCTCCTGCAGGCGGTCCCGCTCGGCGGCGGCCAGCGCCTTCAGCGCGGCGGCGGTGCGCTCGTCGGCCGCCTGCTCCTGCTGCTTCATCAGCCCGGCGGCCCGCACGGCCGCGGCCTCGGCGGCGGCCCACTGTCCCGCGGCGTGTCTGCCCAGCCGCGGCTCCGCGCCATTGACCCGGGTTGCCGGCGACAGCGCCGGCAGGACGTTCTTGGCGTGCCGGGCGCCGCGGAGCCGCCCGGCGGTCTGGATCTCCCGGGCCGCGCCGACGATCGCACTGCTGAGCCCGCCGACCGCGAGGTTGGGATCGGCCAGCAGGTCCTGGGGAACGTTCACGATCCAGCTACCGGCCGCCTCCCGTTCGATCCGGTAGGGCACCCGGGCGGGCAGGTCTGCGCCATAGACCGACATCTCGAACGCGCTTCCGGGACGCCGCCCGGTGTTCACCAGCACCGTCCCGACCGGCGTGACCTCGACCCGCCGGAAGGGCCCGCCCCGGTGCTCCTCGGCCAGATAGTTGACCGCGTCGTACAGTGCCCGCCGCTTCGACCAACCCGGGTGGCGCAGCCCCTCCAGGTGCCGCCGCGCCGCCGGGGGCAGGTTCTTGATGCTGCTGCCCATCTCCTCGTGGACCAGCTTCCAGCGGCGCCATGCGTCCCGGCCGTCCTCCTCCGGATCCAGACCGAGGCGCCGACGGTGGGCCTCGATGTCGGCGGCGAGGACCTTCCGGTCGGCCGGATCGACCGCGGCGATGTACTGCAACACCTTCGTCGTCAGGTCGCCGAAGCCACCGACATCGTGGGCACTGAGCCGCTTCGCGTCGTCGGTCCACAGCTTCGGTCCCCAGCTCAGCGTGTTCGGCAGCTTCTGCTCCGGGGCGGTCTCGCGCGGCACCCGGCCCCGGTTGCGGTAGAGCAACGTCTGGGCCTCGCCGATCTCGTGTTCCAGCGTGGCGTGGACCTCGGACATGGTGTGTACGTCGTCGAGCGGGTGCTCGTTGGCCAGCGTGATGTGCAGCTCCGCGGTGGCCGGCCGCCGCGCGGTGGACCCGTAACCGAAGGCCGGGCCCCCACCACGCGTCGCCAGCGGAACAAGCTCAACCGTCGCCCGCCGCCTAGCCCCGGACGAGTCCGCACCCACATCCCCGAACCGGATCTCCGCCGGCATCGGCTCGTTGCCGTACCGGTGCACCAGAACCCGCGTCACCAACTCACCAGTGCTCGGATCGGTGAACTGTGCCAACGGCTCAATACCACGGGTGGACAACCCACCCCGGGCCAGACGGCTCAACCCACCGCCCTGCCAGCGCCGCTCCAACACCTCCCACAGCTTCTGGTGCCGCACCTCCGGCGACACGGCATCCCCGGCAGGATTGGCAACCAACTCGGCATACCGCGTGCCCTCGACGACCGTCGCCGCGTGCGGCTGGGGCTGGCTGGCGGAGGAGTCCCGGTCGTCCGGGTCCCGACCACTGTCGACAGCCGCGCCGTGTACCGGCTTGGCCAGTTTCGCGGCCTCGGAGGCGAGGGCGGCCAGGTCCTGCGGGGTGGCGGCGAGCTGCCTGGCGTGCTCGGACCGCGTGACCTCGAGGTGGCGCTGCTTCGCACCGGCGGCGAGCTTACGGAACATCGACTCGCTGATGGCCTGGCTGGTCAGGCTTGCCACGCCGAGGGTGGCGGCCATTGCGGCCGTGGCGCCCTGCCCGAGAGGGATGCCGAGGCCGAACACGGCCGCGACCCGATGGGGCACCGCCGGGCCGTACTTGAGCAGCGCCGCCGACCCGAAGTGCGCGCTGGGCGGGGTCCGGAGGGAATCCGGTGCGGGAAGCTTGGCCGGATCGGCGCCGGGATCGCCGAGGAGGGCGAGGACCTCCTCGAGATGGTAAAGCGCCTTCTGGTTGTGCACGGCTGCGTTGATCACCGCAAGCGGCTTCTCGTCGGCCACCTCGTCGTCACGGTGCAACGCCCAACCCTGCCCGATTCCGGCGTGACCCGCGGCGCTCCCAGCCCGGTCCATCAGCACGAAGCCGAGGGCCGCCGGCTCGACGATGGCCGACGTGACGATGCTGCCGGCCGCGCCGGCGAACCCCACCGCCGACATGCGGCCGATGTAGTGACTGTCGGGGGCCCGGCCGGGCGGCACCCCGCCGTCGGCCGGGGCGATGCCGCGACGCCCGCGTACCAGCGCGACGGGCAGGTCGACGGCGACCGCCTTGGCCAGCCGGATTGAACCGACGACAACACCCTTGCCCAGCAACCGCAGCAACCGGCGTCGTTGCGCGAGCTCCTCGCGGGCCTGCTGATCCAGCGTCTTGAGCTCTTCGGAGCTCTTCAGGAGGTCCTTCCGGAGTTGATGTCCCACCGCCACCAGCGCTTCGCGCTCCCGGGCGGGAATGACCACGTCGAGGTTGCCGGCCCGCTTCGCGCTCTCCAGCCGGTCCCGCAGCTCGCGCAGGTAGTAGTACGCGCTCTCGAGCCCGGCGTTGCGCTGCTTGTCGGGATCCTCGCCCAGGGCGTGAGCGCGGTCCCTGCGCGCCTGCTGCTCGGGTTGCTCCGCGAGCGTGTCCGCGGCGCCGTACGCCAGGCCGCTGGCAAGTGGACCGACCGGTCCGACCAACGCGCCTGTCGGACCGGCGTTGCCGAGGCTGAGGGTGATCAGACTGGTCGCGCTGGAGGAGAGCAGCGTCGGGTTGATTCGCTTCTGGAAGAACGGCCAGGCGGCGGGCTTCGGCACGGTCGGCGCCTTGTCCGGCTTGCCGTCGCCGCTCGATGCCTTGCCGTCGGACGGCGCTCTCGCCGGCCGCCTGGGGTCGACGGCCTCGCGGGCCGCCCGGATTTCGTCGTCGCGGTACAGGACGTCCCGCAGCGCCCCGTCCTCGTACGCCTGCGACACCTGGCCGACCAGGCCGGCCGCGCCCTGCGCGAGCACCAGTCCCGGGTCCCGCTCTCCGGCCAGCCCGCCGAGCCAGCCGAGAACGCCGCCGACCACGCCGCCCTGGGTGCGACCGGTGAAGTACATCCATCTCGGGGGGATGCTTCTGGTGCCCGGACGTGCGGTGAGGGGCCTCTCCGGGAAATCCGGAGTCCGGCCGCCCTGCTCCAGCCGGTATGCCAGGCCGAGTGCGGCCTCCGTGAGCGCCTTCTGCTGGGGTCCCCAGGGATCGGGCGTGCCGAGCAGGGCGTGCGCCTCCGCTCTGGCCTGCGCCGCGAGTGCCGGTTCGGCGAGGGCGCCGGCGACCCGGTGCCAGGAGTCGAGGAACTTCAGCTTGGCCACCGTGGCGGCCAGGTAAAGCGACAGCGGATCGGTGTCGCCGGACTGCCGCCGCGCGAACACCGCCAGCTCCGCGACGACGTCCACGGCGAGCGCGGCCCTGGTCGCGTCCGGACGCACCCGCAGCCGCACCATGTCCCCGTCAGCCGAGAGCACGGCGGCCCGCTCGTGACCGACCGGCAGGTCCAGGTCCACCGGGATCCGGTACACACGCTGGTCCTCGTCCTGAAGCTGTACCCCCAGTACGGCTTCCGTCGGGCTCATCTGCACGCCCCGCGCTCCGGCCCCCTGGAGGATCCGCGACAGCAGCGGGTCGGCCTTGTGGTTCACCGGCAGCAGCGAGCGCAGTGACGCCAGCACCGCGTCCGGGTCCGGCTTCGCTCGGACCAGCGGGGTCAGCAGCCCGGCGACCATCGGGTCCAGCTTCGGGTTCTTCCCCTGCAGGCGCATCAGACGCTGGCGCATCCTGGACACGGCGGTCGACGACTCGATCGTGTGCCGCCGGTCGGCGAACCCGGCCTGCCCCTCCAGCAGGCCCAGGCCCGAGCCCAGGACCTCCTGGAGGCGGGTTCGCTCGGCGTTGGCGAGCGCCTTCAGCGCCTCGGCGGTGCGCTCGTCGACCGCCTGCTCCTGCCGCTTCATCAGGGTCGCGGCCCGCACGGCCGCCGCCTCCGCGGCCGCCCACTGCCCCGCGGCCCGCGCCCCCAGCTGCGGCTTTCCACCCTTCGCCTCGACTTCCGGGGACAGCTCCGCTATCACGCCCTTCGCGCGCCGGCCGCCCCGCAACCGCCCGGCGGCCTGGACCTCCCGGATCGCACCGACGATCGCGGGCGCCAACGCGCCGACCGCGCGGGCGGGATCGTCCAGCAGGGCCTGCGGCACCCGCACCACCTGCACGCCGTCCGGCACCCGAACCAGCTCGTAAAGCTCGTGTGTGGGCAGCCGCGCACCCTCCACCCGCAGCTCGACCGTGGCGGCCGGGCGTCGGGAAGGAGTCACCTCCAGCGTCCCGTCCGACGTGACCTCCACCCGCCGGAAAGGACTGCCCCGGCGCTCCTCCGTCAGATGGTTGGCCACGTCGTAGAGCGCCCGCCGCTGCTCCCAATCCGGCCGACTCAGGCCCTCCAGGTGCCGACGGGCCGCCGGCGGCAGGTTCTTGACGTTGATGTTCACGTCTTCGTTGACGAGCCGCCAGCGAGGCTTGACGTCCTGCCGCGGCTCCCGATCCGGATCGAGACCGAGGTGACGCCGGATGGCCACGATGTCCCGGGCGAGCGCGTCCCGCTCGGCCGGATCGACCGCGGCCACATACTGCAACACCTTGGTCGCCAGGTCACCGAGACCACCGACGTCGTGCGCGCTGAGCCGCTCCGGCAGCCCGCTGTTCCACAGCGACGGCCCCTTGGTCAGCAGGTTCGGCTGGTGCTCCTCCGGTGCGGTCTCGCGCGGCACCCGGCCCCGGTTGCGGTAGAGCAACGTCTGGGCCTCGCCGATCTCGTGTTCCAGCGTGGCGTGGACCTCGGACATGGTGTGTACGTCGTCGAGCGGGTGCTCGTTGGCCAGCGTGATGTGCAGCTCCGCGGTGGCCGGCCGCCGCGCGGTGGACCCGTAACCGAAGGCCGGGCCCCCACCACGCGTCGCCAGCGGAACAAGCTCAACCGTCGCCCGCCGCCTAGCCCCGGACGAGTCCGCACCCACATCCCCGAACCGGATCTCCGCCGGCATCGGCTCGTTGCCGTACCGGTGCACCAACACCCGGGTCACCAGCTCACCCGTGTTCGGGTCGACGTACTGGGACAACGGCTCGATGCCCTGGCTGAAGAGCCCACCCCGGGCGACGTGGCCGGTCTCGCCGCCGCGCTGCCACCGGTCCTCCAGCGCCTGCCAGAGCTTCCAGTGCTTGACATCCAGCGGCTCACCGGAGACCGACGAGGACCCGGCGACCAGCTCTGCGTACCGGCTGTTCCTGACGACGGTGGACGCGTGCGGCCCGGCGTGCGGCAGGGTGAGGTGGTCCAGGAAGTCACGCTGCCGGCCGTTCAGCGGCTCGGCGAAGGCCGCCCGTCGCCGGACGGCGCCGTGTCCCTCGGTGAGCCCGAACGGTTCCGCCAGTTGGTGCGCCTCCGCCTCGACCGCCTGCAGCTCGGCCCAGAGCGCCCGCGCCGACTCGGGCACCCCCGGGTCGTTCCAGGGCATCGCGCGGCCGCGCGCGAGAAGCACCTCGGCGCGCGCCGGGGGCTGTGCGGCGAGAAACTGGTCGAGCGGCACCGCGTCCGGTACGCCGTCGGTGAGCGGCACCTCCCGGCCGGTCTGCGGGTCGTAGCCGACGACGAAGCGGCGACCGTCCTGCGTCCGGTCCAGCAACGCGTAGGCGCGCTGCCCGCCGTTGGTGTCGCTGACCAGGAGGTACGCCGCACTGCCGGGTGCCGAGCGGCCGAGGTCGTCCAGCACGGCGCCGACCTCGTCGACCAGCGTCTGCCGCGCCCGCTCCGGCGGGAGGTCCGCCAGGGCGTCGCGCAGTGACACGGCCCGCGCCTCGGGCAGCCGCCCGGAGAGTTCGGTACGCAGGTCCTTGCCGCTGAACCCGCGTGCGGCGAGGGCGCCGGCCAGCACTCCGCGCGGGTCCTGCCCGTCGAGCGGGGCGGACCGCACGAAGTTGCCGTCCGGGTCCCGGCGCAGCCCGTGCCGGGCCAGGTCGGCCTCAAGCAGGACACCCAACCGGTCGTGCTCGTCGGCGAGGAAGCGGAACTCGTCGCGCCGGGCGCGACCCTCGTAGCTGAGCTCCGCCCCCCGGCGTCGACCGAGGCGGAACCGCCTCGCACCGGAATCCTCCGTACGGGCCGCGCGGACGACCCGGGGCCCTCTGGCCGCGGGACGTACGGCGCCGGTGGAGAGTTCGTGCAGGACGGCCCGGGCCACCGCCCGCTGGTACGCCTCGGTGGACGGATGTCCCGCGGGGTCCAGCACAGCCGGCACCGACCGGGCGTGCCGGCCGTCCGTGGTGACCGCGACGAGCGCGTCGCCGTCGCGCGCCAGGCTGCTGAACCAGGGGCTCAGCCTCGGCAGCACCTCGTCGAGTGTCGCGTTGAACGTCGCGCGGTCCGGGGCGGTGTTCGCTGGCGCCGGCCGCTCCGGCGCGTCCGGATCGTTGCCGGTCAGCGCCCCGTCTGGCCGTCGCTCCGGCGTGTTGCCGTCCGGCCCGATCCCCTCCGGCACGTTGCCGTTGGGCCCGATCGCCTCTGGCTCGGTGTTCTCCGGCCCCGTCTCACCCGGCTCCGCCGCCTCGATCGGCTCGACGTGCGGCGGGCCGCTCGACTGGCCTCGCTCGGACGGCCCGGGATCGACGGCTGCCGGAGTGGTCTCCGCGCCGACGGCGCGACCGCCGGGAGCGGGCGGACCGGAGAGTCGGGTGCGCGTGGGCGCCGTCCGTGGTGCCGCCGGATTCGCTGTGTCCCTGGGAGGGGCGGCCGGCGCCGCCGCCGCGAGTGCCCCGGCGGCTGTCGGACCGGCGACGACCACCTGCGTGTCGTCCCGGCCGGGCGGCGTCGGGTCGGGTCCCTCCGCGACGGCCTCGGCCTGCCGGTCGGCGCCGTCCTGCGCCGGCTCCGGCGAAACCTCGGCGGCGCCGTTGCGGTCCGGGCCGGGGCGGCCCCCCAGGGCGGCGGGGTTGGTGGCCACCCCGACGAGCCCGGCCGCCGGTGTGCCGGTCGACGGCGGGTTCGCTGGGCCGGCGGCCGGGGCCGGGGCGCCGGGGTTGGTCGCCGGGCCGCTGGCGGCAGGCGGCGCGGTGCCGACCGGCGCGCCGGGACCGGCCGCGGCTGGGCCGGGCGAGATGACGGTGTGGGCTGGGGGTGCTCCGCCGGTCGCGGCCGGGCCCACCGTGCTGTACGGCTGCGCGGGCGGGGCGCCCGGGTTTCCCGCCCCCGCGCCCGAGGGCGGAGCGGCCCCGTCCGACAGACCGCCCGGCGGGGCAGCACCCGCCGGAGCGCCGCCGGCCGATGCGCCATCCGGCGGAGCGCCGCTTTCCGGCACACCGCCCACCGGCGCGCCGCTTTCCGGCACACCGCCGGCCGGGGCGCCGCTTTCCGGCCCGCCGCCCACCGGGGCGTCCGGGGTCCCGGCGGCACCAGCCGGGGCGTTCGTCTGCGGTTGCCCGGCCTCAACACCGGGGGGATGAGCCGGCCCGCCGGTCGCAGGATCGCCGACGGCCTCGGTCGATGTCGGGCCCGCACCGCCGGAGGGCGGTGACCCCGTCGTACCGCTCTGGCTCGGCACCGAGTTCGGCACGCCGGTGTCCGAGGTACCCACCGGGGGCGCACCGCCCGTCGCGGACGGCGCACCCTGCTGCTGACCGGGAGTGTCCGCCCCGACGGAACCGGCATCGCCCACCGGCGGCGCCGCGCCCTGGTTGGTGGGCGGCGCCGCCTGGTTGGTGGGGGGCGCCGCCTGGTTGGTGGGGGGCGCCGCCTGGTTGGTGGGGGGCGCCGCGCTCTGGTCGGTGGGTGGGGTGGTGGCCTGGTGACCTTCCGGAGCGTTCCCGCCGGTCGGCGTGGCGGACGTATCGGGGCCGGCCCCGGCGGGTGTGCCCTGCGGGACGCCGGCCGGCGTCCCGCCCGGCGGAGCGAACGCCTCCGGGTACTTCCGCATCAGCTGGTCTCTGACCACCTGATGGTTGGCGCCGTCGATCGTTCCCAGCACCATGGAGCCGCCCCCGCCGTTCAGCAGCGCCTGGCCGATGCTGCCGGGGTCGGTCAGTGCCTCCACGTTGCCGGTCACGAGGTTGTGGGCGGTGTGGCCGGCGACCGGCGAGCTGGCACCCTGGTTGATGCCCGACTCGAGGCCGGCCGCCGTGTAGCGGGCGACCCTCTCGGATGCGCCGGTCCGCTCCAGGCCCTGCCTCAGGAGGTCGGCCGCGCCGCCGAGACCACCCCGCCGGAGGCCGTCGCTGAGCCACTCCCCGACGGTGCCGGCGAGGCCTGCTGTGGCCAACTCCTGGCCGGTGACCCCGTTACGGGTGCCGGTCGCCGCGCTGATGCCCTTGACGACCGAGTCGTCCCCCAGCTCGCCGGCGCCCCCCTGGACGCCCTCCCTGACCAGCTTCCCCGGGAGACCGCGGATTCCCAGCGACGCGAGCTGGTTCGCCCGCTGTACGGCCGATGCCGCCAACTTCGCGGCCGCCTTGGCGGCGAGCCCAACGGCAAGGCCGCCCGGAAAGGGCAGGAGAAACAGGTACCACCCCGCGTTGCGGGCAATCTCGTACAGGACCTCGATCTTCTGTTCCCGGATGTTCTGCCCGTACTGCCAGGTGTACCTCTCGACGAAGGCGAGCCCTTCCGCCAGGTTCGTGTGGTTCACGAGGTGCGGATGCATGCTCGCCGCGAAGTAGCCCCCGACCTGGTCCGTCCAGGCCGAGGGGACCTGCCTCGTCAACCCGTCGAGGTCGCCACGGGCTCGGAGGACTCTGCGCCCCGTGTCGCCCATCCGGTCCGCGGCCGAGAACGCGACGCTCTCACTGTCCTCGGGCCAGGGGTTGAAGAACTCCTTGATTTTTTCGAAGTACCCGCTGGGATCGTCCGGCGGGGGAATGTCCATGACCGTCAGCCGGGCCTACGGTTAGCGGGTGGGGCCGGTGGAGCGGATGGTCTGGGCGGCAACCTCGTTGGCCCGCTCGTACGCCCTGGTGGCGGCGTCGCCAACCTCTCCGGCCCCCTTCACGTCGCGGCCCAGGAGATCGCCGAGCCAGTCAAGCTGCTCGACCGCCGGGTCGATCCCCTCCCGGAAGTTCCGGCCGTTCTCGTCGTTGCCGAGCTGTTGCAGGAGGTCCCCGATCTGCCGCATCGAGGACCGGAAGTCGGTGTGGAACGTTTCGCCCGTCTGGATCACCTGCTTCATCAGCGACGAGGTCTGCTCGACGTTCATCGCCATGCCGTTGCCGACCGCCGGGGCCGCGGCCGACGTCCCCGCCAGCGTCGCCTCGCCGGCTGAGGGTACGGCGGGACCCGGACCCGGTCCGTCGCCAATGGGTCGGCCGCCGCCGTCACCGATCACCGTTGCCATGGCTGTCGGCTCCTCTCCGGATCGCTGTCGAGCAGGTACTGGACCGGGTCGGCCAACGGGTCGACCTCCTCGTCGGGTCCGGCCCCGATCAGGCGCGCGATGATCCGGCCCGCGTCCCGGCCCGCCGCCTCGGCCGCGTCGCGGATGGTGTCGGCGATGGTCCGGGCCAGCGCCGTCGCGTCCGGATCGCGGTAGATCCGGGGGTCCAGTTTGAGGTCGATCAGCTCGCCCCGGCCGCCGACCGTCGCCGCGACCAGCTCGTCCGCCGACTCGGCGGTGACCCGGATCCGGTCGATCCCGTCGCGCATCGCCAGCACGTCCTCGGTCAGCCGCCGGTATTCGGCGAGCCGTCCGGACAGCTCGACGGCAGAGATGTCCATCGTGACCTCCTCCCCGATCCACACGCCCGACCATGAGCATCTCGGCCGCCGGGGATGCGCGGGCTCACAGTGACCGCTTCCGGTCACCGGTGACCAGGGCCGAGAGGCGTGGCCGGAGCATGCGCATCATGAGAAGACCCACCGCCGTCCTCCTGGCCGTCGCGATGGCGGCGGCCGTACCGTCGGTGCTGGCCGTACCCGCGTCGGCCGCGCCGCCGGCCGGTGCCTGCCGTGACCCGGAGCCCGGGCGGTCGGTCATCGCCGACCTGCCCTGGGCGCAGCAGTTGCTCGACCTGGGCGGCGCCTGGCGACACAGCACCGGGGCCGGCGTCGTCGTCGCGGTGGTGGATTCCGGGGTGGACGCGGACCACCCGCAGCTTCGCGGACGCGTCCTCGCCGGGCAGGACTTCTTCCTCGTCGGCGACCTGCGGGGCAACTTCGACTGCGTCTCGCACGGCACCGCGGTCGGCTCCATCGTCGCCGCCAGGGCGGTGAACGGGGTGGGCTTCCGCGGGGTCGCGCCCGGGGCCCAGATCCTGCCGATCCGGGTCACCGACCGCGAACTCAACGACCAGGGCGAGCCGACCCCGATCGACCCCGCCGCCGTCGGGCAGGGCATCCGGTACGCCGCCGACCGCGGCGCCAAGGTGATCAACCTGTCGCTCTCCGGCTACGGCGACTTCCCGGCGGTGCGCAACGCGGTCCGCTACGCCCGGTCCAAGGACGCCCTGGTGGTGGCCGCCGTCGGCAACCGGGCGGACCGCGGCCCGGCCACGTCGTATCCCGCGGCCTATCCGGGAGTGCTGGGCGTCGGGGCGATCGACATCGCCGGCGCCCGGTCGTCCGGCTCACAGGTCGGCGACTACCTGGACCTGGTGGCGCCGGGCGCGGGCGTGGTCGGCGCGACCCGGGTGCGGGGGCACGCCTACCACGACGGCACCAGCTTCGCCGCGCCGTTCGTCGCCGGCACCGCCGCCCTGGTGCGTTCGGCCTGGCCCGACCTCACCGCGGACCAGGTGGCCCAGCGGCTGATGGCCACCGCCGCGCCGGCCCGGGGCGGGCGGGCCAGTCGGGAGTACGGCGCCGGCGTCGTCGACCCGTACCGGGCGGTGACCGAAGGGCTCTCCGAGCACAGGCCGCTCGGCATGCCCGAGGTGGTGCCTGCCGCGGCGGATCGGGAGGCGGTGCGGGCCGCTGCCTGGTGGGACCGGACGAGCACCAGTGCGAAGCTCGGCGCCGGTGCGGCGGCGGGAGCCCTCACGCTGGCCGCGGTCCTGGCCTGGGCCGTGCCGAGGGGCCGGCGCCGGCGCTGGTTGCCGGGCCGGGCCGAGGTGCTGCCCGCCGTTCCACCCCGCGACGAACCGCCCGAGGAGATCTTCC
This sequence comes from Plantactinospora sp. CA-290183, assembly GCF_050936375.1. Lineage (NCBI taxonomy): Bacteria > Bacillati > Actinomycetota > Actinomycetes > Micromonosporales > Micromonosporaceae > Plantactinospora > Plantactinospora sp. CA-290183. The sequence continues at coordinate 61,388 of NZ_JBNJMX010000002.1, read as the reverse complement.
TGTTTCCGCCGCCCCCGGTGGAGGAGCCGGCGCGGCGCTGATGGCGGTGCGCCCACTGCGACGGGTGCCGTGGAGACCTCCAGGACAGCGGCCCCGGGCAGGTCGCCCGGGGCCGCTGCGTCGTGGCTGGTCCGCCGATCAGTCGGGGATCGCGGCGCGGACCTGGGCCAGGGTGTCCTGGTAGAGCGTGTTCGCCCGGTCGACGGCGACGCCCAGCATGCCGAGGAAATCTGCGTTCACCCTGTCGAACTCCAGCGCCGCCGTGCTGACCTCACCGAACTTGGCACCGGCGAGGTCCGGCCACTCGGTCTGCAGATTGTTGATGACGGAGGACCAGGTGTTGTGTTCGTCGCCGACGCCGGCGGTGGTCGTGGCGATGCCCTGCCGGAGTCCGTCCAGGGCCCCGAAGTCCGCCCTTACCCAGCCCGTCATGCCGTGACTCCCCTCTGGCCACCGAGGGCGCCGCCCCACGGGGCACCGCTACCGGCACCGTTCACGATTGACGTCGCCTCGACGTTGGCGTCACCGTATGCGAGGCCGCCCTTTTGCAGGGCCGTGCCCTGCCCTTCGAGTTTGAGAAGGAAGTTCTCGGCGGCCGCGCGCCATTCGATTTGCTTCTCCTTGAACGCCTGATCCGCGCCCCCCTGCCAGCTGGGCATCACCTCCGCGACAATGGCCTCCAACTTCTGGATATAGCTGTGGAGGGATTGATGGACCACGTCGGCGGCCTGGGCCCCCGACTGGATCTCATCGGTCTGACCGGCAAGTAGATTCATCGGCTGCTCCTTCTTGCTCATGCCGGGTGCTGGTGAGCCGGGCGGCCCGAAGACCGCGGGTGCGGCCCCGGTGTCGACGCTAGGGGCGCCCGGTCAACCGGCGGCCACCTCGGCACCTTCCTGCCATCCCGGCCCACCCGTGGCCAGCAGCGGCGACGATCCCGGCACACGCGAAGACGTAGGGGAGGTCGCGCTCATGGCGACGGTGGTGGTGCGCAGGCCGTCTCGCCGGCCCGCTCCGGAGATGCCCTCCGGAGAGCTGTTGTTGGAGGCGCCCCCGGAGATCCCGCCACCGCCGGCCCGGCAGTGGACGCAGATGATCATGGTCCTGCCCATGATCGCGATGATGGCCGCGATGGTCCTCATGTTCACCAGCGGCGGAATGTTCGGCGGCGGCAGCGGCAACAGCGGGTACGCCACGATGCGGTACGTCATCTTCGGGCTGTTCGGGGTGGCGATGCTCGCCATGGTGGCGGCGGCCTTCCTGAACAGTGGCGGGCCGAGCAAGCGGGAGATGGGCAACGCCCGTCGGCTCTACCTGCGGGGCCTGGCCCAGCACCGGATCCGCGTCGGCCGCGCCGCCAACCGGCAGCGGACCGCGCTCTGGTACCTGCACCCCGACCCGGAAAGCCTGTGGGCACTGGTGCCGAGCTACCGGCTCTGGGAACGGCGCCGGGACGACCTGGACTTCGGCGTCGCCCGGATCGGCGTCGGCCGGCAGAGCCTCGCCACCCGCCTGATCCCGCCGGACACCAAGCCGCTGGAGCAGTTGGAGCCGCTCTCCGCGCTCGCCCTGCGCCGGTTCATCACCACGCACTCGGCGATCCCGGATCTGCCGCTGGCGATGGCGGTCAACGGATTCAGCCGGATCCACCTGCGCGGCGACCACGATCGGGTCACCGGTCTGGTCCGGGCGATGTTGGCCCAGCTCGCCACCCTGCACGCCCCGGACGACCTGCGGATCGCGGTCTGCGCCGGACCGGAGTGCCGGGACGAGTGGGAGTGGCTCAAGTGGCTGCCGCACGCGCTGCACCCGGAGCGTACGGACGCGCTCGGTCCGGTCCGCCTGGTCGCCCCGACGATCACCGGGCTGGAGGCGATGCTGGACGACCTGCTGGGCAGCCGGCCGCGCTTCGACCCCGACAACGGCGCCGTCCGGGTGGCCGGTCCGCATCTGGTGGTGGTGCTCGACGGCGGCGCCATCGCCGGCTCCGACCACCTGATGACCGGCGGCGGTGTCGAGGGGGTCTCCGTGATCGACCTGACCACCCCGCCGCCGCGGGCGCTGGAGCGGTCCACCGTGGTCCTGGAGGTCGGCGACGACGGCTCGCTCGCCAGCGCGACCACCGACGGAGAGACCGAGCTGGGCCGGGCCGACAGCCTCTCGCTGGTCGCCGCCGAGGCACTGGCCCGCCAGCTCGCGCCGCTGCGGCTCACCGGGGGCAGCCGCGGCGAGCAGCCGCTCAACGCCGAGCTGGGCCTGGAGGACCTGCTCGACCTCGGCGACCCGTACGGGTTCGACCCGGACGACACCTGGGTGCAGCGGCCCAGCCGGGACCGGCTGCGGGTGCGGTTCGGCATCCGGCCGGACGGCACCCCGATCGAACTGGACCTCAAGGAGTCCGCGCAGGAGGGCATGGGTCCGCACGGGCTGCTGATCGGCGCCACCGGCTCCGGCAAGAGCGAGCTGCTGCGTACCCTGGTGCTCGCGCTGGCGGTGACCCACCCGCCGAACATGCTCAACTTCGCGCTGATCGACTTCAAGGGCGGCGCCACCTTCGCCCGACTGGACCGGCTGCCGCACACCAGCGCGGTGATCACCAACCTCGTCGACGAGCTGCCGCTGGTCGACCGGATGGCGGACGCCATCAACGGTGAGCTGATCCGGCGCCAGGAGCTGCTCCGGGCGGCCGGCAACTTCTCCTCGCTGCGCGACTACGAGAAGGCCCGGGCGGCCGGGGCGCCACTGGCCGAGGTACCGACGCTCTTCGTGGTCTGCGACGAGTTCAGCGAGCTGCTGTCGGCCCGGCCGGACTTCATCGACATCTTCGTGCAGATCGGCCGGGTGGGCCGCTCGCTCGGTGTACACCTGCTGCTGGCCAGTCAGCGGCTGGAGGAGGGCCGCCTGCGTGGCCTGGACGCCCACCTCTCCTACCGCGTCGGCCTGCGTACCTTCTCCGACATGGACAGTCGGGTGGTGCTGGGGGTGCCCGACGCGTTCTCGCTGCCCCGGGCGCCGGGGCACGGCTTCCTCAAGTTCGGCACCGAACCGATGACGCGATTCCGCTCGGCGTACGTCTCCGGGGTGCACAGCCCGACCGTCGTGGTCCCCACCGGCCCGGGCGAACCGGAGCAGCTCGGGTTGGCCGAGTACTCGACCGCCTACCTCGCGCCGAAGATCGAGGAGGACCAGGAGCCCGCCGAGCCCGCGGAGGACCCGGACGAGGCCGTCGGGGAGAGCCTGCTGGACATCCTGGTGGACCGGATCGCCGGCCGGGGCACTCCGGCCCACCAGGTGTGGCTGCCGCCGCTGACGGAGTCTCCGACGCTGGACGAGCTGCTCGGCGGGCTGACCGCCGATCCGGGTCGAGGGCTGCGGGCGGCCGAGCCCGCCCGGAACGGGTCGTTGCGGGCCGTGGTGGGCGTCGTCGACCGCCCGCTGGAGCAGCGACGCGACCCGCTGGTGCTGGACCTGTCCGGCGGAGCGGGGCACGCCGTGGTGGTGGGTGCACCGCGCTCGGGCAAGACCACCGCGCTGCGCACGATCATGGCCAGCCTCGCGCTCACCCAGACGCCGCGCGAGGTGCAGTTCTACTGTCTGGACTTCGGCGGCGGCACGCTCGGCTCGCTCCGCGACCTGCCGCACGTCGGCGGGGTGGTCGGCCGGCAGAACCCGGCGGCGGTGCGGCGTACCGTCGCCGAGGTGGCGGCGGTGCTGGCCGAGCGGGAGCGCCGGTTCGCCGAGCGGGAGATCGACGGAATGGCCAGCTATCGGGCACTGCTCGCCAGGGGCGAGGTCACCGACGATCCGCACGGTGACGTCTTCCTGGTGGTGGACGGCTGGTTGACGCTCCGCAAGGACTTCGAGGACCTGGAGGAGGTGGTCGCCGGGATCGCCGCTCGCGGGCTGGCCTACGGCGTGCATGTGCTCGCCTCCTGCGCACGCTGGTTCGACCTGCGACTTGCGGTCCGGGACCTCTTCGGCACCCGGGTGGAGCTGCGGCTCGGTGACCCCATCGACTCGGTGATCGACCGCAAGGTCGCCATGCGGGTGCCGGCGAACGCGCCCGGCCGGGGGATCAGCGTGACCAAGCACGAGATGCTGGTGGCGCTGCCGCGCGTCGACGGCCAGCGGACGCCCGACGACCTGACCGCCGGGTTGGCCGGGCTGGTCGACGCCGTGCGCGGCGCCTGGCCGGGCGAACCGGCACCGGCGGTGCGGATGCTGCCCGACCGGGTGCCCTACACCGCCCTGCCGGCGAGCGACGACCCGCAGACCCGCCAGCTCGCCGTCGGCATCGCCGAGCAGGATCTCGCACCGGTGCGGCTGAACTTCGACGCCGAGCCGCACGTGCTGCTCCTCGGTGACGTCGAGTCCGGCAAGACCGGGTTCCTTCGGATGCTCACCCGCCGGATCGTGCAGACGTACGAGCCCAGCCAGGCCCGGATAATCGTGGTCGACCACCGGCGCGGGCTGCTCGGCGAGGTGGGGACCGAGCATCTGCTCGGCTTCGGCACCGACCTGCCGACCACGACGCACCTGATCTCGGAGGCGGCCCGTGCCATGGTCGACCGGCTGCCCGGCCCCGACGTCACTCCGGAGCAGCTGCGCAAGCGGGCCTGGTGGGCGGGGCCGGAGCTGTTCATCCTCGTCGACGACTACGACATGGTGATCACACCGGCGAACAACCCGCTGCAGCCCCTCCTGCAGTACCTGCCGCAGAGCCGGGACATCGGCCTGCACCTGGTGCTCACCCGACGCACCGGCGGGGCCGGCCGGGCGATGTTCGACCCGTTCCTCTCCCGGATCCGCGACGTCGGCTCGGCCGGCCTGCTGCTCTCCGGATCGAGGGACGAGGGGCCGCTGCTCGGCGGTCTCCGGGCCGAACCGCTGCCGCCGGGCCGCGGCCGGCTCGTCACCCGCCGGGGCGGGTCGGCGCTTGTCCAGCTCGCCTGGCTGCCGCCCGCGGACGCGGAGTGACCGCTTGCGGTCGCCGGGCACCTCGCCGGGCGACCGGATGCTCAACTGAACCGACGGCGCCGACTCAGCTGGACCGGGAGGACGGATGACACAGCCAGGCAATTTTCTCAGCGGTAGACCCGAGGGGATGATGAGCTACCAGCCCCCACGGGTCGATATGACAATGGATGAAGCCGCTCAGTGCGGCATGATGGGCGGCTGCCGGGAGCTGGTGAAGGCGGACCACGACTCGCTCACCGCGCTGCGCGGCTACTTCGGCAACTTCAACGCCCGGATGGACGAGCTGCAGACCTTCGCGGGCGCGAGCGGCAAGGCGTACCTCAACGCGAACGACGAGAACCGGCTCGCCTTCGACGGCCTGCTCGCCAATCCCCCGAGGCGGATCGCTCCGACGTTCCTGCCGGGCCTGGAACTCCCGGAGGGAGACTGAGATGCCCTACACGCCACCGGGAACCGGCCCCCTGGCAGACCTGCTCAACATCATGGAACGGGAGCGGCAGCACGCGACGGCTCTGGAGAGCCGGCGAGAAATGTGGTTGTCCGCGTACGAGGAGCTGAACGACGCGGCTATCGCCCTGCGCAAGGAGAACGAGGCACTGGCCGCAAGCTGGGGAGCCGACGGCGAGAGCAACGGCGTCGCCTTCCAGGACGTCACCACGACCGAGCTGAGGCACCTCACGGATACCGTCCTGTACCGCATGGGCGGCGGCGAGCGGAGCACGGCCGGCGGCACTGACGGGGGCATGCCGCGAACCCCGTGGGGCGCGCTGGCCAGACTCATCGACGAGATCCACGTGACGCACGCCTTCGTCAAGGACCTGCACGACAGGGCGGCGGCGGCGCAGGCACAGATCGACAGCATGCAGGTCTCCGGGTTCACCTCCGCGTTTCTCGACAGTGAGGGCCGCCAGGATCCGCGGGACGCCCTCCAGAGCGAGATCCGTGGCTACCGGACGGCCGCCCTTGAGAAGATGAACGCACTGGACGAGGTTTTCCGGACGGCGGCCGGCGTCCTGACCGCCGCGGCTCCGCCGGATATCGTGCGACAGAGCATGGAATCGCAGATCAGTCTCCCGCCGGCGGGCAATCCTGGCGGCGCCTCCCCCGGCGGGTCGGACGCCTACGCCCAGCCTCCGGGGGGCGGGCCCGGCGGCGTGCCGGGAGCGACCAACGGCACCACGGCGGTCGACAGCGCCATGGCTGCCAGCGGCGAGATGGCGACCGACGACGTCGTGGCCGGCGCCAGCCCGCCCGCCGGAAGCGAGGCCAATCCGTCGCTCTCCGGCACGGCGACGGCGGCTCCACCCACCATGCCGCCCGGCGCCGCCCCGGGGCCCGGCGGAGGCGCTCCCGGTGGGATGACCGCCCCGCCGCCGACGGTGCCGCCGGGTGGTGGTCCCGGCGGCTTCGGCCCGACCATCCCACCGCCGATCCCGCCCGGCGGTCCCGGGGGCAGCCGCGTCCCCGGTCCCAACGTCGGCGGCGGCGCCCGCGTCCCGGGTGTGAACCTCGGCGCTCTCGGCGGCGGTGCCGGCGCGGGCAGCTTCGGCGGGTTCGGCGGCTCCGGCGGGTTCGGCGGCGGTGTTGCCGGCGTCGGTTCCTCCTCGCTCCCTCAGGCTGCCGCTCCGGTCGGCGTGCCGGCGCAGGTCGCGCCGAGCGGCCCGCCGCCAGCGCTGCCCACCGCCGCGGCGACCGGTGCCTCGGCCACCGCCGGCGGTGCGCCGATGATGCCGCCGCCCATGATGCCCCCGATGGCAGGGGCACAGCCGGGCGGAGGAGGCGGCGCGGGGCCGGGGTCGGGCGCGGCCCGATCCGGGGCGACCGGCCGGAGCCGAGGGCCGCAGAACCCCACGCCCGGCATGCCGGCGCTGCTCAGCGGCAAGGCGGGCAAGGGCAACCCGCAGGCGGCACCGGTCCGGCCGCGACGGATCCGGGAGTCGGACGCACCGAGCACAGTGGAGCTGATCGACGAGGACCTGTGGCAGGTCGACAAGCGCGCGGAGGAGCCCCGCCCGGCTTCGCGGATCCGCCGCCACTGACCCCGCCACCGCACGCGGCGCGGCCCCGGGGAGATCCCTCCCCGGGGCCGCTTCGCTGTCCGCGGTGCCGAAGCGGGCGACCCCGACGGCACGACGCGGCCCCGGAGAATCTCTCCCCGGGGCCGCTCTCCCGGCTGTCGCCCGGGCGTCAACCGGACGCGCCGATGCCCGACCGGCTCCGGGCCGCGGCTGCCGCGATCGCCGCCCGGGACGCCGCCCCGTCCGGAGTCGCAACCCCGACGGCCAGCCAGGCCTACACCTGGCTGCGGCGCAGGGCGCCGTCGTGGCTCAGGGTGGTGCCGATCGGCAGCCGACTGACCACGCCGGCCGGCATCTCGACACCGCGTACCCCTGGGTAGCCCAGCACCTCAAGGATCCTCGGCAGAGCCACCGGGTAGGCGACGCCCATGTCGGTGACCAGCAGCAGGGTGCCGGCCGGCGCCTCCGGACTCGGCTTCGACTCCACCACCGCGGCGCTCCCACCCGGCACCAGGACCCGATCGGCGAGCCGGGTGCCCCGTTCGGTGCTGCGCGGGGTCGCCCGCATCGGGTCGGGTGCCGGCATCGCCGGGTCCAGCAGCACGGTCGGCACCGACTGCCCCGGGGTGAACGCCAGGCACATGGTGGTCGCCGCGCCGCCGGCGGCGAACTCGGGCCGCAGGACGGGCGGATCCCCGACCGCCACGGGCACGGCGCGCGCCTGCTTCGCCCCGGCCGCCTCCAACAGACTGAGCGGGACAGCGGCCGGATCGCCGCCCGGGTACGCGGCCGCGATGCCCTGGGAGGCGAGCTGGATGTCGTACTGCAGCTCGGTGATCGGCCGGAGCCGGTCGACCTCGGCGAGATAGTGCTGTACGCCGCCGGAACTCGTCGCCACCAGCACCTGTCCGGCGCGGATGTCCTTGCGCCCGGGCACCGCCTGGGACGCCTTGCCGACGTCGCGCACCGCGACCGGCGCGACTGGCCGGCCCGCCGGCAGCACGTCGACCACCGCCGGGCTGACCGGGATCGCCGGCCCGGTCCGCAGCGCCACCTCCACGGCGCTCGCGTCGGCCTTGTCGATCTCGTGCCGGTGCCCGCGCAGCACCAGGTGGCGCTGGCCGGTTCCGGCGACCTCGACCAGCAGCGCCCGGTCCGCCAGCGAGGCGCCGCCGGCCGGCCCGTGCCCGACCATCAGCACCGACTCGGCCACGGCCGCCCCGGCACGGTCCCGCCCCGGCTGCGAGCAGAACGTCCAGCCGCCGCCGAGCAGCCGCTTCGGCGCGGGCAGGGTCTCCGGGGCGTCCGGGATGCCGATCCGGGGCCCGCGCGGCACCCCGACCAGCGAGTTGCGCGACACGACGCGGGTCGCCGCGTACTTGTCGAGCGCCAGCAGCGCCGAGGTGTAGTTGGCGACCGGGTGCAGCCGGCCGTCCACGTAGACGTAGCGGGTGCCGGTCTCCTTCTCCACCACCACCACGTCGCCCTTGCGCCAGCTCGCGTTGCCACCCGGCACGATGATCCCGTAGATGCCGACCACGGCCAGGGCGATCACCGCGATGGCGATCCCGCCGTACGCGGCGTAGACCGGCCGGCGGAACGGCGGCTGCTCCGGATCGCTCTCCCTGGTCACCAGCCCCGAGATGACCCGCTCCACCATGAACTGGTGGGCGTGCAGTTGGTCCCGCTTGGACGCCATGTCAGCCCCCCAGCCCGCGTACGTAGCCGTAGAGGCCGAGCACCGAGCAGGTCACCGGCAGGATCGCCAGCACCACCAGCACCTCCAGGATCTCCGCGTACCGGCCCAGGTAGGGGCCCGGCCGCTTGCGGCTGTAGAGCCGGGCGAGCAGTGCGACGAGCGCGCCGACCAGCAGCAGCACCGGGCCGGACACGACGAGCAGGTCCGAGCGATCCGCCATCAGCGGCCCGGTGGCCAGGCAGGTCGCCCCGGTGATCCCGGCGAGCAGCATCGGCATCCGTTGCCGGCCGATCGGATAGAGCCGGGCACGGAGCAGGAACCCGATCGCCAGGATGGTCGCCAACACCACGGCGGCGGTGCTGCCGCTGCGTAGCAGTAGCACCTGGCACCCGGCGGCGACCAGCGCGAGGCCGCCCACCATCCCGGTGAGCAGGCTGTCCGCCCGCAGCACGGCGGCGTACACCGCGGCGCGGGGCGGCTGGGGGTCGTCGCGCATCAGGTCGGCGGCGGCACGCGGCAGGACCGGCATGGGTACCCGGCTCAGTCGGATCGACAGCGGTGCGAGGGCGGGGGAGAAGGCCAGCCCGACGCTCGCCAGGATCGCCGCGCTCTCGTGTGCCACCAGCGCGTCGAGGGTGGTCAGCCAGCCGCCGACCACGCAGAGCAGGCCGACCATCGCACCGCCGACGAAGAGCGCGGCCCGGTCCACCACGCCGACCAGCCCGACGATCGAGGCGAGCAGCAGCGCGGCACCGGCAGCCAGCAGGTGTGGCGCACCGAGCCCGGTCAGCGGACGGTCCCCGGCCAGGGCCAGCCCACCGCCGGTGGCCGCCAGGGGCAACGCGACCAGTGCGGCGACCGCCCCCACCCCGGTGTCGCCGCCGGCCCGGGCCAGCAGCACGCCGCCGGCCAGCAGCAGGCCGGCCGCGCCGAGCGCCCACAGCGCCGGACCGGGCCACGGTGGGCCGGCCCGGAGCACCGCGACCAGGCAGAGCAGGACGGCCAGCGCGCCGACGGCGAGTCCGGCGCCCCGGGTGTGCCGGGGACCCCAGGTGCCGCCGAGCCGCGCCGAGCCGGTGGTGATGGCGTCGACCAGGTCGTCGTACTCCAGCTCGGGCCAGTCGGTACGGGTGTGCGTCAGGTGCAGCACCTCGCCGTCGCGTACCCGGTGTCCGGCCAGCGTGCGGGTCGGCTCCAGGGCCGTGCCGTCGGCGCGGCGCAGCGCCCAGCCACCCGCGTCGACCCCGGCGTCGGCCAGGTTCTCCCCGGCGTGCGCCAACAGGCCCGGCAACAGTTCGGCGAGCGGTGAGCGTTCGGGAAGGGCCAGGTCGATCCGCCGGGCCGGCGCCGCAACGGTCACCCGGACCAGGCCAGTTGTGTTCATGTCAACTCCGAGACATCCGCCTCCGGCGGCAGCAAGCTGCCGCAGTGCCCACCCGGGAGGGGGGACACACCTACCCTGACGGGACACGATCCGCCGGGGAACCGGATCGGCAGCTAGCGGACACGTGACCGGGGAGTTGTCGCGGGCCGCGCCTGCCTTGGACAGAGCGGGCAGAGGTGAGCACGGCGATGGCGACGCCCGACATCGGTGAGCTGGTCCGGCTCGGTGACGGTCCCACCGCCACCGTCTACTCCGGACAGCACCGGGGTGTGCCGGTCGCGCTGAAGGTGTTCCCCCGGCGTCTCGACAAGCGGACCATGGCGGCGTTCAGCCGGGAGCAGTCGACGCTGGCGGGTCTGCGGCGGTTCGCCCCGATTCTGCCGGTGGACGGGGTGGACGAGCTGCCCACCGGTGAACCGGTGGCGCGGATGGAGCTGTGCCCGCAGTCGCTCGCCGGGCTGGTCGGCCGGGTCGGTCCGCTGAACCCGGTGGACGTCGTGGTCATCGGCCGGACGGTGGCGTTGGCCCTGGCCGCCGCGCACCGCGCCGGCCTGCCGCACGGCGGGATCTCCCCGCACAATGTGCTGTTCCGGGCCTCCGGCGAGCCGGTGGTGTCCGACTTCGGGGTCACCCTGCGCCAGGCGATGGCCCGGGCCCCGCTCTCCGCCGTCGACTACCTGCCGCCGGAGGCGCTCGGCACCGGAGCGCTGGACCAGCGCGGTGACCTGTACGCACTCGGCGCGGTGCTGCACTTCGCGCTGACCGGCCGGCCGCCGTACCCGGGGCGGCTCGGCGAGCAACCCGGCGACCGGGTACGGCGGATCCTCGGCGAGCCGGTGCCGGTGACGGCCGCCGAGGGCGTTCCCGAGGCGCTGGCCACCCTGGTTGTCCGGCTGCTCGCGGCGGACCCGGCGGAGCGGCCGATGGATGCCGGGGAGGTGGCCGACCAGCTCGGTGCGCTGCTGCCGGAGCCGCCGCCGGAGTCGGACGTGGACGAGTTCGACGATTTCGCGGGGGCACCGCCGGTCCCGGTGCCGGAGCAGGCGCCCCCGGCCCCGCCGCCGCCGGCCCCGGCTCCGGATCCGGCGCCGACCGTCCAGGTGACCGCCTACCCCGACGAGTTCGACGACTTCGCCGCGCCGGCCCCGATGCCGCCGGTCGCCGGGCCGGCGCCCATCGCGCCGGTCGCGGAGCCGGCCCCGATGGTGCCGGTCGCCGGGCCGGCCCCGATGGTGCCGGTCGCCGGGCCGGCTGCGATCGCGCCGGTTGCCGGGGTGGGTGGCGGCCAGTTCGCGGTGGATCCCCGGCCGTCGGACCCGGAGCCGCTCGCGGCCCCCGCCGTGCCGCCGGCGGGGCGGCCCGGCCGGGCGACCCGGTACGCCCTGGTCGCCGGCTGTGCGGTGCTGGTCGGCGTGCTGGTGTGGGTGCTGGCCCGGCTCCTGACCGGTGACCCGCAGGAGATCGCGGCCACGCCCCCGCAGGTGGTGGCGACCCCCGGCAGCGGGGTCAGCGCGCCCGGGGTCGAACTGGACGCGCCCGGGGACGGTGCCGACAAGGTCAAGCTGACCTGGCGGAGCGGCGGCGGCGAACTGGAATTCGCCGTGGTGGTCGCCGAGGAGGGCGAGCCGACCCGGGTGCTGCCGGCGGGGCGTGACCGCAGCATGACGGTGCCGGTCGAGCCGGGGCGCCGGTACTGCTTCCTGGTGCAGGCCACCGACGGCACCCGGGTGTACGAGAGTGCGGCGGTGCCGCTGCGGGGCGCGACGTGCCGCAGGTAGCGCCACGATCCCGGCGCGGCCCGGGCCGCGTGCCGGCCAAGACAAAGAACGCCTACCGGCGTTTCCGCTGGTAGGCGTTCTGATAGCCCGGCGAAAGGCTATGTGGCCAGGGGCGGGGTCGAACCGCCGACCTTCCGATTTTCAGTCGGACGCTCGTACCAACTGAGCTACCTGGCCCGGTCCTCCGAAACGCGGAGCGCCGCGCTCAGGTGGCGCGGCGATCTGCGTAGCGGTCCTGACGGGACTTGAACCCGCGACCTCCGCCTTGACAGGGCGGCGAGCACTCCAACTGCTCCACAGGACCTTGCTTACCGGCTGTGGCCGGTCGTACCCCCAACGGGATTCGAACCCGTGCTACCGCCTTGAAAGGGCGGCGTCCTGGGCCGCTAGACGATGAGGGCGGCCCCGCAATCATTACACATGCAACTTTGCGGCTGTGCTCCCATCCGGCCCCGCCGGAGGCTCCGAAAGCATACGTGATGCCCCGCCGCCCGACCAAACCGGTATCCGGCTCCGGACAAACAGCCGCAAAGCCCCCTTACCGCAGCCGGATGAGGCCGTACCTCCGCTTCAGGGAGCTGAGCACCGTCGGGCAGGCGCCCAGGGTGCCGCTCCGGTCGCCGCCGCCGTCGTGCAGCAGCACGATCGAGCCGGCCCGTACCTGCTGGTCGATCCGTTTGTTGATCACCGATGCGGCCGGCTTCTTCCAGTCGGCCGGGTCGACGTCCCAGTGCAGCGACGTCATCCCCAACTCCCGGGCCACCCGGACCACCGTGGGGGTCCACATCCCGCCCGGCTGGCGGTAGTAGCCGATCCGGGCTCTGGGAACCGCCCGCCGGATCTCCTGGTTGGTGCGCAGCAGATCGGCCCGTACCTGCGCCGCCGGCTTCTTGCCCAGCTTGAGGTCGTGGGCCCAACTGTGGTTGCAGAGGGTGTGGCCCTCCCGGGCGATCCGGGCGACCAGCGCCCGGTACTTGCGCACCTTGACCCCGACCACACAGAACGTGGCCTTCACCTTCGCCCGCCGGAGCTGGTCGAGCACCTTCGGCGTCCACTCCGGGTGCGGCCCGTCGTCGAAGGTCAGCGCGACCGCCCGTACGCCGGTCAGCCGGACGGTCTTCAGCGGCCCGATCTTCGGCCGGGGCTTCGTTTTCGGGGTGGGCTTCGGCGTCGGGACCGACGGCATGCCGTGGCCGGGCCGGTTCGGGCCGGCGCTCGGGGTCGCCCCGTCCGGACCGGCGGACGCGGCGACGGGCGGTGCGGCGTCGGCCGGCCCGCCCGTGCGCTCCGGGTCGTCCGCGCATCCGGGAAGTGCCAGCAGCAGGGCCAGACCGGCCGCCAGGGCCGCTCGTCGCGTCATGGGGGCTCCCGAGGTTGTTTCGGGTTACGGCCGCCCCACGCTAGCGGAGCCGGCGCGTTCCCGACATCCCCGGCCAGATGCCTTCGGGTGGTGCGTACCGGATCTCACCGGCCCCCGGATCGTCAGCCGGGTGGCTCCGGCACGGCCCCCAGCAGGGCGACCGCCTCGGCCAGCGTTGCCGGGTGGCGTACCCCGCCGGGAAGTGCGTCGAGCGGCCAGCCGGGCCCGGCGGCCAGCACCAGCGGCGGACGCCGTGGCGCGGAGAGCAGGGCGGTGAGCTGGTCCGGGTCGCCGGTGGCCGGGGTGTGCGACCAGACGACGACGGCCTCGGGGGCGGTCCGGCGGACGGCGGCGACCAGCGCGGCCACCGGCGTCCGGGCGCCGAGCTGCCGGCAGGGCACGCCGGCCTCGGCCAGCGCGGCGGCGAGCGCCTCCAGCGGCAGCGTGTGCTGTTCCTCGTCGGCGCAGGCGAGCAGGACCCGGGGCGGTTCGCCGGCGTCGGGCGGCCGGGGGACCGTGCCGAGCACCTCCGACACGGCCCGGGACAGCAGGTGCTCCACCTCGACGAACCCGCCGGTGGCGGCGTGCCGTTCGCCGACGCGGGCCAGGACGGGCCGCAGCAGGCTCTCCCAGGTGGCGACGACGCCGTCCGAGCCGACCGACCGGGCGATGGCGGTGCGCATCGCCGCCGGGTCGAGCCGGCCGGCCGCCCGGGCCAGGCCGCGGGCCGCCGGTCCGGCCCGGCGTACCGGGATGACCGCGCCGCCCCTTCCGCGTGACCCGGCGGCCGTCGCGGCGGTCCCGGCGGCCCCGGGTACGGCGGAGGCCCGCCGCGCCCAGCGGGCGGCGTCGGCCGGCCGGACGCCCTCGGCGGTGAGCCGGCGCATCACCTCCAGCCGGGCGAGGTCCTCGACGGAGTAGCGGCGGTGCTGGCCCGGCACGTGCCGGCTGGGCCCGAGGCCGTACCGCTGGTGCCAGGTCCGCAGGGTGGTGACCGCCACGCCGAGCCGCCGGGCGACCGCCCCGGCGCTCAGGCCGTCATCGGCCACCCAGCCGCTCCGCCGGGTCGTCCTCCGGCACCGTGAGCTGGCGGAGCACGCCGCCGAGCCAGGGCGCGTACCCGGTCGGGTCGGCGGCCAGGGCGGCGCGGAGTTCGTCGGGGTGCACCCAGCGCAGGTCGGCGACCTCGTCCGGGTCGGGCAGCACCGAGTCCTCCGGGGTGAACTCGCCGCGCAGCACGTGGTCGTACTCGTATTCGACCCGACCGGTGGCCGGGTCCTCCGCGCGGTAGAGGTAGACGCCGATCTCGGTGAGCGGGAGCGCCCCGATGCCGAGTTCCTCGCCGAGCCGGCGGTGCGCGGCGGTCTCGACCGGCTGACCCGGGGCAGGATGTCCGCAGCAGGTGTTGGCCCAGCGCAGCGGGAAGCGGGTCTTGACGGCGGCGCGCCGCTGCAACAGCACCCGTCCGGCCGGATCGACCAGCAGTACGGAGAAGGCGCGGTGCAGCAGCCCCGGCGCCCGGTGCGCCTCGTCGACGGTACGGGAACCGATCGGCGAGCCGGTCTCGTCGACCAGCTCCACCAGGTGCGTCTCACGATCGGCGTTCATCGGCCACCTCCGGTCACCCGGGCAGCGGCGAGCTTTCCGGAAATCAACACCATGGGCACACCCACACCCGGCTGGGTGCCGGATCCTACGAATACCACATTGGACAGCGAGGGATGTAGGTTGGCCGGGCGGAACGGTCCGGTCTGCCAGAGGGTGTGCGCGGCGGCGAACGGGGTGCCGGCGGCCATCCCCGCGTCGGCCCAGTCGGCGGGGGTGACCACCCGGCGGACCTCCACGCTGTCGGCCAGACCGTGGTAGCCGCGCCGCTCCAGGGTCGCCAGCAGCTCGTCCGCGTACCGCCGGTCCAGCCCGCCGCGCCAGTCCAGCCCGGCGCCGCGCTCCAGGTTGGGCACCGGGGCGAGCACGTAGTAACTGTGCCGCCCGGCCGGCGCGACCGACGGGTCCGTCCGGCTGGGGTTGGTGACCAGTAGCGAAGGGTCCGACATCAGCCGGCCCTGCCGGATCACCTCGTCGAAGGTGGTACGCCAGGCCCGCCCGAAGTGGATGTTGTGGTGGGCGATCCGCCCGTACGCCTGGCCGGAGCCGACGTGCAGCACCACGCAGGACGGCGAGTAGCGCAGCCGGCGCGGGCGCGACGTGGGCGGAAGCAGGTCGCGGTAGGCGACCGGCAGGTCGGGGTTGAGCACGACCACGTCGGCCGGGATCCGCTCGCCGTCTGCGGTCAGCACCCCGGTGGCCCGGCCGGCCGAGGTCTGGACCCGGGTGACGGTGGTGTCGTAGCGGATCCGGACGCCGTGCTTCTCGGCGGCGCCGGCCAGCGCCCGGGAGACGGCGTGGATGCCGCCGCGCGGGAACCAGACCCCGGCCACCGAGTCGAGGTAGGCGATCACCGTGTAGATGGCGAGCGCGTCCTGCGGTGCCAGGCCGGCGTACATGGCCTGGAAGGAGAAGATCCGGCGGGTCCGGGGGTCGGCGAAGAACTGGTTGACCTTGGTACCCATCCGCCGGAAGGCGCCGGCGGCGACCAGCCGCAGCAGGTTGGCGGTGAGCAGGTCGGCGGGGCTGTCCAGGTTGCGGTCGATGAAGTCGGCCCGTTCGAGCTGCCAGAGCCGGCGGGCGTAGTCGACGAACCGCAGGTAGCCGTCGGCCTCGCGGGGGCCGCAGACCCGGGCGACCTCGCCGGCCATCCGTACGGTGTCGGTGAGCACGTCCAGTGTGGAGCCGTCGGGATAGTGCGCCCGGTAGGCGGGGTCGAGCGGGACCAGGTCGAGCCAGTCGGTCAGCTCCTCGCCGACCGCGCCCAGCGCCTCGGCGAGCAGGTCCGGCATGGTGAGCACGGTCGGCCCGGTGTCGAACTCGTAGCCGCCGACGGCCAGCCGCCCGGCCCGGCCGCCCGGCACCGGCTCGCGTTCGGGCACGGTGACCTGCCGACCACTGCCGGCCAGGTGCAGGGCACAGGCGAGCCCGCCGAGGCCGGCGCCGACCACCACCACCCGGTCGGTCCGGCCGGTCACGCCGGTCCGCCCACGTACGGTCCGCACCCGGTCACCCCCTGCCGCCCGTCACGTCCACGGGCAACGGGCCGGCGGGCACCGTCCACAGGTGCCGAACCGGGCCGGTGGCCGCGTCGGTGAGCGTACCCTAGGGTCAACAAGTTGCGTCGATTTATGCGTCGATTCTTCGGGGAGGGCCGGTGGACGCCAGTCTCGGCAGGTCCTACGAGCGGTGTCGTGAGCTGCACAGACGGCACGGCCGGACCTACTATCTCGCGACCCGGCTACTGCCCGGGTGGAAACGTCGACATGTGCACGCCCTCTACGGCTTCACCCGCTACGCCGACGAGATCGTGGACCGGACCGAGGACCTGCCGACGGCCGAGCGGGCCGCCCGGCTCACCGACTGGTCCGAGCGGTTCCTCGCCGGCCTGCGCGGCGAGCCGGTGGACGACCCGCTGCTTCCGGCCGTACTGCACACCATCGCGGTCTTCGACCTCGACCGGGCCGACTTCGCGGCGTTCCTGCGCAGCATGGCCATGGACCTCACCGTCGACAGCTACCCGCGCTACCCCGACCTGCTGGACTACATGGCCGGCTCGGCCGCCGCGATCGGCACCATGATGCTGCCGATCCTGGGCAGCACCGATCCGGTCGCCGCCCGGGAGCCCGCCCGGCAGCTCGGCTTCGCCTTCCAGCTCACCAACTTCGTCCGGGACGTCGCCGAGGACCTGGACCGGGGGCGGGTCTACCTGCCGGCCGAGGACCTGGAACGGTTCGACGTCACCCCGCACGACCTGGTCGCCGCCGCCCGGCGCCGGGCCGCCACGCCCCGGATCCGCGAGTTGATCGAGTACGAGGTGGCGCGCGCCCGGTCGCACTACGCGGCCGCGGCGCCCGGGGTGACCCTGCTCGCCCCCGCCTCGCAGTCCTGCATCCGCACCGCCTACGTCCTGTACGGCGGCATCCTGGACGAGGTCGTCGCCGCCGGTTACGACGTCTTCGCCCGCCGGGCCGTGGTGCCCCGCCGCCGCCGCGCCGAGGAGGTCCTCCGGGCCCTGCTCGCCCCGGCCGGCGCCCCGCTCGTCGTACCGGGCTCGCCGGGCGTCAGGTCAGGCTCCGCACCGCCGCGTCGAGGTCCCGGCCGGATGGCGGTGGCGGCGGCGCGCCGGCCGGTACCGGGCCCGGAGTGACCGGATCCACCTGGCCGGCCGCCGGTCCGTGCGGAAAGCTGGCGGTATGGCGGAACCAGAGCGGGTGGTGACCTTCGGCGCGCACGCCGACGAGGCCGGGGACGTGACCGCGCGGTTGGCGGCGGACGTGGACATCGTGGTGGTCGGGATGGGCGTGGGCGGTGAGGAGGTGGCGAACACGCTCGCCGCCGCCGGCCTCGCGGTGGTCGGCGTCGAACAGAACCTGGTCGGCGGCGAGTGCCCGTTCTGGGGCTGCGTGCCGAGCAAGATGATGATCAGGGCGGCCAACGCGCTCGCCGAGGCGCGCCGGGTGGACCACCTCGCCGGTCGGGCCCGGGTGGAACCGGACTGGACGCCGGTCGCCAAGCGGGTCAGCGAGGAGGCCACCGCCGGCTGGACCGACACCGCCGGGGTCGGGCGGTTCACCGGCAAAGGCGGCCGGTTCGTCCGGGGTTACGGCCGGCTCGCCGGGCCCGGTCTGGTGCGGGTGGGCGACCAGACCTACCGGGCCCGGCTCGGCGTCGTCCTCGGCTCCGGCACCGTCCCGGTGATCCCGCCGATCCCCGGGCTGGCCGGCACGCCGTACTGGACCAACCGGGAGGCGATGGAGCTGACCGAGCTGCCGGAGTCGCTGGCGGTGCTCGGCGGCGGGGCGATCGGGGTGGAGTTGGCCCAGATGTTCGCCCGGTTCGGCGTCCGGGTCACGGTGGTGGAGCCCGGCGAGCGGGTGCTCGGGATGGAGGAGCCGGAGTCCTCCGAGCGGGTGGCGACGGCACTGCGCGCCGACGGGGTGACGATCCGGACCGGCGCCGGCGCGGCGGCCGTCGGGCACGACGGCACGTCGTTCACGGTGGAGCTCTCCGCCGGTGAGCCGGTGCGGGCCGAGCGGCTGCTGGTCGCCACCGGCCGCCGGGCGGTGCTCGACACGCTCGGCCTGGAGACGATCGGGGTCGACCCCCACCAGCGGTTCGTACCCACCGACGACCGGCTGCGGGTCACCGACGGCGTCTGGGCGGTCGGCGACCTGACCGGGCGCGGTGCCTTCACCCACATGGCGATGTACCAGGCGGGGGTCGTGATCGACGACATCCTGCGCCGGCGCGCCGGGGCGGCCGACGACGACGGCGGGCGGCGGGCGGACTACCGGGCGGTGCCCCGGGTGACCTTCACCGACCCGGAGGTGGGGGCGGTGGGTCTGACCGAGCGGCAGGCCCGGGAGCGCGGGCTGAACGTCCGGGTGGGCTTCACCTCGCTGGGCGACTCGACCCGGGGCTGGATCCACGAGGTCGGCGACGAGGGGTTCGTCAAGCTGGTCGCCGACGCAGACCGGGGGGTGCTGGTCGGTGCCACCTCGGCCGGCCCGGTCGGCGGCGAGGTGCTGAGTGCGCTGGTCGTGGCGGTGCACGCCGAGGTGCCGGTGACCACGCTGGGCACGATGATCTACGCGTACCCGACCTTCCACCGGGCGATCGAGACGGCGGTACGAGATCTGACGCGCTAGTGCCTCGTCATGCAGCCTTGAACGGGTAATCGGGGTGGCGGATCTTGGAGCCGGTGGCGAATGCGGTTTTCGGTCGGGTGTGTTGGTTGCGCCAGCGGATGTAGTCGCCGATGGCGATGTCCTGCTCGGCGTGGCTGCGGTGGTCGGTGCCGTTGAGGGCGAAGTACCGCACCGCGGCGAACTCGGCCTCGATCCAGTTCAGCCAGGACGCGTAGGTCGGCAGGAAGACCAGGTCCACCTGGTTGGCGGAGCACCAGGCGCGCACGTCGGGCTGCTTGTGCGGGGAGAAGTTGTCCAGGATGAGGTAGAGGCGCTGGTCGGGCCAGCGGCGACGCAGGGTCTTGAGGAAGCTGAGGAACTCGCGCCAACGTTTGCGGTCTCGGATGCGATAGTGCAGCTTGCCGGTGGTCAGGTCCAGGGCGGCGATCATGTGCCGGACGCCCTGGTCACGGGTGTATGTGGCCCGCAGCCGAACTGGTTGTCCCTGGGGTCGCCATGCGCGACCAGGGCGGGGTTGCAGATTCAACGGGCCGAACTCGTCGACACAGAGCACCCGCCCGTCAGCGGGTGGGTGGTCGTAGAGGTCCAGGACCCGGCGCATCTTGGTGGTGAAGTCGGGGTCCGTGCTGGCCTTCCAGGTCTTGGTGGCCTGCCAGGACACCCCCCGCTCATGCAGGATCCGCCGGACAGTCTCGACGCTGATCGCATCGACGTGACCAGAGGCGATGAGGTAGTCGCGCAGCTTGGTCAGCGACCAGCAGGAGAAGGGTTGGCCGAGGAAACGGGGGTCGCACCGAGCGGTGACGCAGATCCAGTCGCGGGTCTGCTCATCGATCCGTCTCGGTGCGCCCCCGCTCCATTTTGGGTCCAGCGCGTCGAACCCCCGATCGTTGAACACATGGATCACGTCCCGCACGTAGTCCTCGGTCACCTTCAACAAGTGGGCGATGTCCGGGGCCGGCTGCCCCTGGGCGGACATCAGCACCACGATCGCCCGGCGCAGCTTCACCGGGTCCTTCGCGGTCCGGGTGATCCGCTGCAACCGCTGACCCTCGGCCATCGACACCTGCCGGACGAACACCTCCGGGCGTCTGCCCACCAGCCATCACCTCCCACCACGAGCGTTGGGAGACAGCCTGCCCGATAGATCCTCAGAACTAACGGATTACACGATCAACGTTCCAAGACGAGGCACTAGTACGCCTCGCGGCAGTCGTCCGACCGACTTTCGTTCGGTTTTTGCAGTCCGCTGTCGTACGATCGCGGCCGTGACGAGAAGACTCACCGAGGTGGCCCGCAAGGCCGGGGTCAGCGAGGCCACGGTGAGCCGGGTGCTCAACGGCCGGGGCGGCGTCTCGGAGAGCACCCGCGTCGCCGTGCTCACCGCGCTGGACGTGCTCGGCTACGAGCGGCCCAGCAAGCTGCGCGGCGAGCGGGCCCGGCTGGTCGGGCTCGTCCTGCCCGAGCTGCAGAACCCGATCTTCCCGGCGTTGGCCGAGGTGGTCACCGGGTCGCTCGCCCAGCGGGGCTTCACCCCGGCGCTCTGCGCCCGCACCATCGGCGGCGTCTCCGAGACGGACTACGTGGATATGCTGCTGGACCACCAGGTCTCCGGGGTGATCTTCGCCGGCGGCTCGTACGCGCTCGCCGACGCCCGGCACGACCACTACCGCCGGCTGACCGACCGGGGGCTGCCGGTGGTGCTGGTCAACGCGGGTGTCGACGAGCTCAACTTCCCGTGCGTCTCCACCGACGACGCGGTCGCGGTCGAGCAGGCGTACGGGCATCTGCGCTCGCTCGGCCACGAGCGGATCGGGCTGGTCCTCGGGCCGGCCGACCACGTGCCGTCCCGCCGCAAGCTGGCGGCGATGGCGCAGGTCGCCGGCTGGGGCGAGGACGAGAAGTGGGTGGAGCGTTCCAGCTTCTCCATGGAGGGTGCCCGGGTCGCGGCGAGCAAGCTGATCGAGCGCGGCGTGACCGGGCTGATCTGCGCCAGCGACGTGATGGCGCTCGGTACGATCCGGGCGGCGCGCCGGCTGGGCCGGTCGGTGCCGGCGGACGTCTCGGTGGTCGGCTTCGACGACTCGGCGCTGATGACCTGCACCGACCCGCCGCTGACCACCGTGCGGCAGCCGATCGAGATGATGGGGCAGGCCGCGGTGGACCTGCTGGTCAACCAGATCGAGGGCGTCGGCGTGCTCACCGACGAGCTGCTCTTCGAGCCGGAGCTGGTGGTACGCGGCTCCACCGCTCCCGCCGCCGCCCGCTGACCCCACCCGGTACCGCCCGCTGACGAGCCCGCCCGTCGGTGGGCTCTGTGCGTTCTCCGGCCGCCCTCTTCCCGCGCGGACGGGCCCGCCCGGCGGTTGACGCCCGGCCGGATACCGCCCCGTCGCGCCCGACTCTGCCGCCGGTAGGGGGCCGGCGGGCCAGGGCGAGATTCCGATGATCTCGACGACCGTCCAGTCGTCATCTTTCAAAATCTCGTCCACTTATTGCGGTAACACTTTCGGCTTTGTATGGTCATCGCCACGAAACCAAGCACCTGAGAGAGCCACATCACACTCCCGCGCGCACCACCCACGAAAGGGTGTTTCGTCCATGAAGAGATCCAGGCTGAACAGGACCCTCGCGGTCCTGTTGGTCGCCGGGGTCGGCCTGTCCAGCGCCGCCTGCGGCGGCGACGAGGACTCCCCGGCGGCCGACGGCAAGGTGACGCTCGTGGTCAACGGCCTGCCGCCGGCGACCGAGGCGGCCACCCACAAGCGGTTCCTCGACAACGTCGCGGAGTTCGAGAGCCAGAACCCGAACATCAAGATTGACGCCCGCGAGGGCAAGATGGACCCCCAGACCTTCGCGGCCAAGCTCGCCGGTGGGCAACTGGAGGACGTCTTCTACGTCTACTTCACCGACCCGGCCAGCCTCATCGCCAAGCGCCAGGTCGCGGACGTCTCCAAGTACCTCAAGGACTTCCCGGCGGCCCAGCAGGTCCGGCCGGAGGTGCTGAAGGTCTTCTCCGACGACAAGGGCGGGGTGTACGGCCTACCGTACAAGAACTACTCGCTCGGCCTGATCTACAACCGCACCCTCTTCACCAGGGCCGGCCTGGACCCGGACAACCCGCCGAAGACCTGGGCGGACGTCCGGACGGCGGCCCAGAAGATCGCCGCGCTCGGCGACGGGCACGTCGGCTACGGCGACTACAGCAAGAACAACACCGGCGGCTGGCACTTCACCGCCGAGCTGTACTCGCTCGGCGGTGAAGTGGCGACGAAGGACGGCGAGACCTGGAAGGCCGCCTTCAACAACGACCTGGGCCGGCAGGTGCTGCGCCAGCTTCACGACATGCGCTGGGCCGACAACAGCATGGGCAGCCGGCAGCTTCTGGAGTGGGCCGACCTGCTCCGGATGATGGGCTCCGGCAAGCTCGGCATGTACATCGGCACCGCCGACAACATCCCGACCATCGTCAACCAGTACAAGGGCAAGTTCCCCGACTACGGCCTCGGTCCGATCCCGGACGGCAAGGCCACCCTGGGCGGCGGCGAGGGCTACATGTTCAACGCCAAGGCCAGCCCCGAGAAGATCCGCGCCGGCCTGAAGTGGCTCACCTTCTGGTTCACCAGCCCGGACCGGGTCGAGGCCGAGCGCAAGTGGGAGGCCGAGACCAAGCAGCCGGTCGGGCTTCCCGAGCCGAACATCTTCGCCGGTGAGGGCGCCACCAAGCAGGCCGCCGCCGAGAAGAAGTACGCCAACGTGCCGCAGCAGAACTACGCGCCGTTCGCGGCCGCCATGGGCAGCATCCCGGTGAAGTTCGAGCCACCGAACGCGCAGCAGGTCTACGCGGTGCTCGACGTACCGATGCAGAAGGTGCTGACCGACCGGAACGCGAACGTCGACCAGCTCCTGGCCGACGCCGAGAAGCAGGTCAACTCGATCCTGGCCACCGTCAGGTAGCCACCCGGAAGGTGGTGGGCCGCCGGCCAGCGCCGGCACCGCGACCGGGCGGCCCACCACGCCCCGGGTCACCCCGGACCGAGCCGCCGGTCGACCCCCCGACCGCCGGACCGGTCACCCGAACGACAGAAAGGTCGCCCGTGATGGCGGTGGTCACGCCCGGGCTCCGCGAGGCGCGGCGCTCCCGGCTCCGCCGGAGGATCCAGGACAACCTCCTGGCGTACGCCTTCCTGGCGGCCGGCATCGGTTGCTTCGCGCTCTTCTCCTGGTATCCGCTGGTCCGGGGCGTGCTGCTCAGCTTCCAGCAGGTCAACTTCGTCACCGACCCGTACTGGGTGGGGCTGGACAACTTCACGCTCATCTTCGACGACCCGCTGTTCTGGACCGCCTGGAAGAACACCCTGGTCTTCACCGGGCTCGCCCTGGTCTTCGGCTACCTGGTCCCGCTGGCGCTCGCGGTGCTCCTCAACGAGCTGCGGCACCTCAAGGGCTTCTTCCGGTTCGCGGTCTACCTGCCGGTGATGCTGCCGCCGATCGTGGTGGTGCTGCTCTGGCAGTACTTCTACGACCCGGGCAACGGCCTGTTCAACACCCTGCTGCGCGGCGTACACCTGCCGGAGTCGCAGTGGACGCAGTCCTCGTCGACCGCGATGCTCAGCCTGGTCCTCGTCTCCACCTGGGCCAACCTCGGCGGCGCGACACTGATGTACCTCGCCGCGCTGCAGAGCATTCCCGGCGAGCTCTACGAGGCCGCCGAGCTGGACGGGGCGAGCATCTGGCGGCGGCTGCGGCACGTCACCCTGCCCCAGCTGCGGTTCATCATGCTGGTCCTGCTGCTGTTGCAGATCATCACGACGATGCAGGTCTTCATCGAGCCGTACCAGCTCACCGGCACCAGCAATCCGGACACCGTCACGGTGATGGTGCTGATCTACCGGTACGCGTTCACGGTCAACCACGACTTCGGGATGGCCGCCGCGATGAGCGTGCTGCTCTTCGTCGTGCTCGGCGCCTTCTCCGCCATCTACCTCCGGCTCACCCGTCGCGCGGACTGAGGGGACCGACATGACACTCAGCGCACCGACCCTGCCGCCCGCCGCGACCGCTCCCGCCCCGGAGTCGGGGCCCCGGCGCCGGACCCCGCGCGCCACCGGCACCCGGGCGGGCGGCGGGCCGGGCACCCGTACGTTGATCTCCGACACCGAGCTGCGCCGCGGCCGGGGGCGGATCGTCTACTTCACCGTGCTGACCGTGGTGACCCTGCTCTGCGTGGCGGTCTTCCTCTTCCCGATCTACTGGATGGTCACCAGCGCGGTGAAGGCCCCCCAGGAGTACGCGCTGATCCCGCCGACCTTCGTGCCGGAGTCCTTCCACCCGGAGACCTACGCGCAGGCGTGGACCGAGATGGAGATCTTCCGGTACTTCCTGAACACCGTCTTCTACGCCTTCGGCGGCTGGCTGATCCAGATCATCGTCGACGTCGCCGCGGCGTACGCGCTCTCCAAGCTCCGCCCGGTGCTCGGCAAGCTGGTCCTGGGCCTGATGCTCGCCAGCCTGATGCTGCCGGCCTCGGCGCTGCTGGTGCCGGCGTACCTGACCGTCACCGACGTGCCGCTGTTCGGGGTGAACCTGATCGACACCCCGTGGGCGCTCTGGCTGCCGGCGGCGGCGAACGCCTTCAACATCTACGTACTCAAGCGGTTCTTCGACCAGATCCCCAACGACCTGCTCGACTCGGCCAGCCTGGACGGCGCCGGGCGGGGGCGGATCCTGTGGAACATCGTGCTGCCGCTGTCCCGCCCGGTGCTCGGAGTGGTCTCGATCTTCGCGATCATCGGCATCTGGAAGGACTTCCTCTGGCCGCTGCTGGTGCTCCAGGACACCAAGGTGCAGACCCTGAGCGTGGCGCTGAGTCGACTCGCCGCGACCAGCCAGGTGCCGCCGACGCTGATGATGGCGGGCCTGGTCATCGCGAGCATTCCGATGATCGTGATATTCCTCGTCTTCCAGCGCAGCATCATCGGCGGTCTCGCGGCGGGCAGCATGAAGGGCTGACCCGGGAGAAACGGCTGGCCAACCCCTCGATCCAGAGAGCAGGTGCGCGTGTCCACACAAGACAGTCATCCGTGGTGGCGGGACGCGGTGATCTACCAGATCTACCCGCGTAGCTTCGCCGACGCCAACGGTGACGGCATCGGCGACCTCGCCGGCATCCGCCGCCGGCTGGGTCACCTGTCGAGCCTCGGCGTGGACGCCGTCTGGTTCGGCCCCTGGTACCCGTCCCCGATGGCGGACGCCGGCTACGACGTCTCCGACTACCGGGCGATCGACCCGGTCTTCGGGTCGCTCGCCGAGGCGGAGGCGCTGATCGCGGAGGCGCACGCGCTCGGCATCCGGATCATCATCGACGTGGTGCCGAACCACTGCTCCGACGCGCACCCCTGGTTCCAGGCCGCCCTGGCCGGCGGGCCGGACGCCCCCGAGCGGGAGCTGTTCTGGTTCCGCCCCGGCCGGGGCCCGGGCGGCGACCAGCGGCCCACCGACTGGGTCGGCGAGTTCGGCGGCGAGACCTGGACCCGGACCACCAACCCGGACGGCACCCCCGGCGACTGGTACCTGCACCTGTTCACCCCGGAGCAGCCGGACCTCAACTGGGACCATCCCCGGGTACGGGCAGAGTTCGAGAGCATCCTGCGGTTCTGGCTGGACCGGGGCGTCGACGGCATCCGGATCGACTCGGCGGCCCTGCTGATGAAGGACCCGGCGCTGCCGGAGGTCGACCCGGAGCGACCGCACCCGTTCCACGACCTGGACGGCGTACACGAGATCTACCGGAGCTGGCGGCTGATCGCCGACGGATATCCGGGCGGCCGGGCGCTGATCGGCGAGGTGTGGCTCCCCGACCACCAGCGCTTCGCCAACTACCTGCGCCCGGACGAGCTGCACACCGCGTTCAACTTCAGCTTCCTCGGCTGCGCCTGGGACGCGGCGGCGCTGCGCGAGTGCGTGGACATGACGCTTTCCGCACACGCCCCGGTCGGCGCCCCGGCCACCTGGGTCCTCTCCAACCACGACGTGACCCGGGTGGTCACCCGGTACGGCCGCGAGGACACCACGTTCAGCTTCGCCAGCAAGCGCGAGGGGACCTACACCGACCTGGAACTCGGCACCGTACGGGCCCGCGCCGGCGCGCTGCTCTCGCTCTCCCTGCCCGGGGCCGCCTACGTCTACCAGGGCGAGGAACTCGGCCTCTGGGAGGTCGAGGACATCCCGTACGAGCTGCGCCAGGACCCGATGTTCCCGCGCTCCGGCTACGTCGACCCCGGCCGCGACGGCTGCCGGGTGCCGATGCCCTGGTCCGGCGACGCCGCGCCGTTCGGGTTCAGCCCGGCCGGTGCGCCGGCCGCCCCCTGGCTGCCCCAACCGGCGGCCTGGAAGGACCAGACCGTGCAGGCGCAGACCGACGACCCGCACTCGATGCTGGAGCTCTACCGCGAGGCGATCCGGATCCGCCGGGAGCTGCCGGCCCTCGGCGACGGGCCGATGCGCTGGCTGCCCGCGCCGGACGGCGTCCTCGCCTTCGCCCGCGGTCCCGGATTCGCCTGCGTGGTCAACCTCTCCGGCGCGTCCGTGCCGATCCCGCCGCACCGGGAACGGCTGCTCGCCAGCCGGCCGGTCGACGGTGATCTGCTGCCCCCCGACACCGCCGTCTGGCTGCGCACCGCTCAGGACGACTGACGGTGCGCGGGCCGGGCGTGACCGCCGTGTTCTCCGCGGCGGCGCCGTCGCCGGTGAGTACGCCGACCTCACCGGTGACGCGGTGGTGCACGCCGACGGTGGGGCCGCCGACCCCACCGTCGGCGCGCCACCCGGAGGCAAGGAAGGGCCCCTTGTTATCGCTTTCTGTATAGGAAGGGCCCCTTCCTAACGCCCGTCGGCATCACCGGCGAGGAGGAGGTGTACGCGTCCCACGTCCACGGCTCCACACACGGGGGATCTGGTTCACCTGACCCGAGGGAGAGCACCCTTCATGGCCGAGCACACCGCCGGCGCGCCCACGCCCGGTACCACCACCGCACCCCGCAGCACCCGCTCCCGCCGTACCAGAGCGGGCCTGGCCGTCCTCGCCAGCGCCGCGCTCGCCGCGACCGCCGTCTCGGTGGTCACCCTGACCACGGCCGCCCCGGCCCGGGCGGCCGGGCTGTCCCCGTTCGACATCGTCGGCCGGGGCGCGACCGTCCCCTTCATCGAGCACGAGGCGGAGGAGGTCGCGCACAACGGCACCAAGATCGGGCCAGACCGGCTCTACGGCACCCTGCCCTCCGAGGCCTCCGGCCGGGAGGCGGTCACCCTCGACGCCGTCGGCGAGTACGTCGAGTTCACCCTCACCCGGCCCGCCAACGCGATGACGTTCCGCTACAGCCTGCCGGACAGCCCGAACGGCGCCGGCCGGGACGCCGCCATCGACGTACGGGTGAACGGCTCGGTGCTGAAGTCCGTGCCGGTCACCTCCCGGTACGGCTGGTACTACGGCGGCTACCCGTTCAACAACAACCCGGGCGACACCAACCCGCACCACTTCTACGACGAGACCCGGACCATGTTCGGCTCGACCTACCCGGCCGGTACGAAGATCCGGCTCCAGGTCACCTCGACCGCCGAGTCGCCGACGTTCACCATCGACCTGGCCGACTTCGAGCAGGTCGCCGCGCCGATCGCCAAGCCGGCCGGCGCGATCGACGTGGTGACCGACTTCGGCGCCGACCCGACCGGCGGCACCGACTCGACGGCGAGGTTCCAGCAGGCCGTCGACGCCGGGCGGACCCAAAACCGTCCGGTGTGGATCCCGCAGGGCATCTTCACCCTCTGGGACCACGTGATCGTCGACCAGGTGACGCTGCGCGGCGCCGGGCCGTGGTACTCGGTGCTCGGCGGCCGGCACCCCACCGACCGGGCCAGGGCGGCCGGCATCTACGGAAAATGGGCCAACCAGGGCGGCAGCCGCAACGTCACGCTCCGGGACTTCGCCATCATCGGGGACATCCGGGAACGCGTCGACAACGACCAGGTCAACGCGATCGGCGGGGCGCTCTCCGACTCGGTGATCGACAACATCTGGATGCAGCACACCAAGTGCGGCGTCTGGATGGACGGCCCGATGAACAACCTGACCATCCGCAACAGCCGGATCCTGGACCAGACCGCGGATGGGGTGAACTTCCACTACGGGGTGACCAACTCCACGGTGACCAACACCTTCGTCCGGAACACCGGTGACGACGGGCTGGCCATGTGGGCCGAGAACACCCCGAACGTCAACAACTCCTTCACCTTCAACACCGTCGGGGTGACGATCCTGGCCAACAACATCGTCTCGTACGGCGGCCGGAACATCACGATCAGCGACAACGTGACCGCCGACTCGGTCACCAACGGCGGCGGCATCCACATCGCCAACCGCTATCCGGGGGTCAACTCCGGACAGGGTACGGCGGTCGCCGGCACCTGGACGGTGGCCCGGAACACGCTGATCCGCAACGGCAACAGCGACTACAACTGGCGCTTCGGGGTCGGGGCGATGTGGTTCAACGGCCTCAACGAGCCGATCCAGGGCGCCACCATCAACGTGACCGACACCGACATCCTGGACAGCTCGTACGCGGCGCTGCACTGGATCGAGGGCGCCGTGCACGGGGTGAACTTCAGCAACATCCGGATCGACGGCGCCGGGACGTACGCCCTGCAGATCCAGTCGCCGGGCTCGGCGACCTTCACGAACGTCCGGGCCACCAACATCGCCCAGCCGAACCCGGTGCACAACTGCGTCGGCACCGGCTTCCAGATCAACCAGGGCACCGGCAACTCGGGCTGGTACACCGCCACGCCGTACTGCGGTCCGTGGCCGGAGCCGCAGTGGGGCGGGGGCCCGAACACCCCGCCGACCTCCGGCCCGCCCCCCACCAACCCGCCGACGACGCCGCCCCCGACCACCCCGCCGGCACCCGGGGGCAACCTCGCGGCCGGCCGTCCCGTGGTGGCCGGCAGCCACACCCAGGGATACGTCCCCGGCAACGTCGTGGACGGCAACGCCGACACCTACTGGGAGAGCGCGAACAACGCCTTCCCGCAGTCGCTCACGGTGGATCTCGGTACGACCCGGTCCGTCTCCCGGGTGGTGCTGAAGCTGCCCCCGGCGGCGGCCTGGGCCACCCGCAGCCAGACGCTGAGCGTGCTCGGCTCCACCGACGGCGGGTCCTTCTCGACGGTCCGGTCGTCGTCCGCGTACACCTTCAACCCGGCCGCCGGCAACACCGCGACGGTGACCTTCCCGGCCACCTCGCAGCGGTACCTGCGGCTGAGCTTCACCGCCAACACCGGCTGGCCCGCCGCCCAGCTCTCCGAATTCGAGGTCCACAGCTCCTGAGGTGTAAGGAAGGGCCCCTTCCTATCGTTTTTTGTATAGGAAGGGGCCCTTCCTTACACCCGAGCCTGGCAGCAAACGGTCATCGTCGGCCGGCGGGCCGGGCGTAGCGGCATGGTGTCCGCATCGCTCGGTCGGTGATGCCGCCAAGACTCTGGGGAACCGTTGCGCAACAGGTGGACGGTGGAGAAGGAGCCGGTGCTCGGGTGGTGGGCCCGGCTGCCCGAGCGGGGGCTGCGCGAGGTGTTGCGGCTGGCGGAGGAGACCGCGGTCTACCGGGTGGTCGAGGTGCCGTGGTTCGGGTACGACCGGGCGGTGCACGGTTCGTTCGTCGGCTTTCTCGACTCGGGGGTGTCCGGACGCGGGCCGCTCGACCTGTTCGATGCCAGTCACCGGGTGACGTCGCGCGTCGCGTTCGTCGACCCCGCCGGGCGGGTGGTCGAGGACGACGTCTCCAACCTCGGCCACGTGCTCGCCGCCGCCCCGAACGCCGGGCCGCACACCGGCCGGGTCGCGCTGGATCTCGCCGCCTTCCGGTCGCTGGACAGCGCACCCGAGATCGACCTGGCGGTGAGTTCGTATTCCGACGTCTGGCTGCCGTGGTGCTCGGCTCGGTACGAGGAGGGCGCGCACCTCGACGACCTGGCCGACAACCGGGAGCTGGCCCGCCGGCACACCCCCCGGCTCAACGAGTTCCTGGCCGGGGTCGGCGCGATCGCCGAGCGGACCGGCGGTGCGCTGCGAGTCAACCCGGACGACACGGCGCCGCGGCTCGAATTCCAGCTCCACGACCACGGGGTCCGGCTGGACGTCGACGACCCGCTCGAACGGTCGGTCTGGGAGCGGTTCGGCGGGCGGGACGATCCCGACCTGTTCGGGGCGCTGCGCCGCGCCGCCGAACGGGCCCGGCGGGAGCCGCCACCCGCGCCGTACCGGGCGGTGATCTGTGCCTGGACGGACCGCGTCGGGTATCCGCTCTCCGGGGCCGAGCGCGGCGTCCTCCTCGACGCCCTGCGCCCGCCCGACACCGCCTCGGCTCCGCTGAGCCGCGACGAGTTGGCCGGCATCGCCCGGATCTGGATCCAGATCGGTATGCGGCGGCGGCACATCTTCGAGATCGACGAACTCAGCACGTGAGCGGGTCCGGCCTCGGGCCTTGGGGGGCGTGTGCGTAACAGGTGGACGGTGGAGAAGGAGCCGGTGCTCGGCTGGCTGGCTCGGCTGCCCGAACGAGGGCTCCGCGAGGTGTTGCGGTGGGGGGAGGAAACCGCGGTCTACCGGGTGGTCGAGGTGCCGTGGTTCGGGTACGACCGGGCGGTGCACGGTTCGTTCGTCGACTTTCTCGACTCGGGGATGTCCGGACGCGAACCGCTGGACCTGTTCCGTGCCAGCCACACTGTGACGTCGCGCGTCACGTTCGGCGACCCCACCGGGACGGTGGTCGAGGACGACATCAGCAACCTGGGTGGCGTGCTCGCCGCCGCCCCGCACGCCGGGCCGGACACGCCCCGCGTCGCGCTGCGGCTCTCCGCCTTCCGGTCGCCGGACGGCGACGAGGAGATCGACCTGCTGGTCAGCTCGTACTCCGACATCTGGCTGCCGTGGTGCTCGGCGCGGTACGAGGCGGGCGCGCATCTCGACGACCTGGCCGACAACCGAGAGCTGGCCCGCCGGCACACCCCCCGGCTCAACGAGTTCCTGGCCGGTGTCGGCGAGCTTGCCGAGCGGACCGGAGGCACGCTCCAGATCTTTCCGGACAACACGGACCCCGCGTTCGGGTTCCAGCTCCTCGACCACGGGATCCGGCTGGATGTCGACAATCCGCTCGAACGGTCGGTCTGGGAGCGGTTCGGCGGGCGGGACGACCCCGACCTGCTCGGGGCGCTGCGCTGCGCCGCCGAGCGGGCCCGCCGGGAGCCCCCACCCGCGCCGTACCGGGCGGCGATCGGTGCCTGGACGGACCGCGTCGAGCATCCGCTCTACGACGCCGAGCGTGGCGCCGTCCTCGACGCGCTGCGCGAGTCCGGGACCGGCTCCGCCCGTCTGGCCCGCGACGAACTGGCCGGCATCACGGGCGTCGTGGTCCACTTTGGCCGGCAGCGACACGTCTTCGAAGTCGACGAGCTCACCGGTGGGACCGGCCGCGCCTGACGTCGGTGTTCGACGGTCGACCCGTCAGGGCAGGAGCAGGACCTTGCCCCGGGACGCGCCGTCGTCGGTGGCCAGGTGTGCCTTGGCCGGCTCGTCCAGCGGTATGCAGGCGGTGATCCGCGGGCGCAGCCGGCCCTCGGCGAGCTTCCCGACAAGCCTCTCCAGGGTGGCCCGGATCCGCTCGGGGTGCCGCCGGGCGCTGCTGCTGAGCCGGTAGAACGCGGCGTGCCGGCCGTTCGGCAGGGCGTCCCAGAGGCGTAGCCGGAGCAGGTCGCCCGGTGGAGATGCCCGGCTGGCGAGGAAGCCGTAGGAGACGAGGCGGCCGGCGGGGTGCAGGCTGCGCCAGGAGTCGCGGAGCGTGACACCGCCGACCATGTCGAACACCACGTCGGCTCGGGTCGGGCCCGCGCGGGCGCGGTGGACCGGCTCGGCCCCGTACTCCTCGATCAGGGGGTGGTCGCGGGGTGCGGCGACGCCGTGCATCTCGGCGCCGTGCAGGTGGCCCAGTTCGAGCAGGGCGGTACCCACGCCGCCGGCCGCGCCGTGCACGAGCACCCGTTCGCCGGGGCGAACCCGGGCCACCTGGTGCAGCAGTTCGTAGGCGGTGACGTAGTTGAGCGGGAGGCAGGCGGCGGCGTACCCCTGAAGGGTGTCGGGAAGCTCCACCACGCCGGCGGCCGGCGCGCAGACGTGGCTGGCGTGGCCGCCGGTCAGGGTCAACGCGACCACCCGGCGGTCGCGCCACCGCGCGGGCACGTCCGGACCGACGGCGTCCACGACGCCGGTGGCGTCCCACCCGGGAGTGAACGGCGGCGTGGGCGTCCGGCCGGGGTAGCGGCCGGCGCGCATCAGCAGGTCGGCGCGGGCGACGCCGGCGGCAGCGACCCGGATCCGCACCTGGCCGGGGCCGGGTCGGGGCGCGTCGTCGGTGTCGACGCGCAACACCTCGGGCCCGCCGAGGCGGGTGATGACGACCCGCCGGCGACGGGTCACGCCGGCCTCGCGGGCCGGAGGCGAAGGAAGATCACGGCCATGATCAGCGAGCCGGCGGAGCCGATGAGGCTGCCGATGCCGATCCGGCCGTCGACGGCGTAGGAGGCGACGGCGGTGACCAGGACACCGGCGGAGAAGCAGAAGGCGGCGAGCAGCGCGGGAACGGCGAGGCGGTCGGGCAGCGCGGCCGCGACCAGCAGCGCGACGCAGAGGATGAGGTCGGGGACCAGGAAGAGGTTGTCGGCCCGCCAGGAGTCGGTCGGGAAGAGGAAGGCGAACGTGCCGAGGCTGATCAGGACGGCGGAGACCCGTCCGAGCATGATCGAGGTCATGTCTACAGCGTAGACATAGCGGCGCTGAAATGTCTACGGTGTAGACGCGGATTCCGGCCGGCGGTTCCGGAGGGACCGACCGGGCGGCGTCCGACCGGGCAGCGACCGACCGCGACCGGCTAGGCGCGGGCGAGCTGCCGGAGCTTCGCCTCCGCCGGCGAGCCGGGCGGCGCCGAGTAGACGATGACCAGTTGGTCCTGGTCGTCCGGGTGGTACAGGGACTCGTAGTCCAGCTCGAACCTGCCGACCACCGGATGGTCGAACCGCTTGACGCCGTACCGCTTCCGGCGGACCGTGTGGAGCTGCCACTGCTCGCGGAACTCCGCGCTCCGCTGGCACAACTCGTCGATCAGCGCCGCCAGCCGGGGGTCGTCCGGATGGCGGCCGAGGTCGAGCCGGAGAAACCCGACGCTGTTGCGGACCACCAGATCGCGGTCGGGATAGAGCCGGCTGACCTTGTCGTCGAGCAGGACGAGCCGCGCCAGGTTGCGCGCGGCCGGCGCGAGCGCGCCGAAGTCGGTGATCAGGGCACACGCCAGCGCGTTCCACGCCAGGATGTCCATCCGCCGGCCGAGCACGAACGCGGGGGTGGCGGCGCCGACGGCGGTGACCAGCTGGCGCAGGCCGGGGCGGACCTGTTGGGGCACCGGTGGGCGGGGCCGGTGCTGGCCCGGCCGGGCCAGCCGGTGCAGGTGGTCGCGTTCGTCCTCGGTCAGCCGGAGCGCGGACGCGACCGCGTCCAGCACCCCCTCCGACACGCTGCCGCAGCGGCCCTGTTCCAGCCGGACGTAGTAGTCGACGCTGATCCCCGCCAACTGGGCCAGCTCCTCCCGGCGCAGCCCGACGACCCGCCGCTGACCGGAACCGGCCGGCAGACCCACCTCCGCCGGCCCGATCCGGGCCCGGCACGACTTGAGGAACCCGCCGATATCGATCCGGTGCGGCATGCCGGCAATCGTACGGTCACCCCGGCCCGTACCGACCAGCCGTTGCGGGTGGTACCGGCAGACCCAGGGACGGCCGGTCCGATGGACGAATCCGCCCTGGGCGGCGGCCGTGGCCCGAACAAACATGATCGGTATGACGGAGAAGATCGGTATGACGGGAAACCGGATTTCGCGCCGGCATGCCCTACTCGGCACGGCGGCGGTCGCGGGCGCGGTGGGGACGGGAGGCTCCGCCTCCGCCGATGCCGTCGCGCGACCACGCGGCGGCTACGCCCGCAACGTCGAGGTCGTCGGCTACAGCGACCTCGACCACCGGCCCGGCTTCAAGATGGCCGTACGCGAGAAGCGCGGCCGCTGGTACCTCTACCTGGGACACTTCTGGCACTCCGGCTGGACCGTCCTCGACGTCACCCGGCCGGCCCGACCCGAGGTGGCCGCCTTCGTGCCGGGGCCGGAGAACACCTGGACCCTCCAGGTCGATCTCTCCGGCGATCTGATGGTCACGGCGCTGGAGCAGATCTTCCCGAACTTCGGTGGCGACCCCGCGGCGCCGTTCGAGGACGGGATCTACCTCTGGGACATCGCCGACCCGGTACGACCCCGGCGGCTCGGCCACTACCGCACCGGCGGCACCGGCACCCACCGCAACCTCTACCCCGGTGGCCGGTACGTGCACCTGGCGGCGGGCATGCCCGGCTATCGCGGCAACATCTACGTCATCCTCGACATCGCCGATCCGGCCAACCCGGTCGAGGCCGGCCGCTGGTGGGTCCCGGGGCAGCACGAGAGCGAGCCGTCGAGCCAACCCCGGGCGGCCCAGGACGGGCACCTGGACAGCCCGAACCCCTGCTGCTCGGCGGGGCACGACGTCTCCCTGCACGGGCCGCCCTACGTGGTCGGCGACCTGGCCTACCTGCCGTACGGCGGGGCCGGGCTGGTCGTGCTGGACATCGCCGACGTGTCCCGGCCCCGGCAGGTCGGCCACCTGTCGTTCAGTCCGCCGTTCCACTCGCGGTTCGGGGTGCACGGCGTGCTGCCGCTACCCGAGCGGGGGATCGCCTTCGCCAACTCCGAGTCCGTCACCTACGCCGAGGGACCGGCACACCACGCGTCCATCGTGGACATCTCTGACCCGGCGAACCCGTACCTGCTGTCGCTCTTCCCGGAACCGGTGCCGCCGCCCGGGGCGGCGTACCCCGACTTCGCCACCCGGGGTGGCTGGCGCGGGCCGCACAACATGAACCACCACCAGCACCATCCCGACGTACAGCCGCAGGGTGGGCTGTTCTACCTGGCGCACTTCAACGCGGGGTTGCGCGTCTACGACGTCTCCAACACCCGGCTGGTCCGCGAGGTCGGCTACTTCCTGCCGCCGGAGCCGACCCGCCGGTACGGGCCGATGCCCGCCGACAAGCTCGTCCTCCAGACCGAGGA
Source organism: Plantactinospora sp. CA-290183 (assembly GCF_050936375.1). Lineage (NCBI taxonomy): Bacteria > Bacillati > Actinomycetota > Actinomycetes > Micromonosporales > Micromonosporaceae > Plantactinospora > Plantactinospora sp. CA-290183. The sequence goes on along the minus strand of NZ_JBNJMX010000002.1, from coordinate 26,181 downwards.
CGTCGTCGTGGACCGCCGGGGCTACATCTACATCACCGACAAGAACCAGGGGGTGTGGATCCTGCGCTACACCGGGCCGAAGCCGACCGTCGGCTGAACCCGCGCTCGACCGGTGCCCGCCCGGGCGGCTCCGGTCGCCGCCGGGCGGGGTGCGTGGCGCCGCGCACCCCGCCCCGTGCCCGGCGCGCGGTACGGTGCTCGGGTCCAGCCTGCGGAAACGCCCTTTGCCCGGGACGCGGCGCCGGGGAAGGATGGGGGCGTGGGAAAGACCTATGAGCGGATCGACGGCCGGCTCCGGTCGTTCATCGAGGCGCAGCACGTGTTCTTCGTGGCCACCGCGCCGCTGGACGCGGACGGGCACGTCAACCTCTCGCCGAAGGGTCTCGCCGGCTCGCTGGCGGTGCTCGACGAGCGGACCGTGGCGTACCTCGACTTTGGCGGCAGCGGCGCGGAGACCGTCGCGCACCTGCGGGAGAACGGCCGGATCACCCTGATGTGGTGCGCCTTCGACGGGGCGCCGAACATCGTCCGGGTGCACGGCCGGGGCGAGACGGTCTTCCGGGACGACCCCCGGTGGCCGGAACTGATCCGGCACTTCCCCGAGCAGGCCGAGGCGCCGGGGCTGCGGGCGATCATCGTGGTCACGGCCCAGCGGATCAGCGACAGCTGCGGCTACGCCGTACCGCTGATGGACTACCGCGAGGAGCGGACGCTGCACGCCGACTACTTCGGCCGCAAGACCGACGAGGAGTTCGCCGCCTACTGCGCGAAGAAGGACCATGTCGGCACGAGCCTGGACGGCCTGCCCGCGATCCCGCTCCCGCTGCCCCCGCTCCCGGCGCCGCCGCGCTGACCGGGCCGGTGCGGCGGGCGGTCAGACCCCGCCAGCCGGGGTTCCGTGCCGGCCCTCGCCGGCCGCGAACCGGGCCGCCCCGTCCGCCGCGTCCACGTCCAGGGAGTTCATCCCGTACGCCAGTTCCACCCGCATCGCGTCCGGCAGTGCGCGGTCGGCACCGTTGCGCAGGGCCAACCGGTCGTTGCGCAGGCAGGTCTGCGGGAACGTGGCGATCTCGGCGGCCAGCTTCTCCGCCGCCACCCGTGCCTCGCCGGGGGCCACGAGGCGGTTGACCAGCCCCATCTCGTACGCCTCGGTGGCCGGGACGGGGCGGCCGGTGAGGATCAGGTCCATGGCGCGGCTCTCCCCGATCAGCCGCGCCAGCCGGGCGGTGCCACCGTCGATCAGCGGTACGCCCCACCGCCGGCTGAAGACCCCGAGCACCGCGTCGGACTCGGCGACCCGCAGGTCGCACCAGAGCGCCAGTTCCAGGCCGCCCGCCACCGCGTACCCGGAGAGGGCGGCGATCACGGGCTTGCCGAGGAGCATCCGGGTGGGGCCCATCGGGCCGTCCCCCTCCGGCTCGACCCGGTTCCCGCTCGGCGTACCGATGGCCTTCAGGTCGGCGCCGGAGCAGAAGGTCCCGCCCTCGCCCCAGAGCACCGCGACGGACGCCTGGGGGTCGGCGTCGAAGGCCCGGAACGCGTCGGCGAGCGCCCGCGCGGTCGGGCCGTCCACCGCGTTGCGGGCCTCCGGCCGGGACAGTACGACCGTCTGGACCGGACCGCTCGTCTCCACCCGTACGCCCATCGCACCAGGATGCCCGCCCCCACCCCACCTCCGCATCCCCCAACATCACCGTGATCAGGGAGCTGTTCTGGCGTGTCGTCGGCGTGTCGTGGGAGTGGCCCCCTGATCACCCGGATCTTGCGGGCGTGGAGTGGCGAACGGGACGGATGCCCGCCGGCTTGCGGGCCTGGAGTGGCCACCGGCACCGGGTGGCCGCCGGCTCGAGACCGCGCCCAGCGAGGCGCCGACCACGCAGGTGATGCCCAGCAGTTGCGCCCAGCCCAGCGTCTCGTGCAGCAGTGCCAGGCCGATCATCGCCGCGACCGCCGGTTCCAGGCTGAGCAGCACGGCGAAGACCCGGGCCGGCATCCGGCGCAGGGCCGCCATCTCCGCCGAGTACGGCAGCACCGACGACAGCAGCGCGACGCCGAGCCCCAGCGCCAGCGTCCACGGGTCGAGCAGAGCCGTGCCGCTGTCCACCACCCCGAAGGGAAGTACGCAGAGTGCGCCGACCGCCATGCCGAGGGCCAGCCCCCGACCGCCGCCGAGACGGGTGCTGACCGCCTTGCCGAGCAGCACGTACCCGCCCCAGCCCAGCGCGATCACGCCGCAGAGCAGGAGCGAGGTCCCGTCCAGTGCGGGTACGCCGCCGTCCCGGGCACCGGTGGGGAGGGCACCGGCGAGCAGCGCGACCCCGGCGCCGGCCAGTACGACCCAGGCGAGGTCCCGCAGGCGTCGACTGGTGGCCAGCGAGACCAGCAGCGGACCGGTGAAGCCGATCGTGACGGCGACCCCGAGTGGCACCCGCTCCAGTGCGGCGTAGAACGCCAGGTTCATCGCGGCCATCGCCACCCCGAACGCCGCGACCGCTCCGGCGGTGCGGAGGCCGAGCCGCAGCGAGGGGCGGGCCAGGGCGAGCAGGACCAGCGCACCGAAGCAGAGCCGCAGTGCGGTCGTACCTCCGGGGCTGGTGGTCGTGAAGAGCTGCTTGGCGACGGCCGCGCCGACCTGGGTGGAGACCATGCCGAGCAGCATCAGCAGCGGTGGCGGCACCGCGTCGGGCCCGAGCACCGCGGTGAGCCGGGCCGGCAGGGTGGCCGCCGGCACCGTCGCCGGCGGCCTCGGAGCATGGGCGTACGTCCCGGACATGGCGCCATCCTGGCGTTCCGCCCGACCACCCCGCCACCGACTTACCGCCCCACCGACCCAGGCCCGCGAGTCAGGCCCGCGAGTCAGGCCCGCGAGTCAGGCCCGCGCTCACTCACGCCCACACTGCCAAGATCCTCGTGATCAGGGGTGGAAGACCCGACACGCCGGAGACACGCCCGAACAACTCCCTGATCACGGGGATCTTGGGGGGCGGTGGGGAGGGGTCAGGTGGGGGGAGGGGGAGCGAAGGGCCATTCCTCGAAGGCGGCGCAGCGGCCGTCGGGGGCGAACCGCATGATCCAGAGGTCGCGGTACCGCTGGTGCGTCGGCGCGCCGTACTCGACCTCGATCCGGGCCACCGCGACATCCCCGTCCACCGCCACGATCTCGCTGGTCATCCCGAACGCCTCGGCCGGGCCCTCCCGCTCCGCGTCCCACATCCGGGCGATCTCCGCCAGTCCCGTCACCGGCTCCCGGTACGGCCCCTGGAGATAGCTCGCGTCCGGGGTGAAGAGCGTGGCCAACGGTTCGGTACCCGCGGTACGCCAGGCCCGCTCGTAGCCGTCGATCCACTCGGTCACCCGTGCGCGGTCCATGCCGTCCACTCTGCCACCCGGTCAGGCCGCCTGCTGCCGGTCGGGACCCCCGGTCGGGCGCAGCGGGGCGCTCCGGGTACCGGCGCCCGCCGCCACCCCGGCCAGCAGGTCCCGCAGCGCCGCCCGGGCGTCGTGCCGCGGCCGCCAGCCCAGCTCCCGTTCCGCCCGCGAGCAGTCCAGCAGCGGTACGGCCGCGCCGAGTTCCAGCCAACCCTCGTCCGCCGGTACCAGCCGGCCGCGCCAGGCCGCCCGGCTCAGCAGCCGCAGCAGCGCCAGCGGCAGCGGAGCCGTCCGGCCACCCAACTCCGCCGCCACCAGCGGCCCGTCCAGCACCGGCTCGGTCGCGATGTTGTACGCGCCGGTCCGGTCGCTCCGCACCGCCAGCAGGTACGCCTCGGCGGCGTCCTCGGCGTGCACCACCTGTACCCGCAGCCGCCGGTGCCGGGGCACCACCGGCAGCCGGCCCGACCGCAGCAGCGAGACCGGGGCCAGCCGGCCCAGGAAGTACCGGGTGACCTCCGCGCCGGCGTCGTGCTGGAGGACCGGCGCGGTGCGCAGCCGGACGACCCGCAGCCCCGGGTAGTCCCGTTCCGCCTGGTCGAGCATCGCCTCCACGGCCGCCTTGTCCACGCTGTAACCGGACCGGCCGACGCCGCTCACCGGCCAGCTCTCGTCCACCCGGTCGTCCTTCGGCCCCGGCGCGTACGCCCCGAAGGAGGAGGCGTGCACCAGCCTCGGTACGCCGGCCGCCAGCATCGCGTTCAGCACGTGCCGGCTGCCGTTGAGATTGGTCCGGCGCAGCACGGCCCGCTGGTGGCTGGGCTGCACCTGCCAGGCGAGATGCACCACCGCGTCGAACCCCTCCAACCGTTCCGCCAGGGGGCCGAGGCAGGCCGGATCACCGAGATCGGCGGTGTGCCACCGCGCGCGGTCGTACGGCGGACCGGCGTCCGGGTCAGGCGCGCGCCGCGCGATGCCGACCACCTCGATGTCCCGCTCGGCGCCGAGCCGGCGCAGCAGGGCGGTGCCGACGTTGCCGGTGGCGCCGGTGATGGCGATCCGCATGGGCGGGTTCTACCCGGCCCCGGCCGGCGCATGCCCACCGCACCGGGGTGGCGATCCACCGCCCGGCGGCCCAGCCAGCCGGTCGACACCGGTCGAAACGGCGCAGCCGGTATGCCGGCGGGAGGTTTGCCCGGCGCATCGACGGGAAGTTCCCCCGGATGCGAGCCCTGATGACCCGACTCGAGCGGTCGACCCGGCTGGACCCGGCGGCGGACCGGCTCCAGCGAGGTGTCCACGCGGTACTGCGGCCACGACGCGTACGCGACCTCCTGCACGGAGTGTGGCTCGGCCATCCGCTGCATCCGGCGCTGGTGCAGGTGCCGGTCGGCGCCTGGACCTGCACCGCCATCCTCGACCTGCTCCCCGGCCAGCGCCGGGCCGCGACCACACTGCTGGCGGTCGGCACGGCGAGCGCCCTGCCCGCCGCGCTCTCCGGCGCCAACGACTGGGCCTCGCTCGCCCGCGAGCAGCGCCGGGTCGGTCTGGTGCACGCCATGGCCAACAGCGTGGGCATGGCGTTCTTCGCCGGCTCCCTCGCCGCCCGGCTCACCGGCCGGTACAACCTCGGCCGTACCCTCAGCTTCCTCGGCCTGGCGGCGGCCGGCGGCGGCGCCTACCTCGGCGGGCACCTCGCCTACAAGCAGGCGGCCGCGGTCAACCACGGTGTGCCCGAGCTGCGGCGGATGGAGGACGGCTGGCACCCGCTGGCGGACCTGGACGCCCTGCCCGAGCGCACGCTCCTGGCCCGCCGGGTCGACGAGGTGGCGGTGCTGGTCTACCGGGACGGCGACGACGTCACCGTGATGCTCGACCGTTGCGCACACCAGACCGGGCCGCTCAGCGAGGGTGAACTCGCCGAGGTGGGCGGGCGCGCCTGCGTGGTCTGCCCGTGGCACGGCAGCGCCTTCCGGCTGGACAACGGCCAGGTGGTACGGGGTCCGGCCGCCAACGACCAGCAGTTGCTGGAGAGCCGGGTGGCCGGCGGGATCCTGCAGACCAGGCTGCCCTGAGCAACCGGCCGCCGTCCGCCGGGGTGCTGGCATCAACCGGTCAACCCGGCATCGACGTGCCACCCGACGGGGCACCGTTCTCCCACCGGTTACCGGAGGGGAAGACGGAAGATGGCGGCTGGACACCTGGACATGCAGACCGATGTGGTGGACATGCTGCTGCACCGGTTGACCGGCACCGGTGACGAACTCGACAGCGCGTGGCGAGCCGGCCAGGGCGACATCGCCGCCGGCGAGGCAGAAATCGGCGCGGACGAGCTGAGTCAGGCGTTCCGGCAGATCTACCTCGGCGACAGCCAACTCGTCCGCGGCACCGCCAGCGAGCTGCCGGCCGTGCTACGCGCGGACGCGCGGATCGGGGCGAGCTGTGTCGCCGCCTACTGCGCTGCGGACGCCCGGGCGGCCGAGATCCTCCGCGCCACCGGACGGTGACCGGTGGTCGTCCTTGAGCCGGACGACACCGTCCTGTGGCCCCGGGTCCGCGCCCTCACCGGCTGGATCGAGTCGAACGAGGACACTCTGCGGTTGATGGCCGAGGCCTGGCTCCGCACCGGCCAGCGCTACCTCGAGGCGGCCCGGTACGACGTGGCCGCCCTCGGCGAGGGCTGGCGGGACGCCGTGGGTGTGGCCTTCGCGACGCGGACCGGCCGGCACCTGCGGACCGTGGCTGTCATCGGGTCGGAGATGATCGAGCTGGCCCGCCGCGCCGACGTCTTCGCCACCGAGGTCGCCCTGGTCAAGCAGTGGATCGTGAATCTCGTCGCGGCCAACGTCGGCACCTACCAGGCGATCGAGGCGAGCATCCCCGCGCACGTGGTGCCGGCCGCCCAGGCGGCGTTCGTCCGGCAACTCGCCGCCGAGGTGCAGAGCCGGGTGACCGAGGCCGCCGGGCGGATCGCCGCCAGCGGGGGTGCCCCGCTGGGCCGGCCGGGGGGCCCGCCGCAGGGAGCCACCCCGGCGGAGGTCAGACAGTGGTGGGACGGGCTGACCTGGCGGCAGCAGGCGCTGGTCAAGCGCGAGTCGCCGGACCTGATCCGCAACCTCGACGGCATCCCGGCGACGGTACGGCACGAGGCCAACCGGGCGGTCCTGCAACGGGAGCTGGACGGCCTGCTGGCCCGGGAGGCCGTACTCCTGGAGGAGGCGCGGCGCAAGCTCCGGTTCGAGATCCTGGAGGGCCCGCCATCCGAGCTGTACCAGGTCCAGGAAAAGATCAAGGGCCTGCAGGCAATCCAGTCGCGTCTCGGGCTGAACGCCTATGTGGAGCCGAGCGCCCTTCTGCTCGGCTTCGACACGACCGGCGACGGCACCGCCGTCATCGCGCTCGGCGATCCGGACACCGCGGACAACGTGGCGACCCTGGTGCCCGGGGTCGAGACGACGCTCGGCTGGGCCTACAACGAGATCGACCGCGCACAGCAGTTGTGGTACGCGGCGGACGCGGCCGTCGCGGGCAACTCGGCCACCTCGGTCATCGCCTGGATCGGGTACGACACTCCCGACATGTTCCCGTATGCCCTGGACCAGAGCTACGCCGCCGCCGCGAAGGGCCCGCTGGACCGGTTCCAGGACGGGCTACGGGCCACCCACCTGGGCGAGCCCTCGCGCAACACCGTCATCGGGCACAGCTACGGCAGCACGGTGATCGGGCACGCCGGCCGGGACGAGAGCCTCGCCGCGGACCAGGTGGTGCTGGTGTCCAGTCCGGGGACCGGCGTCGACCACGTCAGCGGGATCCGGCTGGACAACGTCCCGGCGGCGGAGATGGGCCAGCGGGTCTTCGCCACCACCCCGGCCAACGACCCGATCCACCTCGCCAACATCCGGCTCAACGCGGCGGAGGCACCCGGGGCGCAGCCGTACCTGACGGACGACCTGGTCCTCGGGCTCGACCCCACCGACCCCGAGTACGGAGCGCGGGTGTTCGAGTCGGACCTGACCTGGAACCCGTCACGGGCCCACATCGTCTCCTTCGACCATGGCAACCAGGCGCTCACGGAGATGGGCCAGATCATCGCCGGCAAGCGCTGAGGCGTCCGGTGTCCTGCCCGGAGCACCGCGCGGCGCCGGTTCGGCGCAGGTCTGTCACATTGCCGTCACCAATCAGTCACATAGCCACCAACTGTGCTCTTGTTCACAGAATCTGGGCATTCGGCGCCGGGTTCGATTGGTCACGTCGGGTGATGGGGGGCGGCCGGTCCACACTCGACGGCGGCGGTCGGCTCCGGCCCGTGGAGTCGACGATCGTCACCGTCTGCCGGGGCGGGACCAGGCACCCCGGGTCGACCGACGACCGTCCCACAAGGACGGAGATCGGTGCGTCCGGAGGTCCGGCCTATGCGGACAGTCACGTACCAATGTGACGTCTCACCTACTGATAGGTGAATGACCTTGAGCATTTGCATCGATACGATCAGTGCTGAGCCATATCGGGAGGCGGAGAGATGACGTGCGCATCGGCACGGCGCCGGACGGGCGCCGCGCCAGTCCTGGGATCAGGCGCGACTCTTCAGGCAGTTCCCTTGCGACGGCTGTGACAACGTGGCGCCGACGGTTCCCCCGACCGTCGCCGACGCCCTCACCAAAGGCCCTATCCCCCGACGTCGCGTCGGCGACGCCCATCACCCCCTTGGCCGGGACGGATGCCAACCACGGTGCGCCCCGGTCGGCAGGCGACTCACGAGGAGATCTGCATGAATACGTACTTCACCACGCAGCGCCATGATGAGCTACGCAGCGAAGTCCGTGCATTCGCAGAGGCGGAGGTCCGGCCCCGGATCCCGAAGATGGAGGCCTCCCGCACCGTCCAGTACGAACTGTCCCGGCTGATCGCCCGGCAGGGCTGGATCGGCGTCACCATCAGTCCCGAGTACGGCGGAATGGGGCTGGGACACCTGGCGAAGACCATCATCATCGAGGAGCTGGGCCGGGTCAGCGGCGCGATGGGCGCCATGGTGCAGGCCTCGCAGCTCGGCGTCGCCAAGATAGTCCACTTCGGCAACGAGGACCAGAAGAAGACCTGGCTGCCGGCCATCGCCGACGGAAGCTGCCTGCCCACCATCGCGGTCACCGAGCCGCAGTCCGGCGGGCACGTGCTCGGCATGACCGCCAGTGCCGTACGGGACGGGGACGACTACATCCTCAACGGCCGCAAGGTCTTCGTCGGCAACAGCCACGTCGGCGACGTGCACGGGGTGGTGGTCCGCACCGGCCCGGGCTCGACCGGCCTCTCCGCGTTCCTCGTCGAGTCCGACCGCCCCGGCTTCTCGCTCGGGCCGCACCGCCCCGCCATGGGCCTGCACGGGTTCAGCTTCGGCGAACTCGTCTTCGAGGACTGCCGGGTACCGGCCGACAACCTGCTCGGAGCCGAGGGCGACGGCCTGGCGGTCGCCTACTCCTCCAGCATCCTGTACGGCCGGCCGAACCTGACCGCCGTCTCGCTCGGCATTCACCAGGCCCTGATCGAGGAGACCGCGTCCTTCGTGGCCCAGCAGCAGCGCTACGGCAAGCCGCTCGCCGAGCTGCTGCCGATCAAGCTCAAGGTCGGCCAGATGCAGTCCCGGCTGATGACGGCCCGACTGGCCGCCTACCACGCCGCGCACCTGCTCGACCAGGGCCTGCCCTGCGACGCGGAGCTGATGAACGCCAAGCTCATCAACGTCGAGTACGCCCTGGACTCCGCGCGCAACGCGATGGAGGTGCACGCCGCCTGCGGCCTCTTCCCGGACCGGCCGGTGGAACGCTACCTGCGCGACGCGCACCACATCTTCGCCCCGGCGGGTACCTCCGACGTGCAACTCCTCCGGCTCGGCGAGGTCGCGCTGGGCGCCGCGAAGGGGCAGTGGTCGGAACGGCTCGCCGCTCCCGTGGTGGGAGCGACGGCCGGCTCCTGAATCAGTCCAGTTCGCGCTGGTGGATCCGGTCCACCAGCTCGGCGGCGAGCGCCTTGATCGTCTCCAGCCCCTCACGACCCCACGGGCGCGGCTCGACGTCCACCACGCAGATGGTGCCGAGAGTCGTACCCGTGCGGTCGATCAGCGGTGCGCCGAGGTAGGAGCGGATGCCGATCTCGTCCACGACCGGGTTCCCGGCGAACCGGGGGTAGTCGCAGACGTCGTCGAGGACCAGCGCCTTGCGCCGTACCACGACGTGCGGGCAGTAGCCGTGGTCCCGGGACATCACCCGACCGGGCGTACCGGCGGCGGCCTCCTCGGGGCTGCCGCCGCCGGCCTGGTTGGCCGGGGTGGTGTGCAGGCCGGCGAAGTACTGCCGGTCCTCGTCGATGAAGTTGACCATCGCGTAGGGCGCGCCGGTGATCTGGCTGAGCTTGCGGGCGAACTCGTCGAACTCCGGGTCCGGCTCGTCACCGAGCCCCAGCTCGCGAAGCCGCTGCACCCGCCGGGGCGCCTCCTGGTCGATCGGCGTCAGCAACTGGTCGGGGTCGTAGGTCATGTCTGGCTCCGTCGCTGTTGGAGGATCGGGTCGAGGGGATCGCGGGGCACGGAACTACAGGGCACGGGATTGCACGGCGCGGGACTGCAGGACGCCGATGAGGTGTTGGACCAGCGCGATCAGCACGCCGGTCGCGGTGCGCCGGTCGCGGGCGTCGCAGAGCACGACCGGGACGTTGGGCTTGAGGTCGAGCGCGGCCCGCACGTCGTCGGGCTCGTAGCGGTACGACCCGTCGAACTGGTTGACCGCCACCAGGAAGCCGATGCCGCGCGACTCGAAGAAGTCGACGGCGGCGAAGCAGTCCTCCAGGCGGCGGGTGTCGGCCAGGACCACCGCACCGAGCGCGCCGGTGGAGAGCTCGTCCCACATGAACCAGAAGCGTTCCTGGCCCGGGGTGCCGAACAGGTAGAGGATGTGCCGGGGGTCGATGGTGATCCGGCCGAAGTCCATCGCCACGGTGGTGGTGGACTTGCTCTCGATTCCCACCAGGCTGTCGGTGCCGACGCTGGCGGTGGTGAGGATCTCCTCCGTGCGCAGGGGTTCGATCTCACTGACGGCTCCGACGAACGTGGTCTTGCCGACGCCGAACCCACCAGCGATGAGGATCTTGAGTGCCGTTGGGAAGAACTCAGAGTCGTCGTTGTAGGGCATTGAGGATGGTCTCCAGTACGGCGGGGTTGGTGGGATCGGCGGCAGGGCCGGGAGCTCGGGTGCTGACGGCGCCGGCGTCGACCAGGTCCGACAGCAGCACCTTGGTGATGGCGGCGGGAAGCTTCAGGTGCGCGGCGACCTCCGCGACCGTGGTCGGGCTGCCGCAGAGGTTCAGCGCCCGGGCATGGTCCGGCTCGAGGGGGCCGCGCGGCAGCCGGCCGGTCGCCATCACCATCGACAGCAGTTCCATCTTGGTGGTGGGGCGGGTGCGCCCATTACTCACCGTGTAGGGGCGCACCAGGCGCCCGGCGGCATCGTCGAGCCAATGCTCGTCCTCGGATCCCACCATCTCTACCGCGGTACGTTGCCGGGACCGCCGAAGGCGTGGCGGATCGGCGTACCCAGGTACGGACGGACACTCTTCACCAGCTGGGACATCTCGTAACCGAGCACGCCCGGATCCGCGTCCCGGTTGGCCAGCACGGCCAGGACCGCGCCGGCCCCCGCCGCCGAGACGAAGAGCAGGGTGTCGTCCAGTTCCGCCACCACCTGCCGGACCCCCTCGCTGTTCCCGAAGCGGTTGCCGGCGCTGCGGGCGAGGGAGAAGAGGCCGGAGGCGATCGCGGAAAGGTGGTCCGCGCCGTCGGCATCCAGTCCGTGGGCGGCCTTCTTCAGGCCGTCGGAGGAGAGCAGCAGGGCACTACGCGTGTGCGGCACGCGCTCGACCAGCCCGGAGAGCAGCCAGACGAGATCCTGGGCTGGGCGGGCGGGAACATTGCTCCGCATGTTGGGTGGACCTTCCTTGATGGTGACGCTTGGTCAGATGTCGCTGTCGGTGCGGCCCGCCAGGCCGTTCTCGTCGTCGGCCCGACCCTCGCCCCGGTTGACGCCCCGCATGAACGTGGCCATCAGGCCCGGGTCGTGCTCGCCGGCGGGATCCTCCGGAGGGGCCAGGGGAGCCTGCTGCAACTGGGGCACGAGGTGCGTCTGCCGGTGGCGCCGTGGCAGTTGGGGCCGGGCGGGGGGCTCCGGAGCGCGGTGGCTCGGTAGACCTCCGGTGGAGACCGGTGAGGCGGAGATCACCGGCTCGTAGCCGGGCTCCCGTCCGCCCCGGGTGACGGACTGCGTGGTGTCCGCGGCCCGTCCCGGGTAGGGGCTGCGCGCGGCGGAGGCGGTCGGGACCTGCGCCGGCAGCGGAGCTGGACGCGGCGTGAAGGCCGGCGGCGGCGGTGCGGAGACCACCGGCGGCGGCGCGGCCTCGGCGGTCAGCGCGGAGAGCGGTTCCCGACGGGCCGGCTGGATCGTCTGCTGCGCCTGCGTCTGCTGGAACGCGTCCGGACCCTGCGTCGAGGTGCCGAGCAGCGGGTGCGGCAGGATCAGGATCGCCTGCGTACCGCCGTAGATGTTGGCCTGGAGCCGCACCGTGATGCCGTGCCGGCGGGCGATGGCCGAGACGACGAAGAGGCCGATCCGGCCGTCCCGGAGCAGCTCGCCGATGTCGATGCGGTCCGGGTTGGCCAGCAGCCGGTTCACCCGGTCCTGGTCGCCGCGGGCCATGCCCAGGCCGCGGTCCTCGACCTCGACCGCCACGCCGGCGGTCACGACCTGCGCCCGCAGCAGCACCTGGGTCTGGGGCGGTGCGAAGTTGGTGGCGTTCTCGACCAGCTCGGCGACGAGGTGGATGACGTCGGCGACGGCGTGCCCACGGACCGTGCCCTCGATCGGCGGCACCAGCTTGACCCGCGAGTAGTGCTCGACCTCGGCGATCGCCGAGCGCAGCACCTCGGTCAGCGCCACCGGCCGGCTCCACTGGCGGCGGGAGACGGCGCCGCCGAGCACCGCCAGGTTCTCCGCGTGCCGGCGGATGCGGGTGGCGAGGTGGTCGACCTGGAACAGGCCCTTGAGCAGGTCGGGATCCTCGACCTGGTTCTCCAGGTCGTCCAGGAGCTTGATCTCCCGGTGCACCAGGGACTGCAGCCGCCGGGAGAGGTTGACGAAGACCTCCACCTGCTGCGTCGGGTTGCCGCTGGGCCGTACCGTCGACGCCCGGACCACGGCGGTCAGCGCCGCCCGCTGGGCCTGGGCCAGGTCCCGGGCGAGCAGCGTGAACGCGTCCTCCCTGGCGGCCGGTGCGAGGTCGGCGGGGGGTGCCGGCCGCTCGCCGCGCTGTAGCTGCTCGGCCAGGCGCTGCACGTCACCGCGCCCCTGGACGGCGGCCGAGCGCAGGGCGCCGATCCGGCCGTTGATCCAGTGGCCCAGACGGTTGGCCCGGGCGGCGGCCACGGCCAGCACGAGGATGCCGGCGACGCACGCCACGAGCAGCACCACGGCGGTCCGGTCGGAGACCCGCTCCGGCGAGGTGGCGATCAGGTAACTGACCGTCGCCGCGCCGAGCAGTGCGGTCAGGAGGGCGGGAACCGCCGACATCCACACCAGGCGGGAGCGCAGCCCGCCGTCGGAGGGCGGCTGGCCGCCGGGCGGCCCGCCGTTGCCGGGGGGCGCGGCGTGGGCCGGGCCGGCGGCGGGCGCGGCGTGTCCGGGTCCGGGTCCGCCGGGGTACCCGGGCGCGGCCTGCGGCTGCCCGGCGGGGGGGCCGGCGCTGGCCGAGCCGGCAGGGAACCCGGCGTTGGACTGTGCCGGGGCGGTGGTGAACCCGAGGTGGGGATCCACGGCGCGGTGAACGGCACGCGCGTCAAGAGGGGTCAGATCGGGCATCAGCGTCCTCGGTCCGGGAGGGGAACCGCCCGACACGGCAGATCATGGCGGTCCGTCCTGCATTGCGCGAGAGGGGTTGATTGTGGAAGTACGAGTAGTCTAGTGCTCCGCTTCCCCCGCGGGCGTCCGGCAATATCATCGCAGGACTGGTGTCCCTGTGCGGGCTGCAGTGTGGCGGTGAACAACGTTGCGGTTCGGCGACGGGTACGGTGTGGACGACCCGCCGTCGGCGCGCCGACGGCGGTGACCAGTACTGATGCCATTTGCCGGAGTGGATGGCCGACCCCTTTCCGGTCCCGTCGGTGGGTCTAAAAATCTGTGATTTACAGCACTCTTCCCTGCCTGTTGGACACTCTGTGTAGTGACTACCGAACGTGGCGGAGTAAATAGCGGGACCGGTCGTCCGCAGAGTCCATTATGGCCGGTCGGCGATTCGGGGCGGCGACCGGTCGGACGATGGTGACCGCTGCCGGACGGCGTGGTCGGCGGAACGGCTGGGATCGCCGCCCTGCTGAACGCCTTGTTCGGCCGGGGCAATGTCGATGGGTGCGGTCAGGTCCGCGCCTGCGATAGCGCGGTCAAGGGTGGCGGTGGCGTCCTTGCGGTGTTCCGGCGGTACCCTCTCGCCGATCACCGTACGGAGTGCCCACTCGAGCATCCAGCAGCGCAGCCGGTCACACTGACGGCACGTCTGGTTGTGGCTGTGGTCGGCCAGGATCCGGTACGCCGCCTCGGCCATCACCCCGGGCGGCCCCTCGGTCATCACTGTCCGACCGCCCGGCGGAGCACGTCGACCCGTACCATCAGATGCCGGCATGGGGCGTGGCGCTCGACGTGTGCCCAGGTGCACTCGGGGTGCTGGTGGCCGGCGATCCACACCCACAGGGCGCCCGACCGCACGGCGGTGACGGTGCGGTGGACCCGCACGACGGTGACGTCCAGGTAGGTGCCCGGGGTGACGTGGGCGCAGTGGGACCAGTCGACAGGCCGCAGCGTCAGCACGGTCCCGGAGGGGACCTCCGGAATATCCGAGGTGAAGACCGGCGTCCGGCTGGTCATGCGGTCGGCCCCGGCACCCTCAGCCACCGCGAACCGTCCCGCCGGAAGTCCTGAATCTGGTACTGGTTGCGCTGCCCGTAGGTGATCAGCGGTAGACCCTCGATTCGGGTTGGCTCGTTCCAGGACGGCTGATACTGGCCAGGGTTCAGCCGTCGAGCCTGGTCGAGCAGCCGCTGCCGGGCCGCAGCGGCTTCCGCCGCGTCCTGTTCCCGCGCTGCCTGTTCCCGCGCGAGCTGGTCGGTCCGTCGGGTTCTCCACCTGTTCCACAGACCCACGTCGCCCCTCCCTCAGTTGGGGGGTCGGGCCCGGTGTCCGGGGGAAGGCCACCGAGCCCGGCCGGTATGGACGCGGCGCACGGCCGGAGGCTTGGAGTTCGCGTTCACCGCGTCCCTTAGGGCGAAGCTACGGAGAGCCCGGGACGCCTGTACGTCCCACAGGACGCCTCAATGGACGTTTTGACGTTCCGGAGGCGTCCCGTTCCGCGTTGTACCGTCATGGGGAACCGGCTCGCCGTCGCGGAGGCCGTGGGTGAGGAAGAGGGCGCCCTGTGGCCCACCACCCGCCCCGACCAGGCGCCCGGCTTCGCCTCCACCGGCGAGGTCGTCTCAGCGTACGCACACCGCGCCGAGGTGCCGACCGACCTGTGGGTCAGCCTGCTCACCGGCGCCTGGGAGCAGATCGACATCATGGTCTACGCCGCGCCGTTCATCTTTGAGCTGATCCCGCGGGCCGCCGATGTGATCGCCGAGAAGTGCGCAGCCGGCTGCCGGGTGCGGATCGCGCTCGCCGACCCCGACTGCGAGCACGTCCGAGAGCGCGACGAGCTGGAGCAGCTCGGCGGTACCCTGCCCGGCCGGATCCGCAACGCCTTCACCATGCTGGCCGGCATCGCCCAGGTCGACGGCGTACGGGTCGGCACGCACACCGTGCACCTCTACAACTCGTGGTTCCGGTTCGACAACCAGGCCATCGCCACACCGCACCTGTTCCGCTACCGCGGCTACCAGCACCCGGCGCTGCACCTGCGGCGGCTGTCCGCCTTCGGGATCTTCGAGACGTTCGCCGAGCAGTTCATGCAAGTCTGGGACACGGTCCACCCACAGGAGGTCAGCCGGTGAGCCGACGCGTGGACTACTTCGACGACCCGGACGCCCCGGCGGCGAACTCGCTGGTGCCGGGCGGCTCCGCCCTTGTGGTCGACGAGCAGGGCCGGATCCTGTTGCAGCGGCGAGCGGACTCCGGGAACTGGTCGCTGCCGGGCGGGCAGATGGAGATCGGCGAGACGCTGGGTGGCACCGTGGTGCGCGAGACCCGGGAGGAGACCGGGCTCGACGTCGAGCTGACCGGCATCCTTGGCGTCTACACCGACCCTCGTCACGTCATCGCCTACGCCGATGGGGAGGTCCGGCAGGAGTTCGTCGTGGTGTTCACCGCCCGGCCCGTCGACGGGGAGTTGGCGGTCAGCGACGAGTCCACGGAGGTCGCCTGGTTCGACCCGGACGACGTGGCGGGGATCCAGATGCACGAGTCGGTGCGGCTGCGGATCGGGCACTGGACGGCGGGCGGGCCGCCCTACATCGGGTGACCGGGCCGGGGAAACCCCCCAGCCCGGTCAGCACCTACGCCGCGCGGTCCCCCCGGACGTTCCGGATCCGGCGCTTCATCGTCGCCTCGCTCACCCGATACCGGGCGACCCCCTCGCGGACGATCGTGTTGTACGACACCCCGGCCCCGAGGCAGTCGTCTATCCACGCCTCCAGTTCCGGGGGCTCCTCGTCGTCGAGGGCGACGTCGACCTCGTCGTCCGGCGGCGGGGACTCTCCGGTGCGCAGGACGTGGGCGACTCGGCGGACGCGGCGGCCGTCCCGGTCGATGATCTGCCCCCACCACGGGGCTGGTGTCAGGGTCGGTGTCATCGGTATCAGACACCTCGCCGACCTGCGGGTTGACACCGGAGCCACCCCGCCCCCGTGGGATAGGGGAGGAGTTACGGATCTTGAGGGATTCGACGACTCCCACGATCAGGCAGAAGGCGACGACGGCGGCGAGGATGCCGAGCGGCCCGCCCCAACCGCGGACAACCTCATCAGCAGCGGTACTCATCAGGCAGCTCCAAACAGCCACTCGGGCAACGGTGAAACCAGGTTGGTGAGCAGGTCGACAGCCCAGACCGTGACGTCGCCGACCACCCCGCCGGGGAGGTCGGCGAGCACCCCGAGTAGGACGGCGCAGATCCAGAGCTTCGCGTTGAGTCGGCCGGCGCTGGACGCGGGGAAGGTCCGGGCGGCGAACCGGCCGAGGCGCTTGCTGGCCTTGGTCGGGAGCAGGCAGCCGACCGTGTAGACCCCGGTACGGCAGCAAGCTGCCGCCCCGTCCCCACCACGGGCACATTCGTTCCTACGATGGGACGTCCGGCCGAGCGGGGAACGGGCGCGGCAGCGCCCGCGGACATCGTCCGGGAGGGGATCGCGATGCACACCCGCGCGCCGAAAGCCGCCCGTGGACACCGAGCCGGTACGGAAGCACGAGGATGAGCGCCACCATGACCACCGACCGGGAAGACAGCGAGCTGGTTCCGCTGGGTGAAGGTCCGGTGACGATCGTGCTGGCCGGGGTGCAGCCCGACACCGGCGAGGCGTTCGCGCTGAAGGTCCTGCCCGGTCGGCTCGACCGGCGTACCCGGGCCGCCCTGGAGAGCGAGCTGGGCCGGCTGGCGGCCCTGCGGCCGGCGGCGCCGATCCTGGTCGCCGACCGGATCGAGGACCTGCCGGACGGGCGCACCGCACTCCGGATGGAACTCTGCACCCAGTCCCTGCCGGAGCTGCTCGGCTCGTTCGGCCCGCTGACCGTGCCGGACACGCTGGCCCTGGGTACCGCCCTGGCCAGCGCGCTGGCGACCGCGCACGGGGCGGGACTCGTGCACGGCGGGGTGACACCGGGAAACGTGCTGTTCCGGCCCTCCGGTGAGCCGCTGCTCGCCGACTTCGGCCTCACCCTGCGGCACGCGTACCCGCGCGACCCGGTGCCGACCCTCGACTTCCTGCCGCCGGAGACCGTACGCGACGGCTCGGCGGACGAGCGGTCCGACCTGTACGGCCTCGGCGTCATCCTGCACCTGGCCCTCTCCGGCCGCTCTCCGCACCAGGGCCCGCCCGGCGAGGAGCCGGGAGAGCGGCTGCTGCGGGTGCTCTCCCGGCCTGCGCCGCCGCTGAGCCGTCCAGACCTGCCCGCCGGGCTCGCGGAGCTGGTCGCGGCCCTGCTGGCGAAGGATCCGGAGGATCGGCCCGCCGACGCCGCCACGGTGGTCGAGCGGTTGGCCGCGCTGCACGAGCTGGTAGAGCCCGACGCCGAACCCGAAGCGGAATGGGAACCGGACTGGGGATGGGAGCCGGAGCCGGAGCGCGCCGACGCCGGCAGGGAGCCCGTGACCGCCGACGCGACCCCGCCGGAACCCGTGACTGCGCCGGAACCCGTGACCACGCCGGTACCTCCCATCCCGCCGGTACCCGTGGTCCCGCCGGTGCTCGTGGTCCCGCCGAAATCCCGGACCGCGCCGGAACCCCCGACCGCGCCGGCATCCGCGACCGGGCCGGTAGTCGTGGCCGCGCCGGTGCCCGTGGCCCCGTCGGTACTCGTGGCCCCGCCGGAACCTCCGACCGCGCCGGTGCCGGCGGCCGATGCGGTATCCGACCCGGAGCCGCTGTCGGAGCCCGAGCCGGAGCCGCCTGTCGAGCCCGAGCCGGAACGGGTCGCGGCGGAGCTGGAGACCCAGGCGGAGCTGGAGACCCAGGCGGAGCTGGAGACCCAGGCGGAGCTGGAGACCCGCGCGGAGCTGGAGACCCGCGCGGAGCCGGAGACCGACGCGGAGCCGGAGACCCCGGGGCGGACGGACCACCCGGAGGCGGTGGACCCGAGCCAGGCGGTGGACCCGAGCCAGGCGGTGGACCCGACCCAGACAAGGGACTTTGACGACTTCGCGCCGGCCGGGAGCGTCGCGACCCTGCCCGGGGCGGCCGGCGTGCTCGAACCGGCGCCACCGCGTCCGCATGGTGAACCGATCCTGGTCTTCGACGCGAGCACACCGGCCCGGCGGTCGCGCCGGCTGCCGGTGCGGCTGGCGGTGGCCGGTGCCGTGGCGGTGCTCACCGTGGTGGCGGTACTGCTCCTGCTGAACCGGCCCGGGGAGTTGACCGTGCCGCCGGCCCCGCCGCCGCTCGCGGTGGACAGCCCGCCGGCGCCGACCACCCGCGTCGTACAGCTCGAACTGGCCGACCCGGTGGACCGGGGCAACGTCGTCGAGCTCTCCTGGCGCAGCAGCGAGCCGCTGAACTTCGGCGTGGAGGTGGCCGCCGAGGGGCAGGAGACCAAGGTGCTGATCGTGTGGAACGCCACCACCTACCGGGTGCCGGTCGACCCGGTACGCGGGTACTGCTTCCGCATCCAGGGCAGCGACAGCGTGACCGTCTACGAGAGCGAGCGGAAGTCGATCCGGGGCGCGAACTGCCTGAACTGACGACCGCCCGGCCACGTCCGGTCCGGTGACCGGGGGTCAGCGCTGCGGCGGCCGCAACGTACGCGGGTCGAACAGCGCCCGGAGCCGGGCCCGCCAACCCCGGCGGGCCAGCCCGCGACGTACGGCCCGGACCGTGTCCCAGGCCTGCCGGACGTCCTCGCCGGTCGGGGCGGCCCCGGACCAGAGCGCCCGGTCCACCACGGCACCCAGCCGGCGCAGCTCCTCCGCCGTACCCGGACCGGTCACCGGGCCCGCCTCGGCGGCCAGGTCCCGCACCGTCATGCCGGCGGAGACCGGCACGCCGTGACCGCGCAGCCGGTCCCGGACCTCCTCCCAGGCACCCACCACGGCGCCCGGGCCCGGCCGGCGCCGGCGTCGCCAGGTGCGTCCCGCCCGGGTCGCCGGTACGCCGAGCAGCCAGCCGGCCAGCAGCAGCACCGGCAGGCCGAGCAGGAGTGTCCACTGCGGGGTGCCGAGATCCAGGGCGGGACCGCCGCCATCCGACGCCCGGGTGGGCGGGGCGACCGGCGGGTCGCGGAGTTCGTCCGTCGCGGGCAGCCGGTCCCGGACCTGGGCGGTCAGGGCGGCCAGCCCGCCGCCGGCCGCGGTGCTACCGGCCGACGCGGTACCGCTCGGGTCCAGCGGCACCCACCCGACCCCGGCCACCGCCACCTCCGGCCAGGCCAGCACGTCAGCGTTGCGGACCGTGTACCCGCCGTCGGCGTCCCGGGCGGCCGGCGTACGGAAGCCGACGGCGAGCCGCGCCGGGATGCTCCTCATCCGGGCCAGCACCACGTACGCGGCGGCGAACTGCTCGCTGGTGCCCCGCTTGCCGCGCAGCAGGAAGTCGGCGACCTGCGGCCAGGAGTGCCCGGTCGGCAGGTCGTTCCCGGTCGCCAGCCGGTAGTTCTGCCGGAGGAACCGCTCCAGCACCAGCGCGGTCTGGAAGGTCGGTCGCCCGCCGCGTACCGCCTCCTCGGCGAGTTCGGCCAT
This sequence comes from Plantactinospora sp. CA-290183, assembly GCF_050936375.1. Taxonomy (NCBI): domain Bacteria; kingdom Bacillati; phylum Actinomycetota; class Actinomycetes; order Micromonosporales; family Micromonosporaceae; genus Plantactinospora; species Plantactinospora sp. CA-290183. The sequence continues at coordinate 6,354 of NZ_JBNJMX010000002.1, read as the reverse complement.
CCCGGCCGGCACCTCGCCGAGGCCACCGAACCCGCCCGGCGCGCGCGGGTCGATCGCGGCCGAGCTGAGCGCCTCGGCGTCGACCTGCGGCTGCCACCAGCTCAGCGTGTAGCGCGCCACCCCTTCCGAGCCGGGCAGGAGCAGGCTGCCGTGCCCCTCCTCCACCAGGGGCTCGATGCCGGAGACCCCGGCCGGCCAGGTCTGGCTGGGCAGCCACGGCCCACCGGTGCCGGTCGCCTCGATCTCGGCCGACCGCCGCCGCACGTTGACGGTCACGGCGGCGCTGGGCCGCAGCTCGGCGCCCATCCGGAGGTACCGTCCGCCGGATGTCCAGTTGACCCCGTCGAAGGTGTCCAGCACCACCAGCGGCCAGCGATCCACCTCCGCGTCGGCGGCCCGCACCCGGAACACCGGCGCGGTGGGGGACGCGAGGCGGTAGGCGATCTCGTCCAACGGGCTGGTCAGCCGGGTGTCGGGCAGCGGGGCCGCCTGGTCGTGCCGCAACGAGTACCGCGCCGGGGCGGTCGGCAGCAGCAGGCCGGCGAGGAGCGCCGCGACCAGCCCCAGCACGGCCGGCGGGACGAGCTGCGGCAGTACCGACAGGGCGCCGGAGCGCTCGACCGCGCCGCGTGCCACCGCGCCCGCACGGGCGGGCGATCCGCCGGTCGGACCCCTACCCGCCGGTGTGACGGCGTCGTCGGGTACCGACCGGCCGCTGGCCAGGAGTGTCCCGGCGACCGCCGCGTAGGCCAGCGCGGCGGCGGCGCCGACGCCCGGGGTCAGCGGCGCGTAGAACTGGCTGAGCACCGCGACGGCCAGACTCGGCGCGAGTGCCGGCAGCGCACCGCCGGGGCGGCGCAGCAGTTCGATGCCGAGAACGGCGGCGAGCACCACGAGCAGCGGGACGAAGAGCAGCAGCGCCGGGTCCGGCCGGGCCGGCCAGGTGGACTGCAGGGTGAGCTGCCAGGAGTCGGTGATCCCGGCGCCGAGGGCGCGCAGCGTCCGCCCGGTCGGGAGCCCGGCGAGGGTGGTCGACCAGAGCGACGTCTCCACCACGGCGAGCAGGCCCGCTCCGGTCGCCAGCAGCGGACGCCAGGACTCCAGCGCGGGGCGGCCGGTGCAGGCCAGCGCGGCCAGCAACACCACCACGGCCGGCACGCCGACCGGGACCAGCAGTCCGGGTACGCCGAAGACCGTCCCGAACAGCAGGCCGGCGACGACCGCGGCCAGGACCGTACAGGTCGTCGACACCAGGCGCCTCATCTGCCGGCCTCGTTCCACCGTCGTACCGCCTCGGCCGCGTCGCTCGCGTGCAGCACCCGTACCCCGGCCACCGGCGGGCTCTCCGCCGGCACGTCGCCGAGCGTCACCACGAGGATCATGGAGTAGCGGTGCCGCAGGCCGGCCAGCGGGGCGAGCCCGGCGGTCCCGGCCGCGACGACCATCAGGGCACCGCCGCCCGCCCGGACCGGGGAGAGTGCCGGCGGCACCACGGCGGCGTCACGGGCGCCCTCCTGGCGCAGCTCGCAGAGTTCGTCCAGGACACGCCGGGCGGACCGCACCCCACCGGGTACGCCCAGGTCCAGGCCGGCGGAGGTGACCAGCCGGGTGTGCTGCCCCGCCCGGGCCGCCGCGCAGAGCAGCGACGCGGCCAGGTCGACCGACTCCTCGAAATCCTCGCCGGTCAGGGCGTCGGTGCGGGTGTCCAGCAGCAGGGTGAACCGGGGCTGGGCCGGGTCGGTCAGGTCGCGCACCATCAGCCGGCCCGTGCGGGCGGTCGCCTTCCAGTGCAGGTGCCGGACCTCGTCGCCGGGGACGTACTCCCGGACGTCCTGGAGGTCGATGGAACCCCGCAGCGCGTCGTCGGTGCTGACGCCCTCGTGGTGGTGGCGCGGATGGGCGCCGGCCGGGGGCCGCGCCGGAAGCTGCCGGGGATGTACCCACAGCGTCGCGCTCGCCCCGATCGCGAGCCGGTTGCGGGCCAGCCCGAACGGGTCCACCCGGTGCAGGGTCAGCGGTCCCACGGTCAGCCGCCCCCGGGTGCCGGTGGGCAGCTCGTAGTGGTGCACCGTCTCGGCGCCGGGCGGCAGGGTCCGGACCCGGACGGTGCGGGTCACACCACCGGCCGGGTCGGTGGCCAGGAACCCGGCGGCGCGGCGCTCGCCGGGGTTGCCCACCCGCAGGCTGGCCAGCGCCGGCCTGCCCCGCTCGACCCGGTCCGGATAGACCGACCGGCGTACCGTCACCGCCAGCCGGCGGGCGGTGAGCAGCAGGGCGGCCAGCACCGCCGCCAGCCCGACCGCACCGAGCGCGGCCAGGAAGGGGTAACCGGCCCAGAGCCCGAAGAGCAGCGACAGCGCCCCGGAGACGAGCACGGCGAGGCCGCGTCGGGTCAGGCGCACGGTCAGCGGCCCGCAGTCACCAGGGGTACGGGGGTCGAGGCGAGCACCTCGGTGACGATGTCCACCGGGCTGCGCTGGCTCAGCTCGGCCTCCGGGGTCAGCACCAGCCGGTGACCCAGCACCGGCACGGCCACGTCCTTGATGTCGTCCGGGGTGACGAAGTTCCGCCCGTCGATCGCCGCCATGGCCTGGGCGGTACGCACCAGTGCGATGCTGCCGCGCACGCTGGCGCCGAAGCGTACGGCGGCGTGCTCCCGGGTGGCGGTGGCGAGCCGGGCGGCGTACCCGACCACCGAGCGGTCGGTGTGCGACGCGCGTACCTCGGTGATCGCCTCCCGCAGCTGCGGGATCTCCACCACCGTTGGCAGTTCCTCGGCGGTGACCCCGGCACACTCGCCCATGATCACCGAAACTTCGGCGTCGAGGTCGGGGTAGCCGACGTGCAGCCGCATCAGGAAGCGGTCGAGCTGTGCCTCGGGCAGCCGGTAGGTGCCCTCCATCTCGATCGGGTTCTGCGTCGCCACGACCAGGAACGGCCACGGGACCTCGTGGGCGACGGCGTCCACCGTGACCCGGCGCTCCGACATCACCTCCAGCAGCGCCGACTGGGTCTTCGGCGTGCCCCGGTTGATCTCGTCGGCGACCACGACGTTCGCGAACACCCCGCCCGGCTGGAAGGTGAAGCTCTCCGCCTTCTGCCGGTAGACCGTGACCCCGGTGATGTCGCCGGGGAGCAGGTCCGGGGTGAACTGGATCCGGTTCCACCGCCCGCCGATGCTGTGGGCGAGGCAGCGGGCCAGGGTGGTCTTGCCCAGGCCCGGCACGTCCTCGATCAGCAGGTGCCCCTCGGCCAGCAGCCCCGCGACCGCCAGCCGGACCAGTTCCGGCTTGCCGAGGATCACCCGCTGGACGTTCTTCTCGATCCGCGCGGCGACGTCCGCCGCCTGGCCGCCGCTCATGCCGGTCGTCCCTCCGGTCACGCTCATCCCGCCCGCCAGAGGAACCTGTTGGACCGGACGCCGTCCACGGTCACCCAGACGTGCTGCCCGACCGCGTCGAACGGGTAGTCCTCAAGGGTCAGGTTGCCCTGCGCGTCGGTCCTGTGCGTGCCGCCCGGGTTGTAGTTCGGCCACTGGTCCGAGCTCGGCTTGATGTGGTAGTTGGTGTTCGGCTTGAACCCGCGCATCACGATCCGCATGTACGCGCAGTCCGGGGCGTGGCAGTCGTCCTCGTACGTGGTGTCCGAGCCGCGGGACACCGTCACCGTGCGGGTCGGCTGGGGGATCGTCGCCCGTACCGAGGCCGCGGAGCCCCGGCCGGCCGAGTTCTCCGCCGCCACGGTGACCCGGTACGCGACGCCCCGGCTGAGGCCGGTCAGGCTGATCGAGCGGGTGCCGCCCGACTTGGTGGCGGAGCCGCCCCCGCCGCCCGAGGCCCGGGCCCAGGAGATCCGGTACCGGCTGACCGAGGCGCCGTTGCTGGCGGCGGCACCCCAGGTCACCCGCAGGTTGGCGCCCTGCGCCGCGGCCTTCAGGCCGGGCGGTGCGCCGGGCGGGCTCGCCGGCACCGCCTTGCGGGCCGGGGTGGGGGTGTCGTCGCGGCGCTCCGGCGGCGCCGGGGGGTCGGGACGGCGCGGCGTCTCCGGCGTCCGGTCGGCGGGCGGCGCCGCCGGCGTCCGGTCGGGCGGCACCGGCGTACCGGTGGGGTTGCCCTTCCCGTCGCCGGCCACCGGCACCGAGCCGACCGCGCCGTTGTGGTCGACCACCAGCACGTGCCGGCCCTCGGGGCCGTCCACGTAGACCCGCTCGTCCTCGCCGCGGCTCAGGACGGGCTCGCCGTTCTCCGGCGGCACCGGGACGCTGCCCTGCTGCCGGCCGTCGCTGCCGTAGGTGAGCACCGCCCCGCGCTTGCGGTCGAGCAGCACCACGGCCGAGCGGCTCACCGTCGGCGCGGAGTAGTCGCCGTCCGGCAGGTCGACCGAGACCGCCGGGCTGGTCACCTTCCCGTCCAGCCGGGTGGCGTCCACCAGGTGCATCCGCCGGGCGGTCGGGTCGAGGATGGCGATCCGGCCGGCGACGTCGGCGGGCGCCACGCGCGCGGTCGGCGGTACGTCCACGCCGATCCGGGTGGGCTTGCCCAGCCCGTCGTCGGCGATCAGGCTCAGGGTGTCCGTCTCGGTGTCCAGGAAGACCGGCCGCTCGTCCACCACGCTGAGCGCGCCGGCGTGCCCGACGGGTGCGGAGGCCGGGCAGGAGATCCGGTCGGTGTCGGCGGAGAGTCGGCAGAGCACCCCGGAGTCGGTCCGGTGCAGCCAGAGGGTGCCGTCGCGGGTGGCGACGGGCTCGCCGAGTGCCCCGCCCGCCGGGATCGTCGCCGGCGTCTCACCGAGCCGGACGACCCGGCCGGCCTGCCGGTAGACCAGGTACGGCCCGCCGGCGGTCTCGACGGCGACCGGCCGCTCGTCCGAGGGCGTGGTCAGGGTCCGCTCGACCGAGAGGCTCGACTTGCCGAACTCGACGATCCGGGCCCGGCCGACCACGTACCCGCTGGTGTCGCCCTGCACCACCTGGCTGCCCGGCTCCAGGCCGCTCACGTCGGCCCGGGCGTCCACGGTGCGCGCGGCGCCGTTGATGTGGAAGACCGTGCCCAGCGACGGACTGGCGACCCAGTGCCCGGCCTGCGCGAAGCGCAGTCCCGGATTCGGGGTCGCCGCGGTCGAGACGGCGGCCGTCACGGCGGCGAGGCCGGCGGCGAGCAGGAGCACCAGCGGCAGCCGGCCGCGGCGCAGCAGTCCCCGATCCCATCGGGAGCGGGGGGCGAAGCGACGCAGAGAGCCCAAGATGGTCACCCGCCGAGCATAGAAGAAGGTATACAAAATTGGTCCATCGTCGGTACACCCTCAGGAGTCGATGACGGGCAGCACCAGCTCGAAGATGGCGCCACCCTCTTCCGCGTTGTAGACCCGCAGCATGCCGCCGTGGGCCTGGGCCACCCAGCGCACGATGGGGAGACCGAGCCCGCTCGACCCGCTCCCGCTGGTGAACCGGTCGAAGTTCTCCCGGGCCACCGCCGCGTCGATGCCGGGCCCGTGGTCGGCGACCATGACCCGCCCGCCGGCCACCGTAATGTGCACCACCGCGATGTCGCCCGGGCGACGTCCGTGCCGCAGGGCGTTGTCCAGCAGGTTACCGAGGGCCCGTTGCACCAGCACCGGGTCCACGTTCACCTTCGTCGGGGCGGCGGTCACCGTCACCCGTGCGCCGTCGGTCGGGGTCTCCTCCACCACCGTACTGACCAGCTGGTCCAGCCAGACCGGCTGGATGGCGAGCTGCTCCACCCCGGCCGCCAGCCGGGCCCGTACCAGCAGTCCGTCGATGATGGTGCCCATCCGGACGGCGAGGTGGACGGTACGCGGCAGCAGGTCGGCGCGCTGGGTGGGATTGTCCAGCGCCGTCTCGGCCAGCGCGCGCAGCGCCGCCACCGGCGTACGCAGGTCGTGCGCGGTCTCGGCCAGCAGCACCTCCTGCTGCTCCAGGGCGGCGGTGGCGGGCCGGATGGCGCGCCCGGAGAGCAGGTGCCCGGCCAGCCCGACGACGCCGATGAGCAGGACGCAGGCGCCGACCGTCAGCAGGACCACCTGGTTGTGCCGGTCCCGTTCCTCGGCCGTGTCGGCCGCCGCCACCACGGCACCGACCCACTGCCCGTTGTCGTTGCGGAACGGTTCCACGCCGACCCGCACCAGGTCCCCTTCGGTGCTGCGCACGTAGCCGTTGACCAGGTCGCCGGTCTTGACCCCCTCGGCGGCCAGGCTGTTCAGCAGCGCGGGATCCAGCGGTACGCAGGAGCGCTGGCTGAAGTGCAGGGGTGAACGCGTCCGCGTCGCCGGGCAGGATCGCGAACTGCGGGCAGCTCGTGTTGAGCTCGTCCTCGTTGACGTACGTGGTGATGACCG
>NZ_JBNJMX010000020.1:0-63657 GCF_050936375.1 Plantactinospora sp. CA-290183 | reverse complement strand
GAACCACGATCCCGATCTTGGAACCGCCCTCGGGGCAACTCGCCTAACTTACCCGGTCAGTTGCGCGGTGTCAAGCCAAACTTCGGCTCTCGTTCCGCTCCGCCCGGGATCCCCATCGCGGCGCGCACCGAGCTAGGTGCTCGCTCTTGCCTGGGGGGAAGTCCGCAGACCGGCCGATCGCCACTTCGTGGCACATCCGCCCGGCTCCTGCCGACCTCAGGTACTTTACCCGGTTGGTCTCGCAATCTCAACCTGACACTGTCAGGTGCTGCACCACCCGGAACCGGTCCCGCTCGCGGTCACCCGCCAGGCCCGGTTGCTCGCGGCCCGGCCATTTCGTCCGGTTCCCGCTCGCAGAGAGAAAGTTACGCCTCTTGCCCCAGCAACGCAAATCGGTGCCCTTCGAACCGGCACCCGGACATCCGCGCTGGAACCTCGCTCGCGGCGCCCACCTCGCGGGTGCCTGAGTGGTCCAACCAACGACCACTCCCGAGTTGTTCCCGACCGGACCTCGGGCCACCCACGGTCCCGGCGGTTGAGCGGTCCAACGCAACGACCACCCCGACCGGGCCCCGGGCCTCGCACGGTCCGGACGCACCAAGGGTTCAACCGGCGGGCACCCCCCGGTGTTCCCGGCTCCCGTCGCCCACCTGTCGGGGGTCCGGAACCACCCCCCGCCGGGGCCTGTTCGTCCCCATCCGTCCCGCCGGTCAGCGGCAGAGAGGCCAGGTTGGCAGTGTCAGATCGGACGGGCCGTGTCAGAGTGGCAACCATGGCCGTAGCGAGCGCGACCGGCACCATCCTGGCCCAGGACACCCTCTCGGCTCTTCTGCTGCCCATCTGGCAGCTGCTCATCGGTGGCTTCGTCCTGCTGGCTCTCGTCGCCTCGGTACGCCGCCTGGCCCGCCGCGGGCCCTCCCGGATGACCACCGGTCTGCTCGTCACCGCCTCGGTGATCGTGAGCCTGGCCCTGGTGGGGATGTTGCTGCAGTGAGGTGACGGCGGGCGGCGTCACGGTCAGAGCCGACGGTTGGCCACGCTGGGCAGTTCGGTGCGGATCTGGTGCAGCCGGTCGAGATCGAGATCGGCCACCGCGATCCCGACGGTGTCCGGCGCCTGGGTGACAACGGTCCCCCATGGGTCGACCACCATGCTGCGGCCGAAACAGGTACGCCCCGGATCGTGGTCACCGATCTGCGCCGCCGCCGCGACGAAGCACTGGTTCTCGATCGCACGGGCCCGGAGCAGCACCTCCCAGTGGTCCCGTCCGGTGTGCAGCATGAACGCGGCGGGTACCACCAGCAGCTGCGCGCCACCCTCGACGGTCAGCCGCCGGTACAGCTCCGGAAACCGCAGGTCGTAACAGATGGAGAGCCCGACCCGTACACCCTCGATCTCGACCACGACCGGCTCGGCGCCGGCGGCGACGGTGCGGGATTCGAGGTACGAGACGCGGCCGGGGATCTCCACGTCGTACAGATGGATCTTCCGGTAGCTGCCGACCAGCCCACCGGCGCGGTCGAAGACCAGGGAGGTGTTGTAGGTGTGCTCCGGGTCGGGGCCCGACTCGCGGAACGATCCGGCGAGCACCCAGATGCCGTGCCGACGGGCCGTCGCGGCGAAGAACTCGGCGAACTCTCCGTCGGTCCCCTCGGCGGCGGGCTGGCCGGCGGAACGTCCGAGGTAGTCGACGTACTCCGGCAGGATCGCCAGGTCCGCGCCGGCGGCCGCGGCTCGCGCGACGAGGTCGGCGGCGGTGGCGAGATTGGCCTTCCGGTCGTCGCGGGCGTTGAGCTGGCAGACGGCGACGCGCATGCGGGAAGCCTACGGCGACGGCCGGGCGGGGGCCAGAGGGCACGATCCCGCTGCCCCGGGCGTGGCGCCGAGCCGACGCCCCGGGCAGCGGGTGGAGATCAGGCCGACTTCTCTTCGCGGTCGCGCCGGGCGCGGCGCCCGTTGAACTCCCGCGGCACGATCGTCGGGTTGACGTTCTCCAGTACGACGCCACGGGTGATCAGGACGCGGGCGGCGTTCGGGTTGCTGGGGACCTCGTACATCACGGAGAGGAGGACCTCTTCGAGGATCGCGCGCAGCCCACGAGCACCCGTGCCACGCAGCATCGCCTGGTCGGCGATCGCCTCCAGCGCCGCCGGTTCGAACTCCAGCTCGACCCCGTCGATCTCGAAGAGTCGCTGGTACTGCCGGACGAGCGCGTTGCGCGGCTCGGTGAGGATCCGGACCAGCGCCTCGCGGTTGAGGCTCCGGACGTTGGTGATCACCGGCAGCCGGCCGATGAACTCCGGGATCAGGCCGAACTTGAGCATGTCCTCCGGCATGACCTGGCTGAAGATGTCATCGGTCGAGCGGTCCGAGACGGAGCGCAGGTGGGCGCCGAAGCCCAGCCCGCCCTGCCCGGTGCGGGACTCGATGATCTGGTCCAGGCCGGCGAACGCCCCACCGCAGATGAAGAGCACGTTGGTGGTGTCGATCTGGATGAACTCCTGGTGTGGGTGCTTGCGACCGCCCTGCGGCGGCACGTTCGCCACCGTGCCTTCCAGGATCTTGAGCAGCGCCTGCTGCACGCCCTCGCCGGAGACGTCCCGGGTGATCGAAGGGTTCTCCGACTTGCGGGCGATCTTGTCGACCTCGTCGATGTAGATGATGCCGGTCTCGGCGCGCTTGATGTCGTAGTCGGCGGCCTGGATCAGCTTCAGGAGGATGTTCTCGACGTCCTCGCCGACGTAGCCGGCCTCGGTCAGCGCGGTCGCGTCCGCGATGGCGAACGGCACGTTGAGCATCCGGGCGAGCGTCTGGGCGAGGTGGGTCTTGCCGCAGCCGGTGGGGCCGATCAGCAGGATGTTGGACTTGGCCAGCTCGACCGCGTCACTGCCCGAACCCGAGGACTCGGCCTGGATGCGCTTGTAGTGGTTGTAGACCGCGACCGCGAGGGCCTTCTTCGCCTGGTCCTGACCCACCACGTACGAGTCGAGGAACTGGCAGATCTCCATCGGCTTGGGAAGCTCTTCCCACTTCACCTCGCCGGACTCGGCCAGCTCCTCTTCGATGATCTCGTTGCAGAGGTCTATGCACTCGTCACAGATGTAGACCCCGGGCCCCGCGATGAGTTTCTTGACCTGCTTCTGCGACTTGCCACAGAAGGAGCACTTGAGTAGGTCGCCGCCGTCACCGATCCGTGCCACCTACGTTCTCCCTGCGCTAATCGGCCGGCCCTGTCGGACCTCGCCTACGGTCGGTACGCCCCGTCGGTCTTCCTCGCCGCCGGCCGGTCCCGACCGGCGTTGGGCGGTGCAGAACCGACGTTACCCGCTGCGCGAGGTTTCTCCGACCCCCAAAACGGGTGTGTCAGAGGCCGGCCGCCGCTGAGCCGCTCGGCCGGCCTCTGACCCGGGTTGCTCAGCTCGCGGCGTTGGCCGCCAGCAAGCCCTTCTTCCGGCTGGTCAGGACGTTGTCGACCAACCCGTACTCGCGCGACTCCTCGGCCGTCATGAACTTGTCACGGTCGATGTCACGACGGACCCGCTCGATCGGCTGGTTGGAGTGCCGCGAGAGCATGTCCTCCAGCTGCGAGCGCATCCGCAGGATCTCCCGGGCCTGGATCTCGATGTCCGAGCCCTGTCCGTAGCCCCCCTCGGTGGCGGGCTGGTGGATGATGATCCGGGAGTTCGGCAGCGCCATCCGCTTGCCGGGCGTGCCCGCGGCGAGCAGCACCGCCGCGGCGCTGGCCGCCTGGCCGAGGCAGACCGTGACGATGTCCGGGCGGACGTACTGCATCGTGTCGTAGATCGCCGTCATGGCCGTGAACGAGCCACCGGGCGAGTTGATGTAGATGGTGATGTCCCGGTCCGGGTCGGTGCCCTCGAGCGTCAGCAGCTGCGCCATCACGTCGTTGGCCGACGCGTCGTCGATCTGGACACCGAGGAAGATGATCCGGTCCTCGAAGAGCTTGTTGTACGGGTTCGACTCCTTGACCCCGTACGACGTGCGCTCGACGAAGGAGGGCAGAACGTACCGGTTGTGCACCGGCTCGAAGCCGGAGAGCAGGTTCGGGTCGATCATCGTCAAGCTCCTCAGCTCAGGGTCCCGGCGCCTTCCGGAACCTGGGTGGCTCCGGTGATCACCTTGTCGATGAAGCCGTAGTCCTTGGCTTCCTCGGCGGTGAACCAGCGGTCACGGTCGGAGTCGGCCTCGATCTGCGCCTGGTCCTGGCCGGTGTGGTGCGCCACCCGCTCCTGGAACATCCGCTTGGTGTAGAGCATCTGCTCAGCCTGGATGGCGATGTCGGAGGCCGTGCCTCCCATGCCGCCGGAGGGCTGGTGCATCATGATCCGCGCGTGCGGCAGGGCGTACCGCTTGCCCTTGGTGCCGGCGCAGAGCAGCAGCTGCCCCATGGAGGCGGCCATGCCCATGGCGACCGTGGACACGTCGTTGTCGATGAACTGCATGGTGTCGTAGATCGCCATGCCGGAGTAGACCGAGCCACCCGGCGAGTTGATCCACAGGTTGATGTCGCGGTCAGGGTCCTCCGCGGCGAGCAGCAGCAGCTGCGCGCAGATGCGGTTGGCGACCTGGTCGGTCACCTCGCTGCCCAGGAAGATGATCCGCTCCTTGAGCAGGCGGTTGTATACCGAATCGTCGAGGTTGCCGCCAAGGTTGTCACCACCGCGGTTTTCGATCACCCGCAGGGGCATAGCTGAGAAGTCTGAACCAGTCATGGCAGCCCTTCGCTCTCCGTGCCGTCTTACGCCCGACACTAACCGGTGACCGGGGTCGTAACGTCCCTGTCCCGGCACTGTTCGCTATCAGCGCAGTAGACCGCAGGGCCGTACGCCCGGGAGTTTCCGCCGTGGCGCCCGGGGCTGTTCCCCGGGCGCGGCGGATCGTGCGGTGTCAGTGCTGGTGCTCGTCGTGGTCGTGCGCGTGGTCGTGCTCCTCGCCGGTCGCGGCGCGGAGCTCCTCCAGGTTGATCACGTTGCCCGCCGAGTCGGTGATCTTGATGCGCTCCATCACCATCGCCAGCGCCTTGCCGCGGCGGACGTCACCGAAGACGGCGCCGGCCGCGCCGGAGCGGACCAGCTGGTCGTAGTACTGCTGGGGAGCCAGCCCGGCGCGCTGCGCCCGGTGCACGATCTCGTGGCCGAACTCGTCGTCGGAGACCTGCACCTCCTCGGCGTCGGCCAGGGTGTCGAGCAGCAGCTGGATCTTGACGCCCTCGGTCGCCGCCTCGTTCAGCTCGGCGTCGACCTGCTCCTCGGTCTTCTCCTCGCTGGCCAGGTATTCCTCCAGGGAGGCGCCGATCCGCTCCAGCTGGTCGATCATGGCCTGCTTGCGGTGCTCGACCTCCTCGGAGACCACGCCCGCCGGCGCCGGGATGTCGGCGGCCGAGACCATCTGCGCCAGGGCCTTGTCCCGGGCGGCGTAGATCTGCTCGATCTTCTTGGACCGGCTGATCCGCTCGCGGAGGTCGTTACGCAGCTCTTCGAGAGTGTCGAACTCGCTGGCGAGCTGGGCGAACTCGTCGTCCAGCGCCGGCAGCTCCTTCTCCTTGACGGTCCGCACCGTCACCGCCACGTCGGCGTCCCGACCGGCGAAGTCCCCGCCGACGAGCTGGGTCTGGAAGGTCGTCGACCCGCCGGCGGCGAGCCCGACCAGGACCTCGTCCAGGCCCGGAAGAAGCTGCTTGCTCCCCACCTCGTGCGAGATGTTGGTCGCCGAGCCGCCGGGCACCTCCTCGCCGTCGACCGTCGCCGCCAGGTCGATCTGCACGTAGTCGCCCTCCTGGGCGGCCCGCTCGACCGTCTTCAGCGTGGCGAAGCGCTCGCGCAGGTTCTTGACCTGCTCGTCGACCTCGCTGTCGTCGATCTTCAGCTCGTCGACGGTCACCTGGAAGTCGGTGAGGTCCGGGAGCGCGATCTCGGGGCGTACGTCGACCTCGGCGGTGAACTTGAGGGCTTCACCGTCGTTGAACTCGGTGATCTCCACCTCGGGCCGGCCCAGCGTCTTCACGTCGTGCTCGCGGACGGCCGCCAGGATGTTCTCCGGGATGGCGTCCTGGACGGCCTCGTTCAGCACCGCGCCCCGGCCGACCCGCTGGTCGATCACCGCGGACGGGATCTTGCCGCGCCGGAAACCGGGCACGGTGACCTGCGAACCGATCTCCCGGTACGCCTTCTTGAGGCTCGGCTCGAGCTCGGCGAACGGCACCTCGATGGCGAGCCGCACGCGCGTCGGGCTCAGAGTCTCGACGGTGCTCTTCACAGGCGTACTCCTTGACAGATCTTCAGTCTTTGTGTTGGCCGGCTTGGTGTCCTGGCCGGAATCGGCCCATCGAGTGTAGGCGAGCCGGCGTGGCGCGCCGGAGGCGCGGGGTGGCCAGGCTCACCCAGCGCGACGGACGACAGTCGGGGTGGCGGGATTTGAACCCACGGCCCCTCGCTCCCAAAGCGAGTGCGCTACCAAGCTGCGCCACACCCCGTGGCGTCGAAGAGTGTATGCCGTCCCCGCCAGGTGCCGCCCGCCCGGTCTCCGCGCGCCGGCGCCGTGTCGTCCCGAGCGCGCTGTTCCAGGGGTACGGAGTGAGCCCGGCCACGACCGGCCCGACCCTCCCCCGGCACCCTCGTGGTGGACGTGGGTGACCGCGTGGGGTCGATCCCGGTATACGGTCGCCGGTCCGGTTCGATAGGCTGTCTAGCGCCCCGGGTGACCGGGGCGAGCGCGGGCGTAGCTCAATGGCAGAGCTTCAGTCTTCCAAACTGACGGTGCGAGTTCGATTCTCGTCGCCCGCTCCAAAAGTTCCGGCCCAGGTCAGCGGCATGATCGCCGATCCTGGGCCGTTCTGTTTCTAGCTCTCTTTGATCTTGCATGCCATTCGCGTGCCAGTAGCGCGCTTCGTGCCGTCCGGCGCTGCCCCGGTCTTCCCCTTGGCCGGCTTGTCGGTCCCGGTCGCCGGCTTCCCGTCCTTCGCGGTCGGCTTCCCCCTACCGGTCTTCTTGACCTTGGGGTGCGCCTTGGCGATCCGGCGGTCCATGCCGGCGGCGATCTCCCGGTCACGTTCGCTGTTCGCGTGTTGGTAGATGAGCGCGGCCCGCATGCTGGCGTGGCCCATCCGGTGCATCAGGTCGCGGGTGCTGGCGCCGGTCGCCGCCGCCAGGTTGTTGCCGGTGTGCCGGAGGTCGTGGAAGTGGAAGCCGTCTGGCATGCCAGATGCTCGCAGCGCCGCCGGCCAGTCGACGGCCCGGCGGAAGTTCCCGGTCCGCAGGACCGCGCCCTTGTCCCCGGTGAACACGATCGCGTCCGGCTCCTCCCCCGTGAACTCGGTCAGGTGCGCGGGGAGAACGGAGCGGGCCGCCGCCGGGAGCGTGACGGTCCGGTTGCTGGCCTCCGACTTGGGTGCACCGAACTCCATCCGGTTACGCAGGGCCGCGAGCTTGCGGGGCACCCGCACCGTACCGGCGTCCAGGTCGACATCGGACCGGCGCAGCGCCGCCAGCTCGCCCCAGCGAAGTCCGGAAAACGCAGCGACGATGATCAGCGCGGAGAACCGGGCCGGCATCCGGTCGGCGAGCGCGAGGACCTGAGCGACGGTCGCCACCGGTCGCTCCGGAGTGTGATAGCGGTCATAGCCGGAGATCCGGCACGGGTTCTGCCGAATGATCTCGTCTTCCTTGACGGCGGTGTTCAGGATCGCCCGCAGCAGCGAATACGCCTTGACCGCCTGCGGCTCGGAGGTGCCGCCGTCGAGCAGCCGCTTGCGCCAGCTCCGGATGGTCTGCGGCTTGACCGCGCCCAGGGCGAGGCTGCCGAGGTGCGGGCGGATGTGCAGCCGGAACAGGTCTTCGTAGTTCTCGCGGGTACGCGGCTGGAGCTTGCGCTCGGCGATCCACTTCTGACCGTACGGGCCGAGCTGGATCTCCCCCGCCTCCGGTGCCGTCCAGTCGCCCTTGATGATCTCCGACTCCACGACGGTCAACCACTTGCCCGCCTGCCGCTCGGTCTCGAAGGTGTGCGGCGCCTTCCGCTCGATGCCGTCCGGCCCGATGTACCGGGCCTGATACCGGCCCGACGGGAGCCGACGGATGTTGCCGAAACGCCGCCGGCCGTTCTTGCTCGCCATCAGGCGACCTCCCCCAGGTAGTCGCGTAGGTGCGCACGGGTCATCGGGACGACCCGGTTGTTGTCGATGTACGCGGTGACGGCGGACGCCTCGAAGCGGACCAGGCGGCCGACCTTGACGAACGCGATCCGTCGTTCGGCGACCAGCCGGCGCACGAATCGTGGTGTTGCTCGGAGGCGAGCGGCGACCTCATCGGCGGTCAACAGCTCGTCGTCCATCCGGTTCCTCCTTCTCGTGTCAGGCAGCAGGGGCGAGAGTCGGGGCAGTTGCCGAAAGACCGTGGGCCGCGCGTTGGCGGGCCGCGTCGAGGTCTGTTCGCCAGCGGATCCGGGCGGAGACGGCGCGCAGGATCCGGTGTTCCAGGGGCAGCACGTCGGGGTCTTCGGGGCGAGCCAGCTCGAACCGGTACTGCTGTGGGTTGTCGGCCGCCGTCTGGTCGTGCTCATCGCCCTGGACGTCCGGGTCGGTGTCGGCCATGCCTCCGGCGAGAACCGCACGAATCCAGGCGCGGTTGTCGGCGCGGTGGTCGGCCAGGGTCTTGCCGGACCACTGCCGGGAGACCAGTACGCGGCGGCCGGTGAAGCCGAGCGTTGAGCGCTGGTGGACCTTTCCGGTGCAGCGGCCGGGGGTCAAGCCTGCCTTTACCCCGTCGGGCTGGACGCCGTAGAGCAGCCAGTTGGCGCAGGTCGGCGAGCAGGGCAGCACGGAGAGTTCGGCGTGGAGCCGGTCGAAGTGTGCCTTCTGCGCGTCCGAGCGTGGCCGGGCCTGGTCGGTCAGGTCCTTGGTGACGTATTTCGTCACGTACCGGATCGACCGCTCGGCGTCTTTGGTGCCCTGCTCGATGCCGCGTGCGTCGATCCGTCCGAGCCTGGCCACGTAGGCGGGTCGGGCGTCGGGTTCCTCCAGCTCGTCCAGCGCGTATGCCCACGACGTCAAGGGCTGCTTCGTCTTGGGGTCGACGTACGCCTGTTGGTCGACGTCCCAGACCGGCGGTCGATCGACGGTGTAGCGCGGTTGGTCGAAGGCTGGCCACCACACTTGGTGGTAGGTGGCTGCCGCGATTTGCTTGAGTAGGCGCCTGGGCAGGGTGCCCCGGATGGCGAAGTGCGCGTGCGGGGCGAGGCGGCGTTGTAGCTCGACGGCTCCGGCGTATTGGACGTTCCAGCCGGCGGCGCGGCGCACGTTCTGCCACCACCGGTCGAGGACGCGAGCGAAGTGGATCGCGTCCAGCGCGGCGCGGCGGTAGTCGTAGCTGGCCGGGTCGACCGGGGTGCCGAGGACGTCATCGTTCGGGCCGTGTCGCTGGCCGCACTCGCAGGGGGCGATGTAGGCGCCCCGGCGGAGGTGGGAGTGCACCGGCCCATGGCTGTCGAGGGTGAGCGTGACCAGCATCGAGGGCCGGTGCGTCTTGCCCTGGTGGCCCGTGTAGGCGCGGCCGACCGTGCGCGGGTCGACGGGCAGCCGGGGCAGGTCCGGGGTGTCCTGCCGCCGTTTGGTGGACCGTTTGCGCCGTGGCCGGTCGGTTCGTTCCCGGGGTGTGAGGTGCCCCCTCAGGTCCGTCTCTCCCAGTGCCTCGTCCAGTTCCGCGATTCCGGCGTCGAGGTCGGCGAGTTGTGCGGCGCGTTCGTCGGGGTGCATGGGCTGGTACTGGAGTGCTTCGCGTTCGAATTCCATGTGCGCGCGGACCCGGACCAGGGCGAGGACGTCTTCGCTGGGGTGTTCGGGTCGGATGGCGGGTTCGTCGGCGAGGTGCCAGCCCTCGCGGATCTGTTGGATCCGCAGCCGCCGTCCCCATTCGGCGCACGGCTTGCACTTCGCGGCCAGGGTGGCGCCGCAGGGGACTTCCACGACCTCGGTGACGCCGGTTTCGGTGTCGGTGCGGCGTAGGGCGAGGGGTCGGACGCAGACGCCGTGTTGCTCGGCGAGTTGCCGCAGTGCGTCCTTGGCGAGGGGTTTGCGCATCCGGTCGGCCCGCGACCCCGGCCGCGGCTTCTCCGGAGTAGCCGGACCGGCCGGGCCGGGGGCGGGTTGCAGTGGTGCGAGAGTCAACGGGTCACCTCGGCGGGAGTCGCCGGATCGGGTTGGCTGCCGTTGCGGGCGGGGAACGCTGTCGCGGGGACGGGGACCAGTGCGGGACGGTCGCCCTCGCGGATCAGCCGGAGTAGTTCCGAGGCGGTGCCGTTGGCGACCCGCAGGGCGGCGCGGAGTTCGTCGCGGGTTATCGGCCGTCCGGTCGCGGCCCGGTGCTCGGCGGCGTGCCGGCGGGCGAGCCGGACCAGGTCGACGCTCGGCGCCTGGCCGTCGACGTCCTGGCCCTCGTCCCCGCCGTCCTGACCGTCCTCGGAGCCGTCCGGGTCGTCCTGGCGTTCGTCCCGGGCGTCCTGGTCGCTGACCTGCGCGGGTACGACCTCGGGACGACTGCCGTCCCCGGTGCCCGCACTGGCCGGGACGGCCGGGACAGGCGAGGACGGACCGGCGGGCGCGGCGGGTTTGGTGGTGAGGACGAGCTTGGACAGGCCGAGGAAGGCCAGGGCGGGCACGGCGGACAACAGCCACCCGGACAGGCCCGGCTTGGCCACCGCGAGCTGCGCCGACAACGACAGCGCGACAGCGGCGACGAGCAGGAACATCGGGTAGCCGATCGGCCCGCCCGTGCGCCGACGACGCCGGATGGTCAGCAGCGCGGCGAGCGGGATGAGTTCAGAGATCGCGGCATTGGCCCAGCCGAACCAGTCACCGGTGCCGGCCGGGGAGTTGGCCATGGTCCAGTCGTGCACGTGGGTGAACGACGCCGCCCCGGCCAACCCGCCGACCACAAGCAGGATGAGGACCAGGACCACACCCTCTGCCCGCTCGGCGCGGCTCTGGCTCCCGCTCATCGGGGCACCTCCTGGTCCTGCTGGTCGGTGCAGAGGCGGCGGTAGGTGCGGCCGAGGTCGCGAATGTGCTCGTCGGTGAGGTAGGAGAACCGCACCCGCACCGGCTCCCGAACGCCGTCCAGGGCCACGTAGCCGATCCCGGCCGCCGACTCGGGAATCTGGTCGCAGAGGGCGCCTCGGTCGCGGGCACCGTCGCCGAGGACGAGGTCGCATTGCTCGGGTTCGGTCAGCCGCAGCCCGATCCGGGTCGGGAACAGATCCCGGAACGGCAGCACCTCCTTACGCGGGTCCTGCAACGCGGCCACGACGTGCACCCCGACCGCCCGCCCCTGGCTGAGCAGCAGCGACAGGGCATCCTTGATCCGCTCCTTGACCTTCCGGTCGGAGATGTACGCGGTCAGCGACGCCAGCTCGTCAACCACCAGGACGATCAGCGGGTCATCCGGCGTCGGGGTGTGCTGCCGGGCGACACCGCGCAGCCGGGCCGCGCGTTGCCGCATGCGCTTCACGGCCTCTTCCAGGACGCCGGCCATGCTGTCCGGGTCGTCGTAGGCGAACCGGGCGAACAGCGGCAGCCCCGCCGCCAACTCCATGCCGCCCTTGGGGTCGAACACCCACAGCTCCACCAACCCCGACCGCACCCCACCCGCCAGCGCCGAGATCAGCGACCAGAGCACGGATCCCTTGCCGGAGTTCGTCGCCCCGGCGACGAGGACGTGGGTACCGGCCAGCCGCAGCCGATACGGTGTCCCGTCCTCCCGGACACCGAGAGGCAGGGCGGTCAGGTCCGGCAGCTCGGGCACCGGCATCGGTGCCACGGTCGCGGCGAGGGGGTCGCGGCGTAGGAACCGCAGCACCACCCGATCCGGCCGGGCGGTGGTGCGCGCCTGGCCGTCCCGTAGTCGGAAGGCGTAGGCGAGACGCTGGGCCGCCTGTGCCCAGTCCTCCGGGAGTTGGCCGGGCAGCATCCGCACCGTGACCTCATCGACGTGACGGTCGCAGCGCACCTTGAGCAGTTGCGGCACGTACCGGTCACCGGCGAACGCGGTCGCTAGGCCGCAGGTGGCCATGGTCGAGGACCACCGCTGCCGGTACACCCACAACCGCCGCCACCGACCAACGAGCGGGTACCAGCCGAACCGCAGCCAGGATGCAGGGTGCCAGCGCCACCACGCCAGACACCCGCCGATCACCGCCACGATGACGCCGGCCAGGACCAGGCCGCCGTGCCGGCTATAGACGTAGAGCGCGGCGACGGTCGGGCCGCTGAGCCACCAGTAGCGGACCGCCAGGACCGTGAGGCGGACCAGGCCCCGGGCCAACCACCACAACGGCAGCAACCAGCCCGGCACCCGCCACACCGGCATCCGCACGTTCATCGGCGCGACCGGCACCTTCTCACCCGGGATGACGTTGATCAGCGGCATCAGCGCTCACCGCCCCGGATCGCCACCCGGCGCAGGGTCACCACAGCAGTCCCCGATCACGGGCCGGTCGGGCGAGGGTGGCCAGGCAGGTCCGGCACGCCATGCGGCGCAGGTCGAAGCGGCGCGGCTTGACCCAGCGGCGGCAGTGCGGGCAACGGATCTCGGACACCAGCGCGGGTGCAGCTGGCAGGCCGAGTGCGCGGCGGAGTGCCGCTTGCAGGGCCAGGGCGGCGTGGCGCCGCCAGGCGAGGCGGGTCCGGCGCATCACGACCACCGCCCGGGACGAGTGGCGGGGGCGGGTGTGCGGGCAGCACGAATTACGGTGGGCACAAGGCCCTCCTTCACGCGTGAGGGGTGGGTTGGGGCGCGGGGCGGGCCGGGAATCTTGGCGGACGAACGGCCCGCCCCGCGTGTGGTGCGACGTGCGGGTCAGGCGGCAGCCGGGGTCAGGTCGGCGGCCGGGGCCATGGCGGTTGCGCGCAGCGAGTACGCCATTCGGGCCTTGCACTGTCCGGATGCCTTGCACCGCTGGGAATCCACGTACGGCGTCAGGGTCAGACCCTCGAACTGGATCGCCGGCGGGTAACCCGGCACCCGCGACGCCGGCGGCACCGGCTGCTGCGCCGCGACCACCTTCACCTTGACCTCAGTGGACCGACCGAACTTGCCCGCCTCGGGGTCCAGGTCCAGGACGCGGACCAGCCAGACCCGCTCCCCGGTCTCCTTGTCCCGCGCCTGGTCATCCCCCTGCCCACGCCGGTCGAAGTCGACCTGCGGCGCGACGCCCAGGCACAGCGCCCCGGCCGGGAAGACGTACTCGAACGGCACCGGCACCTTCAACGTCAGCGGAACCACGACGTAGCCTCCTCGCTTCACCAGACATCACCATGACATCCGATTGAGCTACTAAGTTACGTCAGCCTGTAAATACAAGCAAGAGATTGACGACAGGAAGATCCGCGAGCGTGAGGACTGTCGGTCAGGACAGGGGGTAGGTGTCCTCGATCTCGTGCCGACTGCCCGGCATCACCAGCACGGAGGTCAGGATCGGATCCCCCGAAGCCTGGTGGACGGTCAGTACGACGCTGAGCATCGGCTCGTCGGCCGGCACGTCCAGGGCCTTCGCCTCGTCCGCGCTGGCCCGGCGGGCAGTCATCCGCTCGGTGGCGTAGTCCGCCCGTAGCCCCTTGACCCGGGTGATGTGCTCCAACAGGCCACCCGGGATCGGATCAGCCTTGATGACCCCGGTACCCACGGCGATGTCCACCGGCACGAACGTGGCCACCAGGTCCACCGGCCCCGACGGTGACAGGGTGCGGCGACGCCGCTCGTAGACCGGGGTGCCCTCCGGAATGTTCAACTCAGCCGCGATACGGGCCGAGGCCAGGACCGGGCCGACATGCAGGACCTCCACCTCACCGGTCTCGTCCAGCTCCACCGCGTCCCGGGCGTACGCCGGTGACGTGCGCCCCGACGGCGGCCGGCCCCGCACGAAGCTGCCCCTGCCCTGCTGAGACTCGATCCACCCGTCCTGCTTCAAAATCCCGAGCGCCTTGAGCACCGTCGGACGAGACACCCCGAACTCCGTGCAAAGCTGACTCTCCGACGGCAACGCCGCACCCGGCGCGTACGTGTCGTTCTCAATGCGCTCCCGCAGCGTGTTCAACACGCGCAGGTACTTCGGCGTCGGAATCTCGTACGCCATCGCGGGCCACCCCACCGTCAAAGATCACAGCATGTCAAGACAGGAGCGTAAAGCCTGCCAGCATGACGACACAAGACAAGGGTCAAACGCCCGACACATCACCACCGCCGGACACCAACCACCCCGACCACGACGAACCGCGACCGATCAGCTCCGGACGAGACGCGCCCGGCCAGCGCCGGGGCAGACAGCCGTACCGGCCAAAGACCCGCAACGCGGTCCGCCGCAGCGCGCACGGCCCAGGTTCGCCACAGGCCGGACAGCCGCCGTCGGCGCTCGACGGGGTGTGCTGGTCAAGCTGCACCTGCGCGGCACGCAGCTCCTCCCGGGCGGCGGCCGACAGGTAGACGCTCACCGCGTGGACCGGTCGGCGGACAGCCGGGAAACGCGGACGAGGATCTGCGCCTGGTCGCCAGAACGGCCGTCATAGCCGATCTTCACGCCCTCCAGCCACACCCACTCGTGCTGCTCCGGGCGATTCGCCACCAGCCGGACGCCGGTCACCCACAACGCCACCGGACCGTCGGTCTCCCGGAACCGGTCAGCGGCGGACAGCCGGATCACCTCACCGAGGCGCACCCTCAGCTCAAACACGACGATTCCTTGCCGGAGCCGCCGCCCGCCTCGGCGAACCGGGTCGGCGAGCCGCAGAAACCAGGCACAGCCCGGCGAGACGGACGAAGACATCCCGCCGGTCGAGCGCCTGCCCACGCCGGTCCAGGACATAGCCGGTCAGCCAGCACCAACCGTGGTACGTCGGACGACCACACACCACCGTCACCCGCAACAAAACCGTCCGACCACCGGCGAACTGCACCGACGCCCGACCATCCAGCAACAACACGTCACCCGGCCTCGGAACCACCCGCCGCCCCTCCCACGCGTTGGACAGGCGTCGAGGCGGGCGGGCATTCAGACGGCCACACGTCGACCACGTGGCCTGGCGCCAGCACCCACCCCGACGCCCAGCTCACGAAACCGCCACCCGACCCAAACCCGAACAGTCCACACACGACCGCCGCGCCAACGACCGCGACGGCCCACCAGACGCCGCCACCGACCGCAGCGCCGCCCGCCGAGTGACGTACTTCCAGCCGACGCCGGCGCAGGAACGACAATCGGTCAACCCGTTGTGCTCGATCATTGACACAGGTTGTGGCACAACCGCGCCCCCAACCCGGAAAATCATTCCGGGGTCGCGAGCCCCAAGGGAGGCATCGTGCGCGGCATGGTCAACACACTCACGATCGGCGAACGCGTCGCCTGGTACCGCCGTCGACGTGGACTGTCTCAGGAAGTCCTCGCGGGACTGGTCGGCCGTACCGCCGACTGGCTCGGGAAGGTCGAGAACAACCGGATCGAGCTGGACCGGCTCTCCGTCATCAAGTCCCTCGCCGACGTCCTCGACATCTCCCTCGGCGACCTGCTCGCCGAACCATCCCTGCTCGACTGGACGCCCGACAGCGGCACCGACACCGTTCCAGCACTACGGGCCGCCCTGATGAACTACCGCGCCATCACCCCGTTCGGCCAGGCTGGCGAGAGCCAGGAGCCGCCCAAGGTCGCCGACGTCAAGCAAGACGTGGCCGCCCTATGGAGCGCCTACCAGGAGTCCCGATTCGGGTACGTCACCGGCCGCCTGCCCGACCTGCTCCACCGCGCCCAGGTCGCCGCCGACGGACTCGACGGGAACGACCAAGACCAGGCCCGTCGCCTCCTCGGCCTCACCTATCAACTCGCGGCGACTCAGCTCACGAAACTCGGCGAGACCGACCTTGCCTGGATCGCGGCCGACCGCGGCCTTGCCGCCGTACGCCCCACCGGCGATCCGGTCGTCACCGGCTCCCTCTTCCGCTCAGTCAGCCACGCCCTGCACTCCACCGGTCGCTACCGCGAAGCCGTACGCCTTACCGAGGATGCCGCCGCCTACCTCGAAGGCCAGCTACGCCAGCCCACACCAGCGCCCGCGCTGCTGTCCGTCTACGGAACGCTGTTCCTCTCCGGCGCCATGGCCGCCGCTCGCGCCAACAACCCCGGCACCACCCGAACGTTCCTCGCCGCCGCCGACGAGACCGCCGCCCGACTCGGCGCTGACGGTAACCACCTCTGGACCGCCTTTGGCCCCACCAATGTCGCCATCCACCGAGTCGCCACCGCCGCCGAACTCGGCGACGTCCAGGTCGCCGTAGACCTCGGCCCTCGCGTCGACACCACCGGCCTGCCAATGGAACGCCGCGTACGCCACGCGCTGGAAGTCGCCCGCGCCTACAACTCATGGAACCGGGTGGACGAGGCCCAGGCCGCCCTACTCGACGCCGAACAGATGGCACCCGAGCAGGTACGGCACCACTTCCTCAGCCGGCAACTCGCCCTCACCTGGATCCGCCGTCAACGAGGCAAGCCCTCCGCCGAGCTGGTCGGACTCGCCCGCCGCCTGAACGTGCTCGACTGATCAAACCTGGCTACGCTGCCCGGTGTGACGGGACCCGAAATGCCACCCATGGCCACCCCACGCGTCGCCGCAGGCGCCCTTTTCTCCGATGACCAGGGCCGCGTGCTCCTCGTCAAGCCGCACTACAAGAACCACTGGGATATTCCCGGCGGGTATGTCGAACCCGGAGAGTCACCCCGCACCGCCTGCATCCGCGAAATCCGCGAAGAACTCGGACTCACCATCGACCCCGGCCCTATGCTCGTCGTCGACTGGGCACCCGCCCACAAAGAAGGCGACAAGATACTATTCATTTTCGATGCTGGATCCCTCACTGAGGAGCAGGAACGCGGCATCCGCTTCATAGACGGGGAGCTCACGGAGTGGCGTTATGTAACTGCGGAGGCGTTGGAGCACCACGGACCCTCGCGGCTCGTTCGTAGACTCCGCACCGCGATCACGGCTCGCAACACTGCCACCCTCACTTACGCAGAGCACGGGGATGCCGTTTAGGCCGCAAGTTTAATAAAGGGGGCCAACGGGCTCAACAAACCGCCACCGCGCGCCCCAGGGTAAATTACCACTGCTAACAGGTTTGCCGCCTTACGGGCGCAACATCCGAGGGTGGGCACAGCGCGAGTCAACTCTCTACCGGCTGAAGAAGGTAACCCGTCACGTTGTGCATCACTACTGGAAGGTCTCGAAGCATTTCAGTGAGCGGCTCGAGCTTCTCAGATGTAGCCAGAACTACTTGACCCCCAGCCGCGTGAGCCGAGGCTCTTTGCAGCAGCGCTGCGAACGAGACATCTTTTGTGCTCTGCTGCCGAGGCTCATCGAAGACCAGTAACCCGGGATGGTTCGTATCGTATTGCTGGCTAACCTCCAGTAGGCCGATAAGGTAAGCCCATATCACCCTGATTGAGTCAGATGCGGAGATGTCTGCCTGAAGGTCGAAGTCATCACGTCGCGGGAGGTAATCGTCATTCGACAGGCGCAAACGCTCGTCCGAGAACGATCCAAAATCATACTCGTGAAGCTGCGTGACGAAAGATCTCCTCAACGCGTCTAACTTCTCCTGGTCGCGCTCATTAATTCGATCCTTCGGCAGGTCGGATAGCTCACGCTGAAGCGATTCGGCGGCACTTGCAAGACGAGATAATTGTGCCTGCAGTCCATCGAACTCTTCAAGAAGACCCTCCATCCTCTCCACTTTTTGCCGGAGAATAATTCGTTCGGCAACTTCTTCCTCAGACGGCGCACCGTTCGGCGACAAGAGATCTGCCCTCAAGCGGCGAATCAATGAACGCACCTCTGAAGCCTCAGACCTCAGACCAGCAAGCTGCTGATTCTTGGCATCAAGAGCCCGTCGGCCATCTTGTTCCATAACGACGAAAAGTTCGACCTGTTGCTTAATATAGTTAATGGAATCTTGGATAGACATTAGATGCCTTGGCTCGTCACCAAGAAGCGTCTGCGGCAATTCACGGTGACACACTGGGCAATCGCTTTGCAGATCCGTCGCAGTATGTGCACCAAGACGCTGGAGGGTTGCTACATCTTGATACTGGCGCAAATCATCAGCTAGAGCATGCAGGCGTCCTTCGACAGCAGAAAGCTCTCCTTGATCCCGAAGGATTTCATCGCGAATGATTGCGGCATGTTCTTGGATTCGGGCGGATCTGTCTAGAGCTACCCGCAACTGGTTCTCTATCTCCCTAGAAATCTGTCCGACCGAACGGACTGGCCGGCCATCAGCTTCCTCAAGAGCAGCCGTGAGAGTCTGGACCTGTTCAGCTAACGGGACCCAGCCGTCGCCTACCGCTGCCAGTAATGCAACCTTCTCATCAGGAGACCAGGCAGCCTTCATCTGCGCCGGTATACCGGTTGCCGAAACTCCCGTGCCACTAGTGCGATCCAAAAAACGTCCGCGCACCGCTTTCCATTGGTCGTCTAGACCGCGCAGCATCGCTTGAAGCTCCTGCCGCTTCAACTCGTGCCCCCCAGTTTCGAGCGCCAACAGGAACTCAATAGCGCGTTTACGCACGTCCGTCACTGTGGAGAAGTATGGCATCTGCGCCTGGATACCAGCCCAACCTCTCTTCTGCTCCACAAAGAGCAGAGGGAACACTTGCTCCATATAAAGAGGAGAGGTACGCCCGTCCCGCGCCGGCAGTTCGGGTAGGCGCCATCCAATGAAGCGCGCTAGCCAATTATGAAATCCCTTCGGGCTCGTTACCGAGCCACCGCGACCAACGAAAAAGTCTTCGGTTGGATACATACCCGATGAGGTCAAAGCAGGGCCACGAGTTACGCGAATTATCCCATCTGAGATAGTTGAATCTTTGACCCATCGGGTAAGCGTCACGACCTCATGGTCATGGTTCGACACTTGCAGAGACACCCACGACTGACGAACAGGAGCCTCAGCTTTCGTGACAGGGTCATAGATAAGTGTGTCGCGCATAGCCGCCGTGACCAAGCTCGTCGCTCTAGCGGTAATCATCCTTTCAAGACCGAGAGCGAAAAGAATGCTGCGAACAGCAGTTGATTTGCCTTTGGAATTTTCAGCTCGAAGCACCACTAGCCCTTCCCCCAAGGGCACATCAGCGCCGAATATCCCCCTAGGGGTTACCGCCCGGAGCTGCAGGTATTCAAGCTTAAGGGTCATGCGTTGCGCCATTCAAGGAGTAGATTCACCGTACTCTGCGACACTTTGCCTGGCAGGCTAGATAGGCGTCGCTTTTCCTCCTGCATCACGGGCGCTGAGGCGACCTCCAGCGCCATTTCCTTACCCAACGCAGTCAAGCTAACCGTTCTTCCGCCATCAAACCGTGCGTAGCCGAGACCGACCACTAGATCTATAGCTCGGTCGAGCATGGGCTCGATTCTTACTATTGGCATGTGCAGCACCTGGCGTCCACCCGCGATAGCAACCAGGGCATTCATACGAGCATCACTTTGGACAGCCCAGTTCAACACCTGGAGACCTTTCCAATGCAATTTACTCGCTCTACACTTCTGCAGAATAAGCAGAAGTAAGGGCACGCGGAACTGCGGACGGATCGCCGCAGCAGCCGGTGTCGGGCGACGTCGGAAGGCAAAGTGCATATCGAGGGCAGCCTCGATATCGTCCACGTCAGACCTCATCGCTTCCCCTAAGCTCGAGGGGACAATCCATGAGCCATCCGCCCACTTGACCGTAAGCTATCGAATTCGCGTCGTCATAGCGCAGCCCACCCGCAAACTTCAACAGTTCCTCACGATAGTCGCGAATCAGGTCCTTAATCCTAAGCTTAGCCGGATCACAACTTAGGTCGTTCTCAAACTCAATATCTTCCTGTCGCGCTATCCGCCTACGCTCTACCGTCTCCCACGTGTGAGGCCAAGACTTGAGCGATTGCATGATCACTTCTTTCCGGAGGAAAGATCGAACGAAGCGTCTCCGCAATGCCGCAACATCACGAACGGCACCATCCATCACCGATAGCTTTTCATCTATCACGCGAATGAGATCGGGCGTCTCTTGATGGAAGCGATCAACCGACTCATCGTCTATCGAAACCTCCGGAATAAGCGCTTCCGCAGCCCTGTCGGCCAAGGCAGCACTTAGCTCGGCCGGATAGTCGGTGGGGGTCTTAACCCCGATCACGAATCCAGGATCAACGAACGGGAGATTCCAGCTTCTCACCAGCTCTGCCCGCTTGTTCGCATGACTTATCAACTCGGCCGCGTGATACTCGGGCACGCCGAGTATGTAGGCAGAAATTCTTGTCGCTCCAAGAATCTCCTTCAAGCGATCTTCGTATTTTTGCAGCTTGAGGGTATCTCTGTTCAGCTTGGCTATCTGCTTATCGGTCCGATGACGGAGAGTTAATGAATCGCGGTCGGCGTAGCATTGATAAGCGATCCCGTCGCGCGAATACCCCTCGATGCCACAGTCTCCTCCCATCTCGGCCGGTATGAACACGAGATCTTCAACGGAGTAACGGCGGCGTAGCAGCCCAAAGAACCTCTGCTCGAAGTCATTGCCAGGATCCACCGCAGGGCGACTGGCGAGGGCGTCCGTAGTCATATTGCGACTCAAGGTACAGGAGACCTTTTCGCCGCACCAGGCTCCAGTCGGGTCCCGGTCAATGCCAGACCGGTTGAAAGAGTCCGTCGACGAGGTCATGCCCGGAAAGACCGTCTCGCCCCGCTAAGGCAAGACCGGAAGTTATGTCAGCCATGATGTCACTAGCCAACCTGCTACGACCGCAAACAGTCATCCACAAGGGCAGCCGGCCGGTAGGTACATCGCGTGTGAGCGGAACATTGACCGTAGCCGTGCGGCTCCTGGAGCCGATCGCTGCCGAAATCTTCTCTTCTAGATCAAGGCGCCGCGCAAGCGCGGCGCGCTCGCGGGCATCCCTGCGGGCGGCCTCCGGCCGTCCTCGGGCGCCCGCAGCGCTATTCGCCCTCTTCCCTTGCCTGGTAGGCGGCGGCGAGGTTGTTCCGCGACGTCAGGGTGTTCGGATGCTCGGCACCCAACACCGGCTCGCACGCGGCAAGGGTCGCCTCGTACAGCGGAATCGCCTCACCCAGCCGGCCCGCCGCCTGGTAGGCGGTGGCGAGGTTGTTCCGCGACGTCAGGGTGTTCGGATGCTCGGCACCCAACACCCGCTCGTACGCGGCCAGGGTCGCCTCGTACAGCGGAATCGCCTCGCCTAACCGGCCCGCCGCGCAGTAGGAGCCGGCGAGGTTGTCCCGCGACATCAGGGTGTCCGGATGCTCGGCACCCAACACCTGCTCGCACCCGGCCAGGGTCGCCTCGTACAGCGGAATCGCCTCACCTAACCGGCCCGCCGCGCAGTAGGAGCCGGCGAGGTTGTCCCGCGACATCAGGGTGTCCGGATGCTCGGCACCCAACACCTGCTCGCACCCGGCCAGGGTCGCCTCGTACAGCGGAATCGCCTCACGCAACCGGCCCGCCGCGTCGTAGGCGTAGGCGAGGTTGTTCCGCGACCGCAGAGTGTCCGGATGCTCGGCACCCAACACCTGCTCGTACGCGGCCAGGGTCGCCTCGTACAGCGGAATCGCCTCACGCAACCGGCCCGCCGCGTCGTAGGCGTAGGCGAGGTTGTTCCGCGACCGCAGAGTGTCCGGATGCTCGGCACCCAACACCCGCTCGCACGCGGCCAGGGTCGCCTCGCACAGCGGAATCGCCTCACGCAACCGGCCCGCCGCCTGGTAGGCGGCGGCGAGGTTGTTCCGCGACCGCAGAGTGTCCGGATGCTCGGCACCCAACACCCGCTCGCACGCGGCCAGGGTCGCCTCGCACAACGGAATCGCCTCACGCAACCGGCCCGCCGCCTGGTAGGCGGCGGCGAGGTTGTTCCGCGACCGCAGAGTGTCCGGATGCTCGGCACCCAACACCCGCTCGCACGCGGCCAGGGTCGCCTCGCACAACGGAATCGCCTCACGCAACCGGCCCGCCGCCTGGTAGGCGGCGGCGAGGTTGTTCCGCGACATCAGGGTGTCCGGATGCTCGGCACCCAACATCCCGGCGGCAATGGAGCGCACCCGATTGCCATGATCGATGGCAGCGGGGTACGAGCCCTGTGCGAACAGGTAGTAGGTCACGGCGTTGTTCACCTTCACCACCTGGGCGCGCAGGTAGGCATCATTCAAGTCCGAGGCGGTGTCCAGCACGACCATCGCGTGTGGCGCGAGTACCCGCCACCCGTCTCGATCAGTGGGGTTAGCCGGATCAAGCGGCTTCGCCGCCGTAACAATGAGCCCTGCTGCCGCCGTCAGGAAGATCGCTCGCTGCCCGGTCCGATCTGCCAGCAGCCGGGACACCTCAGCCACCAACGGGTGTACCAGTAGTCCATCACCACCCCTGACCGGCGCACTCTCCACCAGGCCCACGGCCCGCAGCCCGGCCAATGCTGCCGCCAGCTCCGCACGCCCCGCCTCCCCAGCCGCCACCATGCCCGAGTCGGCCAACACCCCAGGGTGAAGCATCGATACCGGCACCACCGACCCGGCCGCCACGAACGACAACACCCGCAACACTTCCCGTGACCGGCCCCGGCCCTGCCGCGCGAGAGCATCCAACGAAATCTCCCACGTCGACATCACCTCACGACGCGGGTCCTGCTCCCCCCATCCCGGCGCCCCCGCACTTAGCAGACTCACCGACCGCGCCTTGAGCAGGCCCACATAGCCCGCCAACCCGACCTCAGCCACACCCGAACCCAGATACGACCCCGCCAAGTGCACCGCCAACGGCAACCGCCCCAACCGGTTCACCACCGCCGTTGCCTCCGCCAACAGCTCGGTCTCGCCAGTGCGCCCCATCCGGTCCAACAGCATCGACGCCGCCGGCTGCTCCTCCAACACCCCCAACGGCACAACCTCCACCCGGTTCCCCCACACCGCCGGGTCGGCCACCCGGCTGGTCACCACGACCACCCCCGAACCAGCCGACCGCACCCACCCCGTACCCCCCGCAAGACTCGTACCACCAGGGCCCAACAAGTCCGGCTCGTCTGCGTTATCGATCCCCAACAACCACCGACCCGCCATCTGCTCCAACCACCGCCACACCAACCCCAGCAACGCCACCTCAGAATCGACCGCGGCCACCTCCTCCGCCGACGCCCCCGCCTCCCGCGCCACCGCCGACATCCCCGCTACCAGAGACGTACCGTCCACCGCCGACACCCACCACACCCGCCACCCGCGTCCCCGCGCCGCCTCCGCCGCCGCCAACGCAACAGTCGTCTTCCCACATCCGCCCATGCCCGTCACCACCCGCACCGGGCAACCACCCACCTGAGGCGATTCGAGCAACCTCGCGACGACGCCATCGCGGCCCCACACCACCGGCAACTCACCCCACGGCACATCTACCAACCCTGTCCGAGGCACCATCTTCGAATCCGGCACTGGCAACGGCACAACGGACGCAGCACCCTCATCCTGGCCAGCACCGGACGGTGGCACAGCTGGCGCCTGCGCCCGAGCCTGCTGCTGAACCCAGACCAGCAGGCCGCTCAACCCCGCCAACACCACAGTCAGCACCAGCACAGATGGAAACGGGTACCGCTGGATCAGGTTCAAACCCCACGGCCAGGCCTCACGCTCACTCGCCGCGTTAACCGCCAACGCCACCAACGTGGTCACGGTCGCGACCAGCACCAACACCAGCGCCGACAGCACAGCTACGAACAACACAAAACCCCGGCGACCTGGACCGCTCACCGTCAACGTAGATCACATCCCGCCACGAACAGATCACCCCAAGTCGACCGTTCATTGAACCGCATCCCCGCATCCACCGCCTATCAGCCATTCGGCACAGCAAGGCCAGGCCGTGCCGATCGCGAGGGTGGCCACCCCCCGTCAACATCGGGGCGATCGACTGCCGCGCCGCTGCGCGGCTTGCCACCGAAGTACGTGGCCCAGGCGCGCGGTACCCCGCCGGCACGACAAACCGCCCCGGCCTTCGGACCGGGGCGGAAAGCCGTACAACGCCGGCCGGCCGCGCGTCGAGATCGAGCGCGTGCCAGCCACGTGCCAGAAGCCGATGCCGGAGACGGTCACCAGCGGGCAGGAGCGGGCATCACTACTCCGCCGCTGACCAGGCACAACGGACAGAACCGGGCAGCCGGAAACGATCTTCCAAACTGACGGTGCGAGTTCGATTCTCGTCGCCCGCTCCAGAAGTTCCGGCCCAGGTCAGCGGCAAGATCGCCGAGCCTGGGCGCAAGCGGTAGGCCGCCCGGCGGTGAGCCGCGGACACCCGCCGGGCGCCGCTCACGCGCCGCGCCCGGAGCCACCGCGTGGCGAGGTGGACAAGGTTCCACCCCAGCGTCCGGATCCGGCAAGCTAGCGCTCGTGGCGCAGGACAACGCGATGGCGGAGCCGACCGGATACGAGCAGGATATGCCAGTCGTTCAGGCGCACGTGGAGAAGTTCGAGCGAGCCTGGGCGAAGGTGCGGTCGACCCATAGGGGACGTTCGGTCGACGAGGTGCGGGCGGCTTTGGCCGAGGCGTTCAACGCGGAAGGGCTGACAGTTTGGAAGGAAGTCGCGGACGCGGCCGCCCGTACCATCGCGAGCGAAAGTTGACCTGGTCCTGACGATCGCGCCCATGCGGTACGGAAGCCGGCGGGGCTAGCCGCCGTCGTTCTCGGGGCTTCCGGCTGCCGCGCCAGTCCATACCCCGGACTGGCCTGCCGCTGAGCCGCTGCAGGTTCTAGCCACCGAAAGCCTCGGCCAGCAGGGCAAGGCGGTCAGCCGGCGTTTCCAGGTGACGAGGGCTGTGGTGGTCGAGGCAGACGAGCAGACCCTCCTGCTTCGTCCAATCGCTGCTGCCCCAGAATCGGTCGCTCCCGGCCAGCAGCTCCCCGGCAACCACGTTTTGTCGCCGCTGGGCGCCCACATTGGTGACGGCCGCCGCTACCACCTGGTTGGCTCCGCGCGGGATGGCGGCGTCGCCCACAGCAGGAAGGAGCAGGAGTAGACGTTCCGCCTGACTGTGCTTCGGATCCGGTTGACTCGCTGTCCTGACCAGTTCCGGCCACGAGAGTGCCGGCCCGTGGAAACCGCCCTCCAGGGCTGCGACGTTGATCACGTCGTCGGATGCGGCTGGCTGAAGCAGGTAGTCCCATCCCGAATCGTCCTCGTAGTTGCGGAAGAGGATGTGCATGCGGTGGCCCTGGGCGAGGTCCAGTGAGATGACGGGCCAGCTGTCGTGTTGGTGCAACTCCTCCCCATAGACCTCGACATCCGCCGGATCGAGGTCGAAGGCCACCGCAGCCGTGGAGGAGCCGCCCACGGAGAGCAGGAACGCCGGCCAGAACAAGGGGTCGGTAAGCCATGGCGTCGCGTCGACGAGCACGGATGCATCAACCGGTGGGCGGAAGCGGTTGAGATAACCGATGAGGGGCATCTGCCGATCCTCGCAGACTCGTGGCCGCTTGCGCTGGTCCGGCCTGACCGGCTCGACCGGGGAGCCGGTTACATTGGTGCGTGCCCCTACGTGCCCGTAGCGCCGGGGAGCCATGGGGAACGACGGTCAACCACGGGCACCGTGACCAGGAGCGCAACCCGTTGACCTCCACCCGCATTGGCGCCCCAACGAGTTCCCAAGCTGACAGTGTGGCGAGCAACGTTGGGGCTCTATGCGCTTGCGGGCCACCCTGCGGGCGGCCTCCGGCCGTCCTCGGGCGCCCGCAGCGCGTCGACCTGTTGGCCAGGGTGTGGAGCTGCCGTGACGATCGCAAGGGTGGTTGACCGTCGCCGAGTGTCGGGCGATCGACTGCCGCGCCGCTGCGCGGCATGCCACCGGAGTACGGGGAGCGGCTGCGGCGGCCAAGGGTCACCGCAGCCGCCCGACGCCAGCCAGCCGCGCGAGGCGACCCGGGCCATCCACGGGCCATAAGCCGGTGTCCTAGACGGTCACCAGCGGGCAGGACCGGTCACCGCCACACCGCCGACGAACAGGCACAACGGACGGACCCGGACAGCCGGCATCGATCTTCAAAACTGACGGTGCGAGTTCGATTCTCGTCGCCCGCTCCACCTGTTTAGGCTGGTCAACGACTTGATCAGCGACCCGCTGCAGTTGGCCGCGGTCTTCGGCGCCAGCGAAGGCACCGCGATCCGCTACGCCACCAACGCCCGGACCCTTCGGCAAGCCCCGCCTGAGGCGCTGTTCTGAGTAGCTCACCTCTATAGCTGCTGCGGCTGGCGGTCCGGACTACGCTACGGGGCTGCAGTGACACGATTCTGTCGCGCCCACCGAGACGTCAACGGCCAAAGAGTCGAAGGCACCTGGCGGCACATCTTCGTCCGCAACGCGGACAACTACTACCTCACCGACCTCGTCATCTACCCCGACGGCGCGATCGACGGCACGGGCAGACTCACGATCTCAACGGGCTGGCGGAACTCTTGCGATCCGGCCGGGCGGCCACTGCCTTGAAGGACAGGGCGTGGGTGTGCGGACCTACCTCACCGACGCCACCAAAGGCAACCGACTGCGCGTACGCCGGCGATACTTGGCTATCCCCCAGCACCTGCGTATCTACGCCCTTGGTGACATGACAACCGCGACTGGCCGCTGAAAATCCTGGCTACCGCCGTCGGCGACCACGTTGAGGGCGACTTCGGAGAGGAAACGGCGACCCCGGAGCTGCACCTTGCTACCGACACGAGTGGCCGGCAGCCACCGGCCAGCCCAGGCCGGTCATTTTCGAGATGGCGATGCAATGCTCCGTGGTGCTCACCAGTCGTCGATCGCGTCCCAGAAGGCGCAGTGGTGGGCGTCGGCGGCGTTCACCGGGGCGATGCCGCCGGCGCCGGTACGGAATTCCTGGGAGCGCGGTGCGTGCGGATCCACCGGCGCCCAGTGCGGGGCGTGCCCGTTTGGGTCGCCCGTTAGCGCGAACCGGGTCCAGTAGCCGATCATGATGGCGGCCAGTGCCCGCTGGGGTGCGGTGTGCGGAACGCGGTTCCCGTTCCAGTCGATGGGTTTTCCGGCGATGTCGAAAAGGTAGGTCAGCTCTGCGGCGTGTCCGGCGCCGTCGGGCATCGAACCCGGTGGCAGCGGCGCGTAGGGCGGTGCGGTGCGGTCGGCGAACTCGTACGCGTAGGTGGGCGTCCGGGCGCCGAACGTGTGTGCGTCGCGTAGCTGCGGGCAGGCCATGCTGCGGTCGGTGTCCAGCGTTGCCCAGGCCAGCGCGGGGCTGTCGTAGTCGGTCAGCGGGTAGCGCTGACGCACCTGCCGGGCGTGTGCGCCGAATGCCTGCTCGGTCAGGGTGTGGAACCGTTGCTCGGTGATCGGCTGGTCGGGCAGTTCGGACCAGGCGGTGACGAATCGGGCCTCGTCCCGGGTGTGCCCGGTGAGGATCGGCACCGGGTGGAACCTCCCGGCCGCTACCGCGTCGCGGGGATCCAGTGGCAGCGTCGCGGTGCCGGACGCCGGTGCGCCGAACTCGATCATCCTGCCGAGCAACGCCTCGGCTGGCAGCGCGCGCAGGCAGCGCAGCGCGCCGGGCCCGGCCGGGCAGCCCAGCTCGGTTGCCGCCGCGGCGCCGGCCGCCACCACATCCTGGCGGGATGGCCAGTACGAGCGCGGGCCGGCCACGGGGGTGGTGAATCCTGGCCCGATCGTCCAGCCGGGGAATGAGCAGCTCCCGCTCTGCAGCATCACCTTGTCGAACAGGCCGGCCGCCCGCGGTGAGGTCAGGTGGGCGCAGGTGTCGATGCCGCCGGCGGACTCGCCGAACAGTGTCACGTTGCGCGGGTCGCCGCCGAACGCGGCGGCGTTGTCCCGCACCCACCGCAGTGCCGCCTGCTGGTCCAGCAGGCCGAACGAGCCCGAGTCGGCGAGCTCAGGATGGCCGAAGAAGCCAAACACACCGAGCCGATAGTTGACGGTCACCACCACGACGTCACCAGCGGTGACCATTCGCCGCGGGTCGACCTCGTTGCCGGTACCCCCGAAGTTGCCGCCACCGTGCACCCAGACCATGACCGGCTTGGGTCCGGACCTGTGGCGTGGCACGGTGACGTTCAGGTACAGGCAGTCCTCGCTGCTGTCCTGGATGTCGCCCGGGGCCTGCCGGCACGGCAGCGCCGGCTCGCCGGCGTCCCGCACACCCGACCACGGCCGCACCGGTCGCGGCGCGCGCCAGCGCAACTCGCCGACCGGCGGCGCGGCGTACGGCACGCCGAAGAACCGGCGCACCTGGCCGTCCAGCACGCCACGCACGAGCCCGGAGGTGGTCCGCACCGTTCTCTCCGGCTCCCCGCCGGCACCCACCGATGGTCCCACCGGCCCCACCACGGCGAGTCCCGCCGTCACCACCACGACAACCGCAGCCAGCCTCCACCGGACCACCGCTGCTCTCCCTCCCATCGACCCTTCGCCGGGCGCGCCACGTCATCCGAGCCGTCTACATCGAGCTCCGGCGGCGCCCAGCCTTGCCGTACCTTTTAACTTTCTTCGAACCAGTGCGTGGCCAGCAGAGCTAGCTGGGTGCGGTTTTCGCGTTCGAATCGGCGCATCAGCCGGGACACGTACTGCTTCACGGTCGCCTCGCTCAGATACAGGCTGCGTCCGATGGCCGCGTTCGACGCGCCGGTGGCCACGAGCCGCAGGATCTCGCGTTCGCGGTCGGGCAGGTCCGGCATGGGCGGTCCGGCCGGCTTGCGCTCCGGGGTCTCGGACGCCGGGGAGGCGGCGGCGCTGTGCAACTCGATCCGGGCCACGGAGGTCCCGCTCGCGCTGACGCCGGTAAGCCCTCGCGTGGCGACGTCGCGCAGATCGGCCGCTGTGCGACGGATGGCGGTGTCGCGCGTCGACGCGACGAGTTCGTCGCTGCGCAGGGCGACGATGGCCAGCGCCCGCCTGGCCGCCTCCAGTGTCCCTGAGGCGATGCTGCCCCCTTGCTCGGACTCCGCCATTTCGACCGTCAGCGCAGGACGCCGGACGCGATCGTCGCGGGCGTCGCGCAGCTGCAGCATCAGGGCGAGGAGCACCCCGATGAGGAACGGGACGCTCGCGGCCAGGATGGCCGCCGCCACCGGTACACCGGCCCGGATGCTCACCGCCACCACGCCAACTGAGCCCAGCGCCAGGGCCGCGGTGCCGGAGGCGGCGGTGATCCAGTCACTGGCGTGGCGGTAGAGGTTCCGCGCACTCATCGCCACGCCCAGGGCGATCCACGGGACCGCACCGCTGTAGGCGAGTTCGGCCAGCCGTGGGTCCAGGAGGGTCGTGCCCAACGCCACGATGGCGATGGCGACCGCCCAGAGCACCGGCCTGCGCGGCGCCAGGAACCCGAGCGCGGTGACAGCCAGTTGCACGAGCGTCATCGCGACGATGGCCGGCGTCGCGGTGGGGATCGCGGTGATGCCGATGACCGTGCCCAGCAGGCTGGCCGTGGCCAGTCCGAAGACCGGCCACGCCACCTCCCGGTCAACAGGCTCTCTCACGGCACCTGCCTCCTTGGTTGTTGGTTGCCCGCACGCACGGCTCAGTGCAGAGCCGCTGCCGCGAGATCCTCCCGCACCGCCTTCACCATTTTTCGAAAGCGCATGGTGAGCCAGACGAGGATCACCGGCCCGCCGTTCGCGGTGTAGGCGACGCCGAGGGTCTCCTGGGTGAGCACCAGGCGGTGCGCTTCGGCATCGATGCGCACACCTACCCGCAGTCGCTGGGAGATAAGGGGATGTTTCACCGGCTTTCCGCCTTCGCTGGCGACCGCGGTCAGCGGACCGGTCTGTTCCCAGAGATACTCTCGGCTTTCGAAGGTCGCCCGGACCGTGGCCATCACGTGCTCCGGCCGAGCGTCGGCGTTCAGTTGTACTCGTGCCATCGGTGGTTCCCTCCTGGTCCGGTCAGCGGATGTCCATGCGGGGCAGACGCAGCGCGGCGATCACGCACAGCGTGCTGACCCACGCGATCACGCACGCGGTCGCCAACGGCCAGCTCAGGTAACCGTAGGAGCCGGGAGCCGCCACGCCGGCCAGGCTCTCCACCGCCGCGCCGGGCAGCCACCGGGGCACGTTCGCCGAGTACCACTCACCGAGGAACGGCGCCAGGCTCACCGGTACGAGCGTGATCAGGCCGGTGATGACCACCGCCGCGACAGACGAGCGGACGAGCACCGCGAAGCAGCCCGCCAGCAGACCCTGTACCGCCATCGAGGCCCCGACCAGCAGCACGATCGCGCGGGCCAGTCCCGGGTTGGTCAGGTCGAGTGGTTCGAATCCACGGAGAGCGAGCACGCCCTGGGTCGCCGCCACCGACGTGACCGATGCGAGAAGGCCGACGACCAGACCACCGACCGTGACCAGGGCGAGCTTGACCGCCAGCACCCGACCACGGCGAGCGGTGGCGACGAAGGTGGATTCCCCCATGCCCTGGAACTCCGAGGCGACGAAGCTCGCCGCCAGGAACACGAACGCCCAGGTGGTCAGCCCGGAACTGTAGAAGATGACCGAGTACCTGCTCTCCGCCTGCGCGTCGGCGACGGCAGAGCCGTCTCCGATCATGGTCATGAAGACTCCGACCCCGACACTGACCAGGAGAATCAAGGCGATCCCGATCGGGGTCGCACGCAGCGCGCGCAACTTGCGCCACTCCGAGCGCAACGTCGCCTCGAACCCCGGCGTTGGCGTCACCCGGGTGGATACGGCGCTCACTGCCCGCCCCTTCCCGTCGCGCCCGCCCGATACTGGGCCACGTCCGCCGTGAGCCTCAGGTAGGCGTCTTCGAGGGAGGTGCCCTCTTCCAGATCGCCGATGTCGAACTGGCCCAGCAGCCTCCCCGCACCGATGACCACCACCCGATCCGCGGTCTGCTGCATCTCGGCCATCAGGTGGCTGGAGACAAGCACGCAGCGACCTTCCGCGGCGAGCCGGCGCACGAGGTGGCGCACCCACCGCACACCGTCGGGATCGAGCCCGTTCACCGGCTCGTCCAGGATGAGAGTGCCCGGGTCGCCCAGCAGGGCCGCCGCGATACCCAGTCGTTGCCGCATACCCATCGAGAGGGCAGCGATCCTGCGGGACGCCGCCGAGGCCAGCCCGACCTCCTCCAGCAACTCATCGGCACGCTGGTCGGCAATCCCTCCGGCGGCCGCCAGCCAGCGCAGATGGGCCCTGGTCGTCATGCCCCCGGGTGCGCCGCGCCCGTCGAGCACAACCCCCACCACGCGCTGGGGGGCACGGTGCTCCCGCAGCGGGCGCCCGTCGATGGTCGCGGTGCCGGCGGTCGGTCGGTCAAGGCCCACGACCATCCGCATCGTGGAGGTCTTGCCCGACCCGTTGGGCCCGACAAAGCCGGTCACCTGCCCGTCAGTCGCGCTGAGCGTGAGGTCATCAACCGCGGCGATGGCTCGATGTCGTTTGGTGAGGCGGAACGTTTCGATCACGTCCGCAACTGCATCAATGCGCGGGTGACCGCCGCTAGCAACCTTCGTCTGCGCCAAGCGTCACGAAGGTCGGTTCCGCCTCGGATACCAGCCCGGTAGGGCTGCCCGCCCAAGCCCTTCGCCCCACTTCACTTGATCCGCCTGAGGCCGACCGGCCATATGCGGGTCGGCGGCTGTCGGTCACGTTGGTCAGAGATCAGGCCAGCGATGGCGCACGGGACGGGAACACGCTCTTCCCACTAGCGTTGGGGGTACGCCGCATCGAGGGTGGTCAAATGATGAAGAGGACGCTTATGGGAAACAAGTGGTTGCGAATCACACTATGGACCGTCATGGGGTCGGCCACAGGGATTACAGCCGGGGTAATCGGAAACGCCACTAGCGATAACCCCCTGTTCAGCCGGTCGACTTGGATGATGGCGATAGCCCTAGGAGTGGGATTCGGACTAGCTGAATCTTGGCGGGCCTTACGTCGGCATCGGTCCTGAGTTCAGGACGGTAGCAATACCGAGTACGGAGCCGGTAGATCCGGCGTCCCGACGGCGCGGCCATCGGCGCTCACCGCCGTGATGGCGAATATCCCTGGTGTGAGGGATCCGGCTCCCCACACCGGGTGATACACCGGCCTGGCGCGGCTGCGATCTTCGGTGCTGACGAGGCAAGAAGTGCCCCGGACCGGAGGATCTGCAGGATGGCCCACCTCTACCGAAGCCCCCGACCCGGGCGGCTACGCCGCCCTGGCTCGAGCCGCTCGCGCACGGCGGGGGTTCCCCGCTGGGCACGGATCGCCGCCTACACCGTCCCGTTCACCGTGCTGCCGTCTGGCCTCTGGCGGATCGCGGAGGTCGCCTTTCACCTACCCCTCAGCGGAAGCGCCGTCGGCGACCGCGGCTCGGGCGATGTTCCGTCGTGGCTGCCGATGGGGGTGTACGTTGTCCTGCTGTCGATCTTCTCCGAGGTGCTGGCGTTCACCGCCGTCGGGCTGATCGGGCTGACCGTCCTTGGTGGGAGAGGTGCTCCACGGCGGATTCCAGGTTTGCGGGGGCGGAGAGTGCCGACGCTGGCCGCCGTCATCCCTGCCACCCTCGGCGCTGCGGCGCTGACGGCCCTGTGGACCGCCGTCGCCGCCGCAGTGGTTGCCGGGCGCACCATCGAAGGCCAGCCGCTCCCCATGGGGCACCTCCTGACGACGACGCCACGACTGGCGCTGTCGACGCCGTCGTCGAGCTGCGCCCGCTGCTGCTGTGGGGGCCGCTGCTCGGAGTGCTCACCGTGGCGTACTGGCAGCGGCGGCGCCGCGTCACCTCTGGCTCAGAGCCGGTACACAGGCCGCCGAGGTGGCCCGGGTGTTCATCGACGTCGTAACGGGCGCGACGAGCGGACGTACGGTCAGGCCGGAGGAATAGCGAGAAGCGATAGTGACTTTCATGATCTACCACATACGCCGCGTCGCCGCCGGAGAATGGCGGCAGTTGAGTGCCATCCGGCTGGAGGCACTCCAGGACTCACCACCGACCGCGTTCAGCACGCCACCTGCCGAGGCGACCGCCTTCAGCGACACCGTCTGGCAGCAGGAGGCGGCCCGCGAAGCCGACTCCGCCTCGTCAGCGACCTTCGTCGCCACCGGCGAGGCAGGCGATTGGGTCGGGATGGCTGCCGCCGCGCCGCTTGCCGACGTTCCCGACCACGCCCACGTGTACGCGGTCTACGTCACCCCGGCGCACCGCGGCCCGGCTGGGCCGGCCGCCGCCCTGATGGCTGCGGCGATCCGCTTCGCCCGCGACCGGCGTTCACCGCAAGCTCGGGTTCGTCGAGACCGGCAAGGCGATCCCGTATGCCCTGAACCCGTCCCAGAAGGTGCACATCATGGGCTACCCGGATTTCCGCAGCGCGCGGGGATGACCGAATCCATCACCGGCGGCGGTTCCAGCGCCCGCCGCCGGCCCCGCCCCTGATGACGGCAGGTCACGTGGACCAGTTACGCATATCACCGGACATCAGTCCCGCGCCGACCCTCGTGAGGTAGCCGTGGTCGGCCGTGGGGCCTCTGGTCAGGTTCGTGTCCGGAACGGGCGGTGCACGGACGGTCGCCCACCTCGTCGTCGAACTGGGCCAGCACGAGGTGTTGTCGCAGCTGGAGAAGCGGCATGCGGGTCGGCCAGTCGTCATCGAGGGAGTTCAGGTCCGCGTAGACCGCGAAGAACCGTTGCGCTTCGGGCGGGGGCGAGGTGGACCACACGTGGGCGAGCTCGCAGATCAGCCTTAGCCGCCGTTCGAGTCCATTCGCTCCTGGATGGACCTGCCGGCGGCCTCGAGGTCGTCCGCGTCGAACCGGACCTCACGGGCCCGCACGGTCCCCCGGCCCTGTACCCGAACCGGCGTTTCGGGCTCCACCGTCACCGTCAGCGCGGTACCGCTCATCCCCGGCACGGCCACCACGTCATGCGTCACGGAGACGAGCCCTTTGTACCCGTCGTGGCTCTCGCGGCGCACGGCGCGGAGGGACCCGACGTCCACGGAGACGGCCGCCAGGTGTCCCATCCGCAGCACCAGGTGCTGATCGTCAACGTAGTGAGGCCGCGTGTGCAGACCCGCGTAGAGCGCGAACAGCCACCCGACGCCGTAGATGGCGAGGACGAGCAGGAGGATGCGCAGCCAGGCCCACGGTACGAGGAGTTCCACGACAAGGATCTCCAGCGGAGCCAGGACCATCATCACCATGAGGAACGCCTTGTGTGCGGTTCCGTATTGGATCACGGTGGCGTCCGCCGGCACGTCCTTCCGCCCGCGCAGGAGCAGGATCACCGACATCAGCCCACCGAGCTCGTGCCGGAGTAGCGTGACCACGGGTCGTGGCAGCACGGTCCCGGCCGCCTGGAGGAACGCGTCCCACCGGCCCACACCGGCCTGGCGCAGCCGCCGATACACCGCCCGAGCGATGGCCGCGAGGCCGAACGCCAGCACGCCACAGAGCGTCTCCAGCCCGATCGCGATGATCATCGCGTCACCGAGATCGAGCAGGTCGGTCGCGACCAACACCACCTCGACGGCGATCACCGCCACAGCCGTCCATTTGAGGAGCCGCAGGACTCCCCCGCGCTTCGACGCCGTCATCGGCGCTTGCCCCTCAGAGCATCGGAGGCTCCGTCAGGGCAGCGCCGGGCCGGCACTTCTGCCCCGCGTTGGTTGGATCCCATGCGTCCCCCGCCAGCCGCACAGACAGGTATCTCGATTCTGGCAGACCGACGAGGTCGCCCGAGGCCGCCTTCTCCGCTGCTCCTGCCCGGCCCGACCGCCTGGCCCTGGGTGATCGCTGCCCGGGGTCACGTCGTCGGCTGGCCCGGTGCTCGTCGCGCCCAGAACAGCGCGTGTCCGCCGGCGCCTTCGGGGACGAAGTCCTGGGTCGTGACCGTCAACCCGGCCTGACACAGCCAGGACCGGTACGTGGCGACGTCGGCGTGGGCCCACCACATCGGCGCGGCACCGTCGAGCCAGTTCTCCTCGGTGCCGGTCCAGGCGTCCTGACCGACGGTGGTCAGCAGCCAACCACCGGGGCGTAGCCAGGTGGCGATCCGCCGGATGAGGCGTGGCTGGTGGGCCAGGGGCATGTGGATGAGGGCGTAGAGGCAGACGACGGCGTCGAACGACGTCGGTGGCAGCCGGAGTCGGGTGGCGTCGGCTCGGCGGAAGGTACCGGCGGGGACCAGGCGGCGCGCCCGCTCGATCTGCACGTCGCTGATGTCGACGCCGGTGACCCGGTGTCCCAGGTTCGTGAGGAAGCGGGCGACCGGCACCCCACAGCCGCAGCCGAGGTCGAGGACCGCCGCCGCGGCCGGCAGGCGTCGGTGCAGGTCCGCGAGCCAGGGCGCGTAGTGGCCGTCGTCGGCATCGTCCGCCCGGTAGTGGTAGGAGAGCGCGTCGTACCCGCGCCGGACCACGTCACGTTCGTCGTCGGTGCCCATCCTGGCGAGGCTACGAGTCCCGGTGCCGGTTGCCGATCCCTTTACCGGGGGCGCGTCCGGCGGTCAGTCCAGCGCCTGATCGAGGTCGGCGAGCAGGTCGTCGGGATGTTCGATGCCGACGGCGATGCGGATCATGCCGGCGCCGATTCCGGCGGCCCGCAGTTCGTGCTCGGCGAGCTGCCGGTGGGAGGTGCTCGCCGGATGCAGGATCAGGGTGCTCGTGCCGCCCAGCGACGGCGCGAGCCGGATCAGCCGTACCCTGCGGGACAGCGCGACCCCGGCGTCGAAGCCACCGGCGAGGTCGAAGCAGAACGCGGCGCCGTACCCGGAGAGGAACTTCCCGGCGATCGCGTGGCTGGGATGATCGGCCAGGCCGGTCCAGTGCACGGCGCTGACCGCCGGGTGGGCGGCGAGCCAGTTGGCGACCGTGGCGGCGTTCTCCTCGTGCCGGCGCATCCGCAGCGGCAGCGTGTGCAGGCCCCGGATGGCGAGCCAGGCGGCGAACGGGTCGGCCACGGCGCCGAACTCCACCGCGTGCTCCCACAGCTCCCGGTGACGGGCCTCGTCGGCGAAGACCAGCACACCGCCGGTGACGTCGCTGTGCCCGCCCAGGTACTTCGTGGTGGAGTGCAGCACGATGTCCACGCCGTGGCTGATCGGCCGGCAGTGCACGGGCGAGGCGAACGTGTTGTCGACCACGGTCGGCACCCCGGCGGCCCGGGCGACGGCGGCGAGCGCCGGCAGGTCGCTGACGTGTCCGGTCGGATTCGAGATCGTCTCCAGGTAGAGCAGCCGGGTCCGCGGTCGGATCGCGGCGCGCACCTCGTCGGCGTCGTGACCGGAGACGTACGTCGTCTCGATGCCGTAGCGGGCGGCCAGGTCGCGCAGGACCGCGTACGTGCCGCCGTAGAGCGAGGTCTGCGCGACGAGATGGTCCCCGGTACGCAGCAGCCCGTGCAGCAGCAGGTTGATCGCACCCATCCCGGACGAGGTGGCGAGGGCTGCCACCCCGCCCTCCAGGTCGGCGAGGGCCTGCTCGAACGCCCGTACCGTCGGGTTTCCGAACCTGCTGTAGACGTAGGCGCCGTCGGGCCGGGTCATGCTGTCGGCGAGGACCGCCGGATCTTCGAACGCGAAGCTGGAGGTCTGGTAGAGCGGAACGGACAGCGGGGTGCTGCCCGAGAGGGCTGGGGCGCTCACGTGCACGGCGCGGGTGTCCGGATGCATGAATTCGATGGTTGCCAGGCGGTCATTCCCGGGCCAGAGCCAATCCAGCGGTATTGGTCTGCGCCGTCGGCGCCAGGTCGACGCCCTCCCGCACCGCACGTCGCGAGCGCCGCTGCCCGCAGCCGGCCTGACCAGCCGCGAGGTTGACGAGTCCGGTCAGACGATCGGCCGGAGCGACGGATCGCACAGGCGACCGCCGAGTTGTCCATCGTAGAGACCGTGCGAGGGGCAGCGGGCCAGTTGCTTCGGTGGGGGCGCCTTCCGCCAGTCCCCGGGCCGGCGCCTCGACCGGAACCGGCGTGAACCCAGCCACCATGCTGCGGTAGGCGGCGAGGTGAGCCCGGACCCGCCGCGTGCCGGGCCTGGACCGCTCAGCTCCGCTGATCTTGTGGCGGCCCGCTCGTCAACGCCGGACGGGGAGCTCCACCGGGGCGCCGGTCCGCAGGGACTCGACGACGGCTTCGGCCGCCTCGACGCCCCAGCATGCCTCCTCGACCGGCATGACGTCCGGCTGGCGCCGGCCGGTGAACACCGCGAGGGCGTACCCGACCTCGCGGCGCAGCGCCCCGCCGACCACGCCGTCCTCCTCCGGCCACAGCGACAGGTCCGGCACCTGGACTCCGGCCCTGGTCCACTCCACCAGCGAGTCACTGACCAGCCGCTGCTTGAGCACCCCGTCCAGGCCCAGCACCTCGGCCTCGCCGACGATGGCGCCGTCGAGGGCCAGCGGGCCGTCGTCGAGGGTGCCGGGTGCGGTCGCCGGCACCAGCCAGGCGGACTCCACGGTCGCGATCACACCGTTGTCGAATTCGAGGAGGGCGCTGACCACGCTGGGCGCCGCGTCGCCGGCCGCGCCGCTCTGCATGGCCACGACCCGCCGTACCCGGGTACGGGCGAACGAGATCGCCAGGTCGATGTCGTGGATGCAGGACTCCCAGACCGGGTGCACCCGGTCGCCGAAGCTGAGGAACCAGGCGCGGCTGAAGTCCCGGCGCAGCCGCAGTGCGCAGAGCCGGCCGACGGCACCCCGTTCGACGCCCGCCCGCATCCGGGTCATCGGCGCGGTGAACCGGGAGATGTGGCCCACCACGACCTGGCGCTGGTGCGCGGCGGCGGTCTCGGCGATCCGCCACGCGTCGGCGGCGGAGAGGGCCAGGGGTTTCTCG
This sequence comes from Plantactinospora sp. CA-290183, assembly GCF_050936375.1. Taxonomy (NCBI): domain Bacteria; kingdom Bacillati; phylum Actinomycetota; class Actinomycetes; order Micromonosporales; family Micromonosporaceae; genus Plantactinospora; species Plantactinospora sp. CA-290183. The sequence goes on along the minus strand of NZ_JBNJMX010000020.1, from coordinate 25,796 downwards.
ACGAAGACGTGGCTGCCCGCTTCCAGGGCGGTCAGGGCGAGCCCGGTGTGTGCGGCCTCGTCGGCGGCGATCACGACGACGTCCGGACGGACCCGGTCGAGCAGCGGGGCGAGTTCCGTAGCGGTCTGGTCGACCCGACGGGTCCGCGCCACTTCGGCGAGCCGGGCGGTGTCCGGGTCCACCAGGCCGGTGATCCGGGCGCCGGCCTCGGCCCAGACCCGGGCGTGCAGATCGCCGAACCGGCCCACCCCGGCGATGACAACGGTCGGTCCGGTCATGGTTCACTCCCGACGGTGAGGGCGGAGGGTTCCTTCGCGCCGTGCCCGGTGAGCACGGCGACGGCTCGGGCCCGCACGGGTACGGCGGGGGTGTCCAGGGCGGCGACGGCGGCGGCCGCCGCCGGCTCCACGAACAGCCCCTGGCGGGCCAGGGCGCGGCCCGCCTCGGCGATGGCCGGCTCGTCGACGGCGACGATCGCGCCGCCGCTGTCCCGGGCGGCGGAAAGGGTCAACAACCCCTCGTCCTGGTAACCGCGCAGCGGGTCGGCGATGGCCGCCGCGGCGGTCGGTGCCACGGTGACGGGTTCCCGCAACGCGGACTCCCAGTCCGGCGCGGTCCAGGCCCGGGCCAGCGGCGCGCAGGCCGCGGCCTGCACGCCGACCATCCGGGGCAGCGTGGTGGTCAGGCCGGCGGCCCGCAGGTCGGTGAAGCCGAGCCAGATGCCGCGCAGCAGCGGCCCCGCGCCGACCGGCACGACCACCACCTCGGGTACGCCGCCGAGCTGTTCGACCAGTTCGGCCGCGACCGGGCGGTAGGCCTCGGTCAGCAGCGGATTCCGGTACGTGGTGGTGACGTTGAGCCAGCCCTGCCCCTCGGCCCGGGTCGCGGCGGCGTACGCGTCGCTGTAGTGGCCGACGACCAGCTCCACCTCGGCGCCGTGCGCCCGGGCGGTCTGGAGTTTGGTGCCGGCGTTCGAGCCGGTGGCGCAGAAGACCCGGCAGCGCAGGCCGGCCGCCGCGGCGTAGGTGGCGGCCGAGACAGCGGCGTTGCCGGTGGACGCCAGGACCAGGCCGTCCAGTTGCCGGTCGAGTGCGGCGGAGGCGGCCAGCGCCATCGCCCGGTCCTTGAAGGAGAGCGACGGGTTCAGCGACTCCAGTTTGACGTGGACGTCGCGGCCGTCGCGACGCAGCGGCAGCAGCGGTGTCGAACCCTCGCCGAGGGTGACGGTGTGCCGGGTCCGGGGCAGCATCCCGGCGTACCGCCACAGCCCCTGCCCCGAGGTGGCCCGGCAGTCCCCCGGCGGTACGGGCGCGAGGTCGAGCACCAGCGGTGCCGCGCAGGCCGGGCAGCGGTACGCGGGGTACGCCGTGCCGTGCCCGCATCGGGCGCAGGCGACGCGGAAGTCCCTCATCGCGCCCCGCTCGGCGCGGACCGTGGCGCCGGCGCCGACCCGGGCACGGCGGAGCCGAGGGACGCTGCCGGGGCGTCGGGCCGGCTCGGGGCGTCGTCCGGACCGCCGGCGGCGGTGCCGCTCCAGCCGAGCTGGCCGGAGAGCTCGGCGGCGGCGGCCCGCACCTGCGGGCCGAACCGGTCGGCGGCCTCGGTGCCGAACCGGGTGGCCGGAGCCGAGACGCTCAGCCCGGCCACGACGTGCCCGGCGTGGTCGAACACCGGGGCCGCCACGCAGCAGATGCCCAGCTCGCTCTCCTGGAGGTCGCGGGCGTAGCCGTCGGCCCGTACGTCGGCGAGCAGCGCGTCGACCTCGGCGCGGGCGACCGGTTCTTCGGACAGCCGCCCCTGCGCCTCCAGTACCGCGTCGAGGACGTGCGCCGGCGAGTGGGCCAGGATGGCCCGACCGATCGCGGTGGTCAGCGCCGGGTTGGTCTGACCGACCCGGCTGTGCATCCGTACCGGGGAGGGACTGTCGACCTTTTCTATGTAGACGACGTGGACCAGGGCGAGCACGCCGAGGTGGCAGGTCTCGCCCGTCTGCGACGACAGCGGCCGCATGACCTTCAGCGCCTCCTGGCGCATGTCGAGCCCGTCCAGGTAGGAGCGGGCCAGCGTCATCGTGCCGGCGGCGAGGGCGTACCGGCCGTCGGCCGTCTCGCGGACCAGCGCACTGCCGCGCAACACCCCGAGCATCCGGTGCAGGGTGGTCGTCGGGATCCCCGTCGCCTTGACCAGCTCGGTCAGCGAGGCGCCCGACGGGCTGGCCGCGAGCGCCTGGAGCACCCCCACGGTCCGCTCGACGGTCCGCAGGCCCTCGGGTCCCCGTTCGATGTTGGCCATCCTCATGCCCTCACCTCGGCATCGCTGTCCAGCGGACGCACCGTGAGCATGCGCGCCGCCATTGCAAGATAGACCTCGGCGGCGCGGCGCAACTGATCGACGAGGACCCACTCCTCCAGCGAGTGCGCCTGGGCGATGTCGCCCGGTCCGCAGACCGCGGCCGGGGTGCCGGCGGCGGCGAGCAGGGCACCGTCGGTCCAGAACTGGAGCCCGACCGGCTCCGGGTCCGCCGCCACCTCGCAGAGCATCCGCAGGTACGGGTTGTCGGGCGGGCAGTCGAGCGGGGCGTGCACGAACGTCGCGGTGCCCGCCATCTCCTCGACCGTCGCCTCCACCCGGGGATCCGCCTGGCGCAGCCCCGCGGCGACCGCCCGCAGTTCGGCCAGCACCTCGGCGTGCCGCTCCGACGGCAGCCACCGCCGGTCCAGCTGGACGACGCAGGACGCCGGGACCATCGGCGGGCGGTCGCCGCCGGCCACCACCCCGACGTTGACGGTCGCCGGGCCGAGCAGCGGATGGCGGCGCCGATCGAGCGCGGGTACGAGGTCCCGCTCGACCGCGCTGATGAACCGCGCCGCGTGGTAGACGGCGTTGACGCCGTTCTGCGGCACGCTGCCGTGCGTGGCGACGCCCCGGAACGTCGCCTGGGCCCACATCGCGCCCTTGTGCGCCCGGCCGACGCGCAGCATGGTCGGCTCACCCACCACCGCGAAGTCGGCGCCGACGCCGGCCTCGACCAGCGCCCGCATCCCGGGGCTGCCGTTCTCCTCCCCGGCCACCGCGGTCAGCAGCAGCTCACCGTCGAACGTGACGTCCGGCGCGGCGAGCAGCTCCACGACGGCGAGCATCGCCGCCAGGGCGCCCTTCATGTCGGCGGCGCCGCGCCCCCACAACCGTCCGTCGGCGACCCTGGGTACCAGCGCGTCGGTCATCCCGTACGGCGGCACCGTGTCCAGGTGGGCGTTGAGCATCAGCGTCGGGCCGGGCCGTCCGCCGCGCAGCCGGCCGATCACGTTGACCCGGCCGTCCGCCACGGGCTGGAGTTCGACCTCGGCCCCGCAGCCGCGCAGCCGGTCGGCGACGTGGTCGGCCACGGCGCGCTCCTGCCCGGGATGGTCCTGGTGCCCCTCGATCGCGATGAGCCGGGCCGCCTCCGCGACGATCGCGTCCGGGTCGATCCGCCCGACCGGCGTTCGACTGGCCCGGCCGCTCATCGTTCGCCGCCCTGCCGGAACGCCGGATCGCGGTGCAGCCCGGCGACGGCGGCCGCCGCGACGTCGTAGCGTCGGCGGGCCTGCCGGTAGGCGGCGCGGTGCTCGGCCGGGGCGGTCAGCGGCTCGCTGTCGTCGAGCGCCGCGCAGGCCGCCGCGACGTCCGCCCAGACTCCGGCGCCGATCCCGGCCAGCGCGACCGCACCGCGTGGCGAGGCGTCCTGGCGCAGCCGGCGCACGGGCACGTCGAAGACCGCGGCGAACGCGGCACACCACACGTCCGAGCGGGTCACCCCGCCACCGACCCGGATCTCGGTGGCGGCGTCCAGGCCGATGACGAGCTGGTCCACGGCGACCGCGCAGGCGTACGCGACGCCTTCGAGCGCGGCACGGGCGATGTCGGCGGGCCCGTGTTCCGGCCCGGCGCCGAGCAGCGCGGCCCGGACCTCCGGGTCGTGCACCGGAGCACTCGCGCCGAGCAGGGACGGCAGGAAGGTCAGTCCGCCGGCGCCGGGCCGGCTGCCCCGGGCCAGCCGGTCCGCCGTACCGTCGGGCGGGTCGGCGGCACCGCCGGCAAGCATGGTCCGTTCGCACCAGCGGATCGCGAGCCCGGCCGCGTACGAGGAGACCATGCCGAGGAAGCCGTCCTCGCCGGCGCGGGCGAAGACGAACCGGTCGACGCCGGCGCGCGGGGTGTCCAGCGGCGTGACGATCTGCGCGGCGGTACCGACGTTGACGTAGACCCGGCCGTCGGCGACCGCCCCGGCGCCCAGCGCGGCGCAGGCGACGTCGCCGCCACCGGCCACCACCGGGGTGCCGGGGCGCAGCCCGGTCGCCTCGGCCGCCTCGGGCCGGACCACGCCGACCACCTCCGACGAACCCCGGACCGGGGGCGCCAACCGCTCGTCGGTACCGCAGAGGGCCCACAGCCGGGGCTCCCACCGCCGCCGGTGCACGTCGTACAGCAGCGTGCCGGCGGCGTCGGTGGGATCCGTCGCCCAGTCGCCGGTGAGGTGGTGCCGCAGCACGTCCTTCGGCTGGACCATCCGCACGGCCCGGCGTACCGCGTCGGGTTCGTGCCGCACCAGCCAGGCGAGCTTGGGGGCGCTGAACGCCTCCACGACCGGGTTGCCGGTCAGCTCGCCGACGAGCGCGCCGTGTCCGCGCAGTTCCCGCACCTCGGCCACGGCCCGCCGGTCGGCCCAGGTCATCGCCGGCCGTACCGGGCGGTCCCGGTCGTCGAAGAGCGCCACCGCGTGCATGTGGCCGCTCAGGCCGAGCGCGGCGACCGCGCCGGCGTCGACGCCGGCGAGCGCGTCGCGCACCGCCGCCGCCGACGCCGTCCACCAGTCGGCCGGGTCCTGCTCGTGCCGTCCGGCCCGGGTCGGGTCCGACGGGTAGTCCCGGTAGGACCGGGCCACCGTGGCGCCGGTGCCCGCGTCGACCACCACGACCTTCACCCCGGTGGTACCCAGGTCGAGGCCGACCAGCAGGGTGTCGCCCGGTACGGCGGCGGTCAACGACCGCGCCGGGGGACGAAGCCGAACTCCATCAGGTACTCGAGGGACTCCTCGGCGACCCGGTCGAAGTCGGCGAGTCCCACCCCGGCCGGCTCGCCGACGCCGATGTTCCCGCCGACCTGCCAGCCCTCCCACTCGACGCTGACGTACCCGTCGAAGTTGATCTCCGCGAGCGCCTCGTACGTCTCCCGGAAGTCGACGAGCCCGCCGCCGAACCAGATGTGGTTGGAGTGCACGATCGTCGGCAACCCCACCTCGTCCTTGATCTGCACGATGTCGATGTACGGGCCCAGCCGCTTGATCGCCTGCTTGACGTTCATGAACGGCTTCACCGCGACGTAGAACGCGCCGGTGTCCATCGTCATCCGCAGGTTGCTCGCGCCGACCTCGTCGAACATCCGCTCGATCAGCTCGACCCGGTTGAGGATGGTGCCCTGCAACAGCTCGATGCTGACGTTGAGCCCGAGGCCGGCGGCGTGCGCGGCCACCTCGGTGATCGCCTCCCGGCACTGCCGCCAGGCGTCCTTGCGGCTCAGCAGGACGTTCAGCGGCGGGTCGTAGTAGCCGTCGCCGATCAGCGTGCAGACCGACTTCGCCCCCAGCACGGCCGCCGCGTCGAGGGCCTGCTTGAACGAGGAGATGCCGCGTTCGCGGTCGAACTCGCGCGGGCTGACGAACGTGGTGTGGTGGCCCAGGTAGCCGATGTCGATGCCGGCACGTTCCGCCGTGGCGCGGACGTCCAGCAGCTGCTGGTCGTACTCGGCCTTCGGCACCTCGAGCAGCTTGGCGTAGATGAAGTCGACGCCGTCGTACCCGTACTTCGCGGTCTGCTCGACGCACCAGGTCGCCGGCTTGTCACCCCAGGAGTTCCAGGCCGGGCCGGCGGCCTCCAACCGGCCCCAGGGCATGTTCGGCCAGACCTCGAAACTGATCTTCATGATTGGGTCTCCCTTCCAGCGGTGCGTGCGCAACCCGCCACAGGTGCGGGACGGGCTACAGGTGCGGGACGATCTCCGACATCCGGCGCGCCGATTCGCTGTTGTGCTCGGCGGCGCCGGGCATGTTCGCGCTCATGAACACCTCCGGCGTCTCACCGCGCCGGAGCTGGACGCCGAGCGCCTCGACGATGATCGCGTTGAGCAGGGCGAGGCCGACCACGGTGGACGACGGACCGGCGGACGGCAGTCCCGGGCCCAGCGTGACGAACGCGTCGCCGGGCGGGCAGTGGTTGTCGACGACCACGTCGGCGATGTCGTGCAGCCGCGGGCCGGGCCGCTCGATCGCGCCGGCGTACCGGCGGGAGGTGATGGCGATCAGCGGCAGGCCGCGGGTCTTCGCCGCCTGCGCGACCTCCACCGGCAGCGGGTTCGCCCCCGAGTTGGACGCGACGAGGAGGACGTCGCGGGCGCCGTCGAGCCGGTAGCCGTCGAGCACCGACCCGGCATGGCCGCTCTGCCGCTCCAGCACCGTGCTGTGCACCGCGCCCTCGTGCAGCATGTGCGGGGGCTTGAGGATGGGGCAGATCCGCACCGCGCCACCGGCCCGGTAGAACGCCTCCTCGCCGAACATGTGCGAGTGCCCGCTGCCGAAGACGTAGCAGAGGCCCTCCGCGGCGAACGACCGGGCGACCAGCTCGGCCGCCCGCCGTACCGCCGGAAGCTCCTCGCGCAGCGCGCGGCCGAGCACGTCCTGGACCCCCGCCGCGTACGCCTCGGCGGTCACCTCCTCCGGCGACCAGGTGTCGCGGTCGGCCGGCGTCGATTCCCGTACGCTCACTTGACCGCCCCCGCCGTCAGTCCGCCGACGAAGTAGCGGCCGGCGAAGAGGAACGGGACGATGGCGGGAATGACGGTGCAGACCGTGCCGGCCATCAGCAACCCCCAGTTCACGGTGTACTGGCCCATGATCGCGCTGAGGCCGATGGGCAGGGTCTTGAGCTCGTCGCTGACGATCAGCTGCGAGGCGAACACGAACTCGGTCCAGGAGAAGACGAAGGCGTAGACGGCGACCGTGGAGATCCCGGGCGCGAGCAACGGCAGGACGATCCGCAGCATCATCCGGATCGGGCCGGCACCGTCCACGGCGGCGGCCTCGTCGATGTCCCGGGGGATCGCGAAGAAGAAGCCCCGCAGCAGCCAGGTGCAGAACGGCGCGGTGAACGCGACGTTCACGATCACCAGCGCGTTCCTGGTGTCGATCAGTTGCACCGCCGCGAAGACCTGGTAGAGCGGCACCAGCAGCAGGGTTCCGGGGATCATGTACGCCACCAGGATGGCCCCGGCCAGCTTGTTGCCGCCCGGTACGCGCAGCCGGTAGAGCCCGTACGCCGCCGCGAGCGACACCAGCACGGTGAACAGTGCGGTGAGCACGGCGACGACGAAGCTGTTGGTGAGGTAGCGGGGGTAGTCCGTCGCCGTGAAGAGCTGGCGGAAGTTTTCCATCGTCGGATGGGTCGGGAACAGGGTCGGCGTCGTACGCAGGATCTCCTCGCGGTCCTTGAACGCCGAGATGGTGATCCAGTAGAGCGGGCCGAGCACGATGGCCGTGAGCACGACCCACATGACGAGGCGGGGCAGTCGCGCCCAGGGCAGGCGGCCTGTCACAGCTCCTCCTTCGGCTTCGCGACGCGGATGTAGAAGAAGGCGACGGCGGCCAGCAGGACGATCGTGATCACGCTGATCGCGGCGGCGTCGCTGGCCTGGAACTGGTTGAACGCCTTGCCGTAGATGAAGACCGGGGCGGTCGTCGTCGCGTCCGCGGGCCCACCCTTGGTGACGAGGTAGATCGAGTCGACGATGTTGAACGACCAGAGCGACCCGACCAGCCCCAGCGCGAACAGCACCGGCTGGAGCAGCGGGAACGTGATCCCCCAGAAGGTCCGCCACGCGGTGGCGCCGTCCACCCGGGCGGCCTCGTAGATCTCGCCGGGGATCGTCCGCAGCGCGCCGAAGATGACGACCGCGCCGAGCGGGAACCAGTGCCAGCTGTTCATCAGGATCAGCGCCGGCATCGCCAGGGCGCTGTCCCCGAACGGGCTGCCGAGCCCGTCGATGCCGACCGCCGCGCCGAGCTTCGGCACGATGCCGTAGTTGCTGTTGCTCAGCCACTGCCAGATGACCGCGACCGCGACGGTGGGGATCACCCACGGGAGGAGCACCCAGGTCCGGGCCGCCCGGGTCCAGCGGCCGTTGCGACTCAGTAGCAGTGCGGTGAGGAAGGCGATGATCGTCTGGACCACCAGGTTGCCGGCCAGCCAGATCGCCGACCGCCCGATCGACGTCCAGAACGCCCCGTCGGAGAACGCCCCGGTGTAGTTGGCGGTGCCGACGAAGTTCGAGCTGCTGCCGACGACCCCCTGGTCCTGGAGGCTGAGCAGCACGGTGTTCAGCAGCGGGTACCCGATCACGCCGAGCATGACGAGCGCCAGGGGCGCGACGAGGGCGTACCCCAGCAGGTGGGTGTGCCACGGCCCGCGGCGGCGGGCCGCGCCCGCCGCCGCCTTCCCGGTGGGCCGGGTACCGGGGAGTTCCCCGGTACCCGGCGCCGCGCCGCGGCTGCTCACTTGGCGACCGCCGTCCGCATCTGCTCGTCGCCCCACCTGACCGCCGCCTCCGGCGACTCGCCGCCGCTGTACACCCGCTGCACGACCTGGGCCAGCACGTTCTGGCCGGAGATCTTGCCGACGGAGTCGACGTACTGGCCGTCGACGAAGCCGAACAGGGCGCCCGTCTTCGACTGCTCCAGCATCGCGTCGACGCAGCCGCGGTACTTCTGGATGACCTCGTTGCTGGTCCAGGACTCGGCCGTGGCCCCGTCGGCGGTCAGCGGGAGGAACAGACCCGGCTCGGCGTTGAGCAGCGTGCCGTAGTTCTCCGGCTGGAGGATGAACTTCAGGAACGCCTCGGCGCCGGCGGCCTTGGCGTCGTCGTTGGACATCACCATGGCGGCGTTCGAGTAGTAGATGCTGCCCGGCTTGCCGCCCGGGTCCGCCACCGGAATGGGGGCGCAGCCCAGGTCGCTCGCCGGACGGCCGGACTCCTGCTCGAACGGGGCCAGGTACTGCCCCTTCTCGATGGTCATCGCCGCGGCACCGCTGTTGAACGCCGCCTGCGGCTCGCCCCAGGAGTAGTTGCCGCTGTCGCTCGGCGACTGCTTGAGCAGGTCCCGGTAGAGCGTGATGGCCCGGACGGCTTCCGGGGTGTTGAAGTTGACCTCACCGGACGGGGTGAAGAAGTTGCCGGCCCCGCCGGTCAGCATCAGGCTGTAGAGCACCTGGTCGGTGGCGAGGTTCCGGCCCGCCGGCAGGACGATCCCCTTCTGGTCGCCGCTGGTGAGGCGCTGCGCGTCCGCCAGCAGCTCGGTGGTGGTCTTCGGCGCCTCGGTGATGCCGGCTTTCTGCAGCAGGTCCTTGCGGTACCAGAGCATCTGCACCATGCCGTACAGCGGCACGGCCCAGTACTGGTCGTCGTCCCGGTAGGGAGCCTTGGCCGCCGCACCGAAGGTGTGCGCCCGGTCCAGCTCGTCGACGAGCTTCGTCACCGGCCGTACCGCGCCGAGCGGACGTACGTAGGTGGTGAAGTCGGGGATGGTGAAGAGGATGTCGGGCTGCGTCTTCGACTGCACCGCGCCGGAGATCTTCGTGTAGATCTGGTTCCAGTCCTGGACCTGCGCCTGGACCTTGTACTCCGGGTTGGTCGCGTTGTAGCTGTCGATCAGCTTCTGGAAGCCCTCGACCCGGTTCGGTGGCTGCTCCATGTGCCACAGGGTCAGCGTCTTGTCGTCGCCGGCCGGCCCACTCGAGCCGCCGCAGGCGGCGACCGACAGCCCGGCCACCACGACGACGGCCGCGGCGGTGAGCCGCCTGAACTTCCCGTACCTCATGAGGTGGTGCTCCTCTCACGGCCTTCAGGTGTTCCGCGAGCTCCCGGGACCGTCACGACCCGCCGTGGGGCTGACGACTGCGCTGCGGACTAGACGGACCGAGCGGTGTTGGAATAATGTTCCGGACCATACAGAGGCGGTCTAGACCAGTCAAGGGCAGAGATCCGCGGAGCCCCGGGCGGGACCCGGTCGGGTACGGCCGCCCTCGGCAGATACGGGATGCTCACGTCATGTCAACGCCGAAACACGTCGCGATCACGAACGCGCTCCGCGAGCAGTGCCGAGAACTGCCGGTGGGCTCCCGCCTGCCGGCGGAGAAGGACCTCGCCGTGCGGTTCGAGGTCAGCCGGATGACGGTCCGGCAGGCACTCGACGCACTGGCCACGGACGGGCGGGTGGAACGCGTCCCCGGCCTGGGCACGTTCGTCCGCCGGCCCACCGTGGCGATGGGGCCGAACCTGACGTCCTTCACCGAGGACATGCGCGCCCGGGGCCTGCGCCCGAGCAGCCGGCTGGTCGCGATCGAGGAGGTCGCCGCCTCCCCCGAGGTCGCCCTCGACCTCGGCGTCGAGGCGGAGAGCCCGGTCATCCGCCTGGAGCGGCTGCGGTTCGCCGACGACGAGCCGATGTGCCTGGAGGACGCCCACCTCCCGGCGCGGTTCCAACGCGTCCTCGACGACGCCGACCTGGAGGGATCGCTGCACGAGGTCCTGGCGACGGCGGGAATCGTGGTCGCCGCCGCCCATCGCCGGGTCCGCGCCGTGCCGGCGCCGTCCCGCGACGCCCAGCTGCTCGGCCTGCCGGAACACGCACCGGCACTGGAGATCGTGGACGTCTTCTACGACACCAACCGCCGCCCCGCGCAGCGCTCCCGCTCCCGCTACCGCCACGACCGGTACGAGGTCAAGTCCAACCTCTACCGTCCCACCACCACCCCGACGGAGGCCGACCGATGACCTGGACCGCGCACACCAGCCCCGACCTGCCCGAGCCCGCCGGGCCCTACAGCCACGTGATCGACACCGGGACAATGGTCTGGACGGCCGGCTTCGGGCCGAAGGACCCGGCCACCGGCGTCGTCCCGGAGGGCATCACCGCCCAGACCGAGCAGGTGCTCGACAACGTCGAGGGGGCACTGCGGGTCGTGGGGCTCGGCCTCGGCGACGTGGTCAAGGCGACGGTCCACCTCCAGGACCTGCACCGGGACTTCGCCGCCTACAACGAGGTGTACGCCCGCCGCTTCCGTCCGCCGTACCCGGTGCGGACGACCGTCGGCAGTACGCTGGCCGGAATCCTGGTCGAGGTCGACGTGGTGGCGGTACGCCGCGACGGCACGCCGACGAGGTGAGCTGAGATGCCGGCCGTACCACTGCTCGACTCCGTCTGGCTGGTGGGCAGCGGGACCCACCCCGACGTCCTGACCGACCCCCACGACTGCCACTGCTACCTGGTCTGGGACGGCACCGGCGGGGTCCTGGTCGACACCGGGACCGGCCTGGGCGCCGACGCGTGGCTGGCCGCCGTCGCCGAGGTGTGCGACCCGGCCCGGCTGGCCGGCGCCGTCGTCACGCACTACCACGCCGACCACGCGGGTGGCGCCGCCGCGGCGCGGGCCGCCGGACTGCCGATCCTGGCCAGTGCCGAGACCGCGGCGGCGCTGGCCACCGGGGACGAGACGCGCACCTCGTTGGCCGCCGCCCGGGCCGCCGGCGTCTACCCGCCCGACTACCGGCTCTCCCCCGCCACCGTCGACCGGGTGCTCGGCGACGGCGACACCGTCGACGCGGGCGGCCTGCGGATCGAGATCGTCGCCGCTCCCGGGCACTGCGACGGCCACCTCGTCGTACTGGTCCGCCGCGCCGGCCGGACCATCCTGCTCAGCGGCGACTGCCTCTTCGCCGGTGGACGGGTGAGCATCCAGGCGATCCACGACTGCCGCCTCGACCGGTACGCCGAGACCGTCATCGCGCTCGCCGACCGGGAGGTCGACGTACTGCTGCCCGGCCACGGTGACCCGGTGCTCCGCGACGCCCGGGCCGGGATCGGCAGCGCGGCCGAGTCCTTCCGCCGGCTCGTACCGCCGCCGAACCTGCTCAGCGCTTGACCGCGAACGACTGCTTCATCAGCTGGTACGCCGGGAACATCGCCTCGAACTCGTCGGTGTCCGTACCGCCCAGCGTGAACAGGTACGTGCCCAGCCGGGTCGCCACGACCATCGCCCGGCCCCGCTTCCGGTCGCCGGTCAGCTCGCTCTCCTGGAGGAACGTCGCCTCGATCGCGCTGATCGGACCGGCCTTCGTGTCCCGGTACCGCACCTCACTGAGCGTGCCGTAGGCGGCGAGGAACTGTTCCAGCCCCTTGCGCGCGCCGACGACGGCACCCTTGTCGACCATCCAGACCCGGAGGAACCCGATCGCGCCGGCCGGCTTCGCGTCGATCTCGCACCACATGTTGGCGCCGCCCAGCTGGGCCAGCTCGGCCGACTCCTCGGTGACCTCGACCGGCTTCGCCGTCCACTTCGTCGGCATGTCGAAGGTGACCCGCAGCGTCGCACACGGCGTACCGTCGGCGCCGATCGTGTCGCCCGGCGCGGCCGGCGGGACGTCGTCGTACCACGGGGGGCCGGCCGGCACCGGGCTGGCGCTCGGCGAGGGCGGGCCCTCGGCCTCCGGCGCCCCGTCCGTGTCGCCGCAACCGGCGACGAGCCCGATGGCGAGCGCGGCCAGCATTACCACCCGAAAACGTCCGTACACCGTCTCGACTCCCCCGTTGATCAAATCAGCGGGAGCAAGCCAACCCGAGTGACCAGCGGAAGTCAATCGGCGGCCGGGCGGGGGCCACCGCTCAGGGGGCCACCGCTCAGGGGGCCACCCGGAAGGTCGCCCGGGCCCGCTCGGCACGGCCGGTGCCGGGGCGAGCGACGGTCACCCGCCCCGCCTCGTGCACCAGGTACGCCCGCGGGTCGCCGGAGAGCCGCAGCGACACCGCCCGCCGGTCGGCGAGCCCCGGCACCCGCACGAAGCTCGCCGCCCTGGCGTACGCGTCGGAGTCCTCGTACGGGTCGATGCGCACCTCGGCGCCGTCCACCCGGACGTACCGGTCGGGGAAGTTGACCGACTGCAGCGCCACCCGCCCGGGGCCGGAGAAGCCCGGCACGAACCGGAACTGCGTGTCCGCCAGTTCCCGGACGTCGACGTCGACCCGCAGCCGGTAATCGGCATGCCGGACCAGGCCGCGCGGCGTGTCCAGGGGGGCGAGCCGGACGATCGGCCCGCCCTTGCCGACCGGCACCCCGAAGCTGGGCGTGCCGTCGGCGTTCCAGCCCAACCGCTGCACCCGGGTGTGCCGGTTCGGGTCGAACAGCGGATCGCCGACGATGTCCCGGTAGTCGCGGGCGTGGTAGACCAGCACGTCGGTCCGGCCGTCCTCGGCGACCGTGAACGAGTTGTGCCCCGGGCCGTACTGCCGGGTCTGTTCGTTGGTGACGAAGACCGGCTCCGGCGACTTGGTCCAGGAGGCGGGGTCCAGCAGGTTCGCGTCCGCGTCGGCGGTGAGCAGCCCCATGCAGTACCGGTGGTCGGTCGCGCTGGCCGAGAAGGTCACGAAGACCCGGCCGTTGCGGACGAGCGCCGCCGGCCCCTCGTTGACCCGGAAGCCCTGCACCTCCCAGGGCAGGGTGGGCACCGCGATCCGCACCGGGGGGCCCTTGATCGCGAGCGGGGAGGCCATCTCGGCGATGTAGAGGTTGCTGTTCGTCGCGATCCCCGGCTCGCTCTGGGCCCAGAGGAAGTAGCGGGTGCCCCGGTGCGTGAACGTCGTCGCGTCCAGGGTGAAGGTGTCCCAGGCGGTGACCATCTGACCGCGCAGCACCCAGGCGTCCTCCCGGGGGTCGGCGGCGGCGGACTCCAGCACGTAGGTCCGGATCCGGAACGGCTGGTCGGAGTCCCCGGCCGCGAAGTAGATGTACCAGCGGCCGTCGATGCGGTGCAGTTCCGGCGCCCAGATGTAGCCGCCCATCGGGCCGGACGCCGGCCGGCGCCAGACCGTCCGCTCCCGGGCGGACGCCAGGCCGTCCAGCGTGGGCGCACCGCGGACCACGACCCGGTCGTACTCCGGCACCGAACCGGTCAGGTAGTACATCCCGTCCACCGGGCGGGTGATGAACGGGTCGGCGCGCTGCTCGACCAGCGGGTTGCGGGTGGTGAGCGGGGCCGGCCCGGCCGGTCCGTCGAAGCCGGCGGTCGCCTGGGCCGGGGCCGCGGCGGCCAGCGGCAGGGCGCCGGCCGCCCCGGCGGCGGCGAGACCGCCGCCGGCCCGGAGCAGCCCACGCCGGTTGATTCCGGGGTACGTCACGACGGGTTCCTCTCCACCGACCCGGCCGACGGGCCGGTCGGATGCGGCTGGGTGGCGCGGATCCGGACGAAGGTCACGGAGTTCGCCGGGAAGGTGTGGTCGAAGGTCTGCGAGACGCCGTGCAGTCGGGACTCGCGCGCCCGGATCGGCTGCTCCGTGGCGGTGTTCACGTCGTCCGGCTCGCCGTGCAGGGTGGTCACCCGGGCGGTCGGCGCGACGCGGAGCCGGCCGAGGTCGATCCGGGTACGCGCCGCCGCGTCCTGGGCGTTGACCACCTTGAGGATCAGCTCGCCGGTGCGGTGGTCCCGGGTCACGACCTGCCGGAACGGCTCGGCGACCCGGTCGTCGGTGAAGCTGCCCCACTGCTGCCCGTCGAGGAAGAGCGTCACCTGCCGGCCCCGTACGGAGATCCGCAGGTCGTAGCTGCGGCCGGTCTCGATCGTGGTGCCGTTCGAGATCAGCGTCTGCTTGCCACCCCCGCTGGCCTGCTCCACCGCCGACTGGGTGTTGTTCCAGCCGCCGAGGTTCCACCAGTAGAAGTTGCCGCTGTCCTTGACCCCGAACGCGACCAGGAAGCCCTCCCGGCCGGACCGCTTGGTCGCCCTGACCCGCAGGTCGTAGTTGGTCCACGCCGGGTCACCGGCCATCACCAGGGTGTCCTCGGCGGCCTCGTCGGACTGCACGTAGGCGCCGTCGACGACGGACCACGACCCGCGCCCGCTGACGTTGCTCCACCGGGCGGCGTCGCCGGAGAAGTCGTCGGTGAACAGCGTCCCGCCGTCGGCCGAGGTGACCACGACGTCGTCGTACGCGGCGCTGGTGGCCCAGGTGGAGAGCCCGACCGCACCGCTGATCGGTGCGGTGGTGACCGGCGTCGCCGACGCCTCGCTGGGCACCACCTCGTCGCCGACGTTGCGCATGAACAGCTTCTGCACCTCGTAGCTCGCCGATCCCCACGAGGTGTGGTTGTTGAACCAGATCATGTCCGGTCGCCACTGCACGTAGTCCTCGTTCGCCAGCAGCGGGGCGTACGAGGCGAGCTTCACGATGTCGGCGTTGCGTTCCAGCCCCGTCATGTACGCCGCCTCGGCGAGCGCGTTGTAGAACCGGTTGTCCTGCGAGGCGTACTCGCCGAGGAAGACCTTGGGACCAGCCCGGTCGTAGGTGTCGTACCGCTCGTTGTTCTGGAGGAACCAGGCCGGGCTGTTGTAGTAGTGCTCGTCGACCATCTCGACGCCCGCCTCCCGGTTGAGCTGCCAGAGCCGGTCGAAGTTGGCCCCCGCGTCGTCCGGCCCGGAGTTGCTGACCACCGTGATCTCCGGGTGGGCGGCCTCGATGGCGGCCCGGAACTGCCGGAACCGCTCGAAGAACGCGTCCGGCAGGTTCTCCTCGTTGCCGACGCCGAGGTGGGTCAGTCCGAACGGCTTCGGGTGGCCCATCTCGGCCCGGACCCGGCCCCAGCGCGACGACGCGGGCCCGTTGGCGAACTCGATCAGGTCGAGGGTGTCCTGGATGTGCCGGCGCAGCAGTGCGGGGTCGTCGGTGGCGCGGTTCTCGCCGCAGCCGGTGACCAGCGCCGGCACCACCGGCAGCGGCATCGCGCCGATGTCCTCGGCGAACTGGAAGTACTCGTAGTAGCCCAGGCCGTAGGACTGGTTGTAACCCCAGAAGTTGGCGTTGGTGGCACGCTGCTCGACCGGGCCGACGGTGTCCTTCCACTGGTACGAGCGCCGCCGCTCCCAGCCCGGCGCCTCGTAGCCGTAGTGGCTGCCGGTGTTCACCAGGCAGCCGCCGGGGAAGCGTACGAAGCCGGGTCGCAGGGCGGCGATCTTCTCCGCGAGGTCCCGGCGCAGCCCGTTCGGGCGGTGCTTGAAGGTGTCCTGCGGGAAGAGCGAGACCATGTCCAGGCCCAGGGTGCCGGTGCCGGCGGCGGTGACCGCGAGCCGGCCGGCCGTGCTGGACGCGCGCGCCCGGATCGTGCCGGTGTACTTCGTCCAGCGCTCGCCCCGGACCCGGACCCGCAGCGGCTCGGCGAGCTCGGCGCCGGCCGCGTCGGTGACCCGTACGGTCAGCGGGGTGCCGGCGGGCTGGTCGGTGCGGGCCCAGACGGAGAAGTCGTACCGGTGCTGCCGCTGGACGGGGATCCCGGTGTTGTAGCCGGCGTTGACCACGCCGTACCCGGCACCACCGGCACCGCCCGCAAGGCCGGCAACGGGCAGGGTCAACCGCAGGTAGCGGCGGTTGCGCTCGTTGAGCCGCCCGGCGTCGTCGACGACCTCGGCGCCGCCGCCGGCACCGGTCGGGGTCCACGCGGTCAGGCCGGTGTATTCCGGGTTGTCCACCGGGTCGTACTCGAAGGAGCGGTTCTGCACGAGTTCGGCGTAGAGACCGCCGTCGGCGGCCCGGTTGATGTCCTCGAAGAAGACCCCGTACATCGTGTCGGAGATGGCCGGGCCGTCCCGGCTCGGATCGACGTCGATGGTGTAGTCGGTGACGGTGGCGGGTGGCGCGCCGGACGCGGTCGCCGGCACGGCCACCAGCGGGATCGTCAACGCCAGGACGCACGCGAGCCCGAGTTGCGGGCGCGGTCGGGACATGTGGCTCCTCCGGGAGAGCTCGACAGTGAGATCAAGCGGAATGGATTCGACCGACAGCGATGGGTGAGCGTTAACATAGATAGATCACCAGCGGGTGTCAAGGCTGGGAACCATCTGTTGCTCAGGACGGCGAATCAGTTGTTAACGCTCACCTGACACACCGCGAGCGGACCGGACGCCGGGCCGGGCACCGGGCGGGCAGGGACCCGGCCCCGGGCCCCGGCGGGCGGGGACACCGGGCCGGACACCGGCGCCGGCCGGGCCACGGTCACAGCGGCGGCAGGCCCAGCGCCTCGTCGACCCGGGACAGCACGGCGGCGTCGTCGCCCGGATCCACCCCGCGGAGCAGGTCGATGGCGGTCGCCCGGACCTGCCCGACGATCATGATGAGCGGCAGTGGCGCGTCGCCCCGCAGCAGCGCCCCGGCCCCGCGTACCGCGTCGAGCGCCGCCTCGGCGGCCAGGTCGGCGTGCCGGTCCGCCGCCTCGTCCTGGCCCGTCAGGTCGGCGGCCAGCGCCGCACCCACCCCGCGTACCGCCTCGGCCAGCCGCCGCAGCGCGACCGCCAGCTCGGGCGGCGTCCGCACCGACAGCCGGGTCATCATCACCCCGGCCCGGGCCAGCACCCGCAGGTTGCGCACGGCGTAGTCGACCTGCCGGGTCGACGCGTCGAGCGCGTGCACCCGGCCGATGTGCCGGCGCCGGCGGACGTGCAGACGCAGCGCCTCGCCGGCGGCCAGCACCGCCGTACGCAGCCGCTCCACCTCGGCGTCCATCCCCCGGGCCCGCTCCAGCGCGTCCCGGGCGGCGCCGGAGTCGCCGCGTTCGAGGGCCTCGGCGACCTCCTCCAGCAGGCCGGCCAGCTCACCGAAGGTGCGCCGCGACCCGGTGACCAGCGGAGCGAGCGGATCCCGGGCGCTGAGCAGCTGGCTCGCGGCGAGCGCCACCCCGCCACCGATCAGCGCGTCGACGAACCGGAACGGCACCAGCCCCTGCGTCGCCGGCTCGACCACGACCAGGTAGAGGGCGGAGACCGCCGCCTGGACCACCGAGACCGTGCTCGCGCCGAGCGCCACCGCGAGGGCGGTGGTCAGCAGGATGACGGTGAAGACGGTCCAGGTCGTACGGTGACCGAGCGCCTGCACCACGAGATCCGCCACCAGCACCCCGGCCGCGACGCCGAGGACCACCTCGACCGCCCGGCGCATCCGCTGGCCCCGGGCCTGGCCCAGCACGATCAACGCCGCGGCCGGCGCGAAGAACGGCTGCGGGTGCCCGACCAGCGTGGTGGCGACGATCCAGGCGACGGTCGCGGCCAGCGTCGCCTCCAGCACCGGCAGCCACCCCGCGCGCAGCCGCCCGGAGGCGAGCCGGAGGCCCGCGCCGATCATGTCACCCCTCGCCACCTGATGATCGTCACACGTCCGGGACTACCCGGGGCCGTCGACGGCCAACCCGGCCCCGGATGCGGTGGTGTACCGGCGCGCCGCCCGGGTAGTGGGCGTCCATGCCTCAGCGATATGACAACTACCCCCGGAACGCCATCGTCACCGGTGCGGACTCCGGCATCGGCAAGGCCTGCGCGGTCGCCCTGGCCGAGGCCGGCTTCGACATCGGCATCACCTGGTACGAGGACTCCGACGGCGCCCGGCGGACCGCCGAGGAGGTCCGGTCCGCCGGCCGGCGCTGCGCGGTGGCCGAGCTGGACCTGACCCGGCTGCCCGGGGCGGCGTCCGTGGTGGACGAGCTGGCCGACGAACTCGGCGGGCTCGGGGTGCTGGTCAACAACGCCGGCACCGGAGCGGCCAGCCCGTTCGTCGACACCACTTTCGAACAGTGGCGCGAGGTCCTCTCGGTCGACCTGGACGGGCCGTTCCTCTGCGGCCAGCGGGCGGCCCGGCGGATGCGCGACGCCGGCACGGGCGGACGGATCGTCAACATCACCAGCGTGCACGAGCACGCCCCGAAGGTCGGCTCGGCGGCGTACTGCGCGGCGAAGGGTGGGCTGGGACTGCTGACCAAGGTGATGGCGCAGGAACTCGCGGTGCACGGGATCACCGTCAACTCGGTGGCGCCCGGCGAGATCTCCACCCCGATGACCGGCCAGGAGGACACCGACCCGTTCACCGAGGACCGGCCCGGGATCCCCGTCGGCCGCCCCGGCGACGCCCGCGAGATCGCCGCCGTGGTGGCGCTGCTCGCCTCACCCGCCGCCGCGTACGTGACCGGCGCCTCGTGGATCGTCGACGGCGGCATGATGCTGATGGGCCCGCAGGGCGCGGCCCGGCTGGAGTCGACCGCCTGGCGGGAGACCTGACCGCGCCGGTGCGACCCGGCGCACGGCAGGGGGCGCTCCCGGCGCCCCTACGGTTGCGCCGGCTCGCACCGCCCGCCGAGGTGCTCGGCGAGGAACTGCTCGGTGCTGGCGTAGAAGGCCATCCGGTTCGGCA
The DNA here is from genome assembly GCF_050936375.1 of Plantactinospora sp. CA-290183. Classification (NCBI taxonomy): domain Bacteria; kingdom Bacillati; phylum Actinomycetota; class Actinomycetes; order Micromonosporales; family Micromonosporaceae; genus Plantactinospora; species Plantactinospora sp. CA-290183. The sequence goes on along the minus strand of NZ_JBNJMX010000020.1, from coordinate 6,493 downwards.
GCTTCGCGAAGCCGTGCCCCTCGTCGTCGAAGAGCAGATACCGGTGCGGTACGCCGTTGGCGGCCAGCGCCGCCACCAGCTGGTCGGCCTCGGCCCGGCGCACCCGTGGGTCGTTCGCGCCGTGCGCGACCAGCACCGGGATCCGGATGTCGTCCACCCGGGACAGCGGCGACCGGGACCACAGGAACGCGTCGTCGAGGTCGGGATCACCGATCCGGCGCCGGATCCGGGGGGCGAGCAGCTGCGCGGACGAGATCGTCGACCGGACGAAGGTCCGCAGGTCCGACGGGGCGCAGACGGCGACCGCGCAGGCGTAGAGGTCGGGGGTGAAGGCCGCGCCGGCCAGCGCCGCGTAGCCGCCGTACGAGCCGCCGTGGATGGCGACGCGGGCGGGATCGGCGTAGCCCTGGGCGACCAGCCAGTGCACCGCGTCGGTCAGGTCGTCCTGCATCCGGCCGCCCCACTCGCGGTCACCGGCGTTGACGAAGTCCTTGCCGTAGCCGATGGAGCCCCGGAAGTTGACCTGCACCGACAGGTAGCCCCGGTTCGCCAGCCACTGGCACTCGCCCGAGCCCCACCGGTCCCGGTCCCACGGACCGCCGTGCACGGCCAGCACCGCCGGCAGGGCACGCCGGTCCAGCCCCGGCGGGAAGGTCAGGTAGCCGTGGATGGTGCGGCCGTCCCGGGCCTGGAACGAGAACGGCTCCACCGGCGCCAGCGTGTAGTCGGCCAGCACCGGGCGGTGGTCGAAGAGCGGCTGTGCCCGACCGGTCGTCCGGTCGTAGTGGTAGTAGGTCGCGACCCGCTCGGGCCCGTAGTCGAGCACCAGCCAGCCCCGGTCCGCCGCGTCCCGCCCGACCAGCAGCACGTCGCCGTCGAACAACCGTTGCAGGTGATCCACGGTACGGGCGGTGTCGGGCGTGAGCCCGTGCAACCGGGTCCGGTCCCGGTCCACCACCACCAGGTCCGCCTCGCCGGTCAACGGGTTCAGGTCCACGCCGCTGACGTCGTACTCCGGGTCCTGGTAGAGCGTCTTGGTCGCGCCGGTGGCCACGTCGACCCGGAGCACCCGGGCGGTGTTGGCGTCGGCGGAGGAGAGGATGACCAGCCCCGAGCCGTCACCGGTGAAGCCGATCGCCCGGGTGGTCGTGGAGTCCTCGGAATCCACCGTGTGCACGGGTCGCCACGGGGCGCTCCCGTCCCGTGCCATGATCGACAGACCGCCGTCCGGCGACCACCGCAGCGCGCCGCGGACCCGCAGCTGGCGGTCCGCCATCCAGCCGGCGAAGCCGGGGTTCTCCGCCACCGGCGTCAGCTCGCCCGAACGCAGGTCCACCCGGTGGACGTCGTGCAGCCGCCGGTCGCGCCGGTTCAGGCCCACCAGCACATGGTGCGGCGCACTGGCCTGCGCGCCGACCATCCGGGCCTGCACGCCGTGGAACGGGGTGAGGTCGCGCGTCTCGCCGGTGCCGGTGTCCGCCGCGTACAGGTGGGTGTTCTCGTCGCCGTCCCGGTCCTGCACGTAGAGCACGTGCCGACCGTCGTGCGCCCAGGTGAAGGCGAAGATCCCGGCGTTCGTCGTCCCGGTGAGCGGGCGCGGCTCGCCGCCGTCCACGGGACGGACCCAGATCGTGCGTACGCCGTCCAGCGGTGCCACGTAGCCGACCTGGCGCCCGTCCGGCGACAGTGACGGAGCGTGTCGGGCAGGCACTCCGAACAGCACGGAACGGGGAATCAGGGTGGGCAGGCCCATGAGCGACGTCGCCTCCGTCTCGCCGACGGACCGGTGCGCAGGACGATCTCCGGCCGACCGTCCGCCGATCCGGCACCAACATTAAATGACCGTCGGTGTCGAACTCGTGGCAAGAAGTTGCCAGGCAGCATCATGAACGTCGCTCTTCATTGCCCGCCGAGAAGCGGCCCACCCATCATTGGTCCCAGCCGTACGGCGGCCGGCACCTTGCCCGAAGCGCCAGACGACCAGGTACGACGGGTCACGACGGCGTCTGCGGGTCGGGTCCGGTCATCGATCACGGTAGTGCGGTCCAGCGCAGGTCTCCGGTCCAGCGGAGCATCAACGGAGGGAACAAGATGGACAGAGCGAGCACGGACCAGGCGGCGGTCGTCGAGACCAAGTCGCTGTCCATGGAGGACATCGAGACGACCCCGATCGCCCCGGCACCGTCGCTGGAGGCGATCTGCTACAACGACGACCCGCGTGACGCGGCGTACTCGTACTACGACGCCGACCCGCACAACACCCAGTGGTGACGGCGAATGGCTGAGTCTCACTCAGCGGGCCAGGGGGGAGCCGGTAAGCGGCTCCCCTCTGGCTTCGCCGACCTGATCAACCCCATGCAGGTCGCGGAGTTCACGAGCCAGTACTGGGAACGCGAGCACCTGATCCTGCACCGCCAGGATCCGGACTACTACGCGGGCCTGCTCACCCTGGCCGACATGGACCACCTCATCTCGAACGCCCGGGTCCGCTCCAGCGACCTGCGGATCGTCGCCGACGGCGAACCCACGCCGGTCTCCGCACTGGTCTCCGAGACCGGCAACGGTGCCCACGCACGCGAGGCGGTGTACGCCGAGTACCGCAAGGGCGCCACCCTCAACCTGCTCTTCCTCGAACAGCACTGGAACCCGCTGGACCGGCTCTGCCAGTCGATGACCGAGATCTTCGGCGGGCTGGTGCACGTGAACTCCTACCTCACGCCGGCCGGGACCCGTGGGCTGACCGAGCACTACGACACGCACGACGTCTTCGTCGCCCAGATCTACGGGACGAAGCGGTGGCGCCTGTACGGGCAGCCGTACCGCCTGCCGTTGCAGAACCAGCGGTACAAGCGGCCCGAGGAGGGGCCCGGGGAGCCGGTGGCGGACTTCATCCTGGAGCCCGGAGACCTGCTCTACATGCCGAGGGGCACCGTGCACCAGGCGGTCTCCAACGACAGGGCCTCGCTGCACCTGACCTTCGGGGTGACCACGTCGACCTGGGCCGAGTTGCTGACCCAGGCGGTGAGCAAGGCGGTCGAGAGCGACGAGAAGTTCCGCGAGTCGGTGCCGCTCGGGTTCACCACCGAGGACGAGATCCGCCAGGAGGCGGAACGGCACGCCGGCGCGCTGCTCCGCAAGCTCGCCGAGTCGATCCGGCCGGACGCGGTGCTCACCATGGCCCGCAAGCAGGCCGTGCTGGCCCGCAAGCCGGCGCTGGAGGGCCACCTCCTCGACCTGGAGAGCCTGCCGTTCGTGGACCTCAACACCAAGCTGGTCCGCCGGCCACACCTGTTGTGGAGTCTCACCGAACGCCCCGACGGCGGCGTCAGCCTGGAGTTCAACGGCAAGGAGGTCAGCTTCCCCGGGCACGTCGCGGACGAGCTGCGGTACCTCACCGAGACGGAACTGCTCACCGGCCGGGGCATCCCGGGAAACCTGGACGACTCCGGACGCCTGGTGCTGCTCCGCCGGCTGATCCGGGAGGGTTTCCTGACCGTGCCCGCATCGGCCGGAGCCGCGGCTCCGGCCGGCAGCCCGACGGCGGACTGAGCGGCGACGCCGCACGGCGTCTCGACCACGGACGGCCGGGTCACTCGCCCCGCGCGAGCTGGCCCGGCCGTCACCCGCGCGCGGAGTTTGGAGGTACGAGGTGCGGCCTGAGCTGGGCTCGGTGCTGGGACGACCACCGGACCAACCGTTCCGGCTGCGACAGCTGCCGGGGCGGGCCCGGGGCGCGTTGAGCGTGCTGGGCCAGGTGACCCGGCTGGCCTGGCGGGCGAGCCGGCCCCTCACCCTCGCGCTCGGCGCGATGAGCCTGCTGACCGGCCTCGTACCGGCGGCCACCGCCGCCGTCGCCGCGCTGGTGATCGACGCGGTCGTGGTGGCGGTACGCGACGGCCCGGCCGGCCCGGACGCGGGCGGACGGATCCTGCTCCTGGTCGGGCTCCAGTTCCTGGTGGCCGGGCTGAACTCGGCCGGCGGCGCGGTGCGGAGCATCGTCGAGCGGCTGCTCGGCGACCGGCTGACCCTGACCGTGCAGCTCGACGTGATGGACCACGCCAGCAGGCTCGAACTGCCGTTCTTCGAGCGGTCGTCGTCGTACGACCTGCTGCGGCAGGCGCAGCAGGAGGCCGCGTCCCGGCCGATGTCGATGCTCTCGCTGACCTTCGCCCAACTCCAGGGCCTGGTGACCCTGGTCAGCCTCGGCGCCCTGCTCTTCGGACTGAGCCCGCTGCTGACGCTGCTCGCGCTCCTGGCGCCGATCCCGGTCTTCGTCTCGGACGCCCGGTTCCGCCGGCGGATGTTCGAGTTCGCGATCTGGGCCTCCCCGCTGCGCCGCCGCATGCAGTACGTCAGCAACCTGGTCACCACCGACACGGCGGCGAAGGAGATCAAGCTCTTCGGGCTCGGGCCGCACTTCGTCGACAGCTTCCGCACCTGGGGCGAGGACCTCTACCGGCGTACCCGCCGGCTCGTCACCGCCCGCAACCTCGGGATCGCCGGATGGGGTCTGCTGGCAACCGGCCTCGGTTCGCTGGGTTTCCTGTACGCGGTCCGGCAGGCCCTGGCCGGCCGGCTCACCGTCGGCGACCTCGTACTCTGCTCCGCCGCGCTGATCGGTGTGCAGGCGGCGGCCCAGACCCTGCTGCTCGGCCTGTCGGCCATGTACCAGGACAGCCTCTACCTCGCCACGCTGCGCAGCTTCCTGACCGTGCCGGCCGGGGCCGAGCAGCCGGACGGCGGGCAACCGCTGCATCCCGGGCCGGGTCACGTGGTCTTCGAGAACGTCTCCTTCGGATATCCCGGGTCGCCGACCCTGGCGCTGCACGACGTCAGCCTGGAGATCCCGCCCGGCACCACCCTGGCGGTGGTCGGGCGCAACGGCGCCGGCAAGTCGACCCTGATCAAGCTGCTCTGCGGCCTCTACCAGCCGGCCACCGGGCGGGTCCGGCTGGACGGTCAGGACCTGCGCGAGGTCGCCCCGGACCGCCTCCGGGCGGAGATCGGTGCGGTCTTCCAGGACTACGTGAGCTACCAGGCGACGGCCGCCGAGAACATCGGGCTGGGCGACGTCACGCGGCTGGACGACCGGACCCGGGTGGTGGCATCGGCGGACCAGGCCGGGGCGCGCGGGTTCATCGAGCGGTTGCCGCAGGGTTTCGACAGCCAGCTGGGCCGGTGGTTCGGCGAGGGTGTCGAGGTCTCCGGCGGGGAGTGGCAGCGGATCGCGCTGGGCCGGGCGTTCATGCGCGACGCCAGGTTGCTGGTCCTCGACGAGCCGACCGCGGCGCTGGACGCGCAGGCCGAGTTCGAGCTGTTCGAGCGGGTACGCCGGTTGGCCGCCGGCCGGACCGCCGTCTACATCTCGCACCGTTTCTCCACGGTGCGCCAGGCCGACCGGGTGTTGCTGCTCGACGGTGGCCGGATCCGCGAGTACGGCACGCACGACGAGCTGATGGCCGACAACGGCGAGTACGCCCGACTCTTCCGGCTACAGGCGCTCGCCTACACCGAGACCCCGGGCCCCCTGGGGACCGGCGGCAGCGTACCCCCGGGCCGGAAACCCGGCCCCGGCCCGGACGCCGAGCCCGGCCCGGACGTCTCCGGCCCCGGCCCCAGCCTGACCCACGCGACGACCTGAGGAGTGGTGCCATGGAATACCTGACCTTCGCGGCCCGACTGTCGCTGGCGTTCGTCTGCCTGGCGGCGGCGGCCGGCAAGCTCGGCGGCCGGCGACAGCGGCAGGAGTTCCTCCGGTTCATCCGCCGGTTGGACGTCCCGGACCGGCTGGTCCGACCGGCGGCCGTCGGCACCGTGGCGGTCGAGCTGGCCGTCGCGCTGCTGCTGCCGTGGCCGGCCACCGGGATGGCCGGATCGGTCCTGGCCACCGGGCTGTTCCTGACCTTCACCGCCGGGGTCTGGACCGCGATCCGCCGGGGCCGGACCCCGAAGTGTTTCTGCTTCGGCCGGCTCGGGCAGCCACTCGGCCGGGGGCACCTGGTCCGCAACGCGGCGCTGTCCGGCCTCGCCGCCATGACGGTCGTGCTGTCGCTCTTCGTCACCGGCCGGCCCGACTCGCTGACCGGCGCGGCCGTCGCCGCGGCCGCCGCCGCCACCGGTGCGTTGCTGCTGGTCTTCTGGGACGACCTGGCCGCGCTCTTCGTCGACGAGGTCGTACCCGCCGGACCGGGGGTCGGACGATGAGCGGGGCGCTGTGGGCGATCTCCCTGCTCGCCTTCGCGTCCTCGGCGGTCGCGTTGGCCGTCGGCGTGGCGTCGGCCCGCCGGTACCGCGAGCTGCGTACCGCCCTGATCGCCACCGGAGTGCTGACCGCGCCGAGCGCGATGGGCAGCAACCTGCCGGAGGAATCCCCGCTACCGGCCGTCGACAGCCCGGTGCCGCCGGGCATCCGGGCGACCTCGCTCGACGGCACGGTGATCGACAGCGACTACCTGGCCACCGGTGAGCTGATCGTCGTCTTCCTCATGGTCAC
>NZ_JBNJMX010000014.1:0-93116 GCF_050936375.1 Plantactinospora sp. CA-290183 | reverse complement strand
CGCCACGTGCTCACCGTCGTACTGGTCGGCACGTTCGTCGCCCTGGGCTGGTGGCAGATCAGCCGCGCCATCTCCGGCAACGCCCTGAGCTGGGCGTACGCCGTCGAGTGGCCGATCTTCGCCGGCTTCACCGTCTTCCTCTGGATCCGCGAGGCCCGGTACACGCTGCGGGGCGGACCGCCGGCGGAGGCGGACGGGGGTGCCGCCCGGACCGAGCGGAACGCCTCGCCGGGGATCCGCCGCCCGGTGCGTACGGCCCGGCCGAGGCTGGCGGCGGACGGTGCGGAGGACGACCCCGCGCTGGCCGAGTACAACCATTACCTGGCCTGGTTGAACGCCAATCCCGGCGCGCGACCGGCCGACTATCCCGGCCCCGGCCGGCGGTAGCGGACAGCGGAGAGGATGGACGTGGTGGGCGGAGCCCTGACCCGGTACCGCGTGGTCGCCAACGTGGTGGGCGTGATTCTGGTCGTGCTCGTCGTGGTGGGCATGCCACTGAAGTACGTCTGGCACGACGCCGTCGTGGTCGAGACCGTCGGCCCGGCGCACGGATTCCTCTACATGGTCTTCCTGCTGGCCGCGTTCGACCTCGGTCGCCGGGCGGGGTGGCCGCTGGGCCGGATGGTGCTGGTGATGCTGGCCGGGACGGTGCCGTTCCTGTCGTTCTACGCCGAGCGCAGGGTGACCCGTCAGGTCCGACGGGCCGAGCCGCGGCCCGTACCCGCGCGCGAGCCGGTCGGCCGCTGAGGCGACACCCTTGGCGGGCGAGGCCGGGTGGCCTCTCCGCGCGTTTGGCTCACCGTCGGCGTGAGCCATTCGTCGGGTCTGTCCGCCGTGAATGAATGAGCGGTGAGCACCGTTCCCTATGCGTCGCGCAGGGTGCCGACAAATGCCTGCCAGGCGGCAGTCGGGAAGACGATGAAACGGTCGGGAACGATCGAGTCACGGACGGCCACGCCGTCGCCGACCGGAGCCACCTCGACACAATGCTGTGATTCGCATCGAGTGCTCTTCCGCCAGGTGATCCCGACGGAGCCAGTCTGCGACATGCGTCCTCCTCAACAGGCATTTCCCGACACGGCACCCGCCGCGACAACGCCCAGACATTACCTGTCGCCCCGCATTCCGCACAGCCCGAAAAACCGGGATTATGATGTACCACTGATAGTGCGCACCACGGGTGATCGGCCGGTTGCCGGAGCCATTGCCGGCTGGTGGAACCCTGCGGGTCCGTGTAGCCTGCACCGAGAAGCCTGGCAATCCGGTAGGTAGCGGGTCGCCAGGTGGCGTGTTGACGGGACCAGAATCAACCGAATTCGACCCTCGCTCGGCCCCCTCGGCGCCGTTTGAAGGGAGCGTTTCCCGATGGCCACGGCGTACGGCCCGACGGTGGGCCGCCGCAAACTCCGCTCCGCGATCCGGCGGGCCCGGGAGGCGTCCGGCCTCACCCAGGAGCAGGTCGCCAATGCAATGGACTGGTCCCTCTCCAAGCTCATCCGCATCGAGGCCGGTTACGTTTCTATTTCCACGAATGACGTCAAGGCCCTGCTCAATTACTACCAGGTGAGTGACCCGGAACAGGTCGCCGAACTCCGCGCTGGCTCGCCCGGGTGTCCCGGCAACGGACCTGGTGGTCGCAATATCGGGACGCCGTCCCACCGGCCTACTATTCCTACATCGGGTTGGAGGCGGAGTCCTCCGAGCTCTACTTCTACCAGTCGGTGGGAATGCCCGGCCTGCTCCAGACGGAGGCGTACGCCCGGGCGGTGCTGCGGACGGTCATCCCGACCCTGGACGATCCGGCGGAGGCGCAGGCGTCGGTCGCGCTGCGGCTGCGCCGGCAGCGCGAGGTGCTCGACCGCGCCGAACCACCGAGCATCGCCGTGGTGCTGGACGAGGCGGCGCTGCACCGGCAGACCGGCGGGCCCGCCGTCATCCGGGAGCAGCTCCTACACCTGGTCGACCTCGCCGAGTCCGGCCGGATCACCGTCCAGGTGCTCCCCTTCACCTCGGCCGTCTACACCCCGCTCGGCCAGTTCGTGATCGTCCGGTTCGCCGGCGGGGAGGACGCCGACGTGGTCTACCTGGAGAGCACCGGACTGGAGGACGTCCTCGACCACCCCGAGGCGGTCACCGCCCACCTGCGGACCTTCAACGGGCTGCGCGAGGCCGCGCTCAGCCCGGCCGACTCGCTGCGCCGGATCGCCGAGATCGCGGCCCAGTTCGGCTGAGCCGCCGCCGCGCCCACCGGTCCGGCGGACGGGGCGGCCGGCCGGGTCAGCGCATCGGACGCCAGGGTGTCTCGGAGGCCGCCGGATAGGCCAGCCCGCCCAGCCGGGCGGTCTCCCGGGCCCGGATCAGCGCCCGGGTCACCTGGCCGAACTGCCGCTCGTGGTCCGAGCTGAACAGCAGCACCATCGAGCCCTGGTAACGCCCCCACAACTCGTACGCCGGAGGACGCCAGCGGTGCCCGACCGCCGCGAGCCCCATCGGCACGAACGCGGTCAGCCCCAGCCCGACGTACGTGGTGGCGGGGAACGCGTACAGGTCGCCGGTGTAGCCGAGCGCGACCCCGATCCCGACCAGTACCGCCGCGGTGACCGCCACCGCCCGGATGGTCAGCGGATCGTGCGGCCCCCGGGCGGTGTGCAGCTGGGTGAGCTCGGCGATGGAGAACCGGCGACCCGCGACGGTGAACGCCTCGGTGGTGATGTGGATGCCCGGCTGCCGGTAGAGCTCCAGCGGAGTCCGGGTCGGCGGCACGTCGAAGAGAGCGAACGAGTCTGGTGACGGGCGGACGACGGGGCGGGTGGGCTCCATCCTTGCCTCCAACGGCTCGTGAGGCGGGCTGGCATCGATGGTCGGGACCGGGCCCGGTTGCCGCCGGGGTGCCGGTCGTCGGGTCGGGTGGCTCGACCTTGCTGGCTCACGACCGTCGGTGATGTCGGCGGTCGCGCTCTGCGACCCGCGACACGACCTGCGGAGGGTTTTCGGCTCTGTGCCCATTGTGCGAAGGGCGCGCCAGCCAACGGAAGGGGCGCAGACAGCCACCTGGCAGATTTCCAGGCGGCAGCTGGCGCCCTCGCAGCTTTTCTGTGGCGTCTCGTACGGATTTGCCCGGACAAATATCGGGCTGCGATCAGCGAAGACTGACCAAAGGGGCGAACAGCCGCTCTGGACACGGGTCACCCTCGTCCACCCACAAATCTGACTGAACGTCGCGACCCCGGCACAGCCAGCTATCTCGACATTGTGCCTATCGCTCGCCAGTGCCGCAGATCGCCCACTGGCCACTGTCGGTGATCGGCCGTCCGGGCTACCGTGAACCGGCCGGGATCCGGTCAACCAGTCATCCCCACCGGGTGATGCCGGTCCGGTGCCGTCGCGGACAGGGGTTCGTCCGTCGGGCTGGCGTTCCCACGCCGGGCCGCACCGCGACGGGTCGGTACAGAAGGGACCTCTTGCCCGCCTTGTCATCCGTGCGAGTCCTGCTTCGCGCCCTCGTCCCGGCCGTCCTGACGGCCGCGCTCGTCGCCCCGATGTCGGGCGCCCGGGCCGAACCGTCGGCCGGCGAGCTCACGCAGCAGATCACCAAGTCCTCCGCCCAGCTGGAAAAGGTCGTCGAGTCGTACAACAAGCTCAACGAGGAGATCAAGAGCAGCCGGGCCACGGCGACCGCCCTCGGTGCCCGGATCGGGCCACTGGAACAACAGGTGGCGCAGGGCCGGACGGAGGCGGCGGAGATCGCCAGCCGGGCCTACAAGACCGGCGGGCTGAGCGGTGCCAGCGCCCTGCTCGGCTCGGGCGACGTCAGCACCCTGGTCGGTCGCCTCGGCGCCCTCAACCAACTGGCCCGGGAACGCGAGCGGCAGATCGAGGGCTTCGACGCCACACAGCGCCGGTACGCCGCCGAGAAGGCCCAGCTCGACGTGACCCTGGCCCGGCAGACCGCCCAGGTCAAACAGCTCGCCGCCAGCAAGAAGAAGATCGAGGGCGAGCTGGCGAAGCTCTACGACATGCGCCGGGCCGCCTACGGTTCGGCGACCAGCGCCGGCAGCAGGTACACCGGCAGCGTCCCGTCGGTCTCCGGCAAGGCCGGGGTGGCCGTCCGCTACGCGTACAACGCGATCGGCAAGCCGTACGTCTGGGCGGCCGAGGGCCCGAACGGCTACGACTGCTCCGGGCTGACCCTGGCGGCGTGGCGGGCCGCCGGCAGGTCACTGCCGCACAACGCGGCGATGCAGTGGGACGCGGTCGCGCACATCGGCCGCGGCTCGCTCCAACCCGGCGACCTGGTCTTCTACAGCGGGCTCGGCCACGTCGCGCTCTATGTGGGCAGCGGCAAGGTGATCCACGCCCCGACGGCCGGGGAGAGCGTCAAGCTCGCGAGCGTGGACATGATGTCCCCGTACGGCTACGGCCGGGTCCGCTGACCGGACGTCGACGACCTGTCGCCGGCACGCCGCGGCGACAGGTCGTCCGCCGTCGTGGCGACGACGGCGCGGCGCGGCGTCAGCCGATGGGGACCGCGGCCCGGCCCGCGTGGCGGCGGAGCGCCGTCCGGACCAGCACCTCCAGCAACTCGGGATAGTCGAGGCCGGCGACCTGCCAGATCCGGGGGTACTGCGAGACGGCGGTGAACCCGGGGAACGTGTTGATCTCGTTGACCACCGGGGTCACCCCGTCCGCCAGGAAGAAGTCGATCCGGGCCAGGCCGCCACAGCCCAACGCCCGGAAGGCGCGCGCCGCCAGGTCGCTCAGCTCGGCGACGACGGCCTCACCCAGCCGGGCCGGGATGTCGAAGACGGTGCCCCGGCCGGCGTACTTGGCGTCGAAGTCGAAGAACGGCCGGTCGTCGGCGACCCGGATCTCCAGCGGCGGCCCCACGTCGAGCCGGCCGTCGGGCCGCTCCAGAACCGCCAGGTCGATCTCGCGCCCGGCCACCGCCGCCTCGACGAGCACCTTCGGATCGCTGCGCCGGGCCAGCCGGACGGCGTCCGGCAGGTCGTCCCAGCGGTCCACCCGGGACACGCCCAGGCTGGAACCGGCCCGGGCCGGCTTCACGAACACCGGCAGGCCCAGCCCCCGCAACTGTGCGTCGGCCGGCACGCCGTCCGGGCCGAGCGTCACCACGTCGCGCGGACGCAGCACCACCGCGGCGGCGACCGGCAGACCCTCGGCGGCGAGGAGCTTCTTGGTGAACTCCTTGTCCATCCCGGCCGCGCTGGCCAGCACGCCGTTGCCGACGTACGGCACCCCGGTCAGCTCCAGCACCGCCTGCAGGGTGCCGTCCTCGCCGTACGGGCCGTGCAGGGTCGGGAAGATCACGTCCACCCCCCGGAGCCGCTGTACGGCCTCGAAGACGTCGACCGGCGCGTCCGTGTCGAAGATCCACTCGCCGGCCCGGGTGATCAGGACCGGCAGCGGGTCGTACCGGGCCGGGTCGAGGTGCGCCAGCACACTCTCGGCGGACCGGCGCGACACGTCGTGCTCCCCGCTGCGGCCGCCGCCGATGACCGCGATCCTCCGCCGTGGTTCAGGCACTGACCCGCTCCCGTCCGCTGCGCCGGGCGGTACGCACCGGCAGGTAGCGTCGGGGCACCCGGGCCCCGACGCCGGTGAAGATCTCGTGCGGGTTCGTCCCCGCCCACCGGGCCCAGTCGCCGACCGTCGGCTCCCCCCGATCTCCCGAGCCGAAGAGCAGCACCTCGTCGCCGGTCCGGACCGGCAGATCGCCGACGTCGACGACGATCTGGTCCATGGTCACCCGGCCCGCGATCGGGCACTGGCGGCCGGCGATCCAGACCCGGCCCCGCCCGGTGGCGGCCCGGGGCACCCCGTCGGCGAAGCCGAGCGGCACCAGCGCCAGCGTCGAGGCGGCCCGGGTGACGTAGTCGTGGCCGTAGGAGACGCCGGTGCCCGCCGGGACCCGCCGGGTCAGGATGACCCGGCTGCACAGCGTCATCGCCGGCCGGAGCCCGGCGGCCTGGCCCGGCAGCGGCTCCACCCCGTACAGGGCGATGCCGGCCCGCACCAGGTCGAAGTGGGTCCGGGGCAGGCCGACCAGCGCCGCCGAGTTCGCCAGGTGCACCAGGTCGGGGGCGAGCCCACCGGCCCGGGCCAGTGCCAGGGCGCGTTCGAGGCGCCGCAGCTGCTCGGCAACGCCCCGGTCGCCGGGCACCTCCGCGGTGGCGAGGTGGGACCAGACCCCGCGTACCCGGAGCAGCCCGGCCGTCTCGAAGGCGCGCGCCCGGCGGACCAGCTCCGGCCAGTCGCCGTCGCCGGCACCGTTGCGGGCGAGTCCGGTGTCCACCTTGAGGTGCACGTTCGCCCGGGTCCGGGCGCGGCGCGCGCCGGCCGCGATCCCGGCCAGGTGCGGGGTGGAGGCGGCGGAGAGGTCGACCCCGGCCGCGACGACCGGCGCGAAGTCCTCGTCGGGCGCGTGCAACCAGCTCAGCAGCGGCGCCGTGACGCCCGCGTCCCGCAGCGCCATGGCCTCCGCGCGCGAGGTGACCCCCAGCCAGCCGGCTCCGGCGGCCAGCACCGTCCGGGCCACCGGCAACAGGCCGTGCCCGAAGGCGTCGGCCTTGACCACCGCCAGCAGCGCCGCGCCGGTACGGCCGGCCAGCAGCCGGGTGTTCTGCGCGATCGCGTCGAGGTCGACCACCGCCTCCGCGAGCGGTGCGGACGGGTCGCCGCCACCGAGTTCGATCATGTCGGCGACGCTATGTCGAGGCTGTGAGGATTTCGTGAATCGCCGGTGCGGAAGCGATGCCGATCCCGGGGGCGACTAGCCTGCGACAGATGACCGCCCCGGAACCCGGCCGAACCGCCTCCGAGCCCGGCGAACTCGCCGCCGTGGCGCTCGCCCGGCTGGTTCCCCGGCTACCGGCGGCCGCCAGCGGCGACGGGGTGGACGGCGGCGACGGGGTGGACGGCGGCGACGGCGCGGACGGCGGGGTGGACCCGGCGGCACGCCGGCTCTACCAGGCGGTCGCCGGCCGGCTGCGGGCCCTCGGCGAACACCAGGCGCTCGCCGAGCTGGTCCGGGAGCCCCGGAACAACTCGCTGGTGCGGCGGCTGCTGACCACCGCCGCCCGGGAGGATCCGGCGTACGCGGCCGAGCTGGCCCAGGCGGTCGAAGGGCTGGCGGCCGCCCCCTCGGGCGTACCGGAGGACGGGCCGGCGGCGGGGCCGACCGCCTACGGCCCGGGTCCGCGCCGGCCCCGGCGGACCGCGATGGTGATCGCGCTCGGCACGGCGGCGGTGGTCGCCGTGCTCGGCTGCCTGCTCGGCCGGGCACTCCTGGCCGAGTTGGACGACGCGGGCGGTCTCACCGCCGACTCGACGTGTACGGAGTTCCGCCAGGCTCCCGCCGAGGAACGGGTCGCGGCGATCCGGCAGATCGGTCTGGCCAAGGGTGTCTCCGGGGCCGACAACCCGCTGGTGATGTCGGCCGTCGACCAGCTCTGCGACGCCCAGCCGACGGCGAGGCTCGGCGACCTGGTGGCGAGGTTCGACAACTGACCGCTCCGCCGGCACCCGGTGCGGGCGGCCCGGGTCCGGACAGCGGAACGGCCGGCGTCGGTTGGGACGCCGGCCGCTCTCGCCGTCTGGATGGGCTGGGGGGTTGCTAGGCCGCCTGCAGGCCCTCGGCCCGGGCCAGCTCGCGCAGCCGACCCAGTGCCTGGATCTCCAACTGACGGATCCGCTCCCGGGAGAGCGAGAACCGCGACGCGACCTCGGTCAGCGAGTGCTCGCGCCCGTCCTCCAGGCCGTACCGGGCCCGCATGATGCCGGCCGAGCGGTCGTCCAGGTGGTTGAGCAGGCCCTCGATGCGCTGCCGCTCCAGTGCGGTCAGCACGATGTCCTCCGGCGACGGCGCGTCGCTGTCCGCCACCAGGTCGCCGAGGTTGGTGTCCCCGTCGTCGCCGACCGGAGTGTCCAGCGAGACGGTGTCCTGCGACCAGCGGACCAGCTCGTGCACCCGCTCCACCGGCACGCCCAGCGACGCGGCGATCTGCTCCGGCTCCGGGTCGCTGCCGAGCTCGCGGGTGAGCTGGCGGGCCACGTTGCGCATCCGGTTGACATCCTCGACCAGGTGCACCGGCAGCCGTACGGTCCGCTCCTGCTGGGCGATCGCCCGGCTGATGGCCTGCCGGATCCACCAGGTGGCGTACGTGGAGAACTTGTAGCCCCGCTCGTAGTCGAACTTCTCGACCGCCCGGACCAGACCGGTGTTGCCCTCCTGGATCAGGTCGAGCATCGGCATGCCGGACCGGACGTACCGGCGCGCGATCGAGACGACCAGCCGGAGGTTGGCGCGGATGAAGAGGTCCTTGGCCCGCTCGCCCTCGACCACCAGCCGCTCCAGCTCGGCCTGGGTCACGCCCTCGGGAATCTGCTCCTGGCCGAGCAGGTGCTCAGCGTAGAGGCCCGCCTCGATGGCCTTGGAGAGGTCGACCTCCGCGGCGGCGTCGAGCAGCGGTGTGCGGGAGATCTCGTGCAGGTACACGCCGACCAGGTCACGCTCCTCGGCGACCTCGTCGGTCCGCATCACGATCTTCTTCTCCACGTTCCCCACGGTCCCCTCGTCGTTCCTCCCGGTGGCCCGGGTTGCTGCCGTCCCCACGTTCATCAGCCCTCCCCCGTAACTTCCGCTGTGCCCTGCGGTGCTGACACCTACACAACAGATGAGACGCGTCGGGGATTCCATGTCGTGAGTCGAAAGTGTCACGAATGCCTGAGTAGTTGCTGAAAGCAGGATCGACGTTGGCTGTCAGCCGTCTGCCTCGGGTGATCGGGCGTCGGAGAATCCGCCGGTACCGGGCCTGCGTCGACGCTCGCCCGGGTATCGCACCATCGCGACAGAACGACACACAGCGATCCAGGTCACCTGCTGGCTGCGATTCTCGTCACTCTGCGATACACGTACGGTCCGGCCGGTCGGTTCACCCGCCGAACCAGGATTACCCCGCCACCGGATGAACAATCCGGCCGCCGGATAAAGTCCCGCCCGCCGCACGGCCCCACGCCGCGCCCCGGGGCAGGCCGGGCAGGGGTCAGCCGGCGAGGAGGGCGATCGCGCCGCGCACCTGGTCGGCCGAGCGGTCGAGCGCGGCCCGGGCGTCGGCGACGGCCGCACCGGAGACCAGCGAGACGAGGGCCGCCTTCAGGTCGCCGTCGGCCTCGGTCAGCGCCCGCCGGGAGACCTCCTCGGCGCAGCCGGTCGCCTCCATCAGGATCGAGATCATCCGGCCCCGCAGCTTGGCGTTGGTGGCGACCATGTCGATCATGAGGTTGGAGTAGACCCGCCCGAGCCGGACCATCACCGCGGTGGAGAACGCGTTGAGCACCAGTTTCTGGGCCGTGGCCGCCTTCATCCGGGTCGATCCGGTGACCACCTCGGGACCGGTGTCCACGCCGATGAACACGGTCACCGACCGGGCGGCCTCGGCGTCCGGGTTGGCGCAGAGCAGCACGGTCGCGGCGCCGGCGGCGGCGGCCGTACGCAGCGCACCGAGCACGTACGGGGTCCGTCCGCTCGCCGCCAGCCCGACCACGACGTCGCCGGCCCGTACGCACTCGCGCGCCTCGGCGGAGCCGGCCGTCTCGTCGTCCTCGGCGTCCTCGACCGGCCGCCACACCGCGTCCGGCCCACCGGCGAGGTGGGCGCAGAACCAGTGGCCCGGCGTGTTGAAGGTCGGGCTCAGCTCGGCCGCGTCCAGTACGCCGAGCCGCCCGGAGGTGCCCGCGCCGAAGTAGTGCACCCGGTGTCCGTCGCGCAGTGCCGTCACCGCCAGGTCCACCGCCGCGACGATCTCGTCCAGCACGGTGGCGACGGCCGCCGGCACCCGCCGGTCGTCCTCGTTGATCACCCGCAGCACGTCCCGGGTGGACATCAGGTCCAGGTCGACGCTGTGCGGGTTGCGCCGTTCCGTCGGGGAACTGACCCGTACGACGGTCGGCCCGGTCCGCTCCGCGCTCTCCGGAACGTACATGTGACCCCCGTCACTAGTGCGGTGTCCGTCATCACCCGAGCGGTACGACGACCCCGCGTCCAGATCCGGACGCGGGGTGCTCCGCATCGCCTCGGGCTCGACCCGTCCGGCCGTCATGTCCGCTCCCCGTCGCGTGGACGACCGCCGAGCCGGTCGCTCATGCCGCCGCCCCACGGCGCCCGCCCCGACGGGTCATCCCCGCCTCCGGGTGACCCGGTGCGGCTGGACCGCCTCGGCGGTGACCTCCAGTGCCTTCCTCGCCCGGGCCCGGTTGCGCGCCGCGACACCGACGAAGAGGCAGTCCACCACGGTCAACTGGGCCAGTCGGCTGGCCATCGCGCCGGACCGGTACGTGGTCTCCCGCGCCGCGGTGGTGAGTACGAAGTCCGCGACGTCGGTGATCGGCGAGCGCGGAAAGTTGGTGAGGGCGACGGTGGTGGCCCCGCGCGCCCGGGCCTGCTCCAGCACCTCGACCGCGTCGAGGGTGGTGCCGGTGTGCGAGATCCCCATCGCCACGTCGCCCTTGCCCAGCAGGGCGGCCGAGGTCAACGCGGTGTGCACGTCCGGGAAGTAGAACGCGGTGCGCCCGATGCGGTGCAGCTTCTGCTGGAAGTCGGAGGCGACGAAGCCGCTGGCGCCGGCGCCGTAGATCTCGATCCGGCCCGCACCGTTGATCGCCTCGACGACCTGCTCGCAGACCGCCGGGTCGAGCTGCTCGGCGGTCTCCTCCACCGCGCGCGCGTCGCTGAAGGCGATCGTCGCGATGATCTGCGCCAGGTCGGCGCCGGGCGGGATGTCGCCGCCGACCACCCGGGCGTCCGGCGGCTCCACCCGACGGGCGGCCTCGGCGGCGAGCCGGATGCGCAGCTGGGGGTAGCCGTCCATGCCGACCGAGCGGCAGAACCTGATGACGGTGGCCTCGGAGGTCTCCGCGGCGGTGGCCAGGTCGGTGATGGTCCGGCGCGCGGCGTCCGCGGGATCGGTCACGACGAGCCGCGCCACCCGCTGCTCGGCCGGGGAGAGCGACGGCAACAGGCCGCTGATGTGCACGATCAGCCCGCCTGTTTCGTGACTCGCAGAAATCTTCGCAGTTCTCGCCACGGATGAAACTTACTTTCACGAAGGCGTGAGCGTCAACCGTGACGCGCTACACCTGCGAAAGTACGCCCAACGGGTGGGAATCCGGAGCCGCTTCGGCCAACCGGGCGTGCCATTTCCCGACACCATCGTCCCCCGGCCCGGCCTTTCCAGTATGGACGCCCCGTTCCCCCGCCCGGCGGAGGAGTCCGCGCCGCCCCCGGTGGCGGCAGTCCGCGGCGCCGTGAACCGGTGCGGCCGGGTGGCGATAGCGTGGCGACATGGCGGATCGCACGGTGCTGGTCAGTGGCGGCGCGGGTGGGCTCGGCGGGGCGGTCAGCGCCGCGTTCCTGGCCGCCGGCTGGCGGGTGGTCGTGCCGGTGCGACCGCACCCCGACGGGGCCGCGGCCACCGGCCAGCCGGGCCCCCTCGACGAGCCGGTCGCCCGCCAGCGGCCGGGCGCGAACCGCCCGGCCCCGGCCGGCGGTGCCGGCGTGCCCCGCGAGGCGCTGCGGTTTCCCGCCGACCTCACCGACCCGGAGCAGGTGGCCCGGGCGGTCGCCGTGGCCACCGCCGAGCCCGGCTCCCCACTGCGGGCCGTGGTCAACCTGGCCGGTGGGTACGCCGCCGGCGGGCGGGTGCACGAGACCCCGGTGACCGAGTTCGAACGGATGTTGAGCGTCAACCTCCGGCCGACGTACCTGGTCACCCAGGCCGCCCTGCCGCACCTGGTCACGGCCGGCGGTGGCGCGGTGGTCTGCGTCTCCTCGCGCGCCGCGCTGGCGCCGTTTCCGGGCGCCGCCGGCTACGTCACCGCCAAGGCGGCGGTGCTCGCCTTCGCCTCGGCCGTCGCGGTCGAGTACCGGCACTCGGGCGTCCGGTGCAACACCGTCGTGCCGAGCGTCATCGACACCCCCGCCAACCGGGCGGCGCAGCCCGGCGCCGACCACTCCCGCTGGGTGGCCCCGGCCGAGATCGCCGGGGTGATCCGCTTTCTGGCCGGCGACGAGTCCGCGCCGACCAGCGGCGCGACGATACCGGTGTACGGGCGGGCCTGACCCGTCGACGGGCCGGTGGGCGGCGGGTCAGGTGCTCCGCTCGGCCGCCGTCCGGTCCGCCGGCTCGGCCGAGCGCCCGGCGCGACCCGGGACCCCGTCGTCCGCGCCGTCCTCCGGGGCCTCCCCCGCCTCCGCCGCGACATCCGGCAGCCACTCCCGCAGGGCCGCCCAGATCGCCCGGGTGACCTCGTCCGGGGAGCGGTTGGCGTCGACGACCACGAAGCCGGGCGACTCCGGCAACGAGGCGTACGCCGCGGCACCGGCGGCCAGGTACTCGATGCTCTCGTGGTCGGTGCCCCGGGCCTCGATCCGCCGGTACGCCTCCCCCGGGTCGACGGCGAGCAGCAGCGTCAGGTCCGAGGGCGGGAAGATCCGGTAGAGCACCCGGGCCAGCCGTTCCCAGCGCGGTCCCCCGCCGTGCGCCCGGATGCTGGCGTACTGGCAGACGGCGTACCGGTCCATCACGGCGACCCGGGAGAGCAGCCGGGACCGGACCAGCGCCCGCGCGATGGCCAGCCAGCGCAGCGCCGACTCGGCGAGGAGCATCCCGTTGCGGCCGAGCAGCCGCTGCGCGTCCCGCCGGCCCAACCGGCGGGCCAGCCGGCCGAACCAGCGCCGGCCGCCGGCGTTCTGCCAGTAGGTCGCCCGCAGCCCCCGCGCGGTCAGCGCGTCCGCCAACCGGTGCCCCTGGGTGGTCTTGCCGGAGCCGTCGATGCCGACCAGGGCCACGGTCCGCAGCCGTCCCCTGCCTTGCCGCTCCTGCAGAGTTGGGGCCACGATCAGCAACGGTACCTGGCGCGCGCACCGTATCCGGGCGGATCGCCCCCGGCCGGGCGGCACCGCCGGGCCCGCTGTCCGCTCTGCCCCCCGCCGTCCGGTCCGGCGCCGGGGCCCGTTCCGGGTCGGGACGACCCGCAAGAGGTGTGAACGAACGAACTGCCGGGTACCGGTAAATCTCCACCCCTACCGACCAGATGCCCAACCCACATCGACCCGGGAGACCTGATGGATCACAGCGGCGACGAGACTCTGCTTGTCACCCTGAAAAGGGTCGCCGCCGTCCTCAAGCAGGCCGAGATTCCCTTCGCTCTCGGCGGCAGCTTCGCCGTCTACGCCCACGGCGGCCACTCCAGCGACCACGACGTCGACTTCCTCATCCGGGAGCAGGATGTCGAGGGGGCCCTGGAGGCGCTCGTCGGGGCGGGCTTCACCGCCGAACGCCCGCCGGAGGACTGGCTGGTCAAGGTGTACGACAACGGCCGGCTGGTGGACCTGATCCACCGCCCGATCGAGACCCCCGTCACCGACGAGACGTTCCGGAACACGGTCGTCCGGCCGGTGGACGCGATCCACATGCCGGTGCTGTCGGCCACCCACCTGATGGTGCACAAGCTGCTGAGCTTCTCGCAGCACTACTGCGACTTCGCCCGAGGGCTGCCGCTCGCCCGTTCCCTGCGCGAGCAGATCGACTGGGAGCGGGTACGCAAGGAGACGGCGCACTCCCCCTACGCCGAGGCCTTCCTCGTGCTGCTGGACCGGCTGGACGTCGTGCCGTACGCCCGGGCCGGAGAGGAGAAGGAGGTGGCGGCATGAACCAACCGGACGCGCGGAGTTCCGGTCCACCGGACGACTACCTGGAGGCGGCGGTCCAACGCCTGCTGACCGAGCACACCGAGGTCGCCGAACAGGGCATCACCGTGGCCCGTCGCGAGCACTCGCTGGTGCTCTGCGGTGAGGTGGAGAGCGCCCAGCGCCGGGAGGAGATCCTCCGGCTGGTCATGGAACATTTTCCCCAGGTGCCGGTGATGGTCGACATAGGACTGATCCGGACCCAGGCACCGACCGAGGTGGAGGAGCTGCGGTGAGGGAGGCGACATGGTGATCCGGATCGCGGCGGTCGGCGACGTGCACCTGGACCAGGACGTGGTCGGCCGGTTCCGGCCCGCCCTGGAGGAGTTGCCGGACACCGCCGACGTACTGCTGCTGGCCGGCGATCTGACCCGGCACGGCACCGAGTCCGAGGCGCGGTGCGTGGCTACCGAGTTCGGCAACCTCGGGGTGCCGGTGGTGGCCGTGCTCGGCAACCACGACCATCACTGCAACGAGGTGCCGCAGGTGATCCGGGTGCTGGAGGGCGCCGGCATCCTGGTGCTGGAGGGCACGAACGTGGTGCTGGACCTGCCCGGCGGCCGGCTCGGCATCGCCGGCGCGAAGGGCTTCGGCGGCGGCTTCGCCGGCCGGTGCGCCAGCGCCTTCGGCGAACCGGAGATGAAGGCCTTCGTGCAGACCACCAGCGACAGCGCCGAGCAGCTCGGCGAGGCGCTGCGGGAGATGGACTGCGACCTGCGGGTCGCCCTGACGCACTACGCACCGGTGCCGGACACCCTGGCCGGCGAGCCGCCGGAGATCTACCCGTTCCTCGGGTCGTACCTGCTCGGCCAGGCGATCGACTCGGCGCCGACGGAGCTGGCCCTGCACGGGCACGCGCACGCCGGTACGGAGCGCGGCACCACCCCCGGCGGGGTCCGGGTACGCAACGTCGCGCACCCGGTGATCAAGCAGGCGTACAGCGTGTTCCACCTGCACCCGCCCTACGCGGGCGGCGCCAAGGTTTCCCTGACCAGCGGCTCGGGTATTTCCTGAGACATGGACATCATCCTTTACATCCTGGCTGTCGTGCTCGTGATCGCGGGTGTCGTGGCGCTGTTCCGCCGGCAACTCCTCTGGGGCATCGTCCTCATCATCGTCGGGCTGCTGATCGGTCCGTTCGGTGCGAGCGTCTTCAGCGGATGACCGGGCGGTGGTAGCGCACCTCCCGTGCCTGTCCACCGCACAGCTACCGACCGACCGCAGAGCGAACCCCCTGACAACCAACCCCCCGCAAGCCCGCCGGGGTCGTCGAGCCCGGGTCTTCGTCCTCCCGCCAGAGACCCGGGCATGACGGCCCCGGTGTCATGTCCGGGGCCGTCGCGCCGCGCCCGGCCGGGCCGTCCGGCGCCCGCCGGGGGCGGGACCGCCGGACGGCCACCGGCGGGTCGGCGGGGGCTTCAGCAGCGGGGTACCCCGGGGATGAAGCCGTCGTAACCGGTCAGCACGTACGCGTCGGCGATGAACCGCCCCGTACCGATCCGGTCCCAGATGTTGCTCGTGCCGTAGGTGCCGGTCACCGTCGTACCGGTGGTCTGACAGCCGATGGTGACGCCGGCGCCGTCGGCGACCGTCCCGACCGAGGCGTACCCGGTGCCCGGGCCGGAGCGCACGGTGAGCGGGTCACCTGCGGTGTTCACGGTGCCCGAGCCGGCGCCGCCGCCGGGGCAGCCGTTGTCGCTGGTGTAGGTCTTGGTGCCCCAGTAGAGCGCGAGCGCCCCGTTGAACCGCACCTGGACGGCGCTGCCGTTGAGCCGCTGTTCGTAGTGCAGGTGCGGGCCGGTCGAGCCGCCGGTGGTGCCGACGTAACCGATCACCGTGCCGTAGCCGACGCTGCGGCCGACCGCGGTGTTGAAGCTGTTCAGGTGGGCGTAGTAGGTCGTGTAGCCGCCACCGTGGTTGATCCGGACGTACTTGCCGTAGCTGGTGCCGCCGAGGTCGGTGACCACGTCCACGGTGCCGGCGGCGCTGGCCACCACCGGGTCACCCTGGTCGTCGGTCCGGTTGAAGTCGACGGCGTTCTGCGGGCTGTGGTTGGTGCGGGTCTGACCGGACCAGGACTGGCCGCAGGGGAACGGGACCTTGAAGGTGGGGGCGGCGGCGGCCGGCGTGGCCGGGACCACCACCGCGGCGGTCAACAGCAGGCCGGCACCGAGCAGGGCGAGTACGCGGGAACGCATCCAGACCTCCCATGGCGAAAGTTTTCCATGTCTGAATGAATCTTGGCAGGAAACTTCACGCAGCGGAAGGGGTGGCCGGCGGCGTCGTGCGGGGCGGCACGGACGGGCATCCGGTATACCTGGACGCCATGTCCTCGCCCACGTACCTGATGACCATGCCGCTGCACGCCGTCACCGAGGTATACGGCGAGGCCGGCCTGCGGGACCGGTTCCACCTGGAGACGGCGGCGTTCGCCCCGGCGGACCGGGAGCGCCTGGCGGTCGCGCTCGAACTCGCCGCCGCGCTGCACCGTGACGACCGGCGGGTCCGGGAGCCCTACCTGAACCACCTGCTCCGGGTGGCGATCAGGATCATCCGCTACTACCGGGTGACCGACGTCGACGTGATCGTCGCGGCGCTGCTGCACGACGCGGTCGAGGACCACGCGGCCGAACTGGCCGGCCTGCCGGCGGGATCGTCCGGCAGCGCCGCCACCGGGGCGGCCCTGGCCGAGGTGGCACGCCGGTTCAACCCCCGGGTCGCCGGCCTGGTCGGGGCGGTGACCAACCCGGAGTACGAGCCCGGGCGCGACCGGAACGAGCAGTACCGGGCCCACCTGGCGGAGAGCCTGGGCCGGGATCCCTGGGCCCGGGTGATCAAGGTTTTCGACTTCACCGACAACGGCGTCGGGGTGATCCACACCACCGGGGACAAGGTGGAGAGCTCGGCCCGCAAGTACCGGCCGCTGGTGCCGCTCTTCCGCGACCTGGTGACCCGGTCGGACACGCCGCTGGACGCGGCGGCCCGCGCGCACATCCTCGGGCAGCTCGATCTCGCCGAGGAGCGCTTCGCGGCGATCCTGGACGGGCCCGACGACCCCGCGGCGATCTCCGTGGCCCGGTCCCGGCAGGGCTAGGGCCCCGAATTCCCGCAGCGTCCGGTCAACGGGTTTCCGAATCGTTACGGCCTCGTGGCTCTACGGGTCTGGACGACCATGATTGCAAGCGCTTACATGTGGTGACGCCCACGGACCGGCACGGAGCCGCAGGCTACCGACACGCCGGCAAGGAAGGAGGACGGCATGGCAGTCCAGTCCAGACCACGCCAAGCCCTCGTCATCGCCAGTGCGTTGGCCCTGCTGTTCAGCGCCACCGCCTGTTCCGGCGAGAGTGACAGCGGCCTCGACGCGGATTCCCCGGAGTGCGCCCCCTACGCCGACTACCAGGGCAACGACGGCAAGTCGGTCTCCATCTACGCGTCCATCCGCGACGCCGAGGCCGACCTGCTGCGCGAGTCCTGGAAGCAGTTCGAGGACTGCACCGGCATCGAGATCAACTATGAGGGCAGCGGCGAGTTCGAGGCACAGCTCCAGGTGCGGTCGGACGGCGGCAACGCCCCCGACCTCGCGTTCATCCCGCAGCCCGGCCTGCTCGCCCGGTTCGCCACGGCCGGCAAGCTGAAGCCGGCCACGCCCGAGTTCAAGTCGCTCGCCGACGCCAACTACCCGGCCGACTGGCTCAAGTACGCCACCGTCGGCGGGCAGTTCTACGGCACGCCGCTGGGCGCCAACGTCAAGTCCCTGCTCTGGTACTCGCCGAAGGCCTTCGCGGACAAGGGGTACAAGGTCCCGACGACCTGGCAGGACCTGATCACCCTCAGCGACCAGATCGCCGCCACCAACCAGAAGCCCTGGTGCGTCGGGCTGGAGTCCGGTGAGGCGACCGGCTGGCCGGCCACCGACTGGATCGAGGACCTGATGCTGCGTACGCAGCCGCCGGAGGTCTACGACCAGTGGACCACCCACGGCATCCCGTTCAACGACCCCCGGGTGGCCGAGGCGCTGAACATGACGGGCTCGATCCTGAAGAACGAGAAGTACGTCAACGGCGGCTACGGCAACGTGAAGAGCATCACCACCACCTCCTTCCAGGAGGGCGGCCTGCCGATCCTGGAGGGCCAGTGCTCGCTGCACAAGCAGGGCAACTTCTTCGCGAACTACCTGCCGGAGGGCACCAAGATCGGCCCGGACGGCGACATCTACGCGTTCTACTTCCCGCCGATCGACCCGGCCAAGGGCAAGCCGGCGCTGGGCGGCGGTGAGTTCGTGGTCGCCTTCGCCGACCGTCCGGAGGTGCAGGCGGTCCGGACCTACCTGGCCACCGGCGAGTACGCCAACGCGCGGGCCAAGCTCGGCAACTGGATCACGCCGAACAACAAGCTGGACGTCGCCAACGTCAGCCAGGCGGTCGACAAGCTCTCGATGGAGATCCTGCTCGACAAGAGCGCGATCTTCCGGTTCGACGGCTCCGACCTGATGCCCGCCGCGGTCGGCTCCGGCACCCTCTGGAAGGGCATGGTCGACTGGGTCAACGGCAAGGACACCGCGAGCACGGTCAACTTCGTGGAAAACTCCTGGCCCAAGTGACATCAGTCCCGGCGGTCCGGCCCAGCTCGGGCCGGGCCGCCGGTGCCGGTCCGACCTGATTGGAGGCGCTGGTGGAATTCGCCGACGAGACACCCAAACTGGTGATGCTGCTGTACGGCCTGGCCGCCTTCGTGGTCGTGGTCGGCGGCCTGCTGGTGCTGCTCGACGCCGTACCGGCCTGGTTCGCCCGGCGCCGGGAGGCGGCGCTGGTCGCGGCCGTCGGCGGTGCGGGTACGCCCGCGGTGCCGGGCCGACGGCCGGGTACGCGCCGCCGGGAGGGGCTGCTCGGGCTCTTCTTCCTGCTGCCGGCACTGCTGCTGCTCGCCGTCGGACTGGTCGTACCGGCCATCCGGACCACCGTGCTCTCCTTCATGGACGGCGGCAGCCAGAGCTGGGTGGGGCTGGGCAACTACCGCTGGATGTTCGCCCAGGACGAGATCCTCAGCGTCCTCACCAACACCCTGATCTGGGTGGTGCTGGTGCCGCTGCTGGCCACCACGATCGGGCTGGTCTACGCGGTGCTGGTCGACCGGGCCCGGTTCGAGGCGGTCGCCAAGGCACTGATCTTCATGCCGATGGCGATCTCGTTCGTCGGCGCCAGCATCATCTGGAAGTTCGTCTACGCCTACCGCTCCGGCGAGTTCGAGCAGATCGGCCTGCTCAACCAGATCTGGGTGTGGTTCGGCGGCGAGCCCAAACAGTGGCTGAACGACGCGCCACTCAACACGCTGCTGCTGATCGTGATCATGATCTGGATCCAGGCCGGCTTCGCCATGGTGGTGCTCTCGGCGGCGATCAAGGCGATCCCCGCCGACATCGTCGAGGCCGCCCGCCTGGACGGGGTCAACCCGTGGCAGATGTTCTGGCGGGTCACCATGCCGAGCATCCGGCCCGCGCTGATCGTCGTCGTGGTGACCATCTCGATCGCCACGCTCAAGGTCTTCGACATCGTCCGGACCACCACCAACGGCAACTACGACACCGGTGTGATCGCCAACGAGATGTACAACCAGGCGTTCCGGTTCGGCCAGACCGGGCAGGGCTCGGCGCTGGCGGTGTTCCTCTTCGTACTGGTGGTCCCGATCGTGATCTACCAGATCCGCAACCTGCGCAAGCAGCGGGAGGTATGAGATGACGACCACGACTCCCCCGCTGCTCGCCGACCCGACCCTCGGGGCGGACCGGCCGAGGACCGCCGCCGGACGGGTCCGCCGGCGGCTCAACTCGCCGGTCGCCACCGGCGTCTCGATCCTCGTCGCGGTGCTCTGGACGATCCCGACCTTCGGCCTGCTGGTCTCCTCCTTCCGGCCCGAGGACGACATCAAGGCGACCGGCTGGTGGAAGGTCTTCACCGACCCCTCCTTCACCATGCAGAACTACCAGGAGGTGCTCTTCGGCCGCTCCGCGATGTCCGGCCAGCTCGCCAGCCACTTCGTCAACTCGCTGGTGATCACGATTCCGTCGGTGCTCTTCCCGCTGGCCTTCGCCTCGCTGGCCGCGTACGCGCTGGCCTGGATCAACTTCCGCGGTCGCGACTGGATCTACATCGGCATCTTCGCCCTGCAGATCGTGCCGCTGCAGATGGCGCTGGTGCCGCTGCTCAGCTTCTTCTCCGAGGGCGTGACCGTCGGCGGGGTACGGCTGATGCCGGCGTGGGACCTCGTCGACGAGGAGAAGTTCGTCCAGGTCTGGTTCGCGCACACCTGCTTCGCGCTCCCGCTGGCGATCTTCCTGCTGCACAACTTCGTCTCCCAGTTGCCGGGGGACCTGATGGAGGCGGCCCGGGTCGACGGCGCCAGCCATCCGAAGATCTTCCGGAGCATCGTGCTGCCGCTGATCACACCCGCCCTGGCGGCGTTCGCCATCTTCCAGTTCCTTTGGGTCTGGAACGACCTGCTGGTGGCGCTGATCTTCGCGGGTGGCGGCAACGAGACGGCGCCGCTGACCGTACGGCTGGCGGAGCTGGCCGGCACCCGGGGCAACGAGTGGCAACGGCTGACGTCCGGGGCGTTCGTCTCGATCGTCGTACCGCTGATCGTGTTCCTGTCCCTGCAGCGCTATTTCGTGCGCGGCCTGCTCGCCGGGAGCGTCAAGGGCTGAGCCCGACCGCCCGGCGCCACGGCCGCCACGCCCCGGCGGACCAGGATGGCACCGTGACCAGGATCGACGACGTGGCCCGGCTGGCGGGGGTCTCCACCGCCACCGTCTCCCGCGCGCTGCGCGGGCTGCCGACCGTGTCGGAGGCGACCCGGACCCGGGTGCTGCGCGCGGCCGAGCAGCTCCGCTACACCGCGTCGCCCAGCGCGTCGCAACTGGCCGGCGGGAAGACCGCCACCGTCGGGGTGATCGTGCCCCGGCTCACCCCGTGGTTCGTCGGCGCGGTGCTGGAGGCCGCCGAGGAGGTTCTGCACCAGGCCGGGTACGACCTGCTGCTGTACAACATCGGCGGCCGCGAGCAGGCCCGGCAGCGCCTGCTGCACCAGGCCAACCTGCCCAAGCGGGTCGACGCGGTGATGCTGGTCGCCACCCCGATGCGGGCGGCCGACCTCGCGGCCATCGCCAGCCTCGCGCTGCCCGGGGTCACCGTCAGCTCCGGCACGCTGGTACCCGGCTGGCCCAGTGTCCGGATCGACGACGTGGCCGCCGGCCGGCGAGCGGTGGAGCACCTGCTGGGTCTCGGACACCGCCGGATCGCCTGCCTCTGGGGCGATCCCACCGACGAGTACGCGCACCCCGCCCACCCGCAACGGCGGCACGGCTACCAGGAGGCGATGGCCCGCGCCGGCCTGGGCGCCGACCCTCGGCTGGACGTGGCGGCGCGGGCCGACGCCGACGGCGGGCGGCTCGCGGCCGAGGAACTGCTCCGCCGCGGCGAGGTGCCCAGCGCCGTCTTCGCCACCTGCGACGAGATGGCCATGGGCGCGATGGACGGGTTGCGCCGGGCCGGGCTGCGGATGCCGGCGGACGTCAGCGTGATCGGCGTCGACGACCACGACCTGGCGCACGCCGTCGGCCTGAGCACCGTCGCGCAGCCCGCCGCCGAGCAGGGCCACCTCGCCGCCGGTACGCTGCTGGGTCCGCTCGCCGGCCGGCCCCTGGCGGAGCACGAACTCGAACCGGTGATCCTGCCCACCTGGCTCGTCCCGCGTGAATCCACCGGACCGCCCCGGGCAGACTGAACACCGACCGGCCCGGCCGCGACAGGCACGGCGGCAACCGCACCAGCAGCGGACGAGACCAACGGGAGAGCGCCCTGAACGTCCACGACACCACGTACCCGGCCAAGTCCTCCGTGCCCGGCGGGTCCGCCGCCGGGTCGGCGCAATGGTGGCGCGACGCGGTCATCTACCAGATCTATCCCCGCTCGTTCGCCGACTCCGACGGCGACGGGGTCGGTGACCTGCCCGGCATCACCGCCCGGCTCGACCATCTGGCCGAGCTCGGCGTCGACGCGGTCTGGCTCTCCCCGTTCTATCCGTCGCCGCAGGCCGATGCCGGCTACGACGTGGCCGACTACCGGGACGTCGACCCGCTCTTCGGCACGCTGGCCGACGCGGACGCGCTGCTCGGTGCCGCCCGGGCCCGCGACCTGCGGGTCATCGTCGACCTGGTGCCCAACCACACCTCCGCGGCGCATCCGTGGTTCGGCGCGGCACTGGCCGCCGGCCCCGACGGGGAGGCGCGGCGCCGCTACATCTTCCGGGACGGCCGGGGATCGGACGGGAGCGAACCACCGAACGACTGGCAGAGCGTCTTCGGCGGGCCGGCGTGGACCCGGGTGTCCGAACCGGACGGCCGGCCCGGACAGTGGTACCTGCACCTGTTCGACGCCGGCCAGCCGGACCTGAACTGGGACCACCCCGAGGTCCGCGTGGAGTTCCTCGACGTCCTGCGGTTCTGGTTGGACCGGGGTGTGGACGGGTTCCGCGTCGACGTGGCGCACGGCCTGGTCAAGCAGGCGGACCTGGCCGACTGGCACGAGCCGCAGGAGATCCTCTCCGGGCAGGACATCGACCGGCCCCGCCCGCCGATGTGGGACCAGGACGGCGTGCACGAGATCTACCGGGACTGGCGCCGGCTGCTCGACAGCTACCCCGGCGAGCGGGTGCTGGTCGCCGAGGCCTGGGTCGAGCCCGCCGAGCGGCTGGCCGCGTACATCCGGCCGGACGAGATGCACCAGGCGTTCAACTTCGAGTACCTGCTCGCGGCGTGGACCGCACCGGCCCAGTACGCCGTGATCACCCGTTCCCTGGAGGCCACCGAGGCCGTCGACGCCCCCACCACCTGGGTGCTCTCCAACCACGACGTGGTCCGGCACGCGTCCCGGCTCGGGCTGCCGGTCGGCACCCCGCGCCCCAACGGCATCGGCGTCGGCGACCCGCAGCCGGACGCCGCGCTGGGGCTGCGCCGGGCCCGGGCCGCCACCCTGCTGATGCTGTCGCTGCCCGGCTCGGCCTACCTCTACCAGGGCGAGGAGCTGGGCCTGCCGGAGCACACCACGCTGCCGGACGAGTCCCGGCAGGACCCGACCTGGCACCGCAGCGGGCACGCCGAGCGGGGCCGGGACGGCTGCCGGGTGCCGATCCCGTGGGAGGCGGACGCCCCGTCGTACGGCTTCGGCCCCACCGACGCGAGCTGGCTCCCCCAGCCGACGGCATGGGCCGAGTACGCCCTGGACCGGCAGCGCGGGGTCGCCGGCTCGACGTACGAGATGTACCGGACCGCGCTGCGGCTGCGCCGTGAGCTGGGTCTCGGCGCCGGCACGGTGTACTGGCTGGAGAGCCCGGACGACCTGCTCCGGTTCCGCAACGGGACGGTGGAGGTCCTCACCAACTTCGGCACCGCACCGGTCCCGCTGCCCGACGGCGCGGAGCTGCTGCACGCCAGCGCCCCGCTCGACGGCGACGGCCGGGTACCGGCGGACGTCACGGTCTGGCTGCGGGTCGGCTGAGCGCGGCGGCCGGGGCGGTCAGGGCCGCCCCGGCCCCGGCGGCTGGTCCGCCGACCGGGGTGACGCCGCCGCCGGGTCCGGCGCCACCTCCTCGGCCCGCTCGGCGAGCAGCTCGTGCACACCCCGGATGTCGCCCGGGGAGGTACGCGAGGCGAGCCAGTACATGATGCCGGTGGGTATGAAGAAGAGCTGGAAGGCGGCCAGCCCGACGGCGAAGTTCATCGGCGGCGGGAAGGCCGACCGCAGCCCCTGGGCGGCCACCGCGATCAGCCCGTTGCCCGCCGCCCGGCCCACGCCGTTGACCAGGTTGCCGAGGCTGTAGACCGTACCCCGGTGCTCGGGCGGGTTGACATCGGCGATCAGGGCGAACCAGTTCGGCGAATTGGCGGAGGTCAGGCCGAGCGCGACCAGCGCGGTGAGCAGGCTCAGCCCGACCGTCGGCTCGGTCAGCACGCTGCGCAGCACCGCCCCGACCACCGCGCCGGCGCCGGCGCCGTCCGGCACGTCGATGCGGATCGGCACGAAGAACAGCGCCAGGTAGAACGGCACGGCGGCGAGGATGCCGATGGCCGCGACCAGGGCCCGGCCCCGGGGCGTACGGCGTTGTGCCGCGTCGCCGACCAGGCCGCCGACGATGGAGAGCACCCCGCCGAGCTGGAACAGGGTGGCGAAGACGCTGCCGACCTGGATCGCGGTCGCCGGGGAGTACCCCTGCTGCTCGGCGCGCTCCTGAAACAGCACGGGCAGCCAGACCAGGGAGCCGAAGGCCATCTGCGCGGTCAGGCCCTGGAGCACGAGCCACCGGTTGGTCCGCCGGTCCAGGATCGTCGGCAGGTCCGAGCGGCTGATCCGGTAGTCGTAGTCGCCCCCGGCGGCCAGCGCCCCGGCCAGCTCGGGTTCGCTCTGTCCGCGCCGGATGTCGTAGGTGAGCAGGTACGCCAGCGTCGCCACCAGTCCGACGGCGCTGAGCAGCAGGAACGGCCGGCGCCAGTCGTGGGCGCCGAGGATGCCGCCGAGCAGGGTGCCGGCGAGCGTGCCGATCCCCTGGGAGAGGCCCCAGAAGCTCATCACCACGCCCCGGCGGCGCGGCGCGATCAGGTCGGTGACCACCGAGAAGCCGACCGAGCCGACCGCGCCCAGCCCGATCGCGGCCAGCACCTGCGCGCCGAGGAACACCGGGTACGTCGTGGCGAGGCCGCTGCCGGCGGTGCCGGCGGCCCAGAGCACGGTGCCGATCATCAGCAGCGGCTTGCGGTTGGTCCGGTCCCCGAAGTACGCCCAGCCGATCGCGGCGACCGCGCTGACCAGGAAGGTCACCGCGGTCACCGCACCGACCGCCCGCTGCCCGACGCCGAGCACCGGGGCGATCGAGGTGTAGAGCGGCGGCACCAGCCCGATCGCCATGTTGTCCAGGGAGGCGAGGACGACGAAGACCGCCACGCTGTAGAACCGGTGCACCGGTCCACCACCGCGGGCCACCCGCGTACCGCCACCCATCGTCATGTTCGGCACCCAACCAGGATCAGGTCACGGGCCGGTGACGGCGGATCCGACCCGCGTCAGGGGTCGACCTGGGTGCGGAAGATGCGCCACCGGACCTTGAAGATGTCGGCGCCCTCGGCGCAGATGCTCTGCGCCTCGGCGCGCAGCGGCGCCGGGGGCGGTGCCGCGTCGCTGAGTCCGTAGCAGGGGATCGACTCGCCCAGCCGCGTCAGGTCCGCCCGCATCTCGGCGGTCATGGTGGACAGGCCCCCGTAGAGCAGGTCGAAGTGCTCCGGGTTCCGCGCCCGCAGCCGCCGTACGGTGTCGGCCGCGACCCTGTTGGCCGCGGTGATCGCCGCGCCGCAGGCCCGGTCGGTCAGCGGGGTCTTCCGGGTGCACCTGTCCAGATCGGCGCCGGGGTACCTGGCCATCGCGGCGCGGAACGCCTCGCGTTGCTCCCGGGTCAGCGGTGATTCGACGGCTGGCCCCGTGCTCTGGGTGGCCGCCGGGGCGGCCGGTGCGGAGGCGGTCGACGGGCTGGCGGACGACGGGGAGGGCCGCGGGTCGCCCCCGCAGGCGGTGAGCAGTGCCCCGGCGGCGATGGCCGCCAGTACCGGACTGAAGCGTCGCATGGGCCAACGCTAGCGATTCGGCGCCGGGAGGGGTCCCCGCGCGCCGGCCGAACGGGCCGGGCGGGCCGCCTCGGCTTCCGCCCGACCGGGCCGGTCCGAGATGACCCGTCGGTAGACGTTGGACCCTTCCCCACCAGGCTGTAGCGTGCTCGCAACCGTCGGTGACAGCGGCGACGCGGGCCGGCTCTCGGGTCTGCGACCGTGCGACCTCCTGGAGGTGCGGTGGAACCCACGACGACCCACGCCCGGCAACGGAGCGCCGAGCCGGACGTGCCCGCCGCCCCGACCCAGGGTCCCGGTGCGGCGGACGGGACGGACGCCGGGCCGAGCGCGCTGCCCGAGTTGGCGGACGCCGACTGGATGCACCACGCCGCCGCGTTCGCCGAAACCAGTTTCTGGTCGGTGGCCCGCCGGCTGCCGGCGATCATCCGGGAGGCGGTCCTGCTCGCCTGGCGGGTGAGCCGGACCGACACGCTGGCCGCGATCGGCCTCAACATCCTGGCCGGCATAATGATCACCTTTGGTCTGCTGGCCACCAGCACCGTGCTGCGCGAACTCTTCGCCTCCGGCCCCACCCCCGACCGGGTACGGTCGGCGGCGCCCGGGCTGCTGGTGGCCGCGGTGGCGGTGATGGCCAAGGGCGGCCTGACCATCGCCGCCGGTTGGGCGCAGGCCCGGCTGGCCCCACAGATCAACTACCGGGTGGAGCTGCGGCTGTTCGAGGCCACCACCGCGGTCGACCTGGCCGCGTTCGATGACGCCGGGTTCGCCGAGGAGATGGACCGGGCGCGGGACCGGGGGATGCACGAGGCCGCGTCGATCGTCGACGACGCGGTCAACCTGATCACCGGGGTGGTCGGGGTGGCCGCCACCGCCGCCGCGGTCACGGTGATCCAACCCCTGCTGCTGCCGTGCCTGCTGGTCGCCGCGATCCCCTCGGCGGTGACCGCGGTGCGGATCGCCCGCCGGGAGTACATCGCCCTGCTCGGCCGGATCACCCGGCGACGTCGCCTGTGGATGCTCGCCACCCTGATGGCCAACCGGCACACCGCGATCGAGGTGCGCACGTACCAGATGCGCGGGTTCCTGCTCGGCGAGTACCGCCGGGTGATGACGATGGAGACGACCGCACAACTCCGGCTGGTCCGGTCCCAGACCTCGACCCGGGTCGGCGGGAACTCGATCGCGGGGCTCGCCACGTTCGCCGTCTACGCCGTCCTCGGGTGGTTGCTGCTGGCCGGCGTGGTCCCGCTGGCCGCGGCCGCGACCGCGCTGATCGCGCTCCAGGCCGCGCGGACCAGCCTGGGCAACACCATCCACGCGACGAACATGCTGTACGAGGACGCGCTCTACTACCGGGACTTCCTGACCTTCCTCGACCGGGCCGACGCGCGTACCCCGACCGGTGGCGGTGGCACCGCCGACGGCTTCGAGGAGATCCGGCTCGACGAGGTCAGCCTGAACTATCCGGACACCGAGGAACCGGCCGTGGACCGGGTCAGCATGACGGTACGGCGGGGTGAGGTCATCGCCCTGGTCGGTGAGAACGGGTCCGGCAAGACGACCCTGGCGAAACTGCTCGCCGGGCTGTACCGGCCGACCGCCGGGACGATCCGGTGGGACGGTGTCGACGTCGCCACCCTGGACGCCGCCAGTGTCGGGTCGAACGTCGCAGTGCTGAGCCAGGACTGGTGGCGGTTCCCGTTCACCGCACGGCAGAACATCAGGATCGGGCGGTACGACCGGCCCGAGTGCGGCCGGCCCTCCCTGGTGGAGGCGGCGCACGCCGCCCTGGCGCACGAGATGATCGACGCCCTGCCGCGCGGGTACGACACCCTGCTCGACCGGAGCTTCCGGGACGGTCACGACCTGTCCGGCGGGCAGTGGCAGCGGCTCGTCGCGGCCCGTGGCCTCTATCGGGACGGGCGGTTGCTCATCTGCGACGAGCCGTCCGCGTCACTCGACGCCCGCGCCGAACACGCGCTCTTCCAACAACTGCGGCGCCGCCAGGACCGCACCGTCGTCCTCATCACGCACCGGCTGGCGAACGTCCGGCACGCGGACCGGATCTACGTGATGCGGGCGGGGCGGCTGATCGAGGAGGGCGTTCACGAGCAGCTCATGGCCGCTGGCGGGTTGTACCGGGAGTTGTTCGATCTCCAGGCCAGCGGCTACACGGGGTGAGCCCCGGGCCCCTACGCCCGATGGAGGCGGACAGTCCGCGACACACGGTTCAGGGAACCGATGCTCTATCCCCTGCGGTACGAGGGCCCGGTGCTCCAGGCCGGCTGGCAGCAGCCGTCAGCGCGTCCGGCGACAGGCGGTACCAATCCGTCCCGTCGAGGACGTGCAGGTCCGGCCCGCGTCCGACGATCCGCGCGTGTTCGGGCCGGGGCTGGCCGTCGGGGAGTGCGATGGCGGTACTGGCCCGCGTCGTGCGGGATGTCGCCGCCGAGTCCGCCGACGACGAGGCGGTCACGCTCGTGCGAGCGGAATCGATCGTCGGGATGTCTCACTCGTTTCGTCCCGAGTGTCGATCGGGTAGGTGGGGGCATGGATCGCAACGTGGTCAAGGTGCTGCTCGCCGCTTGGCGACGACCCGACTTCCGAGCTGGCCTACGGCACCTGATCGACCTGGACGAGGTGACGTCTCTGCTCGCCGCTCTGGCCGTCGACGATCACGACGACGAGGTACGGCGCCGGACGATGGAGCTCCTGCGGTCGGCGCTGGAGACAGCGGAGATCCGGGCCGCGGTCCTGCTGCTGATCGAGACCGATGACATCCGGCACAGTCTCGCCGCCGCGATCTCGGACAACCTCGCCGACCGCTCGGGTCTCGCGTCGTCGATCCGGTCTGCTCTGGACGATCCCGCCGTCCGCGCCGAGATCCGCGACGCCCTCGAGTCGCAGGGGATGCGGACACTGGTCTGGAAGGCGGCGGAGCATGAGTTCCGTGGCCGTCGACTGACGCTGGTCAGGGAGGCAACGGTGCTGCTCCTGCGGCACCGTCCCGCCCGCCGCCTGGTCTGGGCGCTGAAGCGCCACGGCGTTATCCGAGAATTGCGCCGCGGACCGGCACCTACCTGATCTCACAGAACAACCGTGGACGCCGGCTGGGCACCGAGTGGCTCAGCCGGATGCGAGCAGCGCTCGACCGCAACGGCCTGGACATCCGAAGCTGACACGGCACTAGCGTGGTCAGATGGCCGCTGCCCGCACCGCCGTGACCGCCGGCATCCAGGTCGTCCGGCGCACCGCAACCAACCAGCAGCACGGTGGGCGCCCAGGGCCAGGGTTGGCTAGGGTCGCCGGAGACCCGCGCCGCCAATGACGAGGACTGCGATGACCCGGACCGACGACGACGTCGCCCTCGATTCGGCGCTGGACCCGCTGGTCCTCGCGCTGGACATCGGATCCACCGCCACCCGTGGCGGCGTGCAGGACGCGTCGGGCCGGCGGGTCCACGGCCTGCAGTACAAGGTGCCGCACGCCTTCACGGTCGCGCCTGACGGCACCTCGGTCATCGACCCGGATCAGGTGACCGCGGAGGTCGAGCAGGTCCTCGACGCCGTGACCGGGGACCCCCGGCTGGGGACCCGCATCGCCGGCGTCGCGATGGACACCTTCGCCGCCTCGCTGATCGCGGTCGACGCGGCCGGACGCCCGCTCACCCCGTGCCTGACCTACGCCGACTCCCGCAGCACCGACGCGGTCACGGCGCTGCGGGAGGAGCTCGACGAGCAGGCAGTGCAGCAGCGCACCGGCACCCGCCTGCACCCGAGCTACCACGCCCCGCGCCTGCGCTGGCTCGCGGCCGCGCAGCCGCGCGCCGTCGCAAAGGCCGCGCTCTGGTGGTCCCTGGGCGAGTACGTCCTGGCTCGGCTGGTCGGGCACCCGCTCGCCGGAACGTCCACGGTGGCGTGGACCGGCCTGCTCGACCGTCGCACCGGCGAGCTCGACGCCGAGCTGCTCGCTGCCGCGGGCATCGGCCCCGAGCAGCTCTCCCCGCCGCGGGACATGACCCAGCCGGCACCTGCGGCGGCCCCGGCGCGCTGGCCCGCCCTCGCTCGGGCCGCGTGGTTCCCCGTCATCACCGACGGCTTCGCCAGCAACATCGGGTCCGGAGCGACCGACGCCACGGTGCTCACCGCGTCGACAGCCACCAGCGGTGCGTTGCGGGTGCTGCTCGACGGCCCTGCCGATCCCCTACCGTTCGGGCTGTGGAACTACCGGGTCGACGCGGGACGCACGCTGCTCGGCGGGGCGATCAACGATGTCGGTCGCGCCGTCAGTTGGGCGCAGAGCACCCTGCGCCTCAGCCCGGCGCTCGCGGCCGCCCTC
This sequence comes from Plantactinospora sp. CA-290183, assembly GCF_050936375.1. Classification (NCBI taxonomy): domain Bacteria; kingdom Bacillati; phylum Actinomycetota; class Actinomycetes; order Micromonosporales; family Micromonosporaceae; genus Plantactinospora; species Plantactinospora sp. CA-290183. Next base: position 63,342 of record NZ_JBNJMX010000014.1, on the reverse strand, counting down.
ACCGCGCCGCCGAGCGACGCCACGCCGCTGGTGCTGCCGTACCTCACCGGTGAACGCGCACCGGGCTGGGTCGGCGGGGCGCGCGCCGTGCTCGGCGGGGTATCGGCGGCCACGGACGCCGACACCCTGTTCCGCGGGATCGTCGAGGGCGTGGCCATGACCTACGCGCGCGTCGCCGACGAACTGCACCCGGCCGCCCCGCGGGTCGTGGATGTCGCGGCGGCGGGACGGGTCAGCAACGACCACCCCGAGTGGCTCCAGATCCTCGCCGACGTGCTCGGCCGACCCGTCACGCACGTGACCCGGCGACGCGCCACGCAGCGTGGCACGGCGCTGCTCGCGCTCGACGTGCTGGCACCGGACGTCCCGCGCGCGCCCCGGGCCACCGGGGCGACGTACGAGCCGCGCCCCGCGCACGTCGAGCACTACGCGCAACGGCGGGCGCGGTTCGCCAAGGTGTACGACGCGCTCGTGCGCGGCTGACGGACCGACTTGTCCCTCACGTGGCGTCATGCCACATAGTCGATGGCGTGCAAGAGCACCTGACCGTGGGACGCGTGGCCGAGTTGGCCGGCGTGAGCGTTCGTACGCTGCACCACTATCACGAGATCGGCCTCGTGCAGCCGTCCGCACGGACCGGGGCTGGGTACCGGGCCTACTCGGCGACTGACGTGGAGCGACTGCGGGAGGTGCTCGCCTACCGGCGGCTGGGCTTCGGATTGCGCGAGATCGCGGAGCTGGTTGACGACCCGACCACCGACGCGGTCGCACATCTGCACCGGCTGCGCGGCCTGCTGCTGGAACAACGGGACCGCGCTGCCGCCATGGTGACGGCCATAGACCAGGAACTGGAGGCGCGGGCAATGGGGATCAGGACGACCCCGGAGGAACAGCTGAAAGTGTTCGGCGCGCAGTTGTACGAAGCCATCGGCTCTGCTTACCCGGCGACGCGGCGCACCGAGCCGCGGATCGCCGCGAGGATCTGGGATGCGCTCGGCGACGCGCGGACGGTGCTGAACGTCGGGGCCGGCACCGGCTCCTACGAGCCCCCCGACCGCGATGTCACGGCGGTGGAACCGTCGGCGGTCATGCGGGCACAGCGTCTCACGGGCGCGGCGCCGTGCGTGGCCGCCAGTGCGGAGAGCCTTCCGTTCGAGGACCAGTCCTTCGACGCCGCGATGGCCTTCAGCACCGTTCATCACTGGCACGACCCGATCGGCGGGCTACGCGAGATGCGGCGCGTGGCCCGCCGCGTGGTGGTGTTCACCCACGACGCCAGTGACACCGGCTGGCGTCACCGGTTCTGGCTCACCCGCGACTACCTGCCTGAGGTCGCCGGCCTGGTCGCCGGTCGGCCGTCGGTGGACCAGCTGGCCGGGGCGATCGGGGCCCGCATGGAGCCGGTGCTCATCCCGTGGGACTGCGCTGATGGCTTCTTCGAGGCCTACTGGCGCCGGCCCGAAACGTACCTGGACGAACAGGTGCGCCGCGCGGTATCGGTATGGACCAGAGTCGGGCCGGAGGCCGAGCGGCGGGCAGTGAACAGACTTCGCGACGACCTGTCCTCGGGGCGGTGGGCCGAGCGCAACCGCGAACTCGCCGCCCTCGACGCGGCAGAGCTCGGACTTCGCCTGCTCGTAGCCTGAACCGTCGCGCGCACGAACGCCGTCAAGCGGCGAGGCCGCTGGAGGCTGCCGCTGCCGCCGTCGCCTGCCTCCCGCCGGACGACGCCGTCAGAGCGCCGCCGACAGCGCGGCGACGGCCTCGGCCGCCGGGCCGGTACGCGCCTGCCGGTATCCGGTGCCGGCCCACAGATGCACCCGGTCCGGGTCGTTCGCCCGCACCGCCGCCACGCGCAGCCCTCGGGTCAGGTGGTGGATCGCGGGATACCCGAACGGAGCCGTCGCCTCGTGCCGGTCGATGAAGCCGTTGCGCAGTCCGCGCGCCGGTCGCCCGGTGAAGGCGCGGGTGAGCACCGTCCCGGTACGCGCGGGATCGGCCAGCGCATCCTTGTGCACCTGGCTGGTGCCGCTCTCGTCGGTACGCAGCAGCAGGGTACCGACCATCACCGCCGACGCTCCCTCGGCGAGCAGCCGCCGGACCCGTCCGGCCCCGTCGACGCCGCCCGCCGCCACCACGGGCAGCCCGGTCGCCGCCACCACCTCGACGGTGAGCCGCTCGGCGGTGGTCGGCGACAGCGGCCGGCGCGGGTCGTGGGTACCGCTGTGCGCGCCGGCCTCGGTGCTCTGCGCGACGAGGCCGTCGACGCCCAGGTCGTGGGCGGCCCGCGCCTCCGGCACCGTGGTCACGGTGACCAGCACCCGGCTCCCGGCCCGGCGCAGCGCCCGGACCGTCGCCGGGTCGGGCAGGCCGAAGGTGAAGCTGACCACCGGTACCGGCGCGGCCAGCAGCAGGTCGAGCTTGTCCCGCCAGTGGTCGTCGTCCACGACCAGCGGCGCGTGCGCCAGGTCCAGGCCGTACGGCGCGCCCTCGGCGGCCAGTTCGCGGGCGTACCGGCGGAACTCCGCCTCGGTGATGTCGTCGCGGCCGGGCACGAAGAGGTTCACCCCGATCGCGTCGCCGGCCGTGCCGCGCAGCTCGGCCAGTTCCGCGGCGACGGCATCCGGCGTCTTGTAGCCGGCGGCGAGAAAGCCGAACCCACCGGCGGACGCGACCGCCGACACCAGGGCCGGCGTGCTGGTGCCGCCGGCCATCGGAGCGGCGACGAGCGGGAGTTCGGTGTCGAACAAGCCGGCCCACCGGGCACGTGCTGGTCCGGACGGGGCGCCGGTCACGACGCCGAGTATGCCGGCGCCCGGACGGCCGCTCGGCGGCACCTCACCGACTCTCGTCTTGCTAGGTTGAAATCTAGTAAGGGCTTGCTAGAGTACGAGCATGCCCAACCCGCGGATGACGCTGCCGACCCAGGCGGTGCTGCGTACCCTCGTCCAGCACCCGTCGCACGAGTTCTACGGCCTGGAACTCTGCGCCGCAGCCGGCCTGGCCAGCGGGACCATCCACCCCATCCTGGCCCGGCTGGAGAATCTCGGCTGGTTGACGTCCCGCTGGGAGGACCTGGACCCGCACGAGGCCGGGCGTCCCCGCCGGCGCTACTACTCACTCACCTCGGACGGGGCGGTCCAGGCACGTCGGGCACTGGCCGGGGTGGACGCGCGCACCGCCAAGCTCGGCGCCCTGCGGCCGGGGTTCTCCGGGGGGGCGTCATGACCGACCAGGAGCCCGGCCCGGAGCGGACCATCCGGATCACCGTCGGCGGCGCCGCACTGCACACCGACTCGGCCGACGACGTCGTCGCGCGGGTGCTCACGGGCCTCCGCTCGGCCGGTCCCGGCGACTTGCGGGGCACCTTGACAGCACGCCGGGCCCCGACCGACCTCCCGCTACCCCGCCGGGTCCCCGGCACGCACCCCGGCTCGCACAGCCCGTGGGGAGACCGGCCGACCGTGCCGGCCGTCCGGGTCGCCACGGCCATCGCGTTCAACACCAGCAGCTACTGGCGGGGATGGCGCCTGGGCCACGAGGCCGCCCGCACCGCCAGCCTGCCGGCCGTGGCCACCGCGGTGACGCCGCTCCCGGCCGACCGCGCCGGGCTCCTCCGCCGGATCGCCGTCCGTCCCGGTGCCGCCGCCGTCCGTCTCGTCGGCGTCGTCGTGCACGTCCTGCCCGAGTGGGAACGCCCGCGCTACCACGAGGAGTTCCGCGCCGAGCTGAGCCGGCTACACGGCCTGCGCCAGCTCGGGTACGCCACCCGCCTGCTGCTCTCGGCGTTCGCCCTGCGGCGGGCGCTCCGCCAGACGGCGGACACGATCGAGACGGAGTAGCCGTGCTCCTGCGCAGAGCCGGAACGGCCGCACTGGGCGGCGGACTCGTCACCGGGCTGTCGGTCAGCGGCTGGCCGGCGCTGGTGGCGCTCCTCACCCTGGCCGTCATCGCGGTCGCCGCCACCTGCTGGACCATCAGCGACCGGGAACGCCCGAAACGGCTCGCGCTGCTGATCCGGGCCTGGCGTGGGCAGCCGGCCCGACCCTCGACCGCCCGGGTGCCGACGGCAAGGAGGAGATCCGCCGCACCGGCCCGCAACGGCCGGTGCTCGCCTCGCCGCTAGGCCACGGCGGGGCGGTCGGTGACCAGGTCGCGCGCGCCGGCGTACTGCTCGCGGATGCGGGGGACCGCGCTGCCGACGTACTCCTGCACCTGGCCGGCGGTCCACGACGGCGGCTCCGACCCGCCCAGGGTGACCCAGGCGGCCTGCCGGGCGGCCCCGTCCGCGACATACTCCCCCGGCTCGGGCACCAGCACCGGGCAACCGAAGACCTCCGGCGCGATCCGCCGGACCGCCTCCGAGCGGGCCCCGCCGCCGACCAGGATGATCCGGTTGGCGGTGGCGCCCTGGGCGACCAGTGCGTCCAGCCCGTCGGCGAGCGCGCAGAGCATTCCCTCGACGGCGGCCCGGGCCAGGTGGCCGGGGGTGGCGGTGCGCAGGGTCAGGCCGTGCACGGCGCCGGTCGCCAGCGGACGGTTGGGGGTGCGCTCCCCCTCCAGGTAGGGCACCAGGACCAGCCCGTCGGCGCCGGGCGGCGCCGACAGCGCCAGCTTGGCCAGCTCGTCGAGGTCCACCCCGAGCATCGCGGCGGCCGCGTCCAGCACCCGGGCGGCGTTGAGGGTCGCGACCAGCGGCAGGAACCGCCCGGTCGCGTCGGCGAACCCGGCCACCGCGCCGGAGGCGTCCGCGGCGGGCGCGTCGGCGACGCTGAAGACGGTGCCGGAGGTGCCGATCGAGACGATGACGTCGCCGGGCAGCGCGCCGACGCCCAGTGCGGCGGCGGCGTTGTCGCCGGTTCCGGGGCCGAGCGGGGCGCCGTTGGGCAACTGCCCCGCCCGGTCGGACGGGCCGAGCACCGTCGGCACCGCCAGGGCACGGCCGAACGCCCGTTCCAGCAGGTCGGGGCGGTAGTCGCCGGTGGCCGGGGACCAGTAGCCGGTACCGCTGGCGTCGCCCCGATCGGTGCGCAGGGCGTCGAGCCCGGCCGCACCGCCGAGCCGCCAGGTCAGCCAGTCGTGCGGCAGGCAGACCGCGACCGTCCGGTCGGCCAGCTCGGGCTCGTGCCGGGCCAGCCAGCGCAGCTTGGTGACGGTGAAGCTGGCCACCGGTACGCTGCCGACCGCCGCCGCCCAGGCCCGCCGGCCCGCCTCGCCGTCCCCGAGTTCGCCGATCAGGTCGAGGGCGGCCTGTGCCGAGCGGGTGTCGTTCCAGAGCAGCGCGGGACGGACCACGCGGCCGTCGGCGTCCAGGCAGACCATGCCGTGCTGCTGCCCGGCGACCGCCGCGGCGGCGACGTCATCCAGCCCGCCGGCCTGCGCGATCGCCTCCCGCAGCGCCGTCCACCACGCCTCGGGGTGGACCTCCGTACCGTCCGGGTGCCCGGCCCGGCCACTGCGGACCAGGCGACCGGTCTCCGCCTCGCGGATCACCACCTTGCACGACTGGGTCGACGAGTCGACCCCGGCGACGAGCGTCATCTGCTGCGACCTCCGGTCTGTGAACACGGTCTGGCGGAACCGGGAACGTCATGATCGTGGTGATCAGGGAGCTGAGCGCGGGACGCGCCGGCGACACGCCGAACAGCTCCCTGATCACCGCGATCTTGCGACGCCGAGGGGGGGTCAGCGGGCGTTGAGGAGGTGTTCCAGGGCCAGCTGGTTGAGGCGGACGAAGCCGAAGCCGCGGGCGGCCACCGCGTCCACGTCCAGCTCCTCGTACGCGCTGCGGTCGGCGAGCAGGTCGGCGTAGCTCTCGCCCGGGTTGAGCGTCGGGGTGCTCAGCTCGCCGACCTTGCTGACGGCCAGCGCCTCCCGCACCTCCGGGTCGGCCCGGAACGCCACGGCGCGCTCCTTGAGCAGGAGGTAGGTGCGCATGTTCGCCTCGGCCGAGGCCCAGACCCCGGTGTAGTCCTCGGTGCGGGAGGGCTTGTAGTCGAAGTGGCGGGGGCCGGTGTAGGTCGGGCCGCCCTGCGGGCCGCCGTTCTCCAGCAGATCCACCAGCGCGAAGGCGTTGAGCAGGTCGCCGTGGCCGAAGACCAGATCCTGGTCGTACTTGATGCCACGCTGGCCGTTGAGGTCGAGGTGGAACAGCTTGCCCGACCAGAGCGCCTGGGCGATCCCGTGCATGTAGTTCAGGCCGGCCATCTGCTCGTGCCCGACCTCGGGGTTGAGGCCGACCAGCTCGGGGTGCTCCAGCTCGTTGATGAACGCCAGGGCGTGCCCGACGGTGGGCAGCAGGATGTCGCCGCGCGGCTCGTTCGGCTTGGGCTCGATGGCGAACTTCAGCCCGTAGCCACGGTCGATGACGTACTGGGCGAGCAGGTTGACCGCCTCGCGGTAACGGTCCAGCGCGGCCCGGATGTCCTTGGCGACGTCGTACTCCGAGCCCTCCCGGCCGCCCCACATCACGAACGTCTGCGCGCCCAGCTCGGCGGCGAGGTCGATGTTGCGCAGCACCTTGCGCAGTGCGTAGCGGCGGACCTCCCGGTCGTTGCTGGTGAAGCCGCCGTCCTTGAACACCGGGTGGGTGAAGAGGTTGGTGGTGACCATCGGCACGACCAGGCCGGTCTCGTCCAGCGCCTTGCGGAACCGTCCGAGGTGGTGGTCGCGGGCGGCGTCGTCCGAGCCGAACGGGATCAGGTCGTCGTCGTGGAAGGTGATGCCGTACGCGCCCAGCTCGGCGAGCCGGTGCACCGCCTCCACCGCGTCCAGCGGCTCCCGGGTCGCCTCGCCGAACGGGTCGCGGGCCGTCCAGCCCACGGTCCAGAGGCCGAAGGAGAACTTGTCGGCAGGGGTGGGTTGGGCTGCCATGGGGACCTCCACGGGACCATCGACGGTGCGGGGCTTGGGACATCGTCGCGGGTTGACATGTCGGCAACCCGGCCGATTTGTTTATCGGTTGAATTATTTGGCCCGGATATGGCATTGTCAATACCGTGGCGCAACCCTCGACGGTGCCGGTCAGCGCGGCGGGCCGGGCCGTGCGGCAGGCGAGCCTGCGCGAACACAACCTGGCCCTGGTACTCCGGCACATCGCCACCGCCGGCCGGCCCCCGTCCCGGGCCGACCTCGCCGTCGCCACCGGCCTCACCCGGGCCACCGTCTCCGCCCTGGTCGACGACCTCATCACCGGCCGGCTGCTCAACGAGGTCGATCCGGCACCCCGTACCGGCGCCGGCCGACCGGCACTGGGGCTGGTGCTCGCCAGCAACGGTCCGACCGGCCTGGGGCTGGAGGTCAACGTCGACTACCTGGCCGCCTGCCTGGTCGACCTCGCCGGTGCGGTACGGCACCGCGCCCTGCGCCGGGTGGACCTGCGCCCGGTCCCGCCGCTCGACGCCCTGGCCCTGGTCTCCGAGCTGATCGCCGAGGCGGGTGCCGAGGCCGACCGCCAGGGGCTGGTGCTGGCCGGTACGGCGCTCGCCGTCCCCGGCCTGGTCACCTCCACCGGGGTGGTCCGGCTCGCCCCGAACCTCGGCTGGCGGGACGTGGACGTGCCGGCGGTGCTCGGCGACCACCCGGCGCTCGCCGGCCGGGGCCTGAGCGTGGACAACGAGGCCAACCTCGCCGCCCTCGGAGAGCTGCGGGTCGCGCCGCCGGCCTCCGCGAACTTCATCTACATCTCCGGCGAGGTGGGCATCGGTGCCGGGATCGTGCTGCACGGGGCGCTGTTCCGGGGCGCCCGGGGCTGGAGCGGCGAGATCGGCCACGTACCGGTGCACCCGGAGGGCCGGGCCTGCCGCTGCGGCGGTCGCGGCTGCCTGGAGCAGTACGCGGGACAGGAGTCGATCCTCGCCGCCGCCGGACTGACCGGCGCGGCCGGGCTGGCCGGCGTGGCGATCACCCGGCTGGTCGAGGCCGCCGACCGGGGTACGCCGACCGCGTGCCGCGCACTGGCGCAGGCGGGTACGGCGCTCGGGGTGGCGATCGCCGGGGTGATCAACCTGCTGGACGTGGACACCGTGGTGCTGGGCGGCGTCTACGCCCGGCTCGCCCGCTGGCTCTGCCCGCCCGTCGAGGCGGAGATCCGCCGTCGCGTGCTGACCGCCGCGTGGTCGCCGGTGACGGTACGCCCCGCGCAGCTCGGCGGGGACGCCGCCGTGCTGGGCGCCGCCGGGTCGGCCGTGCGCTCCGTACTGGAGCAGCCCGCCCACTGGCTGGCCCGGGACACCCGTCCGGCCTGATGCCGCAGGTCAGGCATACCGCGTCAGCCCGCCATACCGGACGGCCCACGCCATAGCGGGCAGCGGCGGCAGCCGGCATCGGCCCGCCGGAACAGCCCGCTATCGTTGTCGTCGAACAACTATCCGGGGTAACCCGGATCTTCCGTCCACGGCTCCTTCCGGAGCGTGGTTCCGCCATGCCTTCCCACCCGTGACGGGGAGGGACCACCGCCGCTGGACGAAGGAGCACCCGGGCCGATGTACGGGATGGCGAGGACACGGCGCGACGGCCGAGCCGTCGGGGCAGCCGCCCTGGGGTCAGGCGGACCGCTCGCTGGCCCCGAGGTCGCCCCGGAACGTCCGGTCGAACTCGTCGAGCCCCCGCAGCAGCGCCTGCCGTCCGGCGGCGCTCATCCCGGTGAGGGTGGCGGCCAGCCGCTCCCGACGCCCGGTACGCAGCTCGTCGAGCAGCTTCACCCCGGCCGGGGTGAGGTGCAGCGAGATCTCCCGCCGGTCGGCGCGGCCCGGCTCCCGCTCCAGCACGCCGGCGGCGACCAGCCGGTCGCAGAGCCGACTGGCCGAGGAGAGCAGCATGCCGAGGGAGCCGGCCAGACCCCGCAGGTTGATACCGTCGACCTGCTCGACCACGGTCAGCGCCCGCAACTGCGAGCTGGACAACCCACCGGTCGCCTGCTCCCGGGCCGCGTCCCAGACCGACAGCAGGCTGGCCGCGGCGGTGTCCACCGCCGCGACAAGACTCGCGTCCGGCCCGCCCGGGCCTCCCTGCTCAGCCATGATGACCCCGACACTACCGCCGCGACGCAGGTCGCCGCAGACGCGCAGGGGGGCATGAGATGGCGGACCGGCTGACCAGGGTACGGCGGGTGCTGACCGCCGCCCCCGCCGATCTCCTGGTCGAACACCTCGGCGCGGAACTCGCCCGCTCGGCCGGCGTGGCCGAGACCGAGCTGCTCCAGGTCGATCTCCGGCTCTCCGCGCTCATACCGTTGCACGGCGGCGCCCACGTCGTCGGCGCGGGTCACCCCGCCTGGCGGTGCTTCGACCACCAGGCCGAGGTGATCGAGGACGGGGTCCTCCACCTCCCGGCGACGATGCGCGGCGAACGCTGGGGCGTACTCCGGTTGGCTCCGGCACCCGGGGACCCCCGGCTGCGCGCCGAGTTGGCCGAGGTGGCGACGCTGCTGGCGCACGAGCTGGCCGCGGTGACCGGCGGCACCGACCGCTACGCGAAGGGTACCCGGACCCGGCGACTGACGCTGGCCGCGGAGATGCAGTGGGACATGCTGCCCGGCCGGAGCCGGATCCGTCCGTCGTTCGCCCTGGCCGGCCAGCTTGAACCGGCGTACGCGGTGCGCGGTGACAGCTTCGACTGGGCCGACGACGGCGAGCGGGTCTGGCTCGCCACCGTCAACGGCATGGGCGACGGGGTCAACTCCTCGATGCTCACCTGCCTGGGCACCAACGCGCTGCGCAACGCCCGGCGCAGCGGGCTGGAGCTCGCGGACCAGGCATCCCTGGCCGACCAGGCGATCTACGCCTACCACCGGGGTACCCAACATCTCTCCGCGCTGCTGCTGGAGCTGGACCTGCGTACCGGCCTGGTGACCGCGGTGGACGCCGGCTCGCCCCGGCTGGTGCTGCTGCGCGGTGGCGAGGTGGTCGACCAGGCGTTGGACGAGCAGTTCCCGCTCGGCATGTTCGACGGCACGATCTACCAGCCGCAGCACTTCAAGCTGACCGTCGGGGACCGGCTCTTCGTGGTCAGCGACGGCATCTTCGACGCGGTCTCCCGATCAGGCCGGTACGGCGAGTCCGCCCTGCACCGGTTCCTCCGGCGTACCGGGTCGCTGGCCCCGCTGGAGGCCGTCCGCTCCCTGCTGGGCGACCTGCGGGCGTTCGTCGGCAGCGACCTGGTCGACGACGCCGTGGCGGTCTGCCTGGACTGGACCGGCCCGCAGGATCAGTAGGCGCCCCGGCTGCGGATGACCGCCCCGAAGGTCTTCCACAGGATCGTCAGGTCGGCCGCGAGTGACCAGTTCTCGACGTAGTAGAGGTCCAGCCGGATGCCGTCCTCCCAGGTCAGGTCCGACCGGCCGCTGACCTGCCAGAGACCGGTCATGCCGGGCTTGACCAGGAGCCGTCGCGCGACGTCGCCGTCGTAGCGGGCGACCTCGGAGGGCAGCGGCGGGCGCGGCCCGACCAGGCTCATGTGTCCGAACAGCACGTTGGCGAGCTGCGGCAGCTCGTCAAGGGACCACCTGCGCAGGATCCGGCCCACCCGGGTCACCCGGGGATCGTCGCGCATCTTGAACAGCAGCCCGTCCTTCTCGTTCCTCGCGGCCAGTTCGGCGAGGAGCGCGTCGGCGTCGACCACCATCGTGCGGAACTTGTAGACGCCGAACTCCCGACCCCCCTGACCGACCCGGATCTGCCGGAAGACCACCGGACCCCGGTCGTCCAGCTTGATCGCCAACGCGATCACCGCGAGCAGCGGCAGGGTCAGCGCCAGCGTGGCGAGCGACAACGCCCGGTCCACGAAGCCCTTGATGATCTTGCGGGCGCCCCGGAACTCGGGGGCCTCGACGTGGATCAGCGGCAGCCCGGCGACCGGTCGGGTGTGGATCCGGGGACCCGCGACGTCGGTGAGCGCCGGAGCCAGCACGAGGTCGATCCCGGTCCCCTCCAACTGCCAGCCGAGCCGGCGCAACCGGGTCGCGGTCAGTTCGCCGGAGGCGGTCACCGCCACGGTGTCCGCGTTGACGGCGTCCGCCGCGTCCGGGATGGCGCGGAACGAGCCCAGCACCGGTACGTCGCCGAGCCGCTGCGGCACCGGGGCCAGCAGCGCGTCAGGGATGCAGGCACCCACCACCTGGTAGCCGGCGTACGGCTCGCGGCGCAGCGTGTGCACCAGCTCCAGCACGTGCGCGGTGTCGCCGACCACCAGCACCCGTCGGGACCAGCCGGCCCCCCGGGAGCGGGCCCGGTGCAGTCGCTTGCGGGCGGCGAACCGGGCCACGACCAGCCCCACCGTGCCGACGGCGAAGGAGATGCCGAGGAACCCCCGGGAGACGTTCGCGTCGGTCAGGTAGCCGGCGATCGCGACGGCGCCGGCGAGCCGCAGACTGGCGGAGCTGACCCGGCGGTACTCGTCCGCGCCGTAGCCGAGCACCCGGTCGTCGTAGCAGCGCAGCACCTTGAGCGAGGTCAGCCAGGCCAGCACCAGTGCCGGGCCGACGAGAACGTACGGGATCTCCGAACCCCGCGCCTCGTCACCACCGAACCGCGCGAAGTAGCCACCGAGGACCGCCAGCACCAGGATCACGGTGTCGAGCACGAGGATCGCCCGGACGTAGCCGCGCTGCCGTGCCCGGGGTGATCGCGCCGATGCCTCCGGGGTGGACTCCGGAGGCATCGTGGTGGGGCTGAGCAATGTCGCCGACGTCACCGGCCCTCCTCAGCTCAGGGGGCATCCCGATCAGCCGCTCGGTGCCGAGCCGCCCGGGGCACCTCGACATCTTCGCGCACCCGGGATACTACGGAGAGCTTTCGACAGATTACTGTCACTTGATTGTGACGGCCGGCCCTCGGCGCCGGGGACGCGGTGGCCGGTCGGCCGGGGTCGGACGCAGGTCGGGCGGGTGGGATGCGGTGGATCGGTCAGCGGCGCCACCGGCGACGGGTCACCGGGTCGCCTGCGGCCGCAGCGCGATCGCCCGGAGGAAGATGTCGCCGATCTTCGCCGGGTCCTGCGTCACGAAGACACCGCCGCCGGTCACCTTGGTGATCGCGTCCAGCTCCGCCCGGTTGACCTCGTTGCCGATACCGATGATCACGACCTGGACCGGGCGGTCCGGGTCGTTGATCCGCTTGAGCTCGGCCAGCAGGGCCGCCTCGCTGATGCCGTCGTCGTCGTCGTTCTTCCCGTCGGTGAGCATCACCACCGAGTTCACCCGGCCCGGCTCCCAGTCGGCCTGGACCTCCTTGTAGGCGGCCAGGACCGTGTCGAACAGCCCGGTGTCGCCGCGGCTGGCGGTGATCCCGCGCAGGGCCGCCTCCAGCTGGTCCCGCTGGGCGGAGAGCGGACCGATCGAGGAGAGCCGGCGGTAGTCGCGGCTGCCCGCGAGCTTGGTGGAGAAGATCCAGAGGCCGAGTGCCCAGGAGTCGTCGAAGAGCGCCAGGCCGCGCTTGGCCGCCTCCAGGGTGACCTGCATCCGGGTGGCGTTGCCGGCGGTCGGCACCTTCGCCACCATCGAACCGGAGACGTCGATGACCGCGAGCATCCGGCCCGTCTGGGTAGCCACGGACCAGCTGGAGAGGGCCCGCTCCATCGCCGTCGCGTCCAGCCCGGCCGCCGCCGTACCGCCCGGGTTGGCCCCGGCCGTCGCGGTCGGGGAGGCACCGGCGGGGCTCGGGGCACCGCGCGGGGCGACGAAGCCGTCTCCCCAGGTGCCGTCCGGACCGCGCAGTCCCTGCACGGCCAGCCGGTCGTGGAAGCCCGGCGTGTCGAGCGCCTCGAAGAGCTTCGCGGCGGCGGCGACCTTGGCCGGCTCGGTGCCGGGCATCACCGCGTACTGCACTTGCGCCGACATCGGCGCCGGTTCGAGGTAGGCGCCATGTCCGGCGTTCTTCGCGTTGTACTCGATGACGTCCTCTTCGCTCAGCGCGGCGGCGCTCAGCGCGGAGGCGACCGAGGCCGGGTCGGCCGACCGGGGGAACCGGGCGACCAGGTCCTCGCGGACCGCCGAGCGGCCGGTGGCCAGTGCCCGCAGCGCCGCGGTGGTCGCCTGCTGCGCCTGGGCACCCGCCGCACCCGCGGCGGCGGCCAGCGAGAGCAGCCCGGAGAGCCCGGCCGCGTCCCGGCTCGGCTCCACGATGCCGGTCCGCAGCTTGGTGCCGGTGGTGATGCTCTTCAACAGGTCGGCCCAGCCGAGTCGCTTCTGCGGCCAGCCCACGCTGGCGGCCACCGGCTCGGGCATGGCGACCACGACCGGGCTGCGCGCCACCGAGGCGCCGTTCTGGTGGCTTCAGCTGCGCCGTTGCGCAGCCGGAGCAGCCAGGTGGAGACCTGCTGCTCGGCATCGTCCTCGGCATACGGCGTTGCCGGGGCTCACGACGCCGGAGAGCGAGACCCCGTGCTGGCCGGCCACGACGGCGGCGACGTCGACCGAGGCGGTGGCGGTGATGTCCACCGCGACACAGAAGCCCTCGACCTCGGTCTCGTCCTCGACCAGTTGACCGGCGGCGCGCCGGACCGCCGGCTCGATCTCCGGCGCGGCGGCGACGCTGAGTCGCACCTCACCGGAGCAGCCGGGCCCGGCCCACTGTCGATAGCCGAACCACACCCCCGCCGCGACGAGAACAAGCGCCATCGCACTCGCGATGGCGCCTGCCCCACGGAAACCCCTACGCATGCGATGGCGGCCAGACACGGTGACCATCTTGCGGACTCTGACCGCTTCCTGCCAGGGACGTTCGGACGAAAGTTTTTCACAACAGTCGTTTAAATGACGAAAACTCGCGCTGGGTAGCCGAATGGTGCCACGGCGTGGAAAAAACAGCCCCTTTTCGGCGCCCGCCCCGCTTCCGGAACCAAGCGAAGCTTATAGATATTTATGGGAAAATTAAGGAACCCCCGCCGAGCACACAGGTCGGAGTCCCCGTTTCCAGCCGCGCCGAGGCCGGCCCCGGCACCCCGGTCTCCGGGTCGACGGGGAACACGACGACCGCGCCGGCCCGTTCCTGCGCGACGTAGAGGTGCGCACCGAGCAGCGCGATGTGCCGGGGCCAGTCGCCGGTGGTGGCCACCTCGTCGACGTACCGGGGCAGGTCGTCGTCCAATGCGAACACGGTGACGGTGCCGACCCCCCGGTTGGCCAGGTAGAGAAAGCGGCCGTCCGGCCCGACGACGATCTCGGAGGGCTGCACCGGACCCGACCGCCGGCTCGCCCCGACCCGGCCCCGCTCGGTCAGCCCGGCGCCGCCGTCCCACTCGTAGGCGGTCACCGAGGCGTCCAACTCGCCGGCGAGGTAGCAGCGCCGGCCGTCCGGATGTCGGGCGAGGTGCCGGGGCCCGGTACCGGGGCGGGTCCGCACCCGGGCGACCTCCCGCAACCGGCCGTCGCCCCCCACCTCGTACCGGTGGATCGAGTCGGTGCCCAGGTCGACCGCGAAGAGCCCGGTGCCGGCCGGATCGGGCGACACCATGTGGGCGTGCGGTCCGTCCTGACGGTCCGGTACGGGGCCCCGCCCGTCGTGCCGGACCAGGTCCGTCCGCTCGCCCGGCGCGCCGGTGCCGTCCAGCGGATGTACGGAGACGCTGCCGCTGCCGTAGTTGGCCGTGAAGAGGTGGCGCCCCCGCGGGTCCACGGCCAGGTGGCAGGGGCCGTCCCCGCCGGTCGGTACGACGGCCAGGGCGGTCAGCGCACCGTCGGGGTGCACGGTCCAGGCGCTGACCGTGCCGTCGGTGAGCTCGTTGACCGCGTACAGCACGGGCAGTCGGGGATGCCGGACGAGGAACGAGGGCGACGGGGTGGTGGCCACCACGTCGAGCGGGTCGAGCGCGCCGGTGACCGGATCGCGTCGGGCCGCGACGATGCCGGTGCCGTGCCCGCCACCCGCCGCGGTGTAGCAGCCGATGTGCACGATCTCACCGGCGGTCGTCCCGGAAGCAGAGCCGTCAGCCATCCCACGATCAAACCAGAGCACGGCGGGTCGCGTACCGCTGGAAGGATCTTCTGCCTGCGCGGCGAAACCTATAGGATCTTCGATCGTGAGGGGAACCGTGCGCCCCGCCCGCCGGGTGACGCTGGCCGACGACGTCTACGAGTCGGTCCGCGCCCTGGTCATGGACCACGCGGTCGCGCCCGGCGAACGGATCAACATCGACGCGCTCGCCCGTCGCCTGGAGGTCTCCCCCACCCCGGTCCGCGAGGCGCTCGCCCGGCTGGAGTCCGACGGGCTGGTCCGCAAGCGCCCGCTCGCCGGCTACACCGCGGCGCCGCTGCTCAGCCGGGCGGAGTTCGACGAGCTGGTGGAGATGCGGCCCCGACCCGCTGCCCGGGGTCGAGGGCTTCGCCGCGATCGCCGCGTTCACCGCCCAGGACGCGCGCTTCCACCACCTGCTCGCCGAGCAGTCCGGCAACCGGATGCTGCACGACGCGGTGGTCCGGCTCCGCGCCCACCTGCACCTGTTCCGGCTGCACTTCCCGACCGCCCACCACGGCACCAGCGGCCGGGAGCACCTGCGCATCGTCGACGCCGTCGCCACCGGGGACCCGGACGCCGCCGGGTCCGCGATGCGCGGCCACCTGCTCGCCGCCGCCGACCGGCACCTCCCCTTCTTCGAGCGGAGCTGACCCGTGCGGATCGCGCTCTTCGTCACCTGCGTCAACGACCTGGTCTTCCCGGAGACCGGGCGGGCCGTGGTGCGCATCCTGGAACGCCTCGGGCACACCGTGGAGTTCCCGGTCGCGCAGACCTGCTGCGGACAGATGCACGCCAACAGCGGATACCGGGCCGAGTCGCTGCCGCTGGTCCGCGGCTTCGTCGACACCTTCGCCGGGTACGACGCGGTGGTCGCCCCGTCCGGCTCGTGCGTGGCGATGGTCCGCGAGTCGTACCCCCGGCTGGCCGGACCGGACCCCAAGCTGGCGGCGGCGGTCGCCGAGGTCGCGCCCCGGGTCTACGAACTCTCCGAGCTGCTGGTCGACGTGCTCGGGGTGACCGACGTCGGCGGCGTCTTCCCGCACCGGGTCACCTACCATCCCACCTGCCACGGGCTGCGCCTGCTGCGGCTGGGCGACCGGCCGCTGCGGCTGCTGCGCGCGGTACGCGGGCTGGAACTGGTCAACCTGCCCGGCGGGGAGGAGTGCTGCGGCTTCGGCGGCACCTTCGCGGTGAAGAACCCCGACGTGTCGGCCGCGATGCTCGCCGACAAGTGCGCGGCGGTCTGCGACACCGGTGCCGCGTACGTGGCGGCGGCCGACAACTCCTGCCTGGCCCACATCGGCGGCGGCCTGTCCCGGCGGAACCGGACCGGCGCCGGCCGGGACGTCCGCGCCATCCACTACGCCGAGATCCTCGCCGGCACCGGAACCGACGACCCGGAGCCGGCCGGTACGGCACCGGTCACGACGGAGGTGGGCCCGTGACCCCCGGCACCGGCAACATCGTCGCCCCGCTGCCGTTCCCGACGGCGGCCCGGCGGGAACTCGCCAACGGGCAGCTGCGGGCCAACCTGCGCCGGGCCACCCACACCATCCGGGACAAGCGGCTGCGGGTGGTCGGCGAGGTGCCCGACTGGGCGGCGCTGCGCGTCGCCGGCGCGGCGATCAAGGACGACGTCCTGGCCCGCCTGCCCGAGCTGCTGGAACAGTTCGAGGCCGCCGCCACCGCCGCCGGAGCGACCGTGCACTGGGCCCGCGACTCGACCGAGGCCTGCGCGGTGGTCACCGGGCTGGTCCAGCGGACCGGCAGCACCGAGGTGGTCAAGGTCAAGTCCATGGCCACCCAGGAGATCGGGCTCAACGAGGCCCTGGCGGAGGCCGGCATCTCGGCGGTCGAGACCGACCTCGCCGAGCTGATCGTGCAGCTCGCCGACGACACGCCGTCCCACATCCTCGTGCCGGCCATCCACTACAACCGGCGGCAGATCCGCGACATCTTCGCCGGCCGAATGCCCGGGGTGGACCTGACCACCCTCACCGACGAGCCCGCCGCGCTCGCCGAGGCGGCCCGCCGGCACCTGCGGGCCCGGTTCCTCCAGGCCCGGGTGGCGATCTCCGGTGCCAACTTCGCCATCGCCGAGACCGGCACCCTGGTAGTGGTCGAGTCCGAGGGCAACGGCCGGATGTGCCTCACCCTGCCGGAGACGCTGATCTCGGTGGTCGGGGTGGAGAAACTGCTGCCGACCTTCCGCGACCTGGAGGTCTTCCTGCAACTGCTGCCCCGCTCCTCCACCGGCGAGCGGATGAACCCGTACACCTCGATGTGGACCGGCGTCACCCCCGGGGACGGGCCGCGCGACGTGCACGTCGTGCTGGTCGACAACGGGCGTACCGAGACGCTCGCCGATCCGGTCGGCCGGCAGGCGCTGCGCTGCATCCGCTGCTCGGCCTGCCTGAACGTCTGCCCCGTCTACGAGCGGGTCGGCGGGCACGCGTACGGCTCGGTCTACCCGGGACCGATCGGCGCCATCCTCTCCCCGCAGATGACCGGCCCGGACGCCGGCGCCAACCGCACCCTGCCGTACGCCTCCACGCTCTGCGGGGCGTGCTTCGACGCCTGCCCGGTGCGGATCGACATCCCGGAGGTCCTGGTGCACCTGCGCCAGCGCGGGGTGGACGCCCGCCGGGGCCGGCCGTCGGCGGAGCGCACGGCGATGCGCGCGATGTCCTGGGTGATGCGTGACCGGCGGCGGTACGCGGCGGCACTGCGGGCCGCCCGCCGCGGCTCGGCGCCGCTACGGCTGGCCGCCGGCCCGCGCGGCCAGCTACGCCGGCTCCCCTGGCCGCTGTCAGCCTGGACGGCCAGCCGGGACGCCCCGCTGCCGGCCGGGGAGACGTTCCGCGAGTGGTGGGCCGGCCGTGGTCGCGGCTGACGGCGCGGCGCGGCGGAGCGCCCCCGGTACGCCGGGGCAGAGCCCGGGCAGCGCCCGCGACGAGATCATGGCGCGGATCCGGGCCGCCCGGCCGACCGCCCCGGTGACGGTGCCCCGGGACTACCACACCGCCCCGGCAGCGGGCGGCAACGTCGACCGGCCGGCCGAGCCCGAACTGCTCGACCTGCTCGTCGACCGGCTCGTCGACTACCGGGCCACGGTACGCCGCTGCCCCGCCGCGGAACTGGCCGACGCGCTGGCCCGGCTACTCGGCCCGGTGCCCACGCTTGCCGTACCCGCCGGGGTGCCGCAGAGCTGGCTCTCGACGTACCTCGGCCGGATCCGGCGGGACGGCGACGGTGCCCCCCTGACCGTGGCCGAACTGGACGAACCGGGGGTGGCGGTGCTGACCGGATGCGCGGTGGCGGTGGCGCAGACCGGCACGCTGATCATGGACGGCGGGCCGGAGCAGGGCCGGCGGGTCCTCAGCCTGGTGCCCGACCACCACCTCTGCGTGGTACGCGCCGGGCAGGTGGTGCACGGGTTGCCCGAGGCACTCGGCCGGCTCGCCGATCCGACCCGGCCGCTCACCATGGTCTCCGGGCCCTCGGCCACCAGCGACATCGAACTCGACCGGGTGGAAGGCGTGCACGGCCCTCGCCGGCTCGACGTGCTGCTCGTGGAGTAAGGAAGGGCCCCTTCTTATCGCTTTTTGTATAGGAAGGGCCCCCTCCTAACACCCGGGGCCGGGCCGGCGCCCCGCTCAGCCGGCCGGGACCGGATCGCCCCGGCGTTGCGCGACGTGCTCGACCAGGGCCACCAGCACGGTCTTGCCGGACTGCCGGCTCCGCGCGTCGCAGAGCACGACCGGCACCTCCGGGTCCAGGTCGAGCGCCCCGCGCACGGCCTCGACGGTGTACCGCTTGGCGCCGTCGAAGCAGTTGACCGCCACCACGAAGGGGATCCCGCGCCGCTCGAAGTAGTCGACCGACGGGAAGCAGTCGGCCAGCCGGCGGGTGTCGGTGAGCACCACCGCACCGAGCGCCCCGAACGCCAGCTCGTCCCAGAGGAACCAGAAGCGGTCCTGTCCGGGCGTACCGAAGAGGTAGACCTGGAGATCGTCGTTGATGGTGATCCGGCCGAAGTCCATGGCGACCGTGGTGGTCCGCTTCCCTTCCACGCCGTACAGGTCGTCGGTGCCGGCGCTGGCGTCGGTCAGCACCTCCTCGGTGTGCAACGGCCGGATCTCGCTCACGGCGCCGACCAGGGTCGTCTTGCCGACCCCGAAGCCGCCGGCGATCAGGATCTTCAACGCGAGCGGAATCCGCCGCTCCGCGCCGTCCCGATCAGAGAGCCCGGAGTCCATTGACCACCGCCTTGAGAATGTCGTCGTCTGGAAACTGCCGTGTCGCGGGTGGTTCGTACATCGCGATCTGCCCGGCACCGAGAAGGTCGCCGAGCAGGACGCGTACCACGCCCAGCGGCAGGTTGAGGTCGGCGGCGAGATCGGCCACCGAGATCGGCCGCTGCGCCAGCGCGATGATGGCGCGATGCTCCGGCTGCGGCGGCGGGTGCGTCCCCTCCGCCTGCGGCGGGCCGGCCACCACGAAGGCCACCAGGTCGAATCGGCCCGCCGCCGGCTGGACCCGGCCACCGGTCATCGTGTACGGGCGGACCACCGGCCCCGCCTCGTCGTCGAGCCAGTCATGGTGCGGCCCGGGAACCTCAGCCCGCATCTGCTGGCGCCCCCGGTGATCTGCTCGACGCGGTCAGGCTCTCCCCCACCCGGGCGACCAGCATCGCCATCTCGTACGCGATGACGCCGATGTCCGAGGCGGCGCTGCAGAGTACGGCGAGGCAGGCCCCCTGACCCGCGGCGGTGACGAAGAGGAAGGCGGTGTCCATCTCGATCACGGTCTGCCGTACCGGGCCGGCCTGGAAGTGCCGGCTAGCCCCCTTCGCCAGGCTCTGGAACCCGGCCGCCATCGCCGCCATGTGCTCCGCGTCCTCCCGCTCCAGACCGCCGGAGGCGGCCATCAGCAGGCCGTCCGCGGAGAGCACCACGGCCTGCTGCGCCGTGGGTACGCGCTCCACGAGGTCATCGAGCAGCCAGGTGAGATCCACGTCCGCCCTCGTCGTGTGCACCACTTACGCGTCCCCTTCAGATTCGGTGGAGCCCGGGTCGGTGACCCGGGCGGCATCGGAACCGGCACTCGACCCCGAGCTGGCGGTCGGCTTCGGCTCGTCCCGTGCGGGCGCCGGCGCGGGATCGCCGGAGCCGGTGGGTGGGACGGTCTCGGGTCGGGGCCCGACGGAGGCCGGCGGCGCACCGGCGTCGCGGCGGCCCCGGGTGGTCCCCGCCTGCAGCGCCGCCATGACCGCCCGGATCTGCTCGGGCGTACGCGGCGAAGGCTCGTCGGACGGATCGCCGGCGACGCCCGCACCCACGGCACGGCCGCGGCCGGCACCGGCCGGGTCGGCCGCGCCGACCGGCGGGCCGGGGCGGGTCGCGAGCAGTTGCGGAGCGAGATTCGTCTGCCGGATCCGGCGCGGCAGTCCGTCCTCGCCGACCGGCGCCACGGTCGGTCGGCGCGGACCGCCCGGGGCGGCCGGTGGCGGCTGCGCCGCCCCGTCGGGACCGGTAGATCCGGCCCGCGCCGGCCACCCGACCTGCTCCGCAGCGGCCGGCGCCGGGTCGCTCGGCCCTGCCGGTGACGAACCGACCTGGGACGAACCGACCTGGGACGAACCGACCTGGGACGAACCGACCTGGGACGAGCCGACCTGGGACGAGCCGACCTGGGACGAGCCCGCCTGCGACGAGCCCGCCTGCGACGAACCCGCCTGGGACGGGCCACCTGAGCCGGCGGGCGCCGCGGCGGTCGGCGACGCACCGGTCAGTCCGGGCGGCACCGGGCCGGCCGGCGGCACGGGTGGCAGCACCACGGTGTCGTCGTCGGCCCGGGTCGTCTCGTCGGCGGCCAACCGTCGCATCGGACCGCTGCTCTTGACGAGCGCGTCGAGCGCGGCCCCCGCCGTCCGCCTCGGGCCGAGGGGATTCTGGCGCGGTTCCGGCACCGGTGCAGCGCCCCCGACCTCACCGCGCTCCGCGCCGGGTCCGGTCCCCGCGCCGGCCCCCGCCGGTTCCGCCGCCGGACCGACCGGCCGCTCGGGATCCCGCCCCGACGGGTCCGGCCACAACGGGTCCGACCGCAACGGATCCGGCCGCGACGACTCCGGCCGCAACGGATCCGGCCGCGACGAGTCCGGCTGGGACGAGCCCGGCCACGAGGACTCCGGTTGCGACGACTCCGGCCGCCATGCCGGCTGCGGCTCCGGGCCGGACCGGCCGCCGCGCGGAGCGGGCACCCCGGCGGCCAGCTCAGCCGGTACGCCGGGCTCGGCCGGTACGACCAGGTCGTCCGCTACCACCAGGTCACCCGGCACCAGCGCGACCGCGGTCACCCCGCCGTACGGCGAGCTGCGCAGCTGCACCTTGACGTTGTGCCGGGCGCCGAGCAGGGCGACCACGAAGAGCCCCAGCCGGGCGCTGTTGGCGGGCTCGAAGTCGGGTGGGTCGGCGAGCCGCCGGTTGGCCCGTTCGATCGCCTCGGCGCTCATTCCCAGGCCACGGTCCTCGATCTCGATCGCATACCCGTTCGGCACCACCTCCCCGCTGACCTGCACCCGGGTGTGCGGCGGGGAGAACCTGGCCGCGTTCTCGATCAGCTCGGCGAGCAGGTGGATCACGTCACCCACGGCCCGTCCGGCGATCGCCGCCGGCGGCACCGTCGCCAGGTCGACCCGCGGGTAGTCCTCGACCTCGGAGATGGCGCCCCGGACCACGTCCACGATGGAGACCGGGTTGCGCCACCCTCGGCCGGCGGTGGCACCGGCGAGCACCACCAGGTCCTCGGCGTGCCGGCGCATCCGGGTGGCCAGGTGGTCCAGCCGGAAGAGGTCGGCGAGTTCCTTCGGCTCGGCGGTCCGGCGTTCCATCTGGTCCAGCAACGCCAACTGGCGGTGCAGCAGCGTCTGGCTGCGCCGGGCGATGTTGAGGAACACCTCCCGCAGCCCCCGCCGCAGCGTCGCCTCGTCCACCGCCGAACTGACGGCGGTCAGCTGTACCTCGCCGAACGCCCGGCCCACCTGGCCGATCTCGTCGTCGCCGTAGTCCAGCGGGGGGACCTCCCGCTCGACGTCGACCTCCTCGCCCCGGCGCAGCCGCCCGACCACCTCGGGAAGCCGGTCGTTCGCCATCTCCAGCGCCGCGGCCCGCAACCCGGTCAGCCGCCGTACCAGGGACCGGCCGATCCGCAGCGCGATGACCGCGGAGAGCAGTACGGCCGCGAAGCCGAGCAGCCCGGCCAGGCCCAGACGGAGCAGGATGCCGATCGCCACCGGCCGGCTCCGCTCGGTGAGCGCCTCGGCGCCGGTCATCTCGAAGTCCCGCAACTGCTGCTGTACGGGTTCGTAGCTGCTCTGCCAGGCCCGCTGGTCCACCGGCAGGGCAGCCGTGCCGCCGCTGCCGATCAGGCGCTCCTCCAGGGTCCGCAGCCGGACGAAGGAGTCGCCCTCGGTCAGCCGCTGGTATTCGATCCGGTCGGCGTCGGACAGCTCGGCGACCACGGTGGCGTAGAGGAACCGGTGGGTGCCGATGATCTGCACGAGCTGGCCGAACTCGCCCTCGCCGAACCGGTTGGCGGTGAAGACCCCGGCCAGCAGCGCGTCGGCCTGGGCGAGCACCTCCCGGGCCCGGCCGAGTTCGGTCAGGCCGTTCGCCTCCCGGTTGAGGGTCTCGTCGGGCAGGGTGTTCAGCGCGGAGAAGGTCCGGAACGCCGAGTCGACGACGCTGCTGTAGAGGCCGAGCACCCCGGTGGCGTCGACGGCCCGCTGGTCGATGAAGGCCCGCCCGGAGGGCAGCGCGTCGACGGCGGTGAGCAGCTGGTCCAGCCGGGCGTCGAGCAGGTCGTCGATGCTGTCCCGCAGGTCCGGGTCCGAGGTGTGGCGGCGGAACTCCGCGACCGCCCGGTCGGTGCGTACCCGCTGGTCGCCGAGGGCGGCGGCGTCCCGGCCGCCGGCGACGTGGATCACCGAGAGCCGCCGTTCGCGTTGCAGCTCGACCACCAGCACCTCGCCCGGCCGGCCGATCTCGTCGAACAGGGTCCGCGTCGCGAGCAGGGTGGACGCGGGCCCGACGGTGAGGGTGGTCGCGAAGATCCAGAGCGCCGACAGGGCGACGATCGGCACGGCGACCAGCGCGACGATCTTCGAGCGGATCGGCCAGTTCTGGGTTTTCATCAGACCTCGCCGGAAGGGGAGTCAGGGCCGGGGCGCTTCGCACCCGCCGGCCCGCGGCTCCGGCCAGAGTCGAGGGTCACGGGCGCGGGCGCCTCCGGAAGGATACGTAATCACCGCCGCCGGCACTACCGGACGAAGGGTCGGCGAACCGGACCGCTGCGCCGGAGCCGGCACAGGTCGAGCCGGTGCCCCGTCCGGCCGGGCCGCCGTCGTGGTCATCCGGACCCGGGCGCACCGGGCCGGCCGGCCACCGCCACCCCGGCCCGCCGACCGGCTGCCCGGGACGGCCGGCCCAGCCAGACCGCCCCGAGCAGGTACGGCACGGCACCCAGCGCGAAGATCAGCCCGTGCCCGGCGACGGTGGAGGCGAGGGCGTAGCCGCCGTACACACCGATCGTGACCAGCTCGGTGCCGAGCCCGGCCAGCGACGTCACGGTCGCCCGGCTCGGCCCGTGGATCCGCTCCTGTAGCCGTACCTCGACGACCAGGGTCGCCGTCTGGAACGCGCAGAACGCCAGCGCGATCAGCACGAAGCCCGCCGGCCGGCCGCTGAGCGCCCCGACCGCGAGGGCCAGCGCGGCGAGGGCGACCGTCCCGGCGGCGGCCCGGGTCGACAGGCGCTGTCCGACGGGGGTGAGCAGGCCGCCGACCGTGACGCCGAGCCAGACGAGGAGCACCAGCGGCGGGACCGCCGGAGCCGCGACGATCCGCTCGGCAAGCAGCGGCAGGTACTCCTCCAACCCGCCCCAGACAGCCGCGGTCGCGGGCACGAGCAGCAGCGCCCGCCGTACCGACCGGTCGGTGCGGGCCTCGGCGAGCCCGGCGCGCAGGACGGCCAGATAGCTGGCCGGCCCCGGGTCGTCGCCCGGCGGCCGGGCGGCACCGGCGGCCGGGCGGGGTTTCCGGTGTTCCGGCAGCGCCAGGCCGACCGCCGCGCAGAGCAGGCTGGCGAGCACGCTGGCCAGGCCCACCGCCGGGTAGCCGCCGGCGGCGAAGACCGGCGTGGCCACGGCGATGGCGAGCATCGCCGCGACCAGGCCGACGGCGCTCGCCCGGCCCAGCACCCGGCCGTACCCGTCGGCCCGGTCCAGCCGGTCCAGTTCCTCGTAGAGCAGGGCCTCGGCGGCGCCGCTCTGGAGTGCGCCGCGCGCGCCCCAGAGCACGAAGCCGAGCGCGAAGACGGGGTACGACGGGGCGGCGAGCCAGGCGGCGAAGCCGGCGGCACCCAGCAGCGGGGCCAGCACGAGCAGCAGCCGGCGGGACACCGCGTCGGCGAGTACGCCGGAGGGGACCTCCAGCAGGATGCCGGTCAGCGCCCAGACGGCGAAGAGCGAGGAGACCTGGGCGACGGAGAGCCCGGTCTCGGTGAAGAGCAGCGCGTACACCGGGTAGAGCAGGACGAACTCGTCCAGGAAGGTGTAGGCGTAGAAGACGGCCGCCAACCGGCGGGCGGGCGAGAGCATGAGGCCTCCACACGGGAATGGTGCGCAACCTGTGGGTTACGGACCGTTCCGGCGGGGCGCGGCAGCGGGTGCCGCGTCGGCCTCGGGCGGGGACCTAATGTCGGCGCGTCATGCGGGCGAGTGTAGCGGCCCGGGGCAACGTACGGGCCCGGCACGGCAGGCCCCCCCGGCCGGGGCGCCGGGGGGACCTGCCGTCGATCGGGTCAGGCGTTGAGGGTCAGGCGTTGACGGCCAGGCCCAGGCCCTCGGCGACCCGGCGGCCGTAGTCCTCGTCGCACTGGCTGAAGTGCCAGACCATCTTCTCCTGGATGTGCTTGTCGCACTGGGCCAGCAGCGTGGTCAGGTTGAGGATCAGGTCGTCCCGCTCCCAGTCGGCCATCTCGCGGAAACGCCGGCCGGCCTGGGCGTAGTTGTTCTGCCGCTCGATCGGCGCCTTCATGATCTGCCCCGACACGAACGGCCGGTACTCGCGGTAGGAGTCGTCGGCCTCGGTCAGGCCGGCAACCGAGGACGGCTCGAAGTTGATGTGCGGGTTGGCGCCCCGGTTGTCCACCCCGTACGACATCTGCCCGCCGGTCTGGTTGGTGCTGACCAGGACGTCCTCGCGCGGCCGGTTGACCGGCAGCTGGAGGTAGTTCGGGCCGACCCGGTAGCGCTGGGTGTCCGAGTAGGAGAAGGTGCGGCCGACCAGCATCTTGTCGTCGGAGAAGTCGATGCCGTCGACCAGCACACCGGTGCCGAAGGCGATCTGCTCGTTCTCGTTGTGGTGGTCGGTGATGTTGCGGTTCAGCGTCATCATCCCGACCGGCAGGTACGGGAACTGCTCCTCGGGCCAGATCTTGGTGTCGTCGAGCGGGTCGAAGTCCAGCTCCGGGTGCTCGTCGTCGCTCATGATCTGGACATTGAGCTCCCACTGCGGGAACTCGCCGCGCTCGATCGCCTCGTACAGGTCCTTGGAGGCGTGCCCGAGCTCGGTGGCCTGGATCGCGTCCGCCTCGGCCTGGGTCAGGTTGTGCTCGCCCTGCTGGGTCAACCAGTGGAACTTGACCAGCACGGCCTCGCCCTCGGCGTTGACCAGGCGGTAGGTGTTGACGCCGGAGCCGCGCATGGTCCGGTAGTTCTTCGGTATGCCGTACGGCGAGAAGAGCCAGGTCAGCATGTGCATCGACTCGGGGGTGTTCGACATGAAGTCGAAGATCCGGTTCGGCTCCTGCCGGAAGGTCACCGGGTCCGGCTTCAGCGAGTGGATCACGTCCGGGAACTTGATCGCGTCCCGGATGAAGAAGACCTGGAGGTTGTTGCCGACCACGTCCCAGTTGCCGTCCTCGGTGCGGAACTTCACCGCGAAGCCGCGCGGGTCCCGCGTTGCCTCGGAGGAGTCCCGACCGCCGATGACGGTGGAGAACCGGATGGTGAGCGGGGTCTTCTTGCCCCTGGTCTGGAACAGCTTCGCCCGGGTGTACGTCGAGGCCGGCTCGTCCCCGATCGTCCCGTACGCCTCGAACTCGCCGTGCGCGACGAAACCGCGCGCGTGCACCACCCGCTCCGGGATCCGCTCCCGGTCGAAGTGGCTGATCTTCTCCAGGAAGTGGTAGTTCTCCAGCGTGGCCGGGCCGCGCGAGCCCACGGTCCGCTGCTGCTGGTTGTTGTGCACGGGGTGACCCTGACGGGTCGTGAGCGTGGGCTTGTTGGCCTCGGGATCGCTCATCGGTCTCCTCCTGATCGGTGCTCTTCCTGGCACTCGGGGCAACCGCCCCGGAATGTGATCTCGATGCGGGTCACCCGGCAGCGACGTTCCGTCGGTTCCGCCGGCGCCGTACGTGCGATCCGACCGGCATCTGACCACCCAAGCGCGTTTTCTGGAATGAGTCAAGTTTTGTGACCAGCTCGACGGCCGAGTCGCCGGCCACCCCGGGCGGCGGACGCGGCCGATGCGCCCCGTACGCGAAAGTGTGCGGGATCGGGATTGGTGATCAGGGGCGAGCGGGAATACCAGGTGACGAAGGAGGAGTCATGTCGCCCATGCAGATCGCCCTCATCATCCTCGTCGTCCTCGCCGCCGCGGCCGCCGTCGTGCTCGTGCTGATTGCGTCCCGGCGCCGGGCGCTGCGCACGAAGTTCGGCCCCGAGTACGAACGGGCCGTCGCCGAGCAGCAGACCCGGGCCGCCGCCGAACGCGAACTACGCGAACGGGAGCGCCGGCACGCCGAGCTCACCCTGACCCCCCTGTCGGCGGAGGCCCGTGGCCGGTACGCGGCGGAGTGGGAGGAGATCCAGGCCCGATTCGTCGACTCCCCCGCCGAGGCGGTCGGCGCGGCGGACGAAGTGGTCACCCGGCTCATCACGGAACGGGGCTACCCGACCGGGGACTACGACGACAGACTCGCCCAGCTCTCCGTCGAGCACGCCCGGACGCTCGGCCACTACCGCGACGCCCACGAGATCCACCTGCGCAACCAGCGCGGCGAGGCCAGCACCGAGCAGCTGCGCCAGGCCGTCGTGCACTACCGGGCGCTCTTCACCGACCTGCTCGGCGAGGAACCCGTACGCCAGCAGGACACGGACGAGTCCCGTCCGGACGCCCAGGACGTACCGAGCCGGTAAAGGAGACTTCGTCATGCGCCACCAGGAACAGCAGTTCAACGGCGAGCGCGCCGAGGACGGCCGGGGCGAGCCGGTTCCCGTACCGGTCCCGGGCGGGGTGGTCCCACAATCGGTGGACGGTCCGGAGGACGCCATCGACGAGCGGGGCTCCTACGACAACGACCCGGACGACCGGGTCGGGCGGGACCGCTCCCCCGAGGAGCGCGCCGAGGACGAGGCGATCGACGACGACGCGCTCACCGAGCGCACCCCCTCGGCCGGTGCGGACCCCGACCCCGACCCCGGTACCGACCGGGGTGACCTGGCCGACGCCAGCCAGGCCGACGCCCGGGACGCCAACCCGGCCGAGCCCGCGGGTCCGGGCGACGACCCCGGCGACGACCCGAGCGACGACGACCCGGCCGGCAGCGGCGGATCGACGCGGCCGGAGTTCCACGAACCCGCCCCGCTGCCCACCGCGTTCGGCGCCACCAGCGTCGGCGCCGCGGTCGCCGCGTCGGCGATGGCCAGTGGCAACCCGGCCGACGAGCGCGATCCCCGCGAGGAGGACACGGTACGCCCCGGGGACGGCGTGGCCGATGACCGCATCGACGGCCTGGGTGAGGACCGGATCGACGCCCAGCGCCGCGCCGTACGCCCGACCGACGACGACGGCGGACCCGGCGGAAGCGATCTGGGTGCGGCGGACGCGCGCGGCCATCTCGACCCCGGAGCCGGACCGGCCGGCGGCGACCCGGACGGCACGGTGGCCGGCGGCGACCCGGACGGCACGGTGGCGGTCGGCGTCGCGCCCGTGACCGGCGCCCGGCCGGCCGGCACCGACGATCCCGTCGCGGCGACCGACGGGCGCTCCGGACCGGCCGCCGACGGGGGCCGGACGGACGGGGCGGACTCCCCCGGCACCCCGACCACGGTCGGCGGGGAAATGCTCCCCGGTGCCGTCGCGGCCGAGCCGATCGTCGCGATCCTGGCCACCGACGACGTACAGGGCTTCCGCGACCGGTGGCGGGACGTCCAGTTGCGCTTCGTCGACGATCCCCCGAACGCGACCGCCGACGCCCACCGGCTGGTCGAGGAGGCGGTGGAGGCGGTGACCACCGCGCTGACGGCGCGACGCGACGACCTCGGCGGCTGGCGGCGCGGCGACTCGACCGACACCGAGCAGCTCCGGGTGGCGGTACGCCGCTACCGGGACTTCCTGGACCGGGTGCTCGGCCTGTAACGCCTCAGGCCGGTGTGACCGGCCGGCTCCCCGGCACCCCGCTGCGGTGGGGTACCGGGGAGCCGCCGTTTCGGCGCTCCCCACCGGAGGAGCATGGCGCCGGCCATCCGGGGTAGTCGACACGGAGGACCGGCAGGCCCGAACTCCCGCATACCGGATCTTCCGGACGCCCGCACAGGAGGTAGCAGCCATGACGGAGCGCGAACCGACACCGGCCCGACCGCTGGAGGAGACCCCCGAGGTGGCCGCGGCCGTCGACGACGACACCGCCATACCGCAGTTCGCCTCCGACGGCGGACCCGACGCGCAGACCCCGGAGTTCATCGACCCGGACGAGGCCCAGGGCGACTTCCCGCCGACCGACAACCTGATCGGCGACGCCTACGGGGCGGGATCGGGGGGCACGGACTCCCGCACCGGTGCCGAACAGCCCTGGGATCCGGAGGACCTGGCGGCCGCGCAGGGCCGTGACCCCGACCCCGCCAACGTCGAGCGGGCCCGGGAGGAACTGGCGGAGGACGGGCCGGCCGCGGTCGAGCGGACCGTGCCCTGAGGCGAACGGTACGCCCGTACCCCGCGCCGACCCGGGGTACGGGCGTACCGCCGTACCAGGCGGCGGTCCCCGCCTCGACCCGTTCCGGGGTGGAGGCGGGGACCGCCTGGTGGTGTACCCGCTGACTCAGCCGACTGCTCGGCCGCGCGACACCGGTCAGAGCGCCGGGTAGGCGTTCTGCATCAGCTGGGTGAACTGGGCGGCGAACCAGGCACCCGAGATCGGGGCACCGGCCAGCGCACCGCTCGGGTTGTTGTTGTTCCGCGGGTTGCCGGTGTACGTCGGGTCGCACATCCGGTCGAAGCCCTTGCCCTCCTCGTTGTCGATCGCGGTGCTGGAGCCGTCCGACTCACCCGGGGGCTTGATCCAGACGTACGCGTCGATGCCGGTGGCCGGGTTGGCCCGCGGGCGCTCGCCGAGGCCGGCGCCGCTCTGGTTGCACCAGTTGCCGAGGTGGATACGGCGGTCGATGCGGGAGCCGTCAACCTGCTGGTTGATGTCGCCCGAGGTGACCGCGCCGGTCGGCCGACCCGAGCCGCCCCAGCCGTTGCGGGAGGTGTCGATCAGCATGCCGATGCTGCTGCTGAAGCCCTGCGAGACCAGCTCCGTGCGGAGCGCCTGCGCGAAGGTCTGCTCGTCGGCGTAGCGGTTCCAGTCGATCCAGCTCGACTGCCGGTTCTGCTCGGTCACGGTGAGGTAGGGCTCCACAGTGGCCGAGTAGTTGGCGGTGTTGGCGATGAAGCCGTGCACGTTGGCCTGGGTGCTGCCCTCGGCGCGGGCCGCCTCGGCGAAGACCTGGGCGGAGGCCCGGAAGTTGTCATCCCAGCCGATCCAGCCGTGGTGGCCGGCGTCGACGTAGTTGTAGACGTTCGGGATGGCGCCGAGCTTGGCCAGGGCGTAACCGACGCCCTTGACGTAGTTGCCGTTGGCCTTCATCGTGTCGCACTGCGGGGTCGCGGTCTCCCGGCTGCCGGTGTTGGTGACCAGGTTCGGCAGCGAGTCGATCTCGATGATCGTGATGATCCGCAGGGCGCTGTACTTCGTGTCGGCCATGATCGCGGCGATCGGGTCGATGTACTGCGTCTTGTACTTGGGCAGTTCGGGTCGGCCCGAGCTCACCGTTGGAGGCGAGCGCCGCGCAGTCCCGGCCCGGCAGGTTGTAGATGACGAACTGGATGTAGCCGGCGCCCTGTGCGAGCGCCTCGTCCAGGTGGTCCCGTACGCCCATCGGGCCGTTCGAGCTGCTGTCCGGGGTGCCCTCGATCGCGGCGATCCGGTCGATCCAGACGCCGGTCGGGGTGTTGGAGACCCGGTTGCCGCCCGAGACGCTCTCGGCCTTGGCCTTCCACTCCGGGTTCACGTAGCCGCGGGAACCCGCGTACGGGTTGTCGACCCGGGCGGAGGGGTTCGGCGGCGGGTTGCTCGGTCCGCCCGTCGGCGGGGTCGTCGGCGCGGCGCCGTTGCAGCTCACTCCGTTGACGGTGAACGAGGTCGGTGCCGGGTTGCTGCCGCTGAACGTGCCGTTGAACCCGAGGCTCGTGGAGGCGCCGCTGGCCAGCGAGCCGTTCCACGCCGTGTTCGTCGCGGTCACGTTGGCGCCGGACTGGCTCCAGGTCGCCGACCAGCCCTGGCTGACCCGCTGGCCGCTGTCCGGGAAGGTGAAGCCGAGCGTCCAGCCGTTGAGGGCGTCGCCGACGTTGCGGATGGTGATGCTGGCGCTGAAGCCACCCTGCCACTGGTTGGTGCTGTAGGTGACGCTGCAGGCGGTGGCGGCCTGCGCCATGCTGGCCGGAATGGTGACGAGGCCGGCGGCCACCAACGTGCTCGCGCCGGCCAGGGCTATCGCCTTCTGCCGGCCGGACAACTTACTCCGTAAACTCATGCCACTGATCTCCTTGAGCCAGCCGGTCCTCATTGGTGGGACCGGCGCGGCAGTCGCCGGACGTGGACCTTTGGGGGTACGTCCGTAGACGCCAGGGGGACTTCGATGTGCCCGACCCGGGCGGGCGAAGTGGTGGTGGTGCCGGCCGCACCCGACGGCCGTGATGGACGCCGCCCGGAAGACCGGATGCCCTCGGCGTCTGTCTGCTGCGCGGTGTGGCTCCCCCGGCACAGTGGATGAATTCTTGCATGGGAGCGCTTCCACCACAACACCCCACGTACTGACGGTGGGCGATCCGTTGACCGGCATCGCGCCTCGTGGAGACGGTGGCACCCTAGCCGATTCCGTCGCCGAGACATAGATCGCCCTGATCAGGGCGCCGTCCTCACGACCCGCCGGGGACACGGGCGAAACAGCTCCCTGATCAACGCAGCAGGGCGGTCGGCAGGGCGATCGGTCCGGGCGGCGCGGATGCGTCGAAAGCGGCGCAGCTAGCACGCGAAACCTCTTCGGAGGCTACTTCGGGAAAATGCCGAGATAACCCGATGAAAACTCGCAAAGTCGCTAATCTCGGTCGTGGCCCCTCTCCCGGCGGCCGGAACAAACAGGGGAAGGATGACGTGAGTCATGTCCAGGAAGTTCCTCGGCAAGGCGATCGCTGGCGCGGCCCTGGGCGGCGCGTCCCTACTCGTCTGGGCACCGGCGTCCGCGACGGCGGAGAGCGGGCGGTACCCGGAGAGCCACCGGCAGGGCGACCGGGGCCACGCCTTCACCAGGCCGCAGGCGGCGAGGCCGGGCCACCAGATCCGACTTCTCCAGGTCTGCCCCGAGCCGCAGAAGCAGGCGTGGTTGTGGTCCAAGGTCACCGGGAAGGTGGACCTGGCTCCCGGGTCGGGTCCGGCGGAGCGGGGCGAGGCGCGCGGCAGGGACGGTTCCGCGCGACAGGACGGCGGCGGGGACGGGGACGGCGGGGACGGCTGGGCGGAGGACGGGACACCCTCCGGTGAACGGGACAGCACGCGGGGACGGGACGGCAGCGGGGCGGGCTTCGCCTACTGGACCAGCATCGAGATCCCCGGCGACGCGGAGCCGGGGCACTACCCCCTCAAGGGCTCCTGCGGCGGCGGCGAGCTGATCGTGCTGCCGAACGGCGGCATCGAGGGCGGCGACGGCGGGGCCACCTCCGGTAACAGTGACAACCTCGCGGTCGGCGGCGTGGGACTGCTCGGGGTGGCGGCGCTCGGCGGCCTGGCGCTGCTGCGCGGCCGTCGCGGCGACGACTCGTCCAGTTGAGGCGGCACGAAACCCGGGTCTTACCCCCAGGACGCGCTCTTTGGAAGAAATCCTCATTAACACCATCAGGACACCGCAAAACTGGCTAATCTCGGCTTACCTCGACTGACGTCCGGCGAGGTCAACGGGGAAGGAGCGACTCGACTCATGACGAGGAACCTGCTGCCGGGGGCGGCTGCCGTCGGTGGACTCCCGCCGAGGTGGCGTACCGATGGCTCAGCTCTCTGACCCGGCGGCGGGACGCGCCGGTGGCCGGTCCGGGAAACCGTGGCGCGCCGCCGGCATCGCCCTCGTCGCGCTGCTCGCCCTGACCGGAAGCGGCCTGATCGGTGCCGGCCTGCGGCCCACGCCGGTGCAGCCGCCCCAGCCCGCCGAGGAAGCGGCCCTGGTCCCGGCGACGGCGGGGAGTCAGTCCCCGACGGTGCCGGGCCCGACGGTGCCGGGCCCGACGAAGCCGGGGACCCCGGCGGCCAGCGCGGCGGGGGCCGCCGGCTCTCCGTCGCCGCCGGCCCCGAGACCCGCCGTACCGGCGCTGCCCCGCGCCGAGCCGACCCGGATCACGATCCCGAAGATCAAGGTGAACGCCAAGATCATGTCACTCGGCCTGAACGCGGACGGCACGGTCCAGGTGCCGCCGCTGAAGGAGGCCCAGAACGCCGGCTGGTACAAGCCGGGACCGAGCCCCGGCGAGATCGGCAACTCCGTCGTCGTCGGGCACGTCGACTCGGCCGAGATCGGGCCGGCGGTCTTCTTCCGGCTCGGCGCACTGCGGCGGGGCGACCGGATCCAGGTGGCCCGCAAGGACGGCACGGTCGTCACGTTCACGGTGGACAGCGTGAAGTCGTATCCGAAGACGGCCTTCCCGACCGAACTGGTCTACGGGGCCGCCGACACCCCCCGGCTCCAGGTGGTCACCTGCGGCGGCACCTTCGACAGCAAGCGGCGCAGCTATCCCAACAACATCGTGGTCTCCGCGACCCGGACCCCCTGACCCGGCCGACCCCGGCCCGGCACGGAGTCGTCGTCGGGATCCGGACGGATCCCGACGACGACCCCACGGTCACTGCGCGCGCAGAGGCAGGCCAGCGCGGGTCAGGCGGCTGCCGAGGTCCGGACCAGGGTACGGATCTGCCGCAGCAGTACGGAGAGCGCGGCGAGATCGGCCTGCGACTCGTCGAACTCCCCCATCGCCTTGCGGGTCCGGGTGATCGACGTCGCGTTGGACCGTTCCCACTCCTGCACCCGGTCGTCCGGCGCGAGATCGGCCCGCGTCGAGCCGAGCACCTCGGCGGTCAGCGCCGCCAGCGCCGCGTAGAGGTCGTACCGCAGCGCCATCCGGGCCAGGGTCTGCCAACGGTCGTCCCGGGGCAGCAACGAGATCTTCGACAACAGCGAGTCGACCCGGAACCGGTCCGAGAGGACGAAGTAGATCGAGGCCACCTCGCCGACGTCCCGGCCGGTCTCCGTGGCGGTCTCCACCACGTCCAGCAGCCCGAAGCTGTACATCAGCCGGGTGGCGCGTTCGGCCAGCTCCCGGGGCAGCCCCCGTTCGACCGACGCCTCGACGTGCGCCTCCAGCGCCCGCCGCTCGCCGCCGAAGAAGAGGTTGCCCAGCTCCGGTAGGAGCCGGGCGACCCCGTCGCGCAACCGGGCGGTCTCCGCCGGTACGTCGATCGGCGAGCGCCGGTTGGTCACCAGCCACCGTACGGCGCGGTCCAGCAGCCGGCGGGTGTCCAGGTAGATGCTGGTCTGCACCTCCGTCGGCACCCGGTTGTCCAGGGCCTCCACCTCGGCCCACAGCTCCCGGAGCCCGAACACCTCGCGGACCACCACGTAGGCCCGGATCACGTCGGCCGGCGAGGCCCCCGTCTCCTCCACCACCCGGTAGATGAACGAGATGCCGCCCCGGTTGACCGCCTCGTTCACCAGCACCGTGGTGACGATGTCCCGGTGCAGCCGGTGCTCGGTCATCCGGTCGGCGTACCGCTGGCGCAGCGGGGTCGGAAAGTAGCCGGCCAGCACCTCGGCGGTCCACTCCTCGTCGGGCAGGCTGTCGGCGAGGATCTCCTTCTCCAGGACGATCTTCACGTACGCGAGCAGCACCGCGAACTCCGGCGCGGTCAGACCGGCGTCGGTCCGTACCGCCAGCTCCTCGTCCGGGGGCAACGCCTCCAGCTCACGGTTGAGGTGCCCGGCCCGCTCGAAGTCACAGATCATCCGGCGGTGCACCGGCAGCAGCGACGCCGCCTGCGCCTGGGCGTTGCCGATCGCCCGCGCCTGGTCGTAGTTGTCCCGCAGGACCAGCTCGGCGACCTCTTCGGTCATCTCGGCCAGCAGCGCGTCCCGGTCCGGCACGCTCAGCTCGCCGTCGGCCACCGCGGCACCGAGCAGGATCTTGATGTTCACCTCGTGGTCCGAGGTGTCCACCCCGGCCGCGTTGTCGATGAAGTCGGTGTACATCCGGCCGCCGGCCATGGCGTACTCGATCCGGCCGACCTGGGTGAAGCCCAGGTTGCCGCCCTCGCCGACGACCTTGCAGCGCAGGTCCTTGCCGTCCACCCGGATCGCGTCGTTGGACTTGTCCCCCACCTGCGCGTTGGACTCCGACGACGCCTTGACGTAGGTGCCGATCCCGCCGTTCCAGAACAGGTCCACCGGCGCGGTCAGGATCGCCTTCATCAGCTCCTGCGGGGAGAGCGTGTCGACGTCCGCGGCGAGGTCGAGGACGGTACGGACCTCCGGGCTGATCGGGATCGACTTCGCCGTACGCGGAAAGATGCCGCCACCGGCGGAGATCAGCTCCGGGTTGTAGTCCGCCCACGAGGAACGCGGCTGGTCGAAGAGCCGGCGGCGTTCCACGTAGGAGGACGCCGCGTCCGGATCCGGGTCCAGGAAGATGTGCCGGTGGTCGAAGGCGGCCACCAGCCTGATGTGCTCGGAGAGCAGCATCCCGTTGCCGAAGACGTCGCCGGACATGTCGCCGACCCCGACCACGGTGAAGTCCTGGCTCTGGGTGTCGATCCCCATGTCCCGGAAGTGCCGCTTCACCGACTCCCAGGCGCCCCGGGCGGTGATGCCCATCTTCTTGTGGTCGTAGCCCGCCGAACCACCGGAGGCGAACGCGTCGGCCAGCCAGAAGCCCTGGCGGACCGAGATCTCGTTCGCCGTGTCGGAGAAGCTCGCGGTGCCCTTGTCGGCCGCCACCACCAGGTAGGGGTCGTCGACGTCGTGCCGGACCACGTCGTGCGGCGGCACGATCTGCCCGCCGACCAGGTTGTCGGTCACGTCCAGCAGGGCGGAGATGAACTCCTGGTAGCAGGCGACCGCCTCGTCCCGGTCGCCCGGCTTCTGCTTGAGCACGAAGCCGCCCTTGGCGCCCACCGGCACGATCACGGCGTTCTTCACCATCTGCGCCTTGACCAGGCCCAGCACCTCGGTGCGGAAGTCCTCCCGCCGGTCCGACCAGCGGATACCGCCGCGCGCCACCGGCCCGAACCGCAGGTGCACGCCCTCGAACCGGGGCGAGTAGACGAAGATCTCGTACTTGGGCCGGGGCGCGGGCAGGTCCGGGATCGCCTGCGGATCCAGCTTGAACGCCACGTACGGCTTCGGCCGGCCGTCCGTGCGGCGCTGGTAGAAGCTGGTCCGCAGGGTGGCCTGGATCAGCGTCAGGTACGAGCGCAGGATCCGGTCCTGGTCGAGGCTGGACACCTCGTCGAGCTGCTGCCCGATCGCGGTCACCAGCTCCTTGCTGCGCAGGTTGCGCTCCTCGGCGCTCAGCCGCATCGTCGGGGAGAACCGCACCTCGAAGAGTTCCACCAGCGACGAGGCGATCCCCGGGTAGGCGATGAAGGTGGACTCCATGTAGTCCTGGGAGAAGACCGTGCCGGCCTGGCGCAGATACTTCGCGTACGCCCGCAGCACCACCACCTGCCGCCAGGTCAGCCCGCCGCGCAGCACCAGCTCGTTGAAGCCGTCGACCTCGGCCTCGCCCCGCCAGGTGGCGGAGAAGGCGTTCTCCACGTGCGGGCGCACCTCGGCCAGGTCCCGGGCCCCCTCCGGCAGCTCCAGCCCGAAGTCGTACAGGTAGATCCGCCCGTCGAGCCGGTCCACCTCGTACGGGTGCTCGTCGACGACCCGTACCCCGAGGGAGTGCAGCACCGGCAGCACCGCGGAGAGCACCATCGGCTCGCCGTACCGGTAGACCTTGAACCGGACGTCGTCGGCCCCGGCGTCGGGTCCGGCCGGGCCGCCCGGCTGCCCCTGGGCCTCCTCCGGCTCGTCGGAGACCTCGGCACCCGATCGGGGCGGGCGCTGCACCACGCCCGGCCGCGCCGGCCCGAACTTGCGGAACATGTGCATCTCGAGCTGGCCGCGCTCCTCCAGCAGTTCGAGCTTGGCCAGGTCCTTCATCGCCTCGTACGGGGTGTGCCCGTCCTTGTAGCCCTCCGGGAACGCGTCGGCGTACCGGCTGAACAGCCGCTTGGCCTGCTCGTCGCCGAGCTTGCGCTCCAGCACCAGCCGGTAGTCGTCGTCCCAGAGCCGGGTGGCGTCGGCCAGCTCCTCGGCCAGCAGGTCGGCGTCGATCATCCCGGGCGGGTTGGTCGGGTCGGTCCGGACGATGAAGTGCACCCGGGCGAGCATGGACTCGGTCACCCGGGTGGTGTAGTCGACGCCGACGCCGTTCAACTCGCGTAGCAGGATCTCCTGCATCCGCAACCGGTTCTGGGTGGTGAACCGGTCCCGGGGCAGGTAGATCAGGCAGGAGATGAACCGGCCGTACCCGTCGCGGCGCAGGAAGACCCGCAGCTGGCGGCGACCCGCCATCCGCAGCACCCCGACGACCGCGTGGTAGAGGTCGTCGGTCTTGATCTGGAACAGCTCGTCGCGCGGATACGTCTCCAGGATCTGCAACAGGTCCTTGCCGGAGTGGCTGCGCGGGCTCAGCCCGGAGCGGTCCAGCACCTCGGCGACCTTGCGCCGCACCACCGGCAGCTCGCGGACGCTGGTCCGGTACGCCGCCGTGGCGAGCAGGCCGAGGAAGCGGCGCTCGCCGGTCACCTCGCCGGCCTCGTTGAAGATCTTGAAGCCGATGTAGTCCAGGTACGCCGAGCGGTGCACCGTGGCCCGCGAGTTCGCCTTCGTGATGATCAGCAGGCGCTTCTCGGTCACCTTCGCGCTCGCCTCGGGGGTCATCGAGGAGAGCGCCCGCGGGGTCGGCGAGTCCTGGCGCAGGATCCCCAGGCCGGTGCCGAGCATCGCCTCCAGCGCCTTGTCGCCGCTCTCCGTCTCGACCAGCTTGTATTCCCGGTAGCCGAGGAACGTGAAGTGTTCGTGCGCCAGCCAGCGCAGCAGCTCCACCGAGTCGGTGATGTCCTTCTCCGGCACCGGCGGCCGGTTGTCGGAGGTACGCGCCGAGGCGAGGTCGTCGGCGAGCGAGAGCGCCCGCTGGCGCATCTTCGGCCAGTCCTCCACCGCCTCCCGCACGTCGGTGAGGACCCGCTGCAACTCGGCGCGGAGCCGGTTGCGGGCGTCGGCACCGCGGATCGGATCGATCTCGATCCGCATCCAGCTCTCCACCAGGTCACCGTCGATCGCGTCGTCCGGCTCGACGTCGGCGGCGACCTCGGTCAACCTGCCCAGCGGCTCGCGCCGCACCACGACCAGCGGATGCACCAGCAGGTGTACGTCGAGGTGGTGGCCGGTGAGCAGGGCAGTGACAGAGTCCACCAGAAAGGGCATATCGTCCGTGACGATCTCGATCACGGTGTGCTGCTGGTCCGGTGCCGGCTCGTGGATGCGCAGCTTCAGCTCACCCGGGACCCGCTGCTCGGCCAGTTCGCGGTGCGCCCGCGCGGCGGCCAGCATCTCCTCCGGGGTGAAGCCGATCAGCTCCTCGTCCGGGGCGAACCGCCAGAACCGGTCGACCAGCGTGGCCGCGTCGTGGTCGTCACCGGCCAGTGTCACGGCCTGGGCGACCAGCCGCTCGGCGTTCGGCACCGGCTCGTCGAGATCCGCGTCCTCGACGTCGTCGGCCAGCGCCTCCGGGGGCAGCCCCAGGTCGTAGAGGGTGTCGATGCTGGCACCCGGCACCCCGGTCACGCCGGTGGCGAGTCGTGACCCGGGCCCGCCGTCGTCCGTCGCCGAGTCGAAACTGTCGTCCCGGTCAGCATATGCCGGCCAGAGATCGGATTCCGGTTTGATCGCCGGACGCCGGTCCATCGGTGCCACTCCCCTCGACCCACGGCACTGTGGGTCACTCTCCGCCCAGACTAGGCCCTGCCGACTGACGCCTTCGTCGGCGGACCGCCGGCCGGCCTTCCGGATTCGGACTCTGTCCTTTCACCCGTTGCGGGCACCGGGCACGCTGCCCCCGAGTACCCACGCTCACTGCGCCATCACCCCTGAACCGGGGACTGGTCTGCGCCTACTACCGTCGGGCTGCCGCCCGCGCGCTCCGTGGCGGTGCTCCCACCCGGAAGGTGATCCCGGCATGCGCTTCGTAAACCTCCTCGTCCGCTCCCGGCCCACCGGGCACCGCCGGCTGCTGGCCGGCGTCCTGACCCCGGCGCTGCTCGCCGCCGGCGTCCTCGCCGGCTGCTCGGACTCCGACGGTCCCGAGCGGACCGTGGACGCCTTCATCGGCGGCTGGCGGGGCGGCGACCTGAGCGCGGTGGGCTTCCGCAACACCGCCGGGCAGGTCATCGCCGCCGACGAGGTGGCCGGGCAGCTCAAGGCGGTCGCGGGCGAGCTGGCCGACAATCCGCCCGCGGTACGCCGGGAGGGTGCGGTCAAGATCACAGAAGACGCGGCGACCGCGGCCGTACGGGTCGACTGGACGTTGCCCGGTGACACGCACTGGACGTACCCGTCGGAGATCCGCCTCAAGCGTGTCGGGGACGAGGACTGGCAGGTGGTCTGGGACCCGAAGATCGTGCAGGGACAGCTCACCGCCGGCGACCAGCTCGCGCTGCGCCGCCTGCCGGCCCCGCGCGGCCCGGTGGCCGACGGCGCCGGGCAGCCGGTCGTGCTGCCCCGTCCCGTGGTCGTGGTCGGGGTGCAGCCCCGGGAGGTGCCGGACGTTCCGGCCCTGGTCAAGGACCTCGACTCGGCGTTCCGGGCGATTCGACCGGCGATCACCCCGGCGGTCGACCTGTCCGATCTGCCGCAGCGGCTGCGCGACGCCGAACCGGACGCCTTCGTCGAGGTGGTCACCCTGCGGAAGGAGGGGTATCTGCAGATCAAGCCACGCATCTACTACCTGCCGGGGACGAAGTTCCGGGAGGAGCAGCGCGAGCTGGCACCCACCCGGGACTTCGCCCGGGCCCTGCTCGGCTCCGTCGACCCGGTCCAGGCCGACGACATGGCGGCCAACCCCGGCGCCTTCGTGGTCGGCGACGTGATCGGACACGGCGGCCTCCAGGGTCGGTACGACAAGCGGTTGCGGGGCACCGTGGGCACGAGTGTGATCATCACCCACAAGCAGCCGGACGGCACACTCGCCCCCTCCGGGACGGAGGTGTTCCGGCAGGAGCCGAAGCCGGGCGAGGCGCTCCGGACCACCCTCGACGTACCGGTGCAGAACGCGGCGGACCGGGCGCTGGCCGGGACCCGTCAGCGCGCCGCCGTGGTGGCGATGCGGATCAGCGACGGGGCGGTGCTCGCCGCCGCCAACGGCGCGAGCGCGGAGAACCTCGCCTTCACCGCCCAGGTACCGCCCGGCTCCACCTTCAAGATGGTCAGCACACTGGGGCTGCTCGACGGCGGTGCCGTCAGCCTCGACGCCCCGGTCGACTGCCCGAAGACGTTCACCGTCGACGGGCGCTCGTTCAAGAACTCCGACTTCTTCGAGCTCGGTCGGGTGCCGTTCCGGGTGGACTTCGCCAAGTCCTGCAACACCGCCTTCGCGGCGCTGGCCCCGAAGCTCGGCCCGGACGGGTTGGCCGCCGCCGGACGCGCCCTCGGCCTGGAGGGCAACTGGCAGGTGGGCGTCGACGCGTTCACCGGCAAGGTCTCCACCGGCGGTTCGGCCGCCGAACGGGCCGCCGCCGCGTTCGGCCAGGGCACCACGCTGGTCAGCCCGCTGGCCATGGCGTCGGCCACCGCCGCGGTCGCCCGGGGCGGGTGGCAGCCGGCGAAGCTGGTCGTCGACCCGGCGCCGGGCGAGCCGGCACCGGCCGGCCCGCCGCTGAAGGCCGGCTCGGTGGAGCCACTGCGCACGATGATGCGGGAGGTGGTGACCAAGGGCAGCGGTACGGCGCTGCGGGACGTGCCGGGTCGACCGGTGTACGGGAAGACCGGCACCGCCGAGTACGACGACAATCCGGCACACACCCACGCCTGGTTCGTGGGCTGGCAGGGGGACATCGCCTTCGCGGTCTTCGTGGAGAAGGGCGGATCGGGTTCGGCTGCCGCCGTACCGATCGCCGAGAGGTTCCTGCGCGGCCTGGCCGGTCGCTGATCCGCCGTCGGGGTGGTCGCGCCGGCTGTGTTCCGGCCGGACCACCCCGACACCTCGCGGATCGGGCGAAGAGAAGCCCGGTCAGCGGGCGGCCAGCACCTGGCCCTGCTTGTCGGTGAATTTGCCGACCGCGATCATGATGAAGTCGATCAGCACCCAGAGGCCGAGGCCGCCGAAGGTGACGATCATCAGAATGCCGGTGCCGACCTTGCCGACGTAGAAGCGGTGCACGCCGATAACGCCGACGAAGAAGCAGAGCAGTAGCGCGACGAGCCAGGACTTCTGACCGACCGCCGGAGCGGTATCGGTTGCGGACATTGTTATTCCTCTCAGGACAGACAAAAGCGAGTCAGCGACCGCGCACACTACCGCAATCGCGAATGCCCCGATGTCCCTGCCGGAACTCCGCACCCGGCGCCGAGCCGCCGCGGTCAGCGACCGTAGAGGAGTGAGCCGGGTGTGGTGAGCACCTCACCCGTCTCCAGCCACGTCTTCAGCCCGGAGAGGATCATCGGCCAGCCGCCGTAGAGCTGCTCGCTCGCCCCCTCCGGAAGTTCGCCGTGAGTCACCGTCAGCCGGCACGAGTCGCCGACCGGCTCGATCTCCCAGGTCACCCTGGTGGCACCCACGTCCTTCACCTCGTCGCTCCAGAGCGCGACCATGCTGTGCACCAGTCGGCGGGGCGGCTCGACCTCGATGACCTCGCCCTCTCCGAGCAGCCCGTCCGCGTTCGGGTGGGTCATCTCCAGTCGGGATCCGGGCTGCCAGTCCGAGTTGACCCGCGAACCGAAGTTGTACCTGCTCCTGATCTCGCCGTCGGTGATCGCCTCCCAGAGGCGCTCCGGGGTCGTACGGATGTAGATCTCGAAGACTCGCTCCATGGAACGCTCCAGTCTGCTCTTGAGGCCGCTGAGCGTGGCCGCCCAGGGCTCGGCGTACTTGCTCACCCACCGGTCGTGGACGAGCCGGATCGGAACGGGATTGAGGAAGTGCAGCTTTTCCCGACCTCGTCGCCGGGTCACCACCAGACCGGCCTGCTCCAACTGCCGCAGGTGCTTCATCACGCCGAAACGGCTCATCGGGAAGCGCTCCTCCAACGCGCCGAGCGTCTGCCCGTCGGCCCGGAACAGCTCGTCCAGCAGGGCCCGGCGGGTCGGATCGGCCAGCGCCTTGAACACCTCGTCCACCGGCCAAAGATAGGTGACCATTTGGTCACATGTCAACGACGACGACGACGACGAGGACGACGGCGGCGACGGCGGCGACGGCGGCCGACGGCGGGCTCGGGCAAGAGGCGGAATCGCGCCCGGCGTGCTTCCGCGACCACGGCCCGCCGCGATGGCCCCGGCCCGCGATGGCCCCGGCCCGGGATGACACCTGCCGCAGCGCCTGTAGACCTGGGCGCACCAACGGGGCGCCGCCGCCCGCACGGGCACGGGCACGCGGGCCCGGACGAACACCGGACCCGCGAGCTCGGCCCGGGACGACACCTGCCGCGGCGCCTGTAGACCTGGGCGCACCAACGGGGCGCCCCCGCCCGCACGAGCACGGACACGCGGGCCCGGACCAACACCGGCACCCGCGCGCAGCCCGCCATCCACACCCGGGCAGGGACCAACACTCACACGTGCGCGAGCAACACCCACACCGCGCAGCCCAACACCGACACACGAGCGCAGCCCAACACCGGCACCCGAGCACGGACCAACACCGGCGCGCGGACCAACACCGGCGCGCGGACGAACACCGGCGCGCGAGCGCGGGCGCACAGACGGGGCAGCTCTACAGTGCCGGAGTCAGGATGCTCCGGTCGGCCGGTAAGCCCAGCCGTGCGGGCCGCCGGACATCGTCACGGCAGCGATCGGGGTGCGCGCTCCGGACGGATCGGGCCCGCCGGACGCCGACCACCGCCGATGAGCCCGACGGGCGGGCAGACGGGCCGGCAGACGGACGGGCGGGCGGGCGGGCAGACGATCAGGCGATCTCGGCGTCGGGGCCGGTGCCCGGAGCGGGGTCGCCGTTGCTCAGGGCGGCATCGGGACCGTGCTCTCCGTCGGTCGAGCCATCCCCCGATCGAGCATCGCCCCCCGACCGGCGCTCGGCGGCCCGGCCATCCAACGGGCGAAGGTCGAGCGGCGGCACCTCGGTCACCCGCCCCGCACCGGCCCGGAACTCGACCGGCGGGACCTCGACGGACTGGCCGTCGCCCGGTGGCGAGGTGCGGCGCAACCGCCCGGGGCCGACCACGGCGGGCGGACCGACCGGCTCAGCCCGCTCGACGGGCGACAGCCGATCGGCGGACGGGAGCAGGTCGGCGGGGGGCAGCAGGTCGGCGGAGGGAAGCCGGTCAGCGGGCGACAGCCGGTCCGCGGGCGACAGCCGGTCGGCGGGCTCGCCCCGGGGGGCCGGAACCGGTGCGCCGGCACGCGCCGCCAGTCTGCCGGCCCGGTCGACCGGCGCGGACCGGACCGCCGCGAGCCGGGGCGGGGCCGCCTCCGGAGCGGTCACCGGGGCCAGCCCGGCGACCAGGGTGCCGACGATCTCGGCCGCGTACGTCCCGTCGAGGTCGTAGTCGGGGTCGAAGACGGTGATCTCCACCCCGAGGCAGTGCGGGGTGTCGACCAGGCCGGCGAGCAGCAGCTCCAGCTCGGGGAAGGCGATCCCGCCCGGGTCCGGCGCGTCGACCGCGGGCATCACCGCCGGGTCGAGCACGTCCACGTCGACGTGCACCCAGTAGCCCGCGCAGTCGGTCAGCTGGTCGTGCGCCCACTGCGCGGACCGGGCCGCCCCCTCGGCCCGCAACGCCGGCACCGGCCGGGTCACGATGCCGGCGGCCTGCAGGTCGAGCCGGTACTCGTCGTGCGCGCGGATGCCGAGCACCACCACGTCGATGTCCCGGAAGTACG
This sequence comes from Plantactinospora sp. CA-290183, assembly GCF_050936375.1. Taxonomy (NCBI): domain Bacteria; kingdom Bacillati; phylum Actinomycetota; class Actinomycetes; order Micromonosporales; family Micromonosporaceae; genus Plantactinospora; species Plantactinospora sp. CA-290183. Next base: position 19,813 of record NZ_JBNJMX010000014.1, on the reverse strand, counting down.
GCCGACGCCCCTCGATCGCGGCCAGGTCGGCCTGTCCCCGGCCGGTGACCAGGGCCAGGTCCTCCCCGGCCGCCGCGCCGACGTACGAGGCGTTGCCCGGGTGCCGGAAGTCGGAGTGGCCGTCCACGAAGACCAGCCCGATCCGCCCACCGACCGCCTCGCCCAGCCGGTGCATCGCCAACGCCGAACCGAGCAGGACCGAGCAGTCCCCGCCCAGTACGACGGGGAACTCGCCCTGGTCGATGATGGCGCCGATCCGGTCGGCCAGCGCCATCGAGTAGTTCGCGATGGAGTCGGCGTGGCACACCCCGTCCCCGGGACGCCAGTCGCCGGGGTCGTACCGGGGCGGGGTGAGGCAGCCGGCGTCCCGGGCGCCGAGCCGGGCGAGCAGGCCATGGTCGCGCAGCGCACCCGGCGCCTTGGCGCAACCCGGCACCGACGTCAGGGTCGGCGGGCGCAGCCCGAGGTTCGACGGGGCGTCCAGGACGGCGATCCGGCGCATCATGTGCTCCCGTCCGGTATCGCGGCTGCCCGGCCGGCACACCCGCTGCTCGTACTCACATTGTCAGAAGAGCGCCCGGGAGAGGGCCCGACGGGCGCTGGCGACCACGGGATCATCCGGACCGGCGATGGTGAACAGGGACACCAGGTGCTGCCGGGTAGCCTCCCGGTCATCGCCGACGGTCCGACGGACCAGGTCGACCAACCGGGCGTACGCCTGCTCGGCCTGTCCGCTCAGCACCTCGATGTCGGCCGCCAGCAGCTGCGCCGGGACGTCGTCGGGGTTCGCCTCCGCCCGGGCGAGCGCCGCCGACGGGTCCGCGCCGCCCACCCGACGGGCCAGCGCCACCTGGGCCAGGCCCGCCTCGGCCGCGGCGTCCGCCGGGGCCTCGGCCAGGATCTTCCGGTACGCCTGCTCGGCCGCGTCGAGGTCACCGGTCATCAGCGCCTCGTCGGCCTCGTCGAGCCGGGGGTCCTCCGGGGCCGCCACGGCGACGCCGCCGGCCTTGAGTACCGCGTCGAGCCACTGCCGCAGCTGTGCCTCGGGCACCACGCCGGAGAAGGCGTCGACCGGCTGGCCGCCGACCACCGCGTAGACCATCGGGATGCCCTGCACCCGGAACATCTGCGCGAGCCGGGGGTTGGCGTCGACGTCGATCTTGGCAAGCACCCAGGCGCCGGCGTACTCCGCCGCCAGCCGTTCGAGCACCGGGGAGAGCTGCTTGCAGGGCCCGCACCACTCGGCCCAGAAGTCGATGACGACCGGGGTGGTCAGGGACCGCTCCAGCACCTCGGTCTGGAAGGTCGCTTCGGTGACGTCGATCACGGCGACCCCACCCGCCCCCGCGGCGGGTTGGGCGGGCGGAGCGTCGCCGGAGGCGGCGCGGCTGGTGGGCGGGTTGGCCGCGGGCTGTGCGGGGGTCTGGGCGGCGCGCAGGGCGCCGAGGTCTACCGCGCCGCGGGTGAAGATCGACGAGGTGATCCGTGGGTCGCTCATGGTTGTCTAGTCTCGCACGCGACGCGACCAACCCCGACCATCCGCACCGCCCGGCCGCCGCTACTCAGAACCGGGCCGGCTCGCGGTAGACGCCCCACTCCGCGCGGAGCGCGTCGCAGATCTCCCCGAGGGTCGCCTCGGCGCGTACCGCGTCCAGCATCGCGGGGATCATGTTCCCGCCGGTACGGGAGACCTCGACCATCCGGGCCAGGTTGGCGGCCACCGCCGCGTCGTCCCGACCCGCCTTGCGGTCGGCCAACAGCCGGCGCTGTTCCACCTCGACCTCGTGCGAGATGCGCAGGATCTCCAGCTCCTTGGTGACCGTGCCGGTGTGGCAGTTCACCCCGACGATCCTCTTGTCGCCCTTCTCCAGCGCCTGCTGGTAGACGAAGGCCGACTCGGCGATGTGACCGGTGAACCAGCCGTCCTCGATGCCGCGCAGGATCCCGGAGGTCATCGGCCCGATCGGGTGCGGACCCTCGCCGCCGAGCTGGCGGATCCGGGCGAAGATCTCCTCCGCCTCGGCCTCCAGCTTGTCGGTCAGCGCCTCGACGTACCACGAGCCGCCCAGCGGGTCGGCGACGTTGGTCACGCCGGTCTCCTCCATCAGCACCTGCTGGGTACGGAGCGCGATCTCCGCCGACTCGTCCGTCGGCAGCGCCAGGGTCTCGTCCAGCGCGTTGGTGTGCAGCGAGTTGGTGCCGCCGAGCACCGCCGCCAGCGCCTCGACCGCGGTGCGTACCACGTTGTTGACCGGCTGTTGCGCGGTCAGCGACACCCCCGCGGTCTGGGTGTGGAAGCGCAGCCAGAGCGCCCGCTCGTCGGTGGCGCCGTAGACCTCGCGCAGCCAGCGCGCCCAGATCCGCCGGGCCGCCCGGAACTTGGCGATCTCCTCGAAGAAGTCGACGTGCGAGTCGAAGAAGAAGCTGAGGCCGGGGGCGAAGACGTTCACGTCCAGGCCGCGGCTCAGGCCCAGCTCGACGTAGCCGAACCCGTCCGCGAGGGTGTACGCCAGTTCCTGCGCGGCGGTCGAGCCGGCCTCCCGGATGTGGTAGCCGGAGACGGAGAGCGGCTTGTACCGGGGGATCTCCCGGGCGCAGTACTCCATCAGGTCACCGATCAGCCGCAGGTGCGGCTCGGGGTCGAAGAGCCACTCCTTCTGCGCGATGTACTCCTTGAAGATGTCGGTCTGCAGCGTTCCGTCCAGGCGGGACAGGTCCGCGCCCTGCCGCTCGGCGGCGACCAGGTACATGCAGAACACCGGCACCGCCGGCCCGGAGATGGTCATCGAGGTGGTGACCGCGGCCAGGTCGATGCCGTCGAAGAGGGTCTCCATGTCGGCGGCGGTGTCGACCGCCACCCCGCAGTGCCCCACCTCGCCGAGCGCCTGCGGGTCGTCGGAGTCGCGCCCCATCAGGGTGGGCATGTCGAAGGCGACCGAGAGACCCCCGCCGCCCGCGCCGAGGATCATCTTGTAGCGCTCGTTGGTCTGCCGGGCGTTGCCGAAGCCGGCGAACTGCCGGATGGTCCAGGTCCGTCCCCGGTAGCCGGTCGGATACAACCCCCGGGTGTACGGGTACTCGCCCGGCCAACCGATCCGGTCGAAGCCGGGGTGGTCGACGCCCTCGGCGGGGCCGTAGACCGGTTCCACGGGCAGCCCGGAGAGGGTGGTGAAGTCCGCCTCCCGCTTGCGCGCTGCGTCGTACCGGGCCTGCCAGCGGGCGCGGCCGGCGGCAATCTGGTCGGCGTTCATGCCACGGATTCTAGAGGGCTTCACTGAACGATCGCTAAGGACGTAAGGAAGGGCCCCTTCTTATCGCTTTCTGCATAGGAAGGGGCCCTTCCTAACCGTTCCCGGCGGCGGTGGGGCGGCGGTGGGGGTGGCGGTCAGGCGCCGGCGGCCGCGGGCGGGTTCAGCTCGATGTCGTCGACCTTGACGTTGACCTCGGTGACCCGCAGGCCGTAGTTCTCGACCGCCTCGATCACCTTGGCCCGGACCGCCTCGGTCACGTCGCCCACCACGTGACCCGCCTCGATCACCAGGACGACCTTGATGACCGCGCTGGTCCCCTTGACCTCCGCCGAGATGCCCCGGCTGGCGTCACCCACCTCGTCCAGCCCGACCCGGTCCAGCACGCTGTTGAAGAACCGGGCCACGTCGCCGCCGAGATCGGCGACACCGGGCACCGAGCGCGCCGCGGTGCCGGCGATCTTCTCGACGACCTCCTCGGACACCACGGTGGCACCCCTGCTGGCGCCCGACGCGGTCGCGGCCTGCCCCGCCGCTCCCGAGCCGTCCACAGCCTGGCCCGCATCGTTCGGCACAACCTCGGTCATTTCACGCATCTCCCCTGGTCTTGGCGGCTGGTCCCGGCGGCCTGCGCCGCGCGTCAGCGTCGACGGAGCCTACTCGGCGCGGCCACCTCGCGTCCGCACTCCGCGCCGCCGTCGCGCACATCGGACGCGCCGCCGTCGCGCACATCGGACGGTGCGGTCAGGACCGGGGGTACCGGGCCGGCCGGTGCCGAGGTACCGCCGGAAGTGCCGGGTCAGGTGAGCCTGGTCGGAGAAGCCGGCTGGTCAGCCGCCCGGCCGGTCGAGCTGGGCGAGCAGTTCGGCCGCGGCCGCGTACGGGTCGAGGGAGCCCTCGGCCACCCGTACGGCGAGCGCGTCGAGGCCCGTACCGGCGCGCAGCGAGCCCATCCGACCGCGGAGCACGCCCAGCGTGATCGCCTCGACCTCGGCGGCGGCCCGCGCCTCCCGCCGGCGGCGCAGCTCGCCGTGTTCGACCAGCCAGCCGCGGTGCTTCTCGATCGCGGCGGCGACGTCGTCGACGCCCTCGCCCCGGACCGCCACCGCGCGGATCACCTGCGGGCGCCACTCTCCCGGACCGCGCTCGCCGAGCGCGATCATCCCCTGGATGTCCCGGACCGTGGCGTCCGCGCCGTCCCGGTCCGCCTTGTTGACCACGAAGACGTCGGCGATCTCCAGGATGCCGGCCTTCACCGCCTGGACCGCGTCCCCCATGCCCGGGGCCAGCAGCACCAGCGTGGTGTCGGCCAGCGAGGCGACCTCCACCTCGGCCTGCCCGACCCCGACGGTCTCGACCAGCACCACGTCGCAGCCGGCGCCCTCCAGCACGCGGACCGCCTGTGGGGTGGCCGCCGCCAGCCCGCCGAGGTGCCCCCGGCTGGACATCGACCGGATGTACACGCCCGGGTCGGTGGCGTGGTCCTGCATCCGCACCCGGTCCCCGAGGATCGCGCCGCCGGTGAACGGGCTGGACGGGTCGACGGCGAGCACCCCCACCCGGTGGTCGCGGGCCCGCAGCGCCCGGACCAGCTCGTTGGTGGTGGTCGACTTGCCCACCCCGGGCGAACCGGTGAGGCCGATGACCTGGGCCCGACCGGTGTACGGCGCCAACGCCGCCGCGACCCGCGGCAGCAGCTCGTCACCGGACTCGACCAGGGTGATCAGCCGGGCCACCGCCCGCGGGTCGCCCGCCCGGGCCCGCTCGACCAGCAGGGGTACGTCCCGGCTGCGCCGCACGGGCGGGATCGGGTGCGGCGGCGTCACCCCTGCCCGCCGCCCTGCCCGGGCACGTGGATGATCAACGCGTCGCCCTGGCCGCCACCGCCGCAGAGCGCCGCCGCACCCGTGCCGCCGCCCCGCCGCCGCAGTTCCAGCGCCAGGGTGAGGACGAGCCGGGCCCCGGACATCCCGATCGGGTGCCCGAGGGCGATCGCGCCGCCGTTGACGTTCACGATCTCGGGGCTCACCCCGAGGTCGCGGGTGGACGTGATGCCGACCTGGGCGAACGCCTCGTTGATCTCGATCAGGTCCAGGTCGGCGACGCCGAGCCCGGCCTTGCGCAGGGCCTGGTTGATCGCGTTGGACGGCTGGGAGTGCAGCGAGTTGTCCGGACCGGCGACGTTGCCGTGCGCACCGATCTCGGCCAGCCAGGTCAGGCCCAGCTCGACCGCCTTGGCCTTGCTCATCACCACCACCGCGCAGGCGCCGTCGGAGATCGGCGAGGAGCTGCCGGCGGTGATCGTGCCGTCCGGGGCGAAGGCGGGCCGCAGCCGGCCCAGCGACTCGGCGGTGGTGTCCGGCCGGATCCCCTCGTCCTCGCTGATCACCAGCGGGTCGCCCTTGCGCTGCGGCACGCTCACCGCAACGATCTCCTCGGCGAACGCGCCGTTCTTCTGGGCGGCGGCGGCCCGCTGGTGGCTGGCCGCCGCGAAGGCGTCCTGCTCGGCCCGGGTGATCCCGTGCCGGCCGTTGTGCCGCTCGGTGGACTCGCCCATCGCGCAGCAGTCCCAGGCGTCGGTGAGGCCGTCCAGCGCCATGTGGTCCTTCACGACCACGTCGCCGTACTTGTAGCCGGCGCGCTGCCCCAGCAACAGGTGCGGGGCGTTGGTCATCGACTCCATCCCGCCGGCGACCACGATGTCGAACTCGCCGGCCCGGATGAGCTGGTCGGCCAGCGCGATCGCGTCGAGCCCGGAGAGGCAGACCTTGTTGATGGTCAGCGCCGGTACGGACATCGGGATGCCGGCCGCCACGGCCGCCTGCCGGGCCGGGATCTGGCCGGCGCCGGCCTGCAGCACCTGACCCATGATCACGTACTGCACCTGGTCGGGGGCCACCCCGCCGCGCTCCAGGGCGGCGGAGATCGCGACCCCGCCGAGCCCGGTCGCCGGAAAGTCCTTGAGGTTGCCGAGCAGCCGTCCCATCGGGGTACGGGCGCCGCTCACGATCACGGATGCCATGGAACTGTCGCCTCCGGGGGGACCTGGCGAGGAGTCTTAACGATGGTTAGGCCAGACTAGCGTGATGGGTGAGGACGTCCCGGGCAGCCCCGCTGCCGACTTTGTCACAGGCATCGGCCTGCTCGGCATCGATCACGTGGGTGTCGCGGTGCCCGACCTCGACGCGGCGATCGGGTTCTACCAGCGCGTCTTCGGAATGCGCTGCGTGCACGAGGAGACCAACGCCGAGCAGGGCGTACGGGAGGCGATGCTGACCGTCGGCCCGTCGACGGAGGGCGGCTGCGTGCAGTTGCTCGCCCCGCTCTCCCCCGACTCGGCGATCGGCCGGTTCCTGGACCGCAACGGGCCGGGCATCCAGCAGGTGGCGTACCGGGTGGCGGACATCGACGCCGCCTGTGCGGCGCTGCGCGACCGGGGCGTACGGGTGCTCTACGAGACGCCGAAGCGCGGTACGGCCGGATCCCGGATCAACTTCGTGCATCCACGGGACGCCGGCGGGGTCCTCGTCGAACTCGTGCAGCAGCCCGCCGGCGCTCAGGCGGCCGGGACGGTGTCGTAGGAGCGGATCAGCTCGGCCGGCAGCGGGGTGAGGTCGCTCGCGCGCAGGAAGTCGCCGAGGGTCGTGCCGGTGCACTCGGAGTCGACGTTGCGGGCGCCGGCCCGGGCCTGGACGTCCCGCCGGTTGACGGCCCGGAAGTCGATGGAGAAGCGGGTCCGGCCCGAGGTGTTCGGCACGGTGGTGTGCAGCTGCGCGCCGGAGAAGATCAGGATGCCGCCGGGCGGGGTGATCACCCGCAGGTCCGGCTCCCGCTCAATCTGCTCCTCGGCCCCGGGCTGCCGCCGCGTCTCGATCTCCACCTGCTGGGCGGCGGCGGTACGCCCGTGCGCCACCCACTGCGCGTAGTTGTACTCCCGGGAGGAGTTGCGGACCCCGGTCGAGAAGTACCTGGGGTGGAAGGCCATCACGTTGGCCTCCTCCACCTCGTACACCGGCATCCAGAAGTTGACCTGCGACATCGGCGCGGAGAACCAGGTGTCCCGGTGCGACTCGAACTGCAGGGTCAGCCCGGCGTTGAGATAGTCGCTGGTCATCGTGCGCAGCCGGGGTACGTCGAAGTAGGTCTGTCCCGGCTCGGCGCCGAGGTCGGCCAGCAGGCCCCGGACGAGCTCGGCGCTGCGCGCGTGGTTGATGAAGGTGGGTTTGAGGTCGGCGAGCACCCGCACGTAGTCCGGGCCGGCGAGGTGGTGCTGGGCGTCCGGCGGGAAGTGCGGCGCGAACGCCGTCTCGGCCATCTCCCGGGCGAACGCGACCAGGGCCATCGAGTGCGGCGTCGGCGAGTAGACGAAGATGTCCCCGGCGAAGAGCCGCTCCCGGCGCTCGTCGTCGGACATCGGCGAGTCGAAGTACACCACCGTCATCGCGGCCTCCTGCGGTTGCTCCCGGTAGGTCTGCGCCGCGGCCACGGTAAGCCGCCGCGGGGCGGCCCCGGAAGGAGCCGTGCGGTCGGGTACGCGCCGTGTCGATAATCCGACTTCGCCGCCGACGGTGCCGCTTAGCGGGGCGGTGGGCGCCCCGGCGGCGCATAGAGTCGGGCGATGCCGCCCCCGTACCCGGTTTCCGCCGCTCCCGGACCGGTGCCCGGCGCGTCCGGCGGGGCGTCCGGACCGGTGCCCGGCGAGGCGTCCGGACCGGTGTCCGGCGAGGCGGTCACGGCGCGTCCGTTCCGGTTCACCGCGTCCATGCCGCCGCTGGACCGGCCCGTCCCGCGCTGGCGGGACGAGATCCGCCGGATCGAGGACCTCGGGTTCAGTTCGGTCTCCGTCTCCGACCACCTCATCGGCGGCTGGGCGATGGACCCGCTGGTGGCGATGACCGTCGCGGCCGAGGCCACCACCCGGCTGCGGGTGCTGGGCCTGGTCCTCTGCAACGACTTCCGGCACCCCGCGCTGCTGCACCGGGCGCTGGCGAACCTCGCCGTCTTCTCGGCCGGCCGGGTGGAGATCGGGCTGGGCGCCGGCTGGCTGCGGGACGACCACGACGCCGTGGGGCTGCCGTTCGACCCGCCCGGGGTACGCGTCGACCGGCTGGCCGAGTCGGTCGAGATCCTGCTCGGCCTCTTCGGGGAGAAGCCGGTGACCTTCGCCGGCCGCCACTACCAGATCAGCGGACTGGACGGCGTGCCCCGGCCGGCCCGCCGGCCGCCCCTGCTGGTCGGCGGCGGCAGTCGCCGGATCCTGGAACTGGCCGGCCGCCGGGCCGACATCGTCGGGGTCAACCCCCGGCTGGCCGCGGACGTGGACCCGCTGGCCGCGGTCGCCGAACTGGGCCCCGAGCGGCTGGCCCGCAAGGTGGGCTGGGCCCGGACCGCCGCGCGGGCCGCCGGCCGCGACGCCGACGCCCTGGAGTTCCAGTCGCGCATGTTCGACGTACGGGTGACGCACCGCGGGGTCGAGCACCGCTCCACCTCCAGCCACGCCCGGCTCGTGGACCCGGCGACGCTGGCGTCCTCCCCCGCGGTGCTGCACGGCAGCGTCGACGGGTGCGTGGAGCGGCTCCTCGAACTCCGCGCCCGCTACGGCGTCACCTACCTGCATTTGGGCGGCAACCTGGACGCCGCGGCCCCGATCGTCGCCCGACTGGCCGGCCACTGACCCCCGGCACGGCCACTGACACCCGGCACGGCACCGGCGCCGGTGAACGGGCCCGGCGGGGGGCGGGCCCGTCAACCGGTGACGGCGAGGGCTCCGCTGCGCAGCACGTTGGAGGCGAGCCGGACCAGGCGGGCGCAGAGGTTCAGTTCGTTGCACCACTGCTCCGCCGTGTCGTCGTCGGCGGCGATCCGGGCGTCCAGCTCCGCGAACGACAGGTCGTCGAGACGCCGCCCGCGCAACCGGTCGAGCACCGGCGAGTCCGTGCCGCGCAGCACGTACTCCAGCGCCACCGCCTCGGTCAGCAGCCGGCCGGCGGAGGCGATCCGGCAGAACATGTCCGACCGGCCGTACGCGGCCAGGACCCGGTCGAACCGGCCGGGCAGGACGAGGGTCTCCATCCCGACGGCGGCGATGAGGTGGTCGAACGCGACCCGCCGGTCGGGCAGGGCGTCGTACGCCTCCTCGACCTCGGGGCGGAACTCGTCGTCCGGCGGCGCGGCCCGGTGCACCGCGACGTACTGGGCGAACTGCGCCAGCCGTTGGTACTTGCGGTCGCTGTAGAAACCCAGGCCCACGCCGAGCAGGCACGGGTCGTCCTCCGGCCCCAGCGGTGGATCGATCCCGGCGACCGAGCGCGGCTCGTGGTGGGCGGGCAGGCCCGCGTCCCGGAGCACGGTGTCGACCTCACCGAGCATCCGTTCCCAGTGGTCCCGATCCGGCGCGCATTCCCCGCAGCCGCAGAGGAAGACACCGACGAGGGCGTCGAAGGTCACCCGGTGAGGTTAGTTCACGTGCGGTTTCGGCGCGGAAGGCCAGACGCGCGGCCCCGGCGCCGGGCCTGAGTGGACGGTGGTCGCGGAAAACCCGGGCCGGCCCGGCGGGTCGAGTTGACCTTGTGAACGGCACGCGATACAACGGCCCGGCTCTTGCGAAGCACCCCGGGGAGTCTGCAAGTATGTCCCAATGCCCCAGCAGCAGTCCTCCCCTCTTGCGTTCTTCGATAACGCGAACTCACAGCCAGATTTCACGGTGGCCCTGCGCGGCTACGACCGCGAGCAGGTCAATGGTCACCTCGGCCGGCTGAACGCGGCACTGAACCAGTCCGAGCAGGCGCGCGCCGAGGCCGAGCAGCGGATGAACGACGCCCAGCGTCGGCTCCGCCAGGCCGAGCAGCGGTTGGCCGCGGTCGAGCAGAAGCTCACCGACACCAACAAGCAGCTCGAGGAGAACAACCGGCCGACCCTCTCCGGTCTGGGCACGCGGGTCGAGCAGATCCTCCGCCTCGCCGAGGAGCAGGCCAACGACCACCGCGGCGAGGCCAAGCGCGAGTCCGAGGGCATTCTCTCGGCCGCCCGGCTGGAGGCGCGGGAGATCACCGACAAGGCGCGTGCCGAGGCGGCCGCGATGAAGGCCTCCGCCGAGCGGGAGGCGGGCACCGTCCGCACCGCCGCCGAGCGGGAGGCCGCCGAGGTCCGGGTGCAGGCCCGCCGCGAGGCCGACACGCTGCGCGCCGACGCCGAGCGCGAAACCAAGCAGCTCCGTACGGTGACCGCGCACGAGGTCGCCGAGCTGAAGTCCACCGTCGAGCGGGAGGTCGCGACCCTCCGCGCCACCGCCGAGCGGGAGATCACCCAGCAGCGGGCGAAGGCGGCCCGCGAGGCCGAGGAGAAGCGCGCCGAGGCGACCAAGCTGCTCACCGACGCCCGGGACAAGCGCGACAAGGACCTCCAGGCCCTGGAGCTGCAGCTCGCCGAGCGCCGGGAGAAGGCCGAGCGCGAGGAGTCCGAGCGGCACGCCGCCCAGGTGGCACAGACCCAGAAGCTGGTGGCCGAGGCCGAGCAGCGGGCCCGCGCCGCGCAGGACCGCGCCAAGGAGATCGAGCAGCGCGCCGAGGCCCGGCGGATCGAGTCGGAGCGGACCGCCGCCGACACGATCGACAAGGCCAAGGCCCTGGCCGACAAGACCCTGAACGAGGCCCGCGCCGAGGCGCACCGCCTGCTCACCGAGGCGCGCACCGAGGCCGACCTGACCACCCAGGCCGCCCGGCGCGAGGTCGAGGACCTCACCCGGCAGAAGGACGCGGTCACCTCGCAGCTCGGCCAGATGCTCTCCGGGCTGGCCGGCATCGTGCCGGGTGTCGGCTCGGCGGCGAAGACCGAGACCAAGGGTTCCGACAAGGACGACTCCACCGACCGGGTGACCGCCGACGCGGCGAACTGACCGCGCGACGGTCACGGGTCGGACCCGAGGGGCAGCAGCAACACGGTGGGGGGCCGTGCCGGATCTTCCGGCACGGCCCCTTACGCTGTGCCGGAGAGGAATCCGGTAATTTCTGGCATGTCGACACCAGTGAGCGTGGCCCCATCAGCGCCGTCGGTATCGCCGCACAACTAGGCAACGCGTGTGAGGATGGGAGCATGTCGCACGGCGAGGAACTGTTCGCCCTCAGCGGGGACGTGACCACGGAACCGAGTTTCGAGTCGGCCCTGCGGGGCTACGACAAACGGCAGGTCGACCGCTACGTCGCACGCGCCGAGAACGAGATCGCCAGCCTGGCCGCCGAGCGGGAACAGGCGTACGGGCAGATCCACAAGCTGGCCGGCCAGGTCGAGGTGCTACAGCGCGACCTGACCGCCGTACGGCGCCAGGTCGGGGTGCTGGACCGGGCCTCGTTCCGCCATCTGGGACCGGTCGTCGAACAGATCCTGACGCTCGCCGAGGAGCAGGCCGAGTCCATCCACGCGGGCGCCGCCGCCGAGATCGAGGCGCGCCGGGCCGAGGCGGACCACGTCCTCGCGGACGCCCGCGAGCAGGCGGCCACCGCGTTGCGTGACTTCGAGCTCGCGCTCAGCGCCCGGCGGGCCGAGGAAGAAAAGATCAACACGGCCCGGCGGGCCGAGGCGGACGCCGCGGTGGCCGCCGCCGCCGAGGAGGCCACCCGGCTGCGCGAGGCCAGCCAGACCGCGTTCGCCAAGGCCGAGCGGGAGAGTTCCGAGCTGCGCAACCGGGTCGCCGAGGAGGCGAACCGGCTGCGTGAGGCGAGCCAGGCGGCACACGCCAAGGCCCTCCAGGAGGCGAAGCAGCTCCGCGACACCGCCGAGCAGGAGGCCCACCGGCTCTCCGAGCGGACCGCCCAGGAGACCCGGGAGTTGACCGAGCGGACCGCCCGGGAGGCGCAGCAGGTCACCGAGCGGGCCCGGGAGGAGTCGGCCCGGCTGCGCCACGCGGCCCAGCACGAGGCCAACCGGGTGCGCGACGCCGCCCAGCAGGAGGCGACCCGGCTGCGCGAGGCCGGCCAGGCCGCCCACGCCCAGGCCCAGCAGGAGTCGCAGCGGCTCCTCGACGCCGCCCGGCAGGAGGCCGACCGGCTCATCGAGCTGGCCAAGCAGGAGGGCGCGCAGTTCCGCGAGGCCGGCCAGGGGGCGTACGCGAAGGCGAAGCACGAGGCCACCCAGCTCCGCGAGGCAGGCCAGGCGGCACACGCCAAGGCCCAGCAGGAGGCGAAGCGGATCACCGAGGAGACCGCCGAGCTCGTCCGGCAGTCCCGGGCGGAGGCCGAGGAATACGCGTCGCGGATCCGGGCGGAGAGCCAGCAGGAGCTGGGCGCCTGGCGGGCCGGGGTGGAGCAGGAGGTCAACCGCCGCACCGCCGCCGCCGAGCAGGAGATCGCCGCCCAGCGGGCCACCGCCGAGCAGGAACTCGTCGCCGGCCGGGCCGCGCTGGAGGAGGAACTCGCCTCCTACCGGGCCGCGGCGGACCGCGAGTTCGACCAGCGCCGCACCGAGCTGGAACAGGCGTACGAGGCACGGCAGGCGGAAATCGAGGAGGGGGTGGAGGGGATCCGGCGGCAGGCCGAGGAGTACGCCACGAACCTCCGGCGCCAGGTCGACGAGGAGGTCGCCGAGCTGCGGCGCCAGGCCGAGGACCAGCTCGCCGCGTCCCGCCGCCAGTTCGAGGAGTACATGGCCACCGCGCAGCAGCACCTGGCCACCACCCAGCAGCACCTGGCCACCACCCAGCAGGAGGCGGTGGCCGGGCGGCAGCAGCTGGCCGAGGTCATGCAGGAGCTGGCCCAGGCGCAGCAGGCGCTCGCGGACATCCGGCAGGAGACGGTGGCGTCGCGGCAGGAGTCCGACCGGATCCAGCGGCAGCTGGCCGCGGCCCAGCGGCAACTCGCCGACGAGCAGGAGCGGCTGACCGGTACCGAGCAGTCGGCCCAGCAGGCCGGGGAGCAGCTGGCCCAGACCGAGGCCGACATCCAGCAGCTGGCGGAGGCGGCGGGCGAGCCCTCGCCGGACGGCCACCGTTCCCCGCAGGGGCGTCCGGCCAGGCCGGAGCCGGCCCGGGTGACCGAGCCGGTGCTCGGTGGCGTCGACGGCGGCGTGGACGGTGAGCCCACCGTGGCCGCGGTGCCCGGCGAGGGCGGCCGGGAGCCGATGCCCACCAAGATCACCAGCACCGGGGACGCGGGCAAGCGGAACGGCAAGCCGACCGTCGAGGACCAGGGCGCGAAGTCCAAGCGGGTCACGGTCGACTCGGAGTAGCCGGGTCGGACCACCAGCGGCATCACGAGCGGGTACGTCGTTGCGGCGTACCCGCTCGCGCGTACCGCCCCGGGTCCCGCGGCCCGCGGCGCTACTCGGAGTAGCGCTCTTCGGCGTCATCGGCGCCCTGGTGGCCATCCCGGCGGTGTAGCTGGGTGCTGCGCGGGGTGATGCTTCCCGGCAGCGGGCCCGCTGCGGGTGGAAACCCGCTGACCAGCGGCTCCAGGGTCCGGAGCGGACGGGCCGCAACCGGTTCTGTCCACAATCCGTCTGAATCGAGAATAGTAACCGCTTCGCTCCAGCTTGTAGTATTCAGCTGCGGCCAACAGATGGAGAAGATCCGGATCGCCAGGGCTCCAGGCGTTCGGGACGGTCTCCGGGCCTTACGGAGCGTGCCGACCGGAGCGGGCGGCGCGGGCATGGCCGATTCGGCTGTCGGGCGGGGCTTGTGCAGTGACGATCGCGCCCGCGGCTTCATGCGAGACGCCCGTGGGGGGTAGCCGTGCCCGAAACCAACGCCAGACCGGGGGTCGACCCGGCCACCTTCATCCGGCTGCCCGGCCGTCCACGCCGGATCCTGCTCCTCGGGATCTTCGTCCTCGTCGCCGTCCTCATCGCCGCCAGCGGGTACCTCGCGCTGCGGCTCACCGAAACCGACCGGCGACCCACCCCGCTGCTGCTCGACCGGCCGGACACGGTGGTGGCGGACCGGAAGTTCGAACGGCCGATCGAGATCGCCGCCGACAACGTCATCCTCCGGGGCGTGACGGTACGCACCGGCGGCGCCGCCGCGATCTCGGTCCGCTCCGGCGTGGTCGGCACGCTGATCGAGGACACGGACATCCACTGCACCTCGCGGAGGACCGACGGCGTCGCGGCGGGCAACTACTCCGCGCTGCGGGTCCGGGTCGACGGCTGCGCCGAGGCGTTCCGGCAGGTGGCCGGCGCACCGGCGACCATCCTGGAGTCGTACCGGGACGGTGAGCCGTACCGGAATCCGGCGGCCGGAAGCCCGGCGCCGCCGGCCGCCGGACCGGCGCCCTCCGCCGACGGGCCCTACGCGCCGGCCGTGGCCCCGACCCCGATCACCTACTGGCCCAGCGCGGCGAACACCGGCGTCCCGGTCGGGACCGCGCTGCGCAACTCGGGCTCGCTGAGCCTGCGCACCGCCGGCCAGGTGGTGACCGGGCTGAACATCGTCGGCTGCATCACCGTGGCGGCGGCCAACGTGCAGATCCTCCGCTCCAGGATCACCTGCACCAGTCCCACCTACGCGATCCGCACCCTCGCCGGCACGCTCAACCTGCTGATCCAGGACGTCGAGATCAACGGTACGGCCACCAACTCGGCCTCGATCTGCTGCAGCGACTACACCCTGCAACGGGGGAACGTCTACAACATGATCGACGGGCCCCGGCTGACCAACAACACCCGGATCCTCGACTCCTACCTGCACAGCCTGACCCGGGTCGCGGGCTCGCACAACGACATCCTGCAGAGCACCGGCGGCACCAACATCCTGGTCCGGCACAACACGTTGCTCTCCTACAACCCGGCCACCAGGGATCCGTTCAACTCGTGCGTCACGATCGGCTCGGAGACCAGCCCGACGCTGACCAACATGACCGTCGAGGACAACTACTGCAACGGCGGCAACTACTCCATCGGGATCAGCCCCCGGCTGCTCGGCGCCAACATCCTGTTCCGGAACAACAAGTACGGCCGGGACTACCGGTACGGCGTGGTCTCCGGGTACAACCGGGCGGGCGTGATCTGGGAGCGGGCCACCAACGTCTACTTCGACAACGGGCTGCCCGTGGTCATCTGACCGGCTCCACGCCCCGTGGCCGGGGGCTCGGCGGTCACCGCCGCCCCCGGGGGGACCGACGGCTCGTACGGCACCAGCGCGGCCGGCTGCCGTAGCCGCCGGCGCCCGATCCGGCGCAGCGTACCGAGGGTCGAGCGGAGCTTCTCGGCGGCGGAGAGGTGCCGCCACCAGACGCCGGCCATCGGCAGGTGGGTCAGCCGGGGCGTCATCAGCCCGGCCGCGCGCAGCGTGCCGAGCCGTCCCCAGACCGCACCCCGGGCCCGCAGCAGGTTCGGCTGGGAGGCGGGCAGGATCCCCGGGGCCACCGGGGTCAGCACGAGCA
Organism: Plantactinospora sp. CA-290183; assembly: GCF_050936375.1. NCBI lineage: Bacteria > Bacillati > Actinomycetota > Actinomycetes > Micromonosporales > Micromonosporaceae > Plantactinospora > Plantactinospora sp. CA-290183. The sequence goes on along the minus strand of NZ_JBNJMX010000014.1, from coordinate 4,197 downwards.
CCCCCGCCGCGATGGCCGCCTCGACCAGCCGTACGCCCCGCTCGGTGCGGGCCAGCACCAGCGACTGTCCCGGATCGTCACCGGTCGGCCGGTACCACGGGTCGCCGACCGCCACGTCGGCGAACTCTCCGGTGTGGTCGGGGCAGAGGTGGCAGCGCCACTGCCGGTGCTTCTGGAGGATGTCGCCCCACGACTCGGCGTAGCTGAGCCGTCGCTGCCGCCCGGGCGGGTCGTCGGTCAGCCGGGCCCGGGCCTCCCCGGGCCAGCCCGCCCCCCGGTAGTGCACGGAGGCGAGCCGGGCCGGATCGTCGACCCCGAGCCGGGCGAGCATCTCCAGGGTGCCCCGGGTGGTCGGGGTGCCGGCGCAGAAGACGGCGATGGTCAGCCCGAGCCGCGCGTCCAGCTCCGGCCGGACCCGGCGGGCCATCCGCGCCGCCGCCACGTCGCAGGGCTTGCCGATGAACACGCACGGCCCGTCGGCCGCCTCGACGAGGTCCAGCCGGTCGCAGGGGCTGGCCGGCGCGTACCGGGACCCGGCGTTGTCGAGCAGTTCGGCCGGGGTGCGGGAGAGCCGGGTCCCGTTCAGGTACGGCACGTCGGTGCGGGCGCCGATGTGCAGCACCCCGGCCATCCGCTCACCGGTCAGGCAGTAGCCGGCCAACGCGGTCGCCACGCCCCCGCTGGAGGCGGCGTGCCGGATCTGCGGATCGGCCGCGTACCCCTCCCAGAGGGCCCGGACCGGTCCCCAGGCCGGGCGGAGTTCGGCGATCTCGCCGGGCTCCGGGCGTGCCGTGTCGTGCCCCAGCCGCACCCCCGGGCAGCACTCCAGCGCGGCGGCGGCGCCACCACCCTGCAGCACGCCGGCCCCGACCGGGGTGATCGGCAGCGGCCGGCGGCCGTGGTCGAGCACGTCGACCATCCGGACCTCGTCCGGGGCGAGGTGGGCGCAGACGCCGCAGCCGGTGCAGAGCTGGGCGGCGGCGACGTCGTGCACGGTGCGCGGCCGGCGCATCAGCCGACCCGGGCCACGCCGCGCCGGTGCCGCTCGGCCCGGGCCACGGCGACGAACTCGTCCATCTGGGCGGCGGCGCGGCGGACCGCCACCGGGGTCCGCAGCCCGAGTTCGGCCGCGGCGCAGGCACGGTCGGTCCAGGACTGGAAGAGCAGCTCCAGCAGCTCCTCCTCACCCAACCGGCGGGCGTCGGCGACGTGCCGGCGCTGCCCGACGCTGGCGAAGACGCCGCGCGCCTTGTCGCTGTACGCCACGACCGCCGCCGGTACCGCCGAGGAGAGCGCGGCGATGGTGGCGTGCATCCGCATCCCGCAGAACCAGTCGGTGCGGGCGATCACCCACTTCGTCTGGTGCGGATCCAGCCCGGCCGGGGAGAGCGCGACCCGGTCGCCGTACCGGGCGGCGAGGGTCGCGTACAGCCGCTCGCTGGCGACCCGGTCGTCGTCGGCGCCGTTCGGGGTGTGCACGTGCGGCACGATGATCACCCGGGTCGGTGCACGGTCGAGCAGCCGTTCGGCCAGCCGCCGCGCCACCTGGTGGGCGTCGCCGGCCAGCCCGAACCGGGCCCGGCCCTCGGGGCGGGTCAGCAGGCCGCTCACGTTGATCCCGGCCACCGGTCCGGGCGCCGCCTCGAACCATCCGACCAGCCGCTCGTACGCCGGTTCCTCCGGCGGGCGCGGCTCCAGCGCGAAAGCCACGTCCACGCCCTCCCGGTGCCGCTCGGGATCGAGGTCGGCGCCGAGCAGGTCGCCGAGGGCGGCGAAGCTCTCCGGATCGCGCGCCCAGGCCATGGCGGCGCCCCGCACCAGCGCCGCCGCTTCGGCCCGGAGCCGGGTCGAACGGAACGGCCCGTACGTCTGCGGCAGCAGCACCAGCGGCCGGCCCCGCAGCAGGGCCAGCCGCTTCGGCCAGGCCACCGTCCGGAACCGGTGCTCGCCGTAGAGGTCGCTGAAGCTGTCTCCGCCGCTGACGTCGAGCACCGCGTCGGCCGCGTCGATCCGGGCCAGGCCGGCGTTGCGCAGCCCGCCGAGCGCGGCACTGACCCGCATGTTGAGGTAGGACTCGGGCCGGTGGTAGCGGCGCGAGTGGCGGGCACCGTGCAGGGTGATCGGCACCGGAGCGCCGGCCACGAAGGCATGCCCCGGGCGTCGGCCCCAGCCGTCGTCGAAGACGGTCACCTCGGCGGCGGGTTCCCGGGCCAGCAGCCCGCCGAGGGTGGCGGCGCGCAGCGCGCCGACCCCCAGGTTGAGGTGGGCTCCGGGTACGCCGAAGAGGCAGACCCGCAGGGTGGCGGCACGGGGTCGGGTCATGGCTCGATCACCGCTTTCTCGCACCGGAACGCCTCGGCGTACCGGGACCGGCACTCCATTCCCCGCAGCCGGGCCAGTCCGAGGAACACCTCGTCGTCCCACCAGTCCCGCGCCTTCTGCGACGGGTAGGCCGCGTGCAGCAGCTCGACCTTGCGGTGCACCCGCTCGGCGGCCAGCGGCAGGTAGACGTTGCGTCGGACCAGGTCCCCGTCCCACTTGGGAATCTCGTAGTACAACAGGGTGGCGTCCCGGAACGACGTGGGTGCCAGGGCGCCGAGTGTGCGGTGGTCCTGGTGGGCGTCGTCCGGGTCCGGCGCCAGGACCAGGTCGGCGCCGAGCGTGGCCGCGGCGGCGTCGACGATCTCCTTGGCCTCCCCCCACCGCGCCGGCACCCGGCCGTCCGGCAGGTCGTGCAGGGCGAAGCTGACTCGCGCGCCGGGCAGGAACGCGGCGGCCGCCGCCCGCGCCTCGGCCTGCCGGGCCGGCGACCCGGTCAGGAGTACGTAGTGGACCCGCAGCCCCGGGTTGTCGCCGAGCGCGAGCAGCAGCCCGCCGGCCCCGATCTCGATGTCGTCCGGGTGCGCCCCGAGCAGCACCACGGACCGCGCCGCGCCCAGTCGCAGCGGCATCATCAGCCGGTCAACCCCGCGGCCGCCCGTTGCGGGCGCGGTGCGGCGGCGAGCACGGGTTCCAGGGCGGCCGAGCAGGGTTCCCGGTTCCGGTTGGCGTCCCAGAGCATCCACGGGCAGCGGGCCGACTGGTAGAGCTCCTCCAGCTCGGCGCGGTCCTTGAAGGTGTCCGCGGCCCGCCAGAAACCGGTGTAGCGCTGGGCGATCAGCCGGCGCTCCGGCAGCAGCCGGTCGAAGCCGTGCGGCACCAGGTCCTCCCCCTCGCGCAGCACGGAGAAGATCTCCGGGCGGAGGATGAAGTAGCCGCCGTTCTCCCACTGCATCAGCTCGCGGATCGGTCGGACCCGGGTGACCTGGTCGCCGGGGGCGATGTCGATGACGTGGTGCGTCGACTGCACCGGTACGGCGAGCAGGCTGGCGGCGGCGCCGCTGCCGGAGAACCGCTCGATCATCTCCGGCAGCGGGGCGTCGGTGAGGGTGTCCGCGTAGTTGGCCAGGAACATCGTCTCGTCCTGGACGTACTCGCGGACCCGCATCAGCCGCTCGCCGATGCTGGTGCCGAGCCCGGTGTCGATGAAGGTGATGTTCCAGTCGGTGATGTCCGCGGAGAAGAGCCGCACGTTGCGGCCACCCATGGCCAGGCTGAAGTCGTTGGAGAGCGTCTCGTCGTAGCGCAGGAAGTAGTCCTTGACCGCGACGGCACCGTAGCCGAGGCAGAGGATGAAGTCGGTGTGCCCGAAGTGGGCGTAGTAGCGCATCACGTGCCAGAGCAGCGGCCGGTCGCCGATCATCGCCATCGGCTTCGGTGCGGAGGCGGCGTCCTCGCGCATCCGCATCCCCAGCCCGCCGCAGAAGAGGACGACCTTCATCAGACCACCTCCAGCGCGGGGATCGGGAAGACCAGCCGGCCTCCCCAGTGCCGTACGTAGGCCAGTTGGGTGGAGATCTCGGTGCGCAGGTTCCACGGCAGCACCAGGACGTAGTCGGGGCGGTCCCGCGCGATCCGCTCCGGGGCGTGGATCGGGATGTGCGTGCCGGGCAGGAACCGGCCCTGCTTTTGCGGGCTGCGGTCGACGGTGTACTCGAGCAGGTCGGCCCGGATCGCGCAGTGGTTGAGCAGCGTGTTGCCCTTGCCCGGGGCGCCGTAGCCGACCACCCGCCGGCCCTGCGCCCGGGCGGTGAGCAGGAAGTCCAGCAGGTCCCGTTTGATGTTGAAGACCGCCTCGGCGAAGCCCAGGTGCCCGGC
>NZ_JBNJMX010000049.1:0-3241 GCF_050936375.1 Plantactinospora sp. CA-290183 | reverse complement strand
GGCACGGGGCCGAGGCCGGACCGGCGGACGGTACGGGCGGCGGCCGGACCGGCGGCGCGCAGGTACCGGTACCGGCGCCGACGCCGGCCGGCGCGACCGTCGGCGGCGGCACCCCGCTCACCGTCCTCGCCCCGATGGTCGGGACCTACTACCAGGCCGCCGAGCCGGGCGGGGCGGCGTTCGTCGAGGTCGGCGACAAGGTGGAGCGGGGCCAGGTGGTCGGCATCGTCGAGGCGATGAAGCTGATGAACGAGGTCGTCGCGGAGCAGGCCGGCCGGGTCGTCGAGGTACTGGTGGTCGACGGCGAGCCGGTCGAGTTCGGACAGCCGCTGATCGCCCTGGTACCCGCGTGAGCGTCAGGACGGTGCGGCGGTGTTCGAGAAGATCCTGATCGCCAATCGCGGCGAGATAGCGCTGCGGGTGGTACGCGCCTGCCGCGAACTGGGCGTGCGCACCGTGGCGGTGTACTCGACCGCCGACCGCGACTCCGCGGTGGTGCGGCTGGCCGACGAGGCGGTCTGCATCGGCCCGCCGGAGAGCCGGCTGAGCTATCTGAACGCCCCCGCCATCGTGGAGGCGGCCCGCAGGACCGGTGCCCAGGCGGTCCACCCGGGCTACGGCTTCCTCTCCGAGGACGCCGACTTCGCCGAGATCTGCGCGGACAACGGCCTGGTCTTCGTCGGACCGCCGCCGGAGGTGATGTCCGCCCTCGGGGACAAGTCCCGGGCCCGGGTGCTGATGGGCGCCGCCGGCCTGCCGCTGCCGCCGGGCAGCCTGGAGACGCTCGGCACGGCGGAGCGGGCCCGCGCGGTCGCCGAGGAGATCGGCTACCCCGTGATCATCAAGGGGGCCGCGGGTGGCGGCGGCCGGGGGATGGCGGTGGTCTGGTCGGAACGGGACTTCACCGAGGCGTACGAGCGGACCCGGATCGCCGCCCAGGCCGCCTTCGGCGACGACCGGGTCTACGTCGAGCGGTACCTCGCGCAGGCCCGGCACGTCGAGGTGCAGGTGCTCTGCGACGGGTACGGCAACGGCGTACACCTGGGCACCCGGGACTGCTCGGTGCAGCGGCGGCACCAGAAGCTGGTCGAGGAGGGGCCGGCTCCGGCGCTGTCCGGCAGCACCCTCGACGCACTGGCCGAGACCGCCCTGCGGGGGGCGTTGAGTGCCGGCTACACCGGGGCGGGGACGTTCGAGTTCCTGGTCGACGAGGCGGAACGCTTCCACTTCATCGAGATCAACTGTCGGATCCAGGTCGAGCATCCGGTGACCGAGATGATCACCGGCGTCGACCTGGTGCACGAGCAACTGCACATCGCCGGCGGGGTGCCGCTGCGCCTGCGCCAGTCCGACGTCCGGATCAACGGCGTGGCGCTGGAGTGCCGGGTCAACGTGGAGGACCCGGCCCGCAACTTCCTGCCCACGCCGGGGCGGCTGACCCGGTTCGCCCCGCCGAGCGGCCCGTTCACCCGGGTCGACACCCACGGCTACCCCGGCTACCAGGTCGGTCCGTACTACGACTCGCTGCTCGCCAAGGTCGTGGTCTGGGCGCCGGAGCGGGACCTGGCGCTCAGCCGGATGGAGCGGGCCCTGCACGAGTTCGACGTCGCCGGCCCCGGCGTACACACCACCATCCCGTTCGTCCGCCGGGTGCTGGACGACGCGGCGTTCCGCAAGGGGCGGTACTCGACGGCCCTGGTCGAGCGGCTGCTCGCCCCCGCCGACCCGCCGGACGTCTCCGCACCGCACGCACCGTCGAGCAGGACCAGTTGAGCAGCGCGAGGAGGACCAGATGACCGTCAGGCACGAGCAACCGGTAGTGGTGGGACAGCGTCCGGCGGAGCCGGGGCGGGGTCCGGCCCCGGCCGGCGCCGCCGACCAGGAACGGAGTCCGGCGGTGACGGCGGCCGAGATCACCGCCATCCTGGTGCAGAACTGCGGGCTGGACGCCGAGGCGGCGGCCGGCGCCGAAACCGCGTCTCTGACGGAACTCGGCATGGACTCGCTGGCCCTGCTCGAACTCCAGGCCGTGCTCGCGGACCGCTACCGGGTGCAGATCCCGGAGGAGTCCGGAGAGCTGAGCATCCCGGAGGTCGCCGAGTTGGTGGCCCGGTCCGGCGACGCCGACCGGCCGGGACACACCGAGAACTCGGTCCTGATCGCGGCGCCGTTCGACCTGGTCTGGGACCTGACCAACGACGTCACCGGCTGGACCGGGCTCTTCACCGAGTACGCCTCGGTGCAGGTCCTCCAGGAACGGGGTCCCACGGTGCGCTTCCGGCTCACCATGGTCCCGGACGAGAACGGCGTCGTCTGGAGCTGGGTCAGCGAGCGCACCCCGGACCGGGAGCGGCGGGAGGTGCACGCGCAGCGGGTGGAGACCGGGCCGTTCGAGTACATGCGGATCCACTGGCGGTACGCCGAGGTGCCGGGCGGCACCCGGATGACCTGGACGCAGGACTTCGCCATGCGCCCGACCGCGCCGGTGACCACCGCGCAGATGACCGACCGGATCAACGCCAACAGCCGGATCCAGTTGGACATCATCCGGGACCGGATCGAGCGGATCGCCGCCGAACATCCGACCGTGCCCACCGCACCGGTCACCCCGGGCGCCACCGGCGGAGCCGGCGATGAGTGAGCACGCCGGGCGGCTGGTGGCGGCCCGGGACGTACCGGCGGACCGGCGCCGGGGCGGCGAGCTGCGGGTGCTGCTCGGTCCCCGCACCGTCGGCAGCACCTCGGGCTTCCTCGGGGTGGCGCACCTGGCACCGGGGGAGCGGATCGCCGAGCACTACCACCCGTACAGCGAGGAGTTCCTGTACGTCAGCCGGGGCGAGCTGGTCGTCGACCTGGACGGCGACCCGGTGCCGGTCCGCGCCGGCGAGGCCCTCTACATCCCGGTCGAGGTACGGCACCGGCTGCGCAACGTGGCGGACGAGCCGGCCGAGGTGGTCTTCCACCTCGGTCCGCTCGCGCCGCGCCCGGAACTCGGGCACGTCGACACCGAGCCCAGCGGGGAGCGGGGCACCGGGCGGCGCGGGGAGCCGGTCGTCCAGCGCGGCGGCGAGCCCGCGGAGGCCGCGCCGTGACAGGCCGCCGGGCGGTGGTGACCGGGATCGGCGTGGTCGCGCCGGGGGGCGCGACCCGGGACGAGTTCTGGGCCACCATCACCGCCGGCCGCACGGCGACCCGGCGGATCAGCTTCTTCGACCCGTCGCCGTTCCGGTCGCAGATCGCC